>CAZUDH010000001.1:0-277910 GCA_964618945.1 uncultured Candidatus Saccharibacteria bacterium
GTAGCGGAGGCGTTCAAAGGTTGGCTAGCTTCGGATGGAAATCGAAGTGATAGTGTATGCGCATAAGCCAGCTTGACTGTGAGGAGTACATTCCAAGCAGAGACGAAAGTCGGAGCAAGTGATCCGCTGTACGTACATTTGTACATGAATGTGGGATCGACAGCGCAAACGGATAAAAGTTACCCTGGGGATAACAGGCTTATAGCGCCCAATAGTTCACATAGACGGCGCTGTTTGGCACCTCGATGTCGGCTCATCACATCCTGGAGGGGGAGCACCTTCCAAGGGTTCGGCTGTTCGCCGATTAAAGTGGTACGCGAGCTGGGTTCAGAACGTCGTGAGACAGTTCGGTTTATATCCGGTATGGACGTGGAAATTTGAGAAGATCTGCCCTTAGTACGAGAGGACCGGGGTGGACGAACCTCTGGTGTATCGATTGTGGCCACCTGCTGCATTGTCGAGTAGCTATGTTCGGAATAGATAAGCGCTGAAAGCATATTAAGCGCGAAACTAACTTCAAGATTAGATTTCATTACGAGGACACAGATAGACGATCTGTTTGATAGGCGCAAGGTGGAAGTGTAGCAATACATGGAGCTGAAGCGTACTAATAGTCCCATTACCTTTTTATGAACCAAGATTTTTGCATCGTGTTTACCTGACGCCTGGCGTAGCCAGTCGCCCGTAAACACTTGAGGCGAGCTACTTTGTTGAAAAGTGCGTTGCTCGTGAGTAGTACTTAGGTACAACTCGCTGCGCTACTCCTTTTCGCCACGTATCTCATCCTCATGCAATAAATCTTGGCTTCCGCGTGAGCGGACAAGACTTAACAAGTAATCGATGCGAAAGTATCGCATTACAGTCAGTCTCGAAAACGATTCTTGACATCACCAAATGACCGTGCGAGTGTCATTGACACCGAAGCAAGGTTTTACGCCCACTCCCTAGTGAACGGAGCAAAAAAGAGCGTTTTAAAACCTTACTTCGGTGCCCATGGCGATGAGGAAATACCTGTTCTCATTCCGAACACAGAAGTCAAGCTCATCAGCGGCGATTATACTGCCACAAGTGGGAAACTAGCACGGCGCCGAATTATGCATAAAGCCACCCGAAAGGGTGGTTTTTGCGTAATTCGATGTTGTTTTATTTTCCGCTTCTGGCCAGTGTAAACCCGGGCGATTAAGAAGCGAGGAAATGAGTGAAAAAGTTGAGCTTGTTCAACTTTTTCCGAATGACGATGCTTCGCCACGTAGATTGCAATCTACGTGATACTGCCACAAGTGGGAAACTAGCACGGCGCCGAATTATACAATAACCGTCGGACGAGGGGGTTTTTGTTATAATGACGATATGTCTTACATCCTCCTCGGCCTAATCCTCGGCGCATTTACATTGTTTAACATCATAGTGCCAGCGTTCGGATCTTCAACCATCACCCCTATAATGGCCGGATTTGTCGGAGCGAAAGATGCCGTAGCGGTCGCTACCGTATTTTACTGCATATCTAACATCCCAAGAGTGTATTTGTTCCGTAAGTATACTGATTGGAAATTGGTTAAGAAATTACTCCCGGCCTCGTTGATGGGAGCGCTTATCGGAAGCATCTTTCTTGTAGGAATTGATACACATATCGTCGCCGGTATCATCCTACTATTCCTGCTCTATTTCATTTACAAGAAAGTGCATTCAATTCTTAGTAGTGAACCAAAAAGCAAAAAAGCCACAACGAAACACGGAGCTACATTCATTGGCTTGCTATCAGGGGCACTTCAAGGCACCGGAGTTTCAGGCGCGGATTTGCGGAACGGCTATCTATATAGTAAAGGCCTAACAGTCCAGCATATCCATGGAACGACCGCATGGATAGGTATGGCAAATTTTGCGCTCGCGAGCGGTGTTCGTGTTGTATCAGGTGATCTAACATTTTCGATGGCATGGCCCGTATTTGCTGTGTTCCCAATTATCGTAGTTGCAACGTATATCGGGAGACATCTCGCGCTTAAGGTTCCAAGACGACTGCAGGACTACATTATCCTCACAGTTATGGTAATTGCTCTGGCGTCACTCATATCGTCATTTTTTAAGTAAGTTCTTTATAGCCTACTGTTTGAGAAAATAATCACGAAATGGGTTATTAACGGAGGTGAAGAATTGAACAATTTTTTTGCACTTATGCTTATAATAGAGTACAATGGGGTGGACAATACTAGTTAAAAGAAATAGATTGTGAAAATAACAGGGGTAGAGAAGCATTTGCACTCGAGATTATCGACAGCTTTGTGGTCGGTAGGTTTACTTTGCTTCGTAATTATCGGTGCAATAGCGACACTATTTGTACTAACACCCCAAAATGTGACGGTCAAAATGAACGCAAGGGGACTTAGCGAGGGTGCGAGGACTGTTGCTGTTCGAGCAGTAAATACAACTGATCCGGCAAATATTCTCTACGTTGGCACGACGCCAGCGGTTGTGCAGAACGGTCAGCTATCAGCCAACTTTAAACCACCGCTTAGTCTGATAGGCAGGTCGTATGTAGTGGAAATTTGTACTACAAAATCAGGTGTTGTGACAAATTCGTGTTTTACACCGGCTTCTACGAGGTCAAGGCCAACAATAGCTTCAGATGTCGTACAACCTGACCAAGCGCTCTATAGCTGCCCGTACTACGTGTCTGAGCAAAAAATGACTCGTCTTGCAAATCTAACAAATCGAAACATTGTAGAGACTGATAATCGCATCGGCTGTGGGGACGAGACAATCGAGGGAAGTTCGGCAAATGTTGAGTTTAATACATCAAGTCCAGTACAGGTAATGCAGTCAATACAGCCGCAAGGACTTACGGTAGAGGGTTCCGGTCTCGTAATTGCCGAAGACGGAGCACTAAAGACAATGTCCATGGATGAATTGCGTTCACAGTTGACGATTTCACAACAAACGACAATTCAGTATGTTGTGGCTCCAAGCGCAAATTCTACTGCGTTGACATTAGTAGGGCGAACGTTAGCGCTCACAAATGGTAGTTCTGTGCTTCTTCCAGATGATATCGATACAACATATCCTGTTGCTAATGCAACAACAGATGGAATTATAAGTACCACAGATTGGAATACCTTTGCAAACAAAGAGAATAGTCTAACATTTGATACAGGATTAGTCCGCAGTGGCGACACTATCGGGTTGATGAGCTGTGCTGCTGGGCAAATTTTCAAAAGCGATGGAACGACTTGGGTCTGTGCGGCTGATGCTGGCGGAGGTTCTGGTGCGTATACGGCTGGAACAGGCATAGCGATTAGCGGTGCGGACGTGATTTCGAACACAGGTATTTTGGGAGTTGCAAGTAGCGGAGCATTAACAACAAATGTTACCAGTCAAAACGCCGCTATCACTTTGCAAACTAGTGGTAATTTAACGCAAACTGGCGGGCTACTCGATCTTTCCAATACAGGTGTGGGCGCTGGCACATATAACACCGTAACGGTTGATGGCAAGGGCCGGGTAACAAGCGCAACGAATGTGAGCTACCTGACAAGCTACACCGAAACAGATGGTGTAATTGGCAATGAAGTTGCAGGTGTCGTCGCGGGCGGCGGTTTGGTCATGAGCGGCAGCGGAACAGCAGGTAGCCCTTACAAGCTGGGTCTCATTACCACCTGTAGCGCAGGTCAGATCATGAAATGGAATGGTGGTGCGTGGGCGTGTGCGAGTGATATTGATACTGATACGAACACTGATCAACAAACTCTCAGTTATAACTCAGTAACAAATGTACTCAGCCTAACAAATGGCGGAACGATTAATCTGTCTGACCTGCAAGATAACACCGATGCCCAAGCGATTTCTCGCACGGGTAACACAATTAGTATTACTGGCAACGCGAGTACGGTTGACCTAACGCCATATCTTGATAACACTGACAGTCAAACATTGACGATTACTAACCCGAGCGCTGGTAATCATACAATTAATATTAGCGGAGGAAACTCACAGAGCTGGAGCGAGTCGCAGGCGCTCAGTTACAACAGCACGACACGAGTAATTAGTCTCACCAACGGTGGTTCGGTCACGCTCCCAGCCGACAACGACACGACGTACAGTAGCGGTAACGGGCTAAGCCTTGCAGGGAGTGTGTTTGCGATTAATGCACCAACCTGTAGCGCCAGCCAAAAACTCCTCTGGAGCGGGACAGCGTTTACCTGTGCGACCGATCTTGATACCGATACGAATACCACCTATAGCGCAGGGAGTGGCCTCACACTTTCGGGTACAACCTTCGCACTCGACCAACAGAGTGCAACCACGGGGCAGGTACTAAAATGGAATGGCACGTCGTGGGCACCGGCAGCCGATGTCGATACCAACACCGACGCTCAGAGTATTAGCTACAACAGCACTACCCGTACCGTCACCCTCACAAACGGCGGTAGCTTCACAATCCCATTCGCTTCTGATTCAACGAGTGGCTTGCTGAGTAGCGCTGACTGGAACACCTTTGATAATAAAGAAAACGTCCTGACCTTTAGCGACGGACTATTACGCACTGGTGATACGGTAAAACTGATGGATTGTGCCGCCAGCCAAATTTTGCAACGCAACACCGGCGACACGGCCTGGGTCTGTGCAAATCAAGTAGTCGATACTGATACGAATACGACGTATAGTGCCGGTACGGGGATAACTATCACAGGAGCAGGCAATCAAATTAGCAGTACGCTTGGTACCAGCATTGAAGGCGCTGAGATTACCAATGGTACGATAACTGCGAGTGATCTCGAGACAATCGCTGGTCTTACCCCTGGCACCTACAATAACGTTACGGTAAACGCCCAAGGACAAGTTACGGCAGGCACTAACGTGAGTTACCTCACAAGCTACACTGAGACGGACGGTATTGTCGGCAATGAAGTCGCAGGAGTGGCGGCAAGTGGTGGTCTCGTCATGACCGGCGCTGGTACGACAGGCGATCCTTACAAGGTCGGTCTAGTAACCACGTGTTCAAACGGGCAAGTACTCAAATACAATACAATTAGTGGCTGGGCCTGTGCGAGTGATATCGATACTGATACCGACACCGACGCCCAAACCCTCAGCTGGAACACAAGCAGCAACATTCTCACCATTAACGGTGGCAACACTGTTGACCTTTCGAGCCTCAAAGACAACACCGACGCTCAAGGCATCAGCCTCACTGGCGACACTCTCAGTATTTCTGGCAACGTTGCTACCGTCGACCTTAGCAAATATGCCGACAACACCGACTCCCAAACCCTCAGCTGGAATAGCGGCACTCGCCAGCTCAGCCTGACTAATGGCGGCAGTGTGACGATTGCAGATACTAACACGACGTATTCAAACGGTAATGGGATTAGCCTAGCAGGTACCGTATTTGCGATTGATGCACCGACTTGTACTGCAACAGAAAAACTGCTGTGGACTGGTACGGCATTTACCTGTGAAACTGATACTGACACCGATACAAATACCACATATACGGCCGGTGATGGCATTACGCTTAGTGGTACGACGTTCGCGCTCGATCAGCAAGGGGCGACCAACGGACAAGTACTTGCCTGGGACGGCACGAAATGGGCGCCGTACAGCCCAAGCACATTCAGTGACACCGATGATCAAAATCTTAGTTACAATAGCGTAACACACCAGCTTACGATAGCTGATGGTAACACTATTACCTTCCCACTCGCTTCAGGTAGCACAGCCGGCTTACTTTCAAACACCGATTGGCAGGCCTTCGACGCGAAAGAAAGCGTGCTCACGTTTAATGACGGCTTGCTGCGGAACAGTAACACCGTGACACTGATGGACTGTGCTGGCGGGCAAATTTTACAGCGCAATAGTGGTGATAGTGCTTGGGTCTGCGCTGACCAAGTAGTTGATACCGACACGACCTACAGCGCAGGAACGGGCATTGCCATCAATGGAGCGGGTAATCAAATTAGTACTACTCTCGGTACTAGCATCGACGGCACAGAAATCATCGACGGCACTATTACAGCCGCTGATCTTGCTTCAATTGCTGGTCTAACCGCAGGTACGTACAACAATGTCACCGTGAACGAACAAGGGCAGGTGGTAGCAGCAAGTAACGTAAGTTACTTAACGAGTTACACCGAAACTGACGGTGTTATCGGAAATGAAGTCGCGGGCGTTGTTTCGAGTGGTGGACTTGTAATGACTGGTGCTGGAACTGCGGGTGATCCATACAAAGTGGGACTTGTGACAACCTGCGTGGATGGCCAGCTCCTCAAATACACCACCGCAGGCGGTTGGGCCTGTGCAAGCGACGTAGACACGGATACTGACACAAATACCGATGAACAAACGCTAACATTTAACACGGCTAACAATACACTCACAATCAGTGGCGGCAATAACGTCGATCTTAGCAGCCTGAAAGACAATACCGATAGCCAAGGCATTAGCCTCAGTGGCGATACGCTTAGTATTAGCGGCAATGTTGCGACGGTTGACCTCAGCAAATATGCCGACAACACCGATGCACAGGCGCTTAGTTGGAACAGTGGTACCCGTGAATTGACGTTAACGAATGGTGGCACGGTTACTATTGGTGATACCAACACGACCTACTCAAATGGCAATGGTCTCAGCCTGACTGGCACAGTATTTGCGATTGACGCGCCAACGTGTACCGCAAGTGAAAAGCTACTGTGGACGGGCACGTCTTTTAGTTGTGAAAACGATATCGATACCGATACGGACACCAACACAACCTACAGCGCTGGTGACGGTCTTACGCTTAGCGGTACGACATTCGCGCTGGATCAGCAGGGCGCCACAAGTGGGCAAGTACTTGGCTGGAATGGCAGTGCCTGGGTACCGATGACACCAAGTACATTCAGTGACACCGATGATCAGTCGTTGAGCTATAACGCAACTACGCGAGAATTATCTATTGCCGATGGCAATACGGTAACGTTCCCACTTGCTTCGAGCTCATCAGTTGGACTGCTTTCAAACACCGATTGGCAGGCCTTCGACGCCAAAGAAAGTGTGCTAACGTTTAGTGATGGCATTTTCCGAAGTGCAGACAATGTGACATTAATGGATTGTGCGGCAAATCAAATCTTGCAGCGCAATGGTGCTGACAGTGCGTGGGTGTGCGCCAATCAAGTAGTTGATACCGACACCGACACAAATACCACCTACAGCGCCGGTACAGGACTAGAGCTTACCGGTACGACATTTGCAAACACTGGTGTGCTGAGTGTCACAGCGAGCGGTGCACTCACCAGTAGCGGTGGGCAAAATCCAGCGATTACGCTGTCAACTACGAGCGACTTTACGCAAACCGCGAGTCAGCTTGCGCTCTCTGCCACCGGTGTAACAGCAGGAACCTACAACGGCATAACAGTCAATGCCGAGGGGCGTATTACGGGTGCTACCGAAATGAATTATCTTACGAACGAGCAAGACGGCGTGGTTGGTAACGAGGTAGCAGGCGTGGTGAATAACGGTGGTTTAGTGATGACTGGTACTGGTACAAACGGCGATCCGTACAAAGTTGGGCTTGTAACTACCTGTTCTGACGGTGAACTGCTCAAATACACCACCGCTAGTGGTTGGGCCTGCGCCAGCGATATCGATACTGATACTAACACCGACGCCCAGGCACTTACGTTCAATACAAGCACAAACAAACTTTCGATTAGCGGCGGCAACGAGGTCGACCTTTCATCACTAAAAGACAACACCGACAGCCAATCACTGTCGATCGCCGGTAATGTGATTAGCCTTACTGGTGGCGGCTCAGTTACACTACCTGTCGATAACGACACGACCTACACCAATGGCAACGGCCTCAGCCTGACTGGCACAGTATTTGCGATTGATGCGCCAACGTGCAATACTACGACCCAGAAACTCGTTTGGAATGGCAGTGCCTTTGTGTGCGCGACCGACCTTGACACCGACACCGATACGAATACCGATGAACAGGCTCTGAGCTGGAACAATGGCACGCGCGAGCTTACGATCAGTGGCGGTAACACGGTGACGATTGCCGATACCAACACCGATGCCCAGAGCATTAGTTATAACAGCACTACTCGTGTAGTGAGTCTCACAAACGGTGGTAGCTTCACACTTCCACTGGCTTCTGATTCATCAGCTGGGCTGCTTTCAAATACCGATTGGCAGACCTTTGATGGTAAAGAAAACGTCCTGACGTTCAGCGATGGTCTGCTGCGCACCGATGACACAGTAACACTTATGGATTGTGCAGCTGGGCAAATTTTACAACGAAATGGCGGTGATAGCGCCTGGATTTGCGCTAATCAAGTTGTTGATAATGACACAACGTATAGTGCGGGCAGCGGCATTGCAATAAACGGTAGTAATGTTATTTCAACAACACTCGGCACCACGATCGACGGCACCGAAATCACCAACGGCACCATCACAGCTGCCGATCTCGAAACTATCGCCGGTCTTGCTCCCGGTACGTACAACAACATTACGGTGAACGCACAAGGCCAGGTAACTGCTGCGAGCAATATAAGCTACCTAACAAGCTACACCGAAACAGATGGTGTGATTGGTAACGAAGTAGCGGGTGTAGTCAATAACGGCGGCTTGGTGATGACAGGTACTGGCACAAATGGTGACCCATACAAAGTTGGACTTGTGACAACGTGCGCCGACGGCCAGCTACTGAAGTATACCGCCGCAAGCGGCTGGGCCTGCGCGAGTGATATCGATACTGATACCGACACCGACGCCCAAACCCTCAGCTGGAACACAAGCAGCAACATTCTCACCATTAACGGTGGCAACACTGTTGACCTTTCGAGCCTCAAAGACAACACCGACGCTCAAGGCATCAGCCTCACTGGCGACACTCTCAGTATTTCTGGCAACGTTGCTACCGTCGACCTTAGCAAATATGCCGACAACACCGACTCCCAAACCCTCAGCTGGAATAGCGGCACTCGCCAGCTCAGCCTGACTAATGGTGGCAGTGTAGTGATTGGCGATACTGATACGACCTACACGGCAGCAACAAACGGCGGCCTTAGCTTAAACGGCACGGCATTTTCGCTTCAGTCATGCGCTGATGGTCAAGTGCTGAAAGCCACTGCAACAGCTGGCCAGTGGTCGTGTGCGGCAGATAACGACACGACGTATACGGCTGATACAGGAATTACTATTACCAGTGGTCAAATTGCGGCTAGCCTGGGAACAGACATCGTTTCGGGCGAGATTGTCGACGGCACGATCGCAGCGGCAGATTTAGCCACAACTGGCGCTTCAGCTGGTACATATGGCAATACATCCACCAGTGTTGCGCAAATAACGGTGAATGCCCAGGGTCAAGTGACCGCAATTTCTAACCGTGCACTACCAACAGCTTCCTCGGGAAACGACGGTATACTTAGCGCTGCCAACTGGAATACCTTTAACGGTAAAGAAAACGTCCTGACGTTCAGCGATGGTCTGCTGCGCACCGATGACACAGTAACACTTATGGATTGTGCAGCTAACCAAATTTTGCAGCGCAATGGAGCAGGTAATGCCTGGGCATGCGCCAACCAAGTAACTGATACCAACACAACATATACCGCAGGCACTGGCCTGAGCCTTGTCGGTACACAATTTAGTAACACAGGTCTTTTATCGGCATCGGGTTCAGGTGCGATTACTGTAACGACTTCAACACAAAATGCCGGTATTAGTTTGGCAACAACGTCTGACTTGGTGCAGCTAAGCAATCAGCTAGGGCTAAGCGATACAGGTGTTTCATCTGGTACGTACAACAATGTTACGGTTGACGCAAAAGGAAGAGTAACTGGTGGTACAAATGTTAGCTATCTCACGACAGAGGCCGATAGCGTAATCGGTAATGAGGTTGCTGGCGTAGTAAATAACGGTGGCCTCGTTATGAGCGGTGCTGGTACGACAGGCGACCCATACAAAGTTGGCTTGATCACTACCTGTGCGGACGGCCAGCTGCTGAAATATAACTCGGTGGGTGGTTGGGCATGCTCCAGCGACACCGACACCGATGCCCAAACCCTCAGTTGGAATACGAGTAGCAACATCCTCACAGTGAGCGGCGGCAATACGGTTGATCTTAGTAGCTTGAAAGACAACACCGATAGCCAAACACTCTCAATTGCTGGCAATGTGATTAGCCTTACCGGCGGCGGTTCAGTCACGCTGCCTGCCGATCAAGACACGACCTACACTGCAAGCGATGGACTGACGCTCACTGGAACGGTATTTTCAATCAACGCACCAACCTGCAGTGGCACCACAAAACTACAGTGGAGCGGCAGCGCCTTCGTATGTGCGACTGATGTCGATACCGATACCGACGCTCAAACCCTCAGTTGGAATAGCGGCACTCGTACGCTCAGCGTGAGCGGCGGCAACAGTGTGATAATTAGCGATAGCGATGCGCAGTCAATCAGCTATGATACGGCCACCCGCACCGTCACCCTCACAAACGGGGGCAGCTTCACAATCCCATTCGCCTCTGATTCGACCAGCGGCTTGCTGAGTAGCACAGATTGGAGCACCTTTGATAATAAAGAAAATGTCCTAACCTTCAGCGACGGCCTACTACGCACTGACGATACCGTAAAACTTATGGACTGTGCAGCGGGGCAGATTTTGCAGCGTAATGGCGGCGACACAGCATGGGTCTGTGCCGACCAAGTTGTCGACACCGACACCGATACAACATACAGTGCCGGCACGGGCATAGCGATTAACGGCAGCAATGTTATTTCAAGCACACTTGGTACCACGATCGAAGGTACCGAAATTACCAATGGTACCATTACGACTGCTGACCTTGAAGCTATCGCAGGTCTTACCCCTGGCACCTACAATAATGTGACCGTCAATGCCCAGGGACAAGTCACGGCAGGCACCAACGTGAGTTACCTCACCAGTTACACCGAAACCGACGGCGTGATTGGTAATGAGGTGGCAAATGTTACCGCTAACGGTGGTCTCGTCATGACTGGCACTGGTACAAACGGCGATCCCTACAAAGTTGGCATGGTTACAACCTGCACCGACGGCCAACTCCTAAAATACACCACGGCTGGTGGCTGGGCCTGTGCCAACGATACCGACACTGATACGGACACGAATACTGATGCGCAGACACTAAACTGGAACACTGGCACCAACATCCTAACGATAAGCGGTGGTAACACCGTTGACCTAACGAGTTTGAAAGATAACACTGACAGCCAAACCCTGAGCTGGAATAGCGGCACGCGTCAATTGACATTAACGAATGGTGGCGCCGTAACGATTGGCGACAGCGACACGACGTATTCGGCTGCAACAAACGGTGGCCTTAGCTTAAACGGTACGGCATTCTCGCTACAATCTTGTAGTAGCGGCCAGATTTTAAAGGCGAGTGCGACCGCAGGTGAGTGGGCATGTGCGAGCGATGCTGATACCACCTATAGCGCAAGTACAGGCATTACGATTACGAGTGGCCAGATCGCCGCCACGCTTGGTACCGATATTACCAGTGGCGAAATTGTTGATGGCACCATTACAAGCAACGACTTGAACGCGAGCGGTGCTACGGCAGGCACATACGGAAATACAGGTGTTGGCGTGGCACAACTAACAGTCGATTCCGCGGGGCGTATTACCAGTGTTTCAAATCGCACGCTACCAACTGCCTCGGGCAGTGTGGATGGCATACTCTCAAGCAGCGATTGGAGCGCGTTTAATGGCAAAGAAAATTTCCTCACATTTACGGGTAATGGCTTGTTTAGTCGAGCCAGCAACACGATTACCGGCACAACATGCGCGACGAGTGGTGAAATACTCAAATGGAACGGTACGGCTTGGGCCTGTGCGGCTGACAATACTGGAACGAGCGGCGTCAGCGACGGCGATAAGGGCGACATCACCGTTAGTGGTTCAGGGGTAACCTGGGATATCGATCCAAATTCTGTCGCACTCGGTACCGACACAACGGGCAACTACGTAGCAGGTGCAACCGGTGGCAACGGTATTACTATTAGCGGTACGGCAGGCGAGGGCTGGAGCCCGACGATTGCCATTAATGCGCCGACCTGCGCGGCAGGCCAGTACCTCACCTGGAATGGCAGCGCCTTTAGCTGTGCCAAACCAACTGATACCAATACAACAGGCGTTGCGGCGGGCACGTATGGCTCAACAACGACAGTTCCGCAAATTACGGTTGACGCAAACGGCATGATTACGGCAATTACCAACCAATCAATCGCGTTTCCAGCTGAAGTTGACGGCGTGATTGGCAATGAGGTGACGAACGCAACGGCCAATGGCGGCCTAGCTCGTAGCGGCAGCGGCACTGGCGGCTCGCCGTATACACTTGGCTTACTCACCACCTGTACAGACCAACAACTGCTGAAGTGGACCGCCGGCTCAAGTAGCTGGGGCTGTAGTACCGATGCGAACACGGTATATACCGCCGGTACTGGGATAGCAATTGCGAGCGGATCGATTTCGAGCAGTTTGGGCGTTGACATTAGTTCGTCAGAAATAGTTGATGGAACAGTGATAGGCGCAGATATTGCAGCTGATGCATTTGATTTTGCTCAACTAGCGGACGCTTTGACTCTCGACGCTTCAACGACTATTTCACTCGGAGCATCGAACTTGACAACAAATCTTAACGGAACTGGTGATTACGCTATACAATTTGGAGGCAATACTGTACTCTCGGTACTTGATACAGGAGCAGTGAGTATTGGGAGTATATTGTCTGATCAAACCATAGGAATAGATAATGGATCAGGGGTGATTAATATCGCAACCGACAGCGATGCTAATACGACAAATATTGGTATGGGCACTGGCTCAGACACCGTAAGGATTGGCGATAGCGATGCTGATGTTGCCATCACAGACGCCCAGTGGAGTATCTCTGCAACAGGTGCCGCCAGCTTTAGCTCATTAAGCGGCGCAGGCCTAACGGACTGCGACCAGAGTGATCAGTCGCTTAAGTGGGACGCAACGACTGGCCAGTTTATATGCGGGACGAACAGAGCAACGTATCACAATGTGCTTGACGGAAATTATACAAATAACACCATAACCTTCACCGATATTGACAACAACGCAGACACAACCGACACGATTGGGTTTACGGCAGGGGCAAACGAAACGTGGGTATTCGAGGCGAGTGTATCGCTCGCATCAAATACAACAGCAGACTCCAAATGGCAAGTCACGGCCCCATCTGGTTCTACATGCGATATTTCTGTGAGCAACGTTGAACAGGCTATCAGTGTTTCAAATCTCGCTTGTTCTACAACCTCTGGCTCAATGGCTATTGCCGATACAGCTGCTAACGAAGTTCGGATCTCGGGTTCGATAAAAACCGGAGCAAACTCGGGCCCAGTTACCGTTCAGTATGGACAAGTCGCTGCATCTGGGACGTCGACAGTTTATGCGGGTAGCTACATAACTGCATATCGTGTCAGTGGTGCCGACTACGCTGAGACGTATTTCACACATGATGAATCTCTGAAGCCCGGGATGATAACGATGCTTGAAGGAACGGGAAGTAGCCAGGTGGTTGCTGCTTCAGATAGATATCGAGACCGACAGCTCGGCATTGTTAGTACGGCACCTGGTTTTGTGGTTGGTGCGGCAGATGGCAAGGGGCGACCAGTGCCGCTTGCGTTATCTGGCCGTGTGCCAATCATTCTGAGCACTGAAAATGGCCTGCCACGAGCAGGTGATATGATAACGGTTAGCAAGACAAAACCCGGGTATGGCATGCGCGCATCATCAACAGGATATGTAGTTGGTCAGCTAATGTTCGACGCAAACGACAACGGCGATGGGACTGCCAATGGATTCGTGTATGTTCGCCATGGGCTATGGCAAGCCCCAGTCAGGCTGGATATTACGAAATTAGTCGGCGTATCGACCGAAAGTTACTCAGCGAGCACACAGTCCGACTTAGGTATTGAGACAGTCGAGTTTAATGGGGTAGATCAAGCCTTGATTGATGAGATTATGAAAGGTTTCACGATACAACAGGAGAAAATCGATACACTTGACAAGCGTGTGCAATCGCTTGAATCAGGCTCGTTGTCTGCAACAATCACACTTGATGATATTCAAAAACTTATGAGTTCATCGGCCAGCGGGTTGCGCTTTAGTGGCGAGATTGAATTTGACAACAATATTACCTTTGGATCAAATATGTCAGGCTCGGTTGCCATTGAACGTCAAACGACGTCAGTTACAGTGGTGTTTGCACGACCGCATCCAGGAGCGCCTTCGGTTGTATTGACGCCGAAAGACTTTATAGGAACAAATTGGCGCGTACGCGACATTAGTGCGCAAGGCTTTACTGTTGAATTAGAAGATCCGCTTGATAATGTGGTACATTTTAATTGGCAGGCGATATATACGAATGATGAATAATGTACGAAAATATGCACTGATAGGAATTGCTTTACTGGTGGTCGGGATTGCCGCCTATAATTTAGGGCGAGCGAATAGCCAACCACAGATCGATACAGAGACGTATTCGTATTTATCAAAGAGAGTACTTGGGCCAAATGGTAGTGACATGATTATCAACCTGACGGCGTTACGCGAAGCAATGAACCAGCACTATAACGATAAAAAAACACCAGCAGGCGTTTACTTCGAGTATCTTCCGACAGGATCGTCAATTGGAGTAAATGACCAGTACCAAATAGAGATCGGGAGTTTATCAAAAGTTCCGGCCGTTATGGCAATTTACCGACAAATCGAAAAGAGTGCACTACGACATACCGATGTACTGGAGGTTAAAAAAGAGCATATAAATAGTCAATTTGGTGATTTATGGAAGCGCGGGGCGGGTACTCGGATGACGGTCGATGAGTTTATTGAATACACACTCGTTCGGTCTGACAACACAGCTGCGAACGTTCTCGTAGCCACATTGCCAAAAGGCGCCCTCCAAGAAGTGTTTAACGCCTTAGACTTGCCAAAAACGCGTAGCGGGCCATATCCGGTGATGTCACCAAAAAGCTACGCTTCTGTTTTTCGTACCCTTTATCTTGCGAGCTATCTCCACCGCGATTCATCGCAGGCGATGCTCGATATACTGACGCGCACCATATACAACGACAAATTGCCTTCAGGTGTTGATGACAAGGTGAAGGTTGCGCATAAGATAGGTGTGTTTCGGATTGCCAATGTGCAAGATGTGTATAGCGACTGCGGTATTGTATATGTACCGAATAGGCCGTACTTACTTTGTGTCATGGTAGCGGCAGATGAAGCAACGGCGCGCGAAGAGATTACGATGTATTCAAAGATGGCATATCAATATATCACCACTGCTAAACCGGCAAAATCAGCAAGTGATCAGTTATGACATTAAAACTACCAAACTTCGTGAAGCGATGGCTCCATCAATCAGGGGCGTTTAAGACTATATCTGTACTATTCTTCGTATCTATGATCCTGCTAATTGGTGCTTTGTACGCAATGTATCGTCATAACACTGTTGTGTCATCTTCAGTGCCTACAACCAGTACGAGCAGCTATGTTCGAGATGTATTCGAGAAGAGCTATTACCGAGCGGACGGCATAGCGCCGACAATAATACGTATTGATGATGCAAAGAAATTGCAAACATCCAATAAAGAATTCTATAAAAACGCTGAAAATGGCGACTACCTGATTGTATACCCCGATAAAGCGTTTTTGTATCGACTACCAAGTCAAAAAATCATATCGATATCGGACATGGTGCAAGCAAATGAGTTCAAGCCGTAAGTCCTTCACGATGCTTGTACCTGAAGGCCTGTCTTGCTATAATCATGAGCAGTAATTCAAAAGGGGAGTATACGACCAATGGTTCACAAAACGAGTGAAAATACCTCGCGTAAGAAATTTTCAGGTAATAAGATTGCCTTAACAGTGATGACTATGCTTGCACTGGCGGGTGCTGGTGCCGCAGGCTATTTGTATAATCAACTTCAGTCAATCAAGAATGATCCCAAAACATTGCAGCAAGCACAGCAATCGAAAGCTATGACTACAAAGGCAAAGGTAGCAAAACTAATTAGCGTTCCGGCCGACGAAACACCGGTGCTTGCGAGCGTAACAGATAAAGCGAAACTAAAAGATCAACCATTTTTTAAAGATGCTGAAAACGGCGACGTAATTTTGCTATTTCCACAGGCAAAAAAGGCAATTATCTACCGAGAAAGCAGCAATATGCTGATAAATGTTGGTCCGATTGCAATTACGAGTGACACTAAGGGTGTAACACAGCAAACAACTACACCTGCGCCTAAAACAACACCTCAGGGCCAATAGCTCATATAGCCTACATAAGCATAAAAGTGCCGTTTTAACAGCGGCACTTTTGCATATAAAGAGAACACAATACATATTAGTCACAAACCATCGCGCTCAACGGTGTTATGTATCGACTAAAACAAAAAACAACCTGTCTCGCAGAGCAGGTTGTTTGATCGCTCAAACCTAATTTGGGTTCAAACAGGTGCCTATTCCGTATAAGCTACTACAGTAACTTAACGGGACTGTAGCTATAATATAGCACCTAAAGCATAAATGCAATACTTTTTATATCACAAAAAAGCTCACGGTAAATATTGACAAAAAGCATAAGCTATGGCAACATAGGAATTAACACATACCATGTGTGAGGTAATAGGAGGGTCTACCAGAGGTAATCTGGCAGGCTCTTTTTAATATATAAGGAGTCATACAATGGCTGGAACAAAAGCTGGCGGCCTTAAGGCTGCACAAAAGAACCTACAAAAAGACCCTGATTTTTATGCAAAAATCGGTCGTAAAGGTGGCCAAAACGGTCGTACCGGTGGGTTTGCCGCTAATCCAGCGCTTGCGCGTATTGCAGGTGCCAAAGGTGGTAAAATTTCACGCCGCAGTAAAAAGGTTGCAGAACCAAAAGCTGCCTAAGGTAAATACTTACTCTAAAATACCCCTCTGAGTGAGGGGTATTTTATTTTTTGTATCGTCGCAAGGCGCACACCCTGGCTTCGTTGACGTCCCACGCTTTAAGGCACGCCAAGCACTTGTAGTTTTTTTTGCCAATCTGCAGGCCATTAGCGGTGCAGTGGGGGCAGGTGCTGCGGGCGTGCAGCCAATCCCGATATGTTTCCATGTGGTTCTCAACCACCTCGCTCGAAATCGCAATGTTGTATGTTTCAGAAAGTGTCGTACGGGCGCGCTGCCATGCGTCGCGCTCCATCGCGATCAGATCGATATCGCGTTCGTACCCTTTGTGCATAAGCTCAGCATGTGCCACTTCGTGCAACAAACGCTCGGCCCCGTGCGGCTCGGACAAGCTAAACGAGACGGTGTTGGTGCTTGGTGCCCATGAAAAGTAGTCGGCTTCGTGAAATATGAGCTTTGGAAAATCTGCAGCAAGAGTTTTAATCAGCAAGTCGATCGAGGGCATAGTAGTAGCAACCATAAATTACAACTTCTTCCGGTTTTGGTGACTGAACGACCAGGGGTGCGCGGTAGCCCAAATATTCGCGCAACATCCCATTTAAGTGTTCGCCGTAGCGTTCGAAATAGGTTCCGATGCTGCCCCCGATGATAATCATTTCGGGGCGTAACACTGGCCATAACGCCAAAATTCCTACAGAAATATTCTTGCTGATCACGTTCCAAACGCGCTTGCTGGTAATATCGCGCGCATACTTTTTGTAAGTTGCGTGAATAGCACGCCCAGAGGCAAATTCTTCCCATCGTTTTGTCACGCCGTCGTGTTCCAGAAAAATATTTCCACCCTCGCACTGTTCAAGGCCACTAAGCAACTTACCGTCGACGACCATTCCCGTACCAATGCCGGTACTTACCGTTACATACAGACAGCGCGACGGAGCATCGTCAATCAGTCGTACTGCGCCGACGCCGCCAAGATTCGCATCATTTTCGACAAAAATCGGACAAGCGAAGTGGCGAATCAGTAGTTGCCTCATATCAACTTCTTTCCAGCCGAGATTACGAGCAGAAACTAACATGCCATCGCGCCGTACGGTACCAGGTAGTGCGATTGCAATTGCATCAATAGCGCTAGATCCCGCGGTATCGTCAATTGTTTTTACAAGCTGTGCGACATATTCGTGAACATCTTTAGGGGTAGGGAATTTGATGTCCTCGCCGCGCTCGCCAGATTTTGCGAACGTCGCGACAAGTGTCTTTGTCCCTCCAGTATCGACTGCGATAATCATACTTTTCAGTATAGCAGGAGAGGAGAGGTTGTGTCGTCTTGAAAAATAGTCTATACTATGACCTAACAACATTTTTTGCGAGGAAATGAGAATGAACAAGCAGTTTAAGCACCAGGGTGGATGGGTTGCCAGTTTTTTGATTGTCGGTATTTTGCTGACACTTGCTGTGCTCGGTGGCCTGTATTACATTAAGTCAAACCAAAAGAAGCTGGCCATGGGCGAGGATAACTCGAGCACTAGTCAGGTGACAACGGTAGAGCCAGCCAACGATAATGAAAACAAAAGCACTGAAAAGGGTGAAACGGTCGATACGAACACCCAAAGCACATCGACGAATAGCCAGTCTTCAAGTAGCTCGGCTTCAACAAGTACCCAGCCACAGTCTTCAACTCAGCCCCCAACAAACGCTGGCTCTAGCACGAGCACCGCAAAACTTCCGGCAACTGGCCCAGAAGACACCCTACAAAACGCTATTGTCCTCGCGCTTGTGGCGTTTTCCGCTGCCACCTACATTCGTTCTCGCGAATTTTCACGCTAAATAGCACAAGCTGTCACTGCCAGATATTCAACTCGGGGTAGCGTTACGCGCCTTATCGTTCTTTGCACCTGGCAGGAACGATAAGGGCTGCATTTCGCTTGTACTACCCGCTCGTTGGACATCTGGCAGTGACAGCTTGCCTTTACATCTGGTACCAACTGAGGTACAATGAGAAGTGATTTTAAGACTAATGGTTCGCACTCCTGCGCCGGCAGTCTTTTATGAAATATCATTAAAGGAAGGAGTCGTTTACGACTATGGCTACCAAAGCCACATTAACTATGGACGACCTGCTCACCGGTGATGCAGGCGCTCAGCAAATCGTAGCAGGTGAAACTGTTACTGGTAAAGTGCTATCAATTAAAAAGCACGAAGTATTGCTTGACCTCGGCGCACAAGGTGTTGGCTACGTGCCACGCCGTGAAGTTGGTTTCTCACGCAACATGAACATTGGCGACGAAGTCACTGCTAGCGTTGTTGATGCCGAACTCGACAATGGCTACAGCCTACTGAGCCTGCGAAAAGCCGCCAAAGACCGTGGTTGGGAAGATGTTATCGCTAAATTCGAAGCTGGTGAAACTATCGACATCGAACCGTATGATGCCAATCGCGGTGGTTTATTGGTCGAATTTGAAGGCGTTCGCGGATTCTTGCCAGTTTCACAGCTATCTGCCGAGCATTATCCACGTGTTGGCTCAAGCGACAAAGACGAAATCCTTAGTCGCCTGAACGCGCTCACCAACCAAACACTCAAGGTCCGCATCCTCGATGCTGACCGCAAAGCCAACAAGCTTATTTTCTCAGAAAAAGAAGCTATTAAGGAAGGTCTTGCCGAACGATTTGAAAAACTTGCCGTCGGCGATACCGTAAAAGGTGTTGTGACCGGCGTTGTCGATTTCGGCGTATTCGTTAACGTTGAAGGTATCGAAGGCTTGATCCACATCTCTGAAATTTCATGGGAGCGTGTCAACAATCCATCAGATTACGTTAAAGTTGGACAGAATGTTGAAGCGAAAATCATCTCAATCGACAAAGATCGCCTCAGCCTTAGCATGAAGCAACTTCAAAAAGATCCTTGGCTTGATGAAGTTGAAAAATTTGCCCCAGGGACCAAAGCGGAAGGTACAGTAACGCGTATCACGCCATTCGGTGCCTTCGTACAGCTCAGCCCAGCCGTCGAAGCGCTTGTTCACATCTCGGAACTTGGCGGCGGTGAAGGTGTTGATCCAGAAAAGGTCTTTAAGCTCAACGAACGCAAAGAATTTGTCGTGCTTGAAGTCGACAAAGAAAATCGCAAGATTAGCCTCAGCCTCGATGGCAAAACTAAAAAGAAGTAGTATGAAACGTTAATTCCAGCCCAGAGTACGGGCAGAAAGGAAGCCAGCTATGGCCGAAAAAATCATCCAGGTAGCCGACGCGATTACGGTAGGCGAACTGGCCGAAACACTGAATCTGCCTGTTACAACTCTAGTGGGGGAGTTATTCAAAAACGGTATCGCCGCGACCATCAATCAAAAGATTGATTTCGAGACCGCCACGATTATCGTGGAGGAGCTCGGGCTTGATGTTGAACTCGAGAAAAAGGAAGTCGAAAAGGCTGAACGCGTCAAACGTGAATTGAGCGATCACGCTACCGAACGTCCGCCGATTGTAGCTGTGATGGGTCATGTCGACCACGGAAAGACCAGCCTCCTCGACGCGATTCTCGATACCAAGACCGTCGAGGGCGAAGCAGGGGGCATTACCCAGCACATTAGCGCCTATCAGGTAGAGCGTAAAAACCGCAAAATTACCTTGCTCGACACACCAGGCCACGAAGCCTTTGCGGCGCTTCGTCAGCACGGCGCGACGCTTACCGATGTGGTGATTATTGTCGTGGCAGCCGATGATGGCGTGAAGCCGCAAACGGTCGAGGCGATTCGTTTTGCCCGCGAAGCTAACGCCAAGATTGTCGTCGCGATCAATAAAATTGATAAAGAAACTGCCAATTCACAGCTTGTGAAAACGCAGCTTGCCACCGAGCACAATCTCAACCCCGAAGAATGGGGCGGGGACGTCATCATGGTTGAAGTCAGTGCCAAAACTCGCGCCGGGCTCGACAATTTGCTTGAAAGCGTGCTGCTGATTGCGGACATGGAAGAACTTAAAGCTGATACCGATATACCAGCCGAAGGACTCGTTATTGAGGCGCATATGGAGATTGGTCGAGGATCTGTTGTGGGGCTCCTCGTTGAACAAGGTCGTTTGCGCCCTGGCCAGTATTTGGTGGCTGGTACCAGCTACGGAAAAGTTCGAACTTTACTCGACTTTACAGGCAAAGCCACCAAAGAAGCCGGCCCCTCGACGCCTGTGACGGTGACTGGATTCAAAGATTTGCCACAATTTGGTGACAATTTTATCATTGTCAAAAATGAAAAAGAAGCCCGCCAGATGACGGTCGCAACTCGTTTGGAGCGTGAACAAGCAGCGGCTAGCACCAATGTTACTTCAGCTGACCTCTTAAAACTTATGAACCAGCAGCACGACGCCGAAGACTTTAATGTGATTGTGAAGGCTGACGTACAGGGCTCGCTCACTAGCGTACTCGATAGTCTCCGTCTCATCGAAACTGATGGCAAAATTACTCTTCGCATTGTGGGCAGCGGTGTCGGAAATATTTCAGAAAATGACATTCACCTGGCAGCCGATTCAGGCACGGTAATTTACGGCTTCAACGTCGAACTTCCGCCAGCGGTAAAGCGTCAAGCCGCCCGCGACAAGGTAGAAGTTCGGATGTACAAGGTAATTTACGAATTGCTTGATAACGCCAAGGCCAGCATGGAAGCACTGCTCGCGCCAGAAGTCGTTGAAACCGAGATTGGCACGCTCACTATCAAGGGCGTCTTCCGAACACTGAAAGAAGAAGTCATCTGCGGTGGGGAAGTCACTCATGGTAAAGTCGCGGCTGGTCTGATGGCGCGAGTGCTGCGCAAGAACGAACAACTCGCTGAAGTCGAAGTCGAAAAGGTCCAGCGCGCCCAACAAGAAGCCAAAGATGTCTTCGAAGGCGAAATGTGCGGCCTTAGCCTGAAAACCAGCAAGAAACTGCTGATTGAAGAAGGCGACAAACTCGAATTCTTCACCCGCGAGCTGGTCAAACGCACACTCACATAGTAAAAGCATATTGACTTTTTTACAAAAAAATGCTATTATGTATTTAGCAATCGTAGCGGCTCGCAACTGTTTCGCGATTGAGCAGGTTAACAATTTTGCATTTATATTTTGCTTACAAATCCTGCTTATTATGGGCAGCGCTATACCCTTATTATTGCATAATAAGGGTTGAGCGCTGCCTAATAAAGGCAGACTCCCGCAGATAGAGTTTTGGTTTTGCTAAAATTCTCTGTGTACTAATGTGAACGAACATTACGACACATCGTCTGAAGCACACGTAGCAGTAGATTATCACATGAAGTCAGATACTTTGTGTGATGATCGCTGCTATGTAGCTACTAGCCAGCGATCACCGAGATTTCCATCGTGGATATCTCAATCTTCGAAAGGAGGGGTTGGTATGAACGCCACCCCCAAGCAGTCCCCGGCCTACGCTGCGCTCGCCGCCCAGCTGGGCGGAGGCAATGCTGCCGCCATCGCCAAATACGTCGGTGAGGTCGTCGACAGTCTCCGTCAGGAGACCGATGAGCTCATCGGTCGTCAGAAGGCGAGTGTCGAGGCGGCCAAGGCCGACAGTTCGGCCGAGGCCAAAGCCTCGGCCAACAACTCCACCAAGGCTGTCAAGGCCGCCGATGAGGCGGTCGCGGAGGCGGAGAAGTCGGGTTCGCCCGACGACGCTGCCAAGGCCAAGGTCAAGGTCGAGGAGGCGGCGCAGGCCGTCACCAAGACCGAGGATGACCTCGCGGCGCGCGTCAGCGCCGTCGAGGAGATCATCGCGCCGTGGCGCAACGGCGAGAAGCTGGGCAGTCGTCCGGCCTCTCGGTTCGACCCTCTCGAGGAAGACCTCGTCGCGTTGCGCGCCGAGGTCGACCAAGTGGCGAGCGCCTCGGCTCACGCGCTCGCCGTCGCCCGCAGCGGCGGTGGCGGTCTCGGCGCCCCGCTGTGGCTCATCGGCCTCGTCACCTTCGGGGTGGCGTTCGCTATCCTCTTGGTGGTCGCGTGGCTCACGCCACTGACCATCCTGGATGCGGTCATCTGGGCGTCAATCACGACGATCTTCGTCGTGACTTGCACGGCCATTCTCGACGCGATGGGCAGCCGCCGCGACGAGGATGCGGCCTACGCCGCCGACGCGCAGGCCGATGCCGGCGTGCAGATCGTGCGCCCCCAGCAGGCGGCGCACTGATCTGAGCCTACCCGCCAGCACTCCGGCTGGCGGGGAAAGGTTGTTCGTTCACAAGGAGCGGGACCGCGCATCATCCAGATGCGCGGTCCCTGAACAACTTTTGTAATAAAATATAAGTGTAAAATCCGCAACAATCAAGCATAAGTACTTGACAAAAAGTATATTATTTGCTAAGATAGCTGTATTATCAAATAAAAACACAAAAAGTCACATCATTTCTATAAGGAGAACCACCACAATGAGTGAAAAACTAACCCACGGCCAACCTGCTGGCGAAAACGGTATGAACGAAAACCGTTTTGGTAGCGATGTCGATGCAGCCTTTGACCCAGAGAAGCGGCAGGCACAACAAGACTGGGACAACTACCTAGCTGGACGAAATTACAAAGATGGTAACGGAAGTGTGCATGATGCTGAAACAGGTCGTTTTGCTAAAGATCTGAATAGCGAAAGTGAAGATGAGTATTATAATCGTATTCACGAACAAGCTGAAAGTACCGTTGATGCACGTTTTGCTGATGCATCTTTGTTTGAAATTGCCGATATGGTACGAAATGCCAAGAAAGACGGTGATCGAACCACTGCCGATGACGCATTTGATGCATTTGCTGAAAAATTTGATGCTATGCGTGAAAAATATGGTTGGACTGAAGAAACTACCAATGTTCGTATGGACCGTTTTGCGGCGATTATGGAAGGTGATGCAGTTGCTGATAATGCACGTGAGAATACACAAACTAGCCCTTCTTTTGAAAAAGGGCAACAAGTTCGCGTACTCCGCACGTCCGGCGATTTAGAGAATGACTGGACAGTTCAAAGCGTTGAAGATGGCGTAGCTCGAGTTACAAAACCTTCTCCAGATGGCGATGGTACTCTCGTGAAGGATATTCCAGTTGTAGATTTGGCGAATGCCCAACCTATCGAAAATGAAACTAGCGATACTTTATCGAAAGATAACGCTTATAGCGAAGAAGATACACCGATGTTCGATGAAGAGGGTGAAGTTAATCCTGAAGCCGCACTGGCGCTTGCAAGCGACGAGCTCGAAATGCTTGATGAATCAGATGATTCAAAAAAGGCTAAGGATTTAGATGAGATAGCTGAGGGTGAGACTGCCGCTCGGTCTCGTAAAGAAAAGGTAACAGATGCCATATTACATCCATTCGCAAGTGCTGCTGTTTGGAGGGATGGCCGTCGCGCTGAGCGTAATGGTCGACTAATGTCGCGTCGCGAACGAATTATCGCTATAATGGGCGGCGCTGCAGTTATGGCTGTCGGTGCAATCATGACCTTGAAAGGTCACGATGTATTTAGTAGCGGACACGGCAGCGGCAGTGGACTTAAAGATTTGATCGGTGACTCTGTGCATGATGCCGCAAAAGCAGCGAAGAAAGCAGCAGATCATGCACATGATGGTAACGGCGTCGGATCAGAGAGTATACGTGTACACGCAGGCGATGGTGAAATTAAAGTTACTCAGCACATTCTTGATAAGCACGGGGTACATGTAAATGCCACTGATGCACAACACATTGGCGAAAAAGCGAATGTCGACTTGCTCGTTAATGACAACAATTACGACGATGCACATTCGACATTGAACCGCATTGGCGATAAGCCAGGTTTGTACAAAGTGCGTAATGGATCGGTCGAAGCGTTGCTACGTACTGCACGCAAGCTCGGATTTCGACGTTAATACCTCGTCGCGCCTTTAACACTAAAATCCCCCTGCTAGGGGGATTTTGCTTGGCGTAGTATAATTGAAAGCAAAGAGTAACAGATAAGGAGAAGAAATGTTTCGACTTGATGATCAGTTTTTACAGGATATTGGGCTAGGTGATTTGCCAGATGAGCAAAAAAAGCCGTTTTTGCAGCATATTTATAGCGAGCTAGAGCTACGCGTGGGAACGCGTCTTTCTGATGGCCTAAGCGACGGCCAGCTCGAAGAATTTGAGCAAATTATTGACCGCAAGGAAGAGAAAATTACCGGCTGGCTGGCTGTGCACGCGCCGCAGTACCAAGAAGAAGAGACCTTTAAGCGCCTGCAAGAAGCTACCAAGCTTGAACCAAACGATCCACGACTTGTAGCTGAATATACGGCGACCAAGTGGCTTGAGGTAAATCGCCCCGATTATCGCCAGGTTGTTGCAGAGGTGCTCGAAGAGCTCAAAAAAGAGATTGTTGGCAATCGCGATGCGATTTTGGGCGGGTTGAGCGCCAGTAGTGATGATCAACAGCTGTCACAAGCTGCATAGAACTTAGATTGCAGCATAAATTCTGCTTAGTATATGTAGTGTTTTTGCTGATAAATTTCTGAGTAACATAATTATTGCGATGACTGTGACGCAAGTGGTATACTTGTACTGTGAAACAAGATGATACGACTAAAATTCTTGGCATACTTGCAGCAATGCAGGATCAATTTGCAGATATGCAGCGCCGCTTTGATGGCCTTGAGGGTAGGTTTGATGGTCTCGAGGGTAGGTTTGATGGCCTCGAAGGTAGGTTTGATGGCCTCGAAGGTAGGTTTGATGGTCTCCAAGGTAGGTTTGATGGCCTCGAAGGTAGATTCGGTGGCCTTGAAGGTAGGTTTGACAAGCTTGAAGTAGAAGTCTCTGACCTTAAGGAGGGTATGAATCAGCAGTTTGACGCTGCAGCAGGTGCGCACGCTGAGCTAGAGGCAAAAATGGATAGCAAGTTTGCCGACATTGAAAATAAAATAGACAAAATTATTGGTCGAATTGAGGATGATGATACCGAGCGCGTGGCACTGACCTCACAAGTTAATCGTCATGAGAATTGGATCAAAAAAGCTGCTCCCAAATTGAACGTAAAATATAGCGATAGCTAGAGTTTGTGTTTGTAGCCGGCCAAAAATGCCTTTGCGGGCATTTCTTTTTTGCCAAGAGGCTTTAGGGTATTTATCAGTAAATAGTTTCCATCTCCGCATTTTTTGCTGAGCATACCTTCAGAATTTGATATAGTTGCAGAGGTAATGATAACGTCAACTGATCCGAGCGTCGTGCGGCTAGCCGGCCAGCCAATAAAGGCGCGAATTTCGCGCTCGATCTGCGTGGCTGGCTTGCTCCAATCAATAATGCCGTCTTGCTTGATGAGCTTACGCGAATAGGTGGCGCGAGTGGGGTGGGGTTGGTTTTTGGGCTTCAATCCACCAGAAAGATATTCAGGCACGTATTCTTGAATCAGCTCGTCGCTTAGGGCGATAAGTTTGTCGGTAAGTGTTGGTGTGGTGTCGTCGCTAGCAATATGCAGCGTGCGGTAGGTGAGCAATTTGCCGGTATCCATACCTTCGTCGACCAGCATCAAACTAACACCCGTTTTTTCATCACCATTGGCTATTGCCCAAGTGATTGGGTCGGCACCGCGTAAGTGTGGCAACAATGAAAAATGGCTATTGATAATACCAAGTGGAAACGCATCAATGGCGGTGCGTGAAATAATAATGCCGAAATCAATCAGAACGCCGTAACGGCTGTTACATTGTTCGCGCGCGAGAACTTCATCGACCTCATCTTTGCTTGATACGGTGTGAACGCGTAACCCACGTGCTTCGGCTAGTTCAAGTACTGGCACGCTGCCTTTATGATGGGCGGGTCGTGGTTTGGTGACAACAGCTTCAATTGGCGTATGTTCTATAAGTAATTCTAAGCATTTGGCCGCAACGGGGCCACTACCAAAAAATACACATGGTTCGTTAGTCCCAGAGGTCGACATTGTCTTTTATGACCTTATCATACTCTAATGGTTCAAGTTCGCCCTTGCTATCGAGGGTGTAAAATGCGTCGGTTTGGTCTTTGATGTGATCGATAAATACAATGCCGTTGGTGTGATCGACTTCGTGCTGAATCACTCGTGCCAGAAAGCCCTCCGCCTTTAGACGGATTTCTTCACCATCTTCATTGAGTGCTTTTAGGCGAATTTTGGTATAGCGTGGGACCTTGCCATAGACGTGCTTTACGCTTAAGCAGCCCTCATAATCTGCCACTATATCACCTTCGTATTTCACAATTTCGGGGTTAATAAGCGTCGTGAACGTACGAGCTCTTTTATCTTCGAAGTCACTACGGATGATAACGATCCGTTCCATGCGGTCGATTTGCACAGCCGCAAGCGCAGCGCTGATTTCGTGAGGACGTGAATCTTCCCAGTCGAGTGCCGCAGATGTCATATCATCAATGCACTGCTTGGTGTCGTCAGTAATGACGTGCACTTTTTTTGACTTTGCACGTAGGTGAGCATTGGGCAGCGAAATGATATCGTCTTTGGTCATTACGGCATAGTATAACAGATTACAGAGTAGCTGAAAACTTACAGAAGTGACAGTGGATCGAGCTCGTATTGCCAGTGCGACGACGGAAGAAATTGCAGCGCGCTTTGAAGCTCTGAGCGTTTTGTACTTTTGAGAACGAGTTGCCATCTGTATGTGCCAGCAGCACGCTCATAAAAGGCGGGTGTTGGGCCGAAAATTTCAACAAGTGCAGGCAACTCTTTTTTCATGATAGTAGCTACGTTTTTAGCATTTTTAATAGCGGCCGCCTCTGTTTTATACACACAGGTGAGTTTGAGCAGATAGCAAAATGGTGGAAAGCTGATGTGTTTTCGTAACCTCAACGTACGTTCGTAAAAGTTTGTGTAGTCTTGCGAAAGCCCATCAATAACTGCTGGATGGTTTGGCTGATAGCTTTGCACGATAACATCAGTCGGGTGGTGTGAACGGCCAACCCGACCTATTACCTGGCTCAGTAACTGGAATGTACGTTCGGCAGCGGTGTAATCAGGCAGGGCCAAGCCAGCATCAGCCTGGATAACACCAACAGTACGAAGGTGCGGAAGGTCAAGACCTTTGGCAATGACCTGCGTACCAATGATTATATCGATGCTCCCATCGTAGAGCTCTTTGTAGTTTTTCTCGACTGTCGTCTCGCTATCGCCATCGAATCGTTCAATACGTGCTTTTGGAAACAATCGAGCAAGTTCAGCGGCTATCAACTTGGTACCAATGCCTTTGTGAATGATGTCGGTATGCGCACATTCTGGGCAGGCGGTAGGAACAGCCGCTTTGAGCCCACAAATATGACAGCGTAGTTCGTGCGCATCAGCGTGGAGCGTAAGCGGTACGTAACAGCGCGGACAGCCAGCTTGCCACCCGCAGCTTTCACACAACGTCGTGCTAGCGCTACCTCTGCGATTATGGAATATCAATACTTGGTTATTGGTGTCGAGTGTAGTTTGGATTTTATCGAGCAGCTGATTGGAAAGAAATCTATGTTTCGTAAACGAACGACGTTTTGTCATATCAATTAACTGCACAGTAGGTTTAACTGTGCCCGCTTGGGCGCTAGAGCTCATAGCGATAACAGGACGGCCAGATTGTTCGGCCACGTAATAATCGCTTACTAGCGGCGTTGCACTTCCTAAGACAAGCGTACCGCCTGTCAGGCGGGTGAGTTCGCTTGCAGCGCGAAGGGCAGAGTAGCGTGGTGATTGCTCTTGCTTGAATGTGGGTTCATGACACTCATCGATGACCACTAATCCGATACTCGCAAGCGGCATAAACAGTGCTGAACGAGGCCCAATAACAATACGCGGGGATGTACTCGTAAGCGCTTGCTGCCATACTATGTGGCGTTCGGCTTCTGTTTGACGTGAGTGCGTCAGAAGTATGTCTGGGAAGTGGTGTGAGAATTCAGCAACAACCTGTGACGTGAGCGCGATTTCAGGCACCAGAATAATTACCGATCGGTTTGATGCAATGGTTCGTTTTGCGAGTTCAATATACACTGCCGTCTTACCTGAACCAGTGATACCATGAAGCAGCGCAGTTCCCGAGCCCATTTTTTCGATTTCAGCGAGGGCTGTTTGTTGATCATTAGTGAACATAAAATTTGTTCGTTTTCTGGGTACCTCATTTTGTTTCAGAGAGGTAATTCGACGTTTTTTGGTAAGTCCGCTTGGCAGTAATGTATGCAAAACTTGGGCAAGTGGAGTCGCGTAGTAACGTGAAAGCCAAGTGGATAGTCGCACCAAATGAAGGGGTAGTGGCGTCGATTCAACAACCCGTAAAATTTCCTTAGTTTCATACAGTGGTTTTTTAACGCCCAGCAGCACAATACCGATACAAGTTTTTTTACCGATTGGAATTTCAACGATTGTCCCAATGGCTAGCGAAGCTTCAGAGGCATAGGTGAACGATGAGCTTCCTGCCCTGATGATTTGATTCGGCGCAACCTCGTAGTAGTGCATATCTCCAGTATACGCTGACTATCGTGATAGAATAAGCGTATGTATTTTGAAAGTCGCACGCACGCGGGGCAGCTTCTGGCTGAACAATTATTCCAAACTTATCGATATGAAAACTGCGCAGTTGTGGCAATGAGTGATGGTGCCGTAATGGTGGGCGAGCAGATTGCAGCAAAACTACACGCACCGCTCATGTTGCTTTTGATGGAAGATATCGATGTACCAGGGGAAAGCTTGAGTTTTGGTGGCGTATCGCAACGGGGAAACTTTACCGTCAATAGCATGTTTAGTACCGGCGAGGTCGAAGAATACACGAGTGAGTTTCATGGCTATTTAGACGAACAAAAGCGTGAGAAATTTCAGAAAATTAACCGTTTATTAGGTGATGGTGGCGTGATTTCTGAAGATATGCTTCGTGACAGGGTAGTAATTTTAGTCGCTGATGGCGTAGATAGCGGCGCGGCATTCGATGTAGCGATGGATTTTTTGAAGCCGATTCGCACAATCAAGGTGGTGGCGGTCACTCCAGTCGCAAGCGTGCCAGCTGTCGACAAGCTACATATGCAAGCCGATGAAATTCATATTCTAGACGTAAAAGAAAACTACATGGGGACTGATCACTATTACGAAAATAATGATATTCCTGCCCACGACGAGACAATCACCAAAATAAATCAGATGATTTTGAATTGGAAGTAAGAATTTTTATCGCAGAATGCACTTGAGAAATGTTGTAAGATTGTGCTAAGCTGGTAGTAACAAATACGTAGCAGGGCTAATTGTAAAAAGGGAGAGTAATGTTAGACGTTTTTATTACATCGCGTGTTCGCCGAAAGATTGTCGTGGTGTATGCCAAGTATCCAGATTTCCATACGCATGTGCGCGGCCTTGCCAAACTTATTAAAGAAGACCCAGGTAATATACAGCGCGAACTAAAAAAGCTCGAAAAAGTCGGCTTTTTAAAGAGCGAAAAACAGGGAAACACCAAGATTTACGCTACAAACAAACAATTTGCTATCTTTAAAGAACTCCAAAGCATTGTGATCAAGAGCCAGCAGCACCAACAGGGACGCAATAAGCGATCTGGTGACGTGCAGCCGGTGTAGCGATAACTGAGACAAAACCAAGGTTTTTTCTCGTCGGGCCGGGAAGCCAAAAGCTTCTCGGCCTGCTCTTTTTCCTTAGCTAATACAATTTTACAGAAGTGAATTCTGATAAAATTGCGCCATTGTCAGTAGTGGTTATGCTTGCAAATTCAGCTAGTGAAGTTTTTAATGAGAACATAACAACGGATGTCTCGCGGGATTCCCCGCGACCGGAGTTTGAGAGGTGTCATGGCTAATGGCAAAAAGTGAAAATTGGTGTGTTCTCGAGTTGCGATTGCAGACCGATCGCTATAGAGGCCCGTCACGTAGTCCTGAAGCCAAGGTGGTATTTCGGGGCACAAAGAAAGCCTGTCTAGCCTGGGCCAAGGAATCAAACAACGAGCCGTATCAACCTTGGCAAGATCGCAACTATTCTGACCCGATGGTGGCTCAGCTTGTGGTCGTCAAGCATCCATAGCCCGCCGCGCGAAGTTGAGCCCGCTCCTTCGTGGGGCGGCTCGATTTCGTTTTTTGGGGTATTTTTCGCGTACAATTAGATAAATGGTTAGTGATATCTTTGAACGAATTTTAAAAGCGCGTGGATTAGACGATGCCGTAAAGCGCGCTGCTTTTTTGAATCCGGAATACGAAAAACGGCATGATCCGTTTTTGCTGCCAGATATGAAAAAAGCCGTTAAGCGGCTAGTTACTGCACGCAAGAAACAAGAAAAAATCACGATTTACGGTGATTATGATATTGACGGGCTAACAGCGACGACAGTGCTGCTTGATGCGTTTGAAAGTTTTGGATTTAAAAATGTCGAGGCGTTTATCCCAAATCGATTTGTCGAAGGCTATGGTATGACGATAGACGCAGTGGAGCGAATTGCAAAAACTGGCGCTACGCTAATTGTGACGGTAGATTGCGGCAGTTTGAGCCATGAGCCGATTACGCGCGTCAAGGAGCTAGGTGTGGACGTGATTGTGACCGACCACCACAACGTGGCGCCTGTGCAGCCGCCCGCCGTGGCGGTGATTAATCCGAAGCGGTTGCTGCAGGAGCATCCAGAGATGTATGAGGGCCTACGAATCAAGGATTCGCACCATGATTTTTCAACCACGACTCTCGCGAGCCATGACGAATCAACAAAAGATTCGTTGTCGTCTGCGGAACTCGCTAACGCTCAAACATCCTCGACGAGTCAAGAATCTTCCGTCGTTTCGACTGGTCGCTCGAGAGCGCCTGAAAAATCAGATGACGAATCCTACCCCGCGTTATATCCATTCTTGGACTTGCCAGGGGTAGGAGTAGCATTTAAATTAGTGCAGGCGCTGCAAACCAAGCTACAGGGCTTAGAAAACGGCCAAGAAAAATGGCTTCTTGATCTTGTGGCGCTGGGGACGGTCTGCGACGTGGTGCGGCTGGAGGATGAAAATCGCATGCATGTGTTTTGGGGGCTTCGCGTACTTGCGAAAACCCGTCGACCAGGGCTGAAAGCACTCATGGCGGTGGCGCGCGTGGAACCCGAAAAAGTAAACGCGCGAAGCTTAGGGTTTGCACTGGGCCCACGTATGAACGCCGCTGGGCGACTGGAAACAGCGCAGATTGCGCTCGATATGCTGCGAGCGAAAGACCCGATAGTGGCGCTTGAAAAGGCTCAAGAGCTCGATGTACTTAATAGTGCACGACGTGCCGAGCAAGACAAAATTTACAAAGAAGCGATTGTCGAGGCCGAGCAGCGTATCGACGATGATGTACTGGTGGTAAGTGCGCCCGGCTGGAATCACGGTATCGTTGGTATTGTGGCGGCGAAATTACTTGAAAAATACAAAAAGCCGACCTTTGTACTTGAAGAGCAAGGTGAAACATCGAAAGGATCGGCACGTTCGTATGGTGATTTTAGCGCGGCTGATGCCATTCGTGCCAGCGACGATATTATCATTAAAGGTGGTGGACACAAACTCGCCGCTGGTGTGACGCTGCCGACAAAAAATATCACGGCGTTTCGCGCACGTATGAACGAGCAATATAAAAAATTACAGCTTAAAAACCAAGCGGATTTGCTGTTACCCATTGCCGATACTGTCGCAGAATTGACAGAAGTTACCGAAGCGTTCATCACGCAGCTTGAAACGCTCGAACCATATGGCAGCGCTAACCCACAGCCAGTTATCCATTCAAAAAAACTTACCGTTATTAATGTGCGTCGCATGGGAAGTGACGGCCAGCACGTAAAGTTGGCATTAAAACCCAGTAACGGTACTGCAATGGAGTTTCTGGCATTTAATGCGCCTAAGCATTTTTTCGTTGAAATTGGCGCGGTGGTTGATGTGTGGTACCAGCCAAATGTGAACGAATGGCAGGGGCGACGAAATATTGAAGGCCAGATAGTGCACCTGAATGAAAACAACGAACTATAAAAAACAAACTTATGTACGATATGATACAATACGCTTATGGTATATTTCGCAAAGCGTTCAGCATTTACACTTGTTGAGCTGCTAGTTGTTATAGTGATAATAGCAATTTTATCGTCTTTAGCAACGTTGGCTTACAGCGGTATGCAAAAACGTGCTGAAATGACAAAATACGTTAGTAATGTAAAGGCGTATGTTGAGGCTGTTAAACTATATGAAGTTGACCATGAATGGTCGGAGGCGGATAATAGCGGCGCTATTGTACGCTGTCTTGGTGGTCCTTATACCCAAAGCGCTCACTTGCTCGCCGATTACTGTATTCCAACGGGTGATGGCGTAGAACCGTACTCCTCGGAAGTAGACGCAAAACTTCGAGCAATTGCACCAAATCTTCCAAATTTTAGTAGCGCGGAATTCTATAGTGAGCAAGACAATTTTGCATGGCGTGGAGTTGAACGTCATGAAGACACAATACGGTATAGACTATTGGGTTATCAAGATACGACCGATTGTCCAATTGGGGAGAAGGTGGTATCGAATGATCCTCCTGCTAATATAACAACCTGCTATGTAAATATTCGCTAAGACTCGCCATTTGCAAGTATCAAAGCGACTTAACGTATAACTGGTGATTGGCGTAGAGGAATATGTCCTAGGTATTATTCAGAGGTAGAGAAATCTATCTTTGTGTGCATACGACCTTTTTGGTTTATCTTCTGCAACCGACTGCAGGGTTTATGATACGTAAATGATAAGGGTAGAGATGCGTAGAGAGTATGTTGCTTCATTTAGTAGATAAGCGCACCTGAACGGATAGCAGCTTGAGCGGCTTTTTGACCAACTTCGCGCATGAATTGAGCATGTTCAGATGTGAGATTATCCAAGTCAACCTCTGTTGGTACCGCTTGGTCGTACCATAATACGTTGGTATTTGCTCGGATTCCTTTTGCGCCAGCAGTCCGCAGTACGTTTACAGCAAACTGTAGCGTTGCGCCTGTTGCAACATATTGATCAATCACGCCAATCGTTTTTTGACGCACATCAGGCCCAATTTTACATGCTTCGATGAACATCTCGTCGGCCTGCACGTGATCTGATAAACGCGATAGGCCACGATTGGCAGTTAAACCAATGACATTCGGCTCTCCGCTGGGTAGCTCATCAAAATAGCCGCGTACCGCATCTGCGACGGGAATAGCTGATATTGCAGTAAGCGCATAAATATCTACAGGATTAAGCCCCCGGAAGTCTGCCATTAGTTCGGTAAATGATGTCTGGTGCGGATCGTGAAGCATCGCCCTTTCGATCACATGATAATTCCGACGGCTTAGAATAGTAATAGCATCAGTGCTCATAAGAATATTATACAACAAATCGTTACAAATATCAATATTCTCGTATTCTCGCATGGCAATTGCAATCTATTTGCACATCTGTTACAATACACCCATATGGTACAAGTAACACGTAAAGACGAACGCGAAGCGAACGAGAATGTTATTCGTCGTTTTAATCGCAAGGTGCTCCAAAGCGGAGTGCTATCTACGGCAAAGGCAAGCATGCGATTCGCAAAGCCTATCAGCAAAACTGAACGTCGTAGCAAAGCTATCATCCGAAAAGCGCGCAAGGCCGATAAAATGGCAAAAATGCGCCTAGGAGTACGCTAGTTTGGCCGGCTTAGCCGCCCGCATCCAAGACGATATGAAAGCCGCCTTACTGGGCGGCCATCGTTTTGAAGGCGATACATTGCGCAACGTAAAAGCGGCGATCTTGAATGAAGAAGTCGCCCAAGGTAAGCGTGATGAGGGCTTAGATGACGCGGAAATTGAGAAGATCATCGCGCGCGAAGTAAAAAAACGTCGCGAAAGTATTAAACTGTACGAAGAAAATAACCGGCCAGAACTTGCCGAACCTGAAGAAGCCGAGATTGCGGTGCTCGAAAAATATTTACCGCAAATGATGAGCGAGACGGAAGTTTCTGCACTGATTGATGAAGTAATTAGTAGTATCGGCGAAGTGAACATGCAACAAATGGGCCAAATCATTGGTGCCGTGAAGGCTAAGGCCGGTAATACTGCCGATGGGGCAATGGTCGCACGAATTGTTAAAGAAAAATTACAATAATAGGGGAAATAGGAACATGATTTTACTCTTCGGACCTACCGGTGCCGGAAAAAGCATGCAGGGCCAAATGTTGGCAGTGCGCATGGGCTGGAAATGGCTTTCGACTGGACAGATGTTGCGCGAAAGCGACGATCCAGAAGTTATTGAAGTGCTAAAAAGCGGTGAATTAGTGAGCGACGAACTGACATACGAGGTATTTGATGCGGCGATTCAAGACGCCAAAGCAAAGAGCTATCAGAAGGTCATTGTCGATGGATTCCCGCGCACAAAGGAACAGGCAGAATGGTTGGCCGAGCATATGGAGAAAACCGGCGAGTCGATTGACCTGGTGGTTGTACTTGAAGTACCCGAGACTGAAATAATGAAGCGACTCGAATTACGTGGGCGCATGGAAGACAGTCCCGAGACGATTGCGCGGCGCATGAATATTTACCGCCAAAAAATGTATCCAGTACTTGGAACGTTTGCGGAAGATGGCGTAAAGATCATTCACATGGATGGAACCGGCACGGCTGGCGAAGTACACGATAGGTTATATGCTGAGGTGATTGGAGAGGCATAGAATATGAGCCTCGCTTTGTATTTACAACCGTTTTTTTCACAGACACACTTTTGTCGCCGTGTGTCCACTGGACACAATGACGCCAGCGTTGGGCTGAAGAGCGCTTTATTCAAACGCTCTTCACACGTCTTTGAAAAAAAGGTTGAAAACACAAAGCTCGATGGAGTTCACGTATGACCCAACCGAAGAAGACAGATGCTGAAATACAGGCGATGCGCGAAGGTGGCAAGATTCTTGCTGGCATTTTGCGCGATCTAAAGGCGTATGTACGGTCAGGTATGACTGGGCTGGAGGTTGACGCATGGGTCGCGCAGCAAATTACCGCCCGCGGTGCACAGGCTACCTACAAAACTGCCGAAGTTGGCTTTCCGAATGTAATTTGCATCTCGCGCAACGAAGAAATCGTGCACGGCGTACCAAAAGACGAGCCATTTGAGGTTGGTGATGTCGTTGGGTTTGACTTGGTGATTACGTACAAAGGCATGAAAACAGACAGTGCATTCACGATGGTGGTCGGCGAAGAGCCAAAAGGGGCCGTAAAACATTTATTGAACGCAACCGAGCGTAGTTTGTATGCCGGAATTGATGCGATAAAGGGTGAGGGCACGCGTATTGGCGATGTTTCGGCTGCAGTCGAGAAGGTACTCGCTGGCGCAAAACTTGGTATTATTCGCGAGCTGGTTGGGCATGGCGTGGGCCACGAGATGCACATGCCACCAGAGGTACCAAACTACGGCCGCTCTGGCACGGGTGAAATTTTACATGCCGGCGATACGATTGCGATTGAACCAATGGCAACGCTAGGCGGTGAGAAAATTGTCACTGGGCATGAAGACGGTTGGACAATCAGCGCGCGCGACGGCAGCCTATCGGCGCATTTTGAGCACACAGTGCTGATTACCCACGATGGTGCTGAGATTCTGACGGCACTCTAATTTCTTTACAGTTTTTCAAACAATAGTTACAATAAGCTTATGCAAGAAAATTCTAGATATGCAGTAGGGATTGATGTCGGTACGACGACAATCCGCTGCGTGGTGGGTCACCTTGATGACGCTGGTGGCAAGCCAACAATTGTGGGGGTTGGAAAAGCGCCCAATAGCGGTATGCGAAAAGGGGTCGTGAGCCACCTACAAGGTCCGGGAACAGCGATTGACGAGGCACTTGGTGAAGCCGAGCGAATGAGTGGCTACCAAGTAGACGTTGCGGCACTTAGTATAAATGGTGCGCATATAATTAGCACCAAAGCAGACGGTATGATTGCTGTCGGTGCTGCCGATCATGAAATCACGCACGATGACCTCGCACGTATCGAGGATGTCGCTACAATGGGAAAAATACCGCCAAATCGCGAAATCTTAGAGGTAATTCCACACGCCTATCGCTTGGATGGGCAAGACAATATCAAGGATCCCCTCGGTATGGCCGGAACTCGGCTTGAAATTGATGCGAATGTAGTGAGCGCGCTGGTGCCGCACCTTCAAAACTTGCAGAAGGCGGCTGAAGCAGCGAAGGTTGATGCGAAAAGCATTGTACCGAGTGTGATTGCTTCGGCAAAAGCCGTACTCAGTGAGTCACAGATGGAAAACGGCGTGGCGGTTATTGATATGGGCGGCACAACAACCGGTGTGGCTGTGTACGAAGAAGGCGACCTCCAATATGTTGGCGTAATTCCTGTAGGCGGCGTAAACATTACGAATGATCTTGCGATTGGTCTCAAAACCGATCCCGAAGTTGCCGAAAAAGTGAAGTTAGCTCATGCAGTAGCACAAGTTCGAAAAGACACCGAAGGTATTAGTATTAAACACGAAGGTGACGTGCTGACATTTAGTTCACACGAAATTGATGAGATTGTCGATGCGCGTCTCGAGGAAATTTTTGAAGCTGTTCAAAAAGAACTCAAAAAAGCCGGTCGAGCCGGACAGTTGCCAAGCGGGGTAGTGCTAACAGGGGGTGCTGCCAATATGAAATACATGGCTGAATATGCCAAAAACGTGCTTGGGTTGGCTGCTCGTCTTGGAAAACCTGCCGGCTATGGTGGAGTAAGCGACGAGGCGGAAAAGCCTGAATATGCTGCGGCTGTCGGGTTGATGCTTATCGATAGCGAAGGCATGGTACATGTTAAGAATAATGGCTTTCATATGCCGGGACTTTCTGGCAAAAATGCTAAAGACACAGCGAAAAAAGCCGGTGGCGTGCTCACGAGATTCCTGAAACGCTTCAAAACTTAGGAGTTTTGAGGATAAAATGTATTCACTTAATTTTTGTATTCATAGGTGCTATACTATAGATAAGATTAGATTAGAAGCGGGGAGGGTAAGCCCAAAATGCCGGAAGTAAAACCAAGTGAAATTCAGACGTTTGCGAGCATCAAAGTAGTTGGTGTTGGTGGAGCTGGCGGTAGCGCGGTAAACCGTATGAAAGATGCAGGCCTGACGGGCGTGCAATTTATTGCGATGAACACGGACGCACAAGCGCTGCACAATTCTAAAGCAGATGTGAAAATTCACTTAGGCAAGAATACAACGAATGGTCTTGGTGCAGGTGCGGACCCTTCCAAGGGTGAAGAAGCTGCCAAAGAATCACATGATGAAATCAAAGCAGCGCTTGATGGCGCGGATATGGTATTTGTAACAATTGGTGCTGGCGGTGGAACCGGAAGTGGCGCTGGGCACGTTGTGGCTGAAATTGCACGCGATCTTGGAATCTTGGTAGTCGGTGTAGCAACGAAACCTTTTAGCTTTGAGGGCGAGAAACGACGTACCAACGCCGAATGGGCGGTCGCAAATCTTGGCAAACAAGTCGATACGCTTATTACGATTCCAAACGATCGCTTATTGCAAACAATCGATCGTCGTACGCCACTACTGGAAACATTTAAGATTGCAGACGACGTGTTGCGTCAAGGTGTGCAGGGCATCTCAGAACTCATTACTGAGCATGGGCTTATTAACCTCGATTTCGCTGACGTAAAAGCAATTATGAGCAATGCCGGCAGTGCATTGATGGGCATCGGCCGTGCGAGTGGTGAAGATCGTGCTGCGCAAGCAGCCCAACAAGCCATTGAATCACCGCTTATCGAAGTTTCGATTGATGGCGCCAAGGGCGTACTCTTTAATGTAACCGGTGGATACGACATGACAATGGCTGAGATTCAAGAGGCTGCTGAAATTATTACTAGCGCTGTTTCTCCCGATGCGAACATTATCTTTGGAGCAACACTGAAGCCAGAAATGGAAGACGAGCTTGTTATCACTGTCATTGCAACCGGTTTTGATAGCGAATATTTCCATCAACAAGCGGCATCACTCACTTCTTCAGCACCAGCCGCAGCAAGCACCGCAAGTAACGTCAAAGATGAGGACATCGCTGATATGAACATGGACCTCGACAACAAGCCAGATGGCGCCGAAGAGTTTGCGACTGAATCGTCATCAAATTTATGGAACGAACCGACACATGACGACGACGAAGACGATACGCCAGCGTTCCTGCGCCGACGAAAAAAGAACAAAGAACAGAACGACTAGCAGAAAGGAGTTCGCGGAATGAGCGGACAAATTAACATTGGCGACAGTAGGGTGCTGGAATCGCGTGAAGTTGGTGATGGCAAAACAATTCGTCGCCGCCGAGAAACTTCAGACGGAAAACGGTTTACTACCTATGAGCGTATTGAAAAACCAAATCTTGCGGTAATCAAAAAAAACGGGGATCGTGAGCTATTCGATCGTGACAAGTTAGCCGGTGCAATCAAGCAGTCGGTCGGAAAGTTTTTTTCGAGCGAGCTCGAAGTAGAAACCATTGTCGATAATGTTGAAGAAGCGGTATACAATAGGGGTGAAAACGAAGTATTTTCTCGCGAAATCGGTGAAATCGTGCTCGATGAGCTTGGTAAGAACAATCAGGTTGCATATGTTCGCTTTGCGAGTGTCTTTCACGATTTTAAAACACTCGACGACTTCGTGAAAATACTTGCTGCCCGTCAAAAACGACTCGAAACGAGGCAATAATATGCAAGTTGTTATGGTATACAAACCGGAAAGTGACCACGCTCGGCGCGTAACGACGTTTCTTGGTGATTTTACTCGCCAAACGGGAAGGGCGATTGACGAGCTTAACCCAGAGACACCCGAAGGCGAATCATTTTGCCGTTCCTACGACATTGTCGAGTATCCGACCTTGATCGCAATTTCGAGCGATGGTCATGTGCAGAATATGTGGCGGGGCGAAGGCATGCCAACGATAAGCGAGGTATCATACTATGAACAAAGTAATTAACTACTTCACGCATAGCAACGAAAAGCTTCAAGATAATCGCTGGATTTTTGCGAGTATGCTCGTAGGATCATTACTTAGTCTGTGGGCATCATTCGTGCTGAGTACAGAGGCTATTGAGCTTGCCAAAAATGCAGGCGCGCCCCTAAGCTGTAGCATCAACGCTGTACTAAACTGTGCGACGGTTGGCAATCATCCCACCGCGAACATGTTCGGCTTTCCAAACAGTTTTTTGGGATTGATTGCTGAACCAATTGTTATAACAGTCGCGATCGCCGGACTTGCCGGCATCAAATTTCCGCGTAGATTTATGTTTGCGGCTCAAATCGGCTACACGCTTGGCTTTCTATTTGCCTTAACACTCTTTTATATCAGCTTCGCCATCATCCGAGTACTCTGTCCTTGGTGTTTACTTGTTACGCTCACAACGACATTAGTGTGGTTTGCGATCACACGCTACAATATTCGCGAGAACAATCTCTACTTACCGAAAAAGCTACAACACGCTCTCCATGGCCTCATTGAGAAGAATTACGATAAGCTTTTGATGTGGGGCATTATTGTCGCATTGACCGCAGCCATTGTCCTGAAATACGGAGATGCACTTTTTGCGTAAAACGGCTCCATCGCACGTCTATGTAATGGCATTTTTTGTGATAGCGTATAGTTTGCTCACATTCAAAACGTTAGCTAACTATTCTTATGGCATGGACGAAATCGTTATTCCGTTTCTCATTGTCAGTGTTGCAGCCATTATTTTTCAAACGATAGTATTTGCCATTGCATGGAATCGTAAGCGCACAGATATAGTTGACGTAGCATGGGGCCCAAGTTTTATTGTATGCGCTGCAGTAGCATTTTATCTCAATCCATTCGGGATTGGACTCGGCATAAACCCGCAAACAATCGTGTCAGTCCTTGTAACAATTTGGGGAAGTCGACTAGCGTGGCACATTGGTCGTCGTTTCTTCAAACATTCCGAAGAGGATAAACGCTACGTCGAACTACGAAAGGGATGGAAAAGAAATCTTGCTGTTACTACCTACTTGCGGATCTTCGTCGTACAAGCTATTTTATCGCTTATAATTTCGATTGCGGTAATTCATATAAATTTATCAAAATATACGGATATAAATCTTTGGACATATATTGGAGCTGCTGTGTGGCTTATTGGATTTGGGTTTGAATCAATTGGTGACGCTCAGCTACGAGAGCATCTGCGAACAAATAAAGGTACGTTGATGACAACCGGCCTTTGGCGCTATACTCGCCACCCAAATTATTTTGGTGAAGCTGTCATGTGGTGGGGGATTTTCGTGATTGCGCTCGGCACGCCATATGGCTGGGTGGGAATCATTACGCCAGTTGTCATTACCTACCTCTTGCTATTCGTTTCAGGCGTCCCGCTCACAGAAAAAGCCTTTGAAGGCCGTCCGGGGTGGAATGCGTACAGAAAACAGACGAGCATTTTCTTGCCGTTGCCGCCGAAGATGGTGTAAAATAGTAGATACGACGCTTGAGTGGCTATCACCCACGAGGTCGTGAGAAGAACAGGTTATATCCCTAGTAGAACTCACCGCGTACGCTGCGACAAAGCGAATAATAAAGTGCAAAGAAGAATCTCTTTTTTGAAACTGGATGGTACCTCCCGAAAGGGATCCAGTAGCGAAGAAGGGATTTTTAATTTAATACTATGAGCGTAACTATCCGCACCGCAACACTTGATGATGTCGAAGCAATTCGGCGTATGCATGCTGCAAGCTGGCTTGAGGCATACCCAAATGATGAAGAGGGTGTGGCCTATGAGTGGGTGAAAGCAGCAACGGATGAATGGCTTACTCCTGAAAAGCTCGAATTTTCTAAGCAGCATTTTGGAGAAGTCTTTTCGAGCCCTGATCAATTCTATCGAGTTGCTATTGACGAAGGCAAGATTGCAGGGTTTGTGCATGGCCGACGGGAAGATGGCAAAACAAAACTCGGTGCGCTGTATATCGCAAAACAGTATTATGGTACAGGTTTGGCACAACAGCTTGCTGTGTTAGTTGATGAATGGTTTGGTGACGACACGGTTGAGCTAGAAGTGGTGTCATATAACATGCGTGCAATTCGTTTTTACCAAAAATGGGGTTTTAAAAAAGTTGATGGTAGCGATAGTTTGTTTAAAGACAAAATTCCAGCCTTTACGATGCGAAGGGATGGAAAATGAATCGAAACTATACGCTCTGGTATAAACTGAAAATAAACTTAAATAAAGTTGAATTTTCAGGTAACTTCTCTGAGCTTGAAGTTTGGTGGTGCAGTCTTGGTGCTAACATTGGTGATGAAGAGGATGGAAAGAATGTCCTGTTTGAACGTCCAGTTCTTGTGTTTCGAAAATACAATAAGTCTCTATTTTTCGCGCTACCATTATCGACGGCGAGTAAAATGAGTAAATTCTATCACGAAATTTCAGTTGGCGACGAAAATGGTATTGTCTTACTTTCACAGGGAAGGGTGATATCAAGCAGGCGACTCCAGCGACGTATTGGTAAAATAACCTCACATGAATTCACGTCAATTGCAAAAAAATACGCTGATTTGCATCATATAAAATCGAGTTCCCAATTGCTTGGGAACTCTCAGGCGCCGAATGGCGATTTGTACTCTAATATTACCAAGCACGAGCAGAAAAGTCAAGAAAGGCTATGAAATGAAAATTTGGCACGATGAAGATGGAGTCGAATTTAAAAACAGTGATGTTTGTTTTGGGCGTGAGTACAATCCAGGGTGCGGGAAGATTGACGTCGCGAAGATTTCGATTCGTGGGCGGTTTCCAGAAAAGGGCTGGGGCTGGCTGGAAGAATCGCACGAAATGGCGGTGATCACACGCGGTGAAGGATTTATTCAACTAAAAGGCGAAGAACGGCAAAAACTTTCTGCTGGCGATGTAGTGTACATCGAGCCAATGCAGAAATTTTGCTGGGATGGCGACATGGACATGATCGTACCATGTGGTCCAGCGTTTGAGCCTGGCAAGCATCAAGTGGAGAGAGAATGAAAAAATATCGCGTCATCATTCCACAAAACGTTTATCCGGTACCTGAGCGGTTCGAGGTGAGCGCGGCTAGTTTACTGCTTGATTATTTCAAGGCTGATATCGAATTTTTGCAGGTTACTTCTATACGCACGCCAGATTTTAAGGTAAATGGGGTAGTGTGGGAGCTGAAAAGTCCTGTCGGCAAAAGCAAGCACACGATTGAGATGCAACTGAGGCGTGCTTCACGGCAGTCTTCACACGTGATCATCGATGCACGGCGTTGCAAAATCCATATTGCAAAAATACGCAACCAGTTGCGTCACCATGGACATATCAAGACTCACCTCAAGCGAATTTTGCTAATTACGAAAACTGGCGTTGTGGAGGAGATAAAATGAGCAACAAAAAAGGAACCGATGCTGCGCATTACATCGCTGCATCGGCTCACTACGAATACTCTACCAATCATGAACGTAAATGTCAAGGAGGACTAGAATGAAATTCAAACACGGTTCGCGACGCAGAGCGCGTGAGTATGAAAAAGATTGGGTGCAGCGCTGGAAAGATAGCAAGACATTTGAAAAATCTGTCGAGCAGCGACCTAAGGATAATAGCTATATATTTTATGACGGGCCACCATTTATCACTGGTGTGCCGCATCATGGCACGCTGCTTTCGAGTATTATTAAAGATATAATTCCGCGCTACCACACGATGCAGGGCAAGCGTGTAGAGCGAGTGTGGGGTTGGGATTGTCATGGGCTGCCAGCAGAGCGCTATACAGAAAAGAAACTAGGCCTACAAAGTCGCGAGGATGTGATCGAGTACGGGCTCGAAAAATACATCGTGGCGTGCCGAGATAACATGGTGCAAACCAGTGGCGAATGGGAATCGACCGTCGATAGGATTGGGCGATGGGTTGACTTTAAGGGTGCCTATAAGACCATGGACAAAGACTATATGGAAAGTGTGTGGTGGGCGTTTAACGAACTCTACAACAAAGGCAAGATTTACGAAGGCGAAAAGGTGCTGATGTACTGCACGCTCGATGCCACGCCGCTTAGTAAAGCTGAAGTTACGATGGATGCCGGTGCGTATCAGGATGTGACCGACCCAAGTGTCTATGTAAAGTTTAAACTCAAGCCATCGACGGATAGTTTGAAATTCACTCCTGAACTTACGGACCTGATAAAAAAAGGCAAAAAAACCTCGACGTTTCGCTACGGTGCAAAGAATCTAAAGGTAGGTGATATTGCTGAGTTTATAACGCGCAAGAGTGAATCTGAGGTTGCTCATTTTGGGTATGCAAAGATTACTGACGTAAAGACAATGAAATTGCGTGACATTCCACTTAATTTCGAAGGTCATGAAACATTTTTAGATAAAGAATCTCAACTTGCTACATACGTAGGCTACTATGGCGATGATGTCTCGCCAGATTCAGATTTTACGATCTATAACTTTGAGCATTTGGGCAATAACATTCCTACACGCACTTTGCTTGCTTGGACGACCACGCCATGGACGCTACCGGCAAATACAGCTGTGGCGGTCAATGAAAAGCTAGACTATGTAGAAGTGAAAGTGGGTGAGGAACAATTTATACTCGCAAAAGAGCTGGTTGAAAAAGTATTGCAGGATGAAAAACACCAGCCTTTGCACTACGAAGTAGTGCGTACACTAAAAGGTGCAGATTTGGTGGGGATGAGCTATGAACCATTGTTTGAACACCGTGGTGAGGGGGCGCATAAAGTGTGGCATGCCGATTATGTCAGCCACGAAGATGGTACTGGCATCGTGCACCTCGCACCAGCTTACGGTGAAGAAGACTTTGTACTTGCCAAGAAAAACAATATACCTGTCGTACACGCTATCGACGAAAATGGTATGTTTAGCGAAGGTCCATGGTTAGGTCATAATGTCTGGGAAGTAAATAAGCAGATCGCAAAGGAAATGCACGACCCGAAAAAGGATCATCCTTTAACAGAGGGAAAAAGCTCGCAATTAGATAATTGGCGAGGTGCTGTGTGGAAAATCGACTATATTCGCCACTCATACCCGCATTGTCACCGCTGCGGTACAAAGCTGATGTACCGCGCGCATCCGAGCTGGTTTATGGATATTGATGGCCAGCGTGAGCTCATGCTGGAAGAAAACGAAAATATCAACTGGTTTCCGGCGCATTTGAAGCATGGACGATTTGCCAAAACTGTCGAGCAAGCACCTGATTGGAACTTGAGCCGCGACCGTTTCTGGGCGACCGCGATGCCAGTATGGAAAAGCGAGAGCGGTAACGTAAAAGTAGTGGGTAGCTACGCCGAACTGAAAGAACTGAGTGGTGTAGAGCTCGATGATTATCACCGTCCGTGGGTCGATGATATTACGTTTGAAATCGACGGCGAGTCGTATGCGCGTATCGACAAAGTGATTGACTGTTGGTTTGAAAGTGGCAGCATGCCATTTGCGCAGTTTCATTACCCGTTTGAAAACAAAGAAAAGTTTGAGGCTAATTTCCCTGGTGATTTTATCGTGGAATATATCGGACAGGTGCGAGCGTGGTTTTACTACGTGCACGCGGTGAACACGACACTATTTGGTAATAATGCGTTTAAAAATGTTATTACCACCGGCAACCTTGCTGGCAATGACGGCCGCAAGATGAGTAAATCGTATGGCAATTTCACCGATCCAAATGAATTGATGGACAAGTTTTCGGCAGATAGTTTGCGCTACTTGCTCGCCAGCAGCCCGCTCCTCAATGGTGAAGACTTTGCACTACAAGACAAGGAAGTGGGTGATGTGGCGCGCAAGCTGAGTATGATCTGGAATATGTATGATTTCTTTACGATGTATGCCGAAGTCGATGGTTGGGAATTTGATGCGAACAAACCATTTACACTTAATCCAAGTGATCTATCAAATCCGCTCGATATCTGGATCGTTTCGCGCTTGCACAAGCTAAACGAACATGTCACAAAACATCTCGATGAATACAATCTACCGATGGCGATGGGCGAATTCTTACCATTTATCGACGACGCGAGTAACTGGTTTGTGCGCCGCTCGCGCCGCCGTTTTTGGAAGAGCGAGGACGATACTGACAAGGCTGACGCCTACCGCACATTGCACTACGTACTCATGAAGCTCAGCGTATTGCTCGCGCCCTTTACGCCTTTCTTGGCAGAGGAGTTATATCACAAGATGGGTGGCGGCAACGAGTCGGTGCACCTGCTTGACTGGCCAACCAATCATAGTGTGGATGAAGCCGTAATGAAGGAAATGGATCTAGTGCGTGACTATGTGAATCAAGGTCTCAGCTTGCGAGCGAAGGCCGGCCTAAAAGTGCGTCAGCCACTGGCAAGCGTGACGGTGCCGTACACCGGTGCGGAATTTGATTTTGTGCCGATTTTGCTGGATGAGCTGAATGTCAAAGAGGTAAAAGTGGGTGATGAGGTGAAAATTGACGAAACTTTGACCCCAGAGCTCAAGCGCGAAGGAATGATGCGCGAAGTGATCCGTCATGTCCAGGCAGCACGTAAGAGTGCTGGTCTAAATGTTGATGATCGTATCGTACTGACACTAAAAACTGAGAGCGACGAACTAGCAAAAGCAATTGACGAACATGCGCAGACGATTGCTAACGAAACACTTTCGGTAAGTGGTAACTCCACTGAAAACGTAACGGTCGTAAAAGTTGACGGTGCAGAGCTTACGATTGCGTTCCAGCACGCAACTTCGTAATGTTATACTAAGTACATATGAATTCTCGTCCGGTAATTGGGGTAGTGCCGTCTTTTGATGATGGTGAAGGTGTGGTAATTTTTCCAGGTCCTACAACTGAGCGTATTTATCTTCGTACTGAATATTTACGGGTGCTTGCTTCGGTTGGAGCGGTGCCGATGGTGCTCAGCCCTGATATGCCGCTTACTATGGTAAAGGAACTGTGTAACGGTATTGTTATATCGGGCGGATTCGATATCGATGCCAGTGCGTATGGCGAAGAGCGGCTTGGCAACGAACCGCTTGAACCAATGAAACGATTCATGTGGGAAGAGCGTCTGATTGGAGCGTGTGATGAGGCTCGTATTCCAATTTTTGGGATTTGCTACGGTATGCAACGGCTTAACATTTACTATGGTGGGTCGCTGCATCAAGATATCGATACCTCGCTAGCGTCAAATATCGGTCATATGGAAACAATGCATGACGTCGAGTTTGTACAGCCATTTTTAGGGCTGAAACAAGGTGGTATATATGAAATCAATTCGCGCCATCACCAAGCGGTTAATGTTTTGGCCGATGGATTTTCAATTGCCGCCGCCGCGCCAGATGCTATTATCGAGGCCATCAAAGGTCGTGGCCATTTTGGCGTGCAATGGCATCCAGAATCTGACGAAACCGGCATCCATATATACCGCGCGTTTGTAGAACATTGCAAACCGACTAGTTAAGGCCATTCTCAGAAAAAATACGTACACTACAGATATGAAAACACAAGACAAACTTCTTATTACACTCGGCACCGCGGCAGTTTTAGCGGTAAGTGGCTTTGTAGGCTTCAGCCTTTTTGCAACACCTGATTCGCAGGCGAGCACGCCATCATCCTCCCAAGTAGCATTTTCAAACCAAACGACGAGTGCTCCAACGACAAGTTCGACAAACAATACATCGTCAAGTACAACAGGTACATCAACAAGATCATCATATAAAGATGGGACGTATACGGCAACCAGTAGCTATATGGTGCCACATGGTGCACAAAACAGCATTACTTCGACCATTGTTGTGAGCAGCGGGAAAATCACTAGCGTGACAACCAGCAACAATTATTCAGACCACGAATCAGCAAACTACATTGATTGGTTTAACCAAGAGATCTCATCTGCTGTCGCTGGGCAGGGTCTCGGTGATATCTCGGTGAGCCGCGTCGGCGGTGCATCACTTACTACCAGCGCGTTCAACGATACACTCGACACTATTCGCACCCAAGCTACGGTATAACAATGTTCGAATTTGATGGCATCGGCACACATTGGTGGATAGAAAATTTAGCAAATGGCGATTTTGATGGCGAGACGAAGCAAGCGGTGCCAGAGTATGTACAGGAGTTCGATAATCAGTATTCCCGATTTAAGCCTGAATCAATGATAGGTATTTTAAATAAGAAAAAATATCTTAAAGACCCGCCAGAGACACTGCTTGCTATGTTTAATTTTTGTAAGGGAATGTATGAAATAAGCGATGGTGCGTTTGATATTACCGTCGGTGGTGTGTTGCACAGCCAAGGATATGGCAATAGGGAAATGGCAAGCAATGTGGCGACGAATTTTTGGAATGAGATGAAATACAATAGAGATGAAATCATCATCCCAGCAGGAGCAGTCATTGATACGGGTGGATACGGCAAAGGCTGGCTCATTGATGAACTTGTTGATTTGCTCGTTGAACGTGGCTACACAAACGTCATTGTAAACGGCGGCGGCGACATACGAATTGAAAACGAGACTGCTATTGAATTTGCACTTGAACATCCCTACGATTTGAACAAAAAAATTGGCAGCACTCGCATTCAAAATGGCGCGTTGGCAGTTAGTACTATGACAAAACGCGCCTGGAAGCATGCTGGCATTTCATATCACCATATCGTTGATCCTTGCAGTGGAGGATCACTAGAAACTGACGTTGTCGCTACCTTTGTGCGGGCACAGAATGCACGTACGGCTGATACATTGGCAACAATCTGTATGATTCGCCCTGACTTAGAGAGTGAAGTAGAGCGTATCTGCTCGGCAAATGTGGTTGTTTTGCGTGATAATCAGATTGCTTAAAATTCAAACGCCTCGAAATGAATTTGAGCAGCGGGCAGGCCGAGGGTAGTAAGTACATTTTGGGTGTGTGACATCATGCCCGATGGTCCACAAATAAAATACTGATAATCATTCGGGCTAGAAAGTGTATGTGTCAACAATTCTTTTGTGAGGTATCTGGCTTGTTCGTCAGGTGCAAGAGCCGGCTCGTCTGAATAAATACGTATCGCGTGGGTGTCTAGTCTATTTGATACCACATTTGCAAACGCTGTACTCTCGTGTGAGCGATTGGCATAGAAAAGCCAGGTATTTTCGGGTGATCGCTCATGTAACATTGCTTGCATAAAGGGAGTGATACCAATGCCTCCAGCGATAAATACTACAGGCTGTTCGTCTGGCCCAAGCGGTGCCAGGAACGCCCCGTATGGTTCAGAGATATACACCTCATCGCTCGGCTGTAGTCCGGACATTGCGTGACTGTACCTTCCAGTTATTCGGTAGGCAAGCACAATGTGCCGTTTGTCCTCATCAACTTGTGCAACCGAAAATGGGTGATCCTCGCTGATAATCCCCATTCGCACGTACACATATTGACCAGCATTTGGCATTGTAGATTCGGGCGGCATATCGAGCTCTACCATGTAGGTGCCGTCGGCGATGCGCTCGTGGCGTATAACTCGTGCCTTGTTGGCATCGGCGGCAGCCAAACCGCGTATGCGCAGCATGGTGACAACAAAATAACTGACCACAAGTGCAAAATAGTATCCCTTCACAAACGTATCGTTGGCAAATTGCGACCCCGTACCTGGCACATGTAAGAGGCTGAAGGGCAGGGCAATATACGCCAAGAAGTGTAGATATTTCCAGGGACGATAGCCCATTTTGCCGCGCAGCAATACCGAACTAAGCCACAGCATTATAATTAGCCACAAACTAATCCTCCCAAGTGTAATATGTCGCTCGAACGCTGTAGAAAGATGTGGGACAAGTGGATAAAGCAGTTCTTCGCCGTAACTAAGCAAAATGAAAATCGGATGTGCCAGCAAAAGGAGTATGCCGTATTTTCCGAGCCAACGATGGATACGTGTAATCGGCGCGATGTCGCGAAACCACACGCCAAAAACTGACTTTGCCCCCAGCGCGTACATCCACAGCAATAGAACAATCCCGATGTAGCCAAATATCGCTGAAATATACAAAAATCCACTGGTAGCGGTGAGCGTTTTTGGCAAGGCGGGTAGAGCAATAGCTGGTAACAGGCTAAAAATAATGAGCCCAATAAGGTAGGTGCGCTTTTTTGTTTCGTCCATGTACTAGCACAATAATAGACTATGCTGAAAGAAAACTGAAATATAAAAAGTAAAAATAATTTGCTATACTAAGTATATGAAATATACAATTATCGATACACGAGAACCATTTGAATACCAACAAAGCCACGTCCCAGGTGCGATCAACATTCCACCTATGAAATTTATGCAAGGTGCAGTACCTGCGGCGCTAACAAATGTTGCAAAGGACGACCCGATTATCTTGTATTGTCGAAGCGGACAGCGGAGCAATACATGTAGTATGATTTTGCGTCAGCACGGCTTTACCAACCTAATAAATGGTAAGAATGAAGGCCATGTACGTAAGCTGCTTGCAAATAACTAATCCCACGTGCATACTAAAATCATAAGTATATTCTTATCTAATTAGAGGGGGGGGTGGCATGGAACATGCAGATACTGCGGCTCGCGTCCTTATGGGCGACAGTCTCGGCTTTCATATCATTTTTGTACTGATGGGGTTGACGCTACCAATTTTTGTGCTGTGGTTCGAAGCGATATCGATTCGACGTGGCGATAAAAAGCTCGAAGCTGTCGCAAAATTTTGGTCAAAAATAATGACATTACTCGTTATTACTGGTGTGCTTTCGGGTACCGTGATTGCGCTGCAGATGTCGCTGGTGTGGCCTGGTATTCTAAAATTCGGCGGCAAAGTGATTGGCCTGCCATTCATGCTCGAAACGTATTTTTTCCTCATTGAAGCAACATTCCTCGGGCTATACATGTTTACGTGGGGTAAGGTAAAGCCGTGGCTACATTGGTTCTTCGGCCTTATGACATGGCTAGGTGCAACCGGGAGTGCATTCGTGATTACAAGTGTAAATGGCTGGATGAATATGCCAACTGGCTTCGATATAGTAAATGGCAAATTTACCAACATCGATGTACTGGCGGCGATGTTTTCCCCTGCTTCGATTGTAGAGTTTGCGCACTCAATGCCAGGATACTACGTCGCCGCTGGCCTACTTATAGCTGGGCTCTATGCGGGTCGATTGTTCTGGACGCGCAAACGCGACATGGACAGTGCCTCACACAAAATGGATTATTTTATTATTCATAAAGTGCTGATTTTTGTCGCGGTAATGTTGGTATGTTCAGCGATTACCGCTGATATTACTGGAAAATATCTTGCCAAGAACGAACCAACCAAACTTGCAGCACTTGAGCTGAATTACAAAACTGAAAGCAACGTACCGCTTATCGTCGGCGGTGTTGCGGATGGAAAGGGTGGAATTGCTGGGCCGCACTTCAAAATACCGAGTGCGCTAAGCATTTTGTCATGTAACAGCCCAGACTGTGTTGTCGAAGGGCTTGATAAAACACCGCCCGATAAACAACCGCCGCTATGGGTGCATACAGTCATGGATATCAAGATGACACTCATTACAGTCCTGGCAGTGGTTATACCGGCTTACTTTCTATTCAAATGGAGACGTCCTGAGATGTTGAAAAACAAACTTCTGCTCGGTGGCTTTGCTTTTGTGATTAGCTGGATGGGAATTGCTATTGTCGAACTTGGATGGATGATGACGGAAATCGGCCGTCAACCATGGGCAGTCCACGGCTATGTCACAACTGCTGAAGCGCTGACAAAATCGCACGATGTGGCGGCACTTGGCTGGATTTTCCCGAGCGCATTTGCAGCACTGTTTATCATGACATTCCTAGCACTAAAACAAATTATCAAAGCAGAGAAGGCTAGGAAAGGAGGCGCATTATGAGTATTCAGTTACCATTAGGCGGGTTTTTGTTGATTTACGTGCCAATCATACTATTTGTAGTAGCGTTTTTGTATGAAACGTGGTTAGCATTTCGTCGGCTTAGTAGCCAAAAGAATGCTCGTAGCGGTTATGTCGATGCAACATGGGAAGTGACGCATACATTGCTGGTATTTGCCGTAGTGATGCTGCTGATGCTGCACACCCAGGTACTTGATCAGCTTGCAGCGCAGATTTTCTGGCCAACATTTATGGCGGCGGTTGCTCTTGGGCTGCGGGCGGTGTGCTATATCCACATCTTTTATGTGCGGACTAGCGCAGATACCATCAATTGGATTGATTGGGCATTTGCGTGGCTTCATGTTGTGTCGGCTGCGCTACTTGTAGCAGTCGTATTGCAAGCAACATGGTTTATATTCACAGCCAACGCACCGGTTAACGAGGAATTTATCCCAGTGTTCCTACCAGGATTGGCTCTTGTTGCGGCAGTCGTCGCGCTCCCTATCGCAACGCTGCACCGTTCGTATCGCACCCCAGCGCGTAAAAAGCAGAAGTAACAAGGGCAAGGCAACTTGACATTTTAAGTAGCTTATGCTAATATAGAGGTATATAATCACAAAACAAATATGCTAAATTTTCACCTGTTCCACCACACCGAAGACCGCAATACACGTCGTAAGCGTATTGTTCAAGCATTTGGTGATGAAGATCAGTGGGTGCTTGCCGAGCAACCAAATGAAGAACAGCTGGTTGAATATCTCGATAAAGTCGTCAGCGACAAAGACGACAAAATTACTGCGTAAACAAGCGCTCTAAACCACTAGTTCCATCGTAAAATCCGCGTTCAAGCAACCAAGCTTGGGCAAGTTTATCAAATCCAAACATGATTGATATACCAATAAGAACAAAGAGTATGCCGATGATTTTGCGAAAAATGCTATGTTCGTTCAATGCCCACCCGAATCGACGAGTTAGGCGCGCACCAAAATAGCTAACAGCACCGAGGACAGCGCAAATGCCCGCAATGTATGCCAGTAGGTACAATGATCCAAGTAGCCATGAGCTAGGAAATACAACTGCCAAAATGAGTGCATATACAGGGCTGCAACTTGTGAACACTGGCCCGAGAGCCGCACCGGTAGCTATCAGTCCCCACGGGCCTTTGGCTGATGAAGCCCTACCAAGTGAGCGTTGTGAGCCAAGTGCCAGGCCGGTTCTTAGCACTATAGCCTGCCAAACGCTTGGAAATAAAAAGTACACACCGAGCAGCAGTATAATACCGCCTGATATCCACTGCCAGACTGCTTGTGGAATGCCTAGTAGAGCAGTAGTGGCTTTTAAGAGCAGGGTAAAAATAAAGATTGAAATAGCTAGGCTGCTGATGATCACCAGCGTGCGGCGAAGAGCAACGCGTCGTGATTCACTGACGGTTTCACTAAGGTTGCCCCCGATGATAATCGGAATGAGAGGAAGCACACAAGGCGCTAACACCGTCAGTACGCCAGCCAGAAATGAGAGTAAGACTAGCATGCTATTCCAGCAAGGCGGCTTTTACGGCCGCATAGTTTGGTTCGTTGTAGGCGACATATTTCTGTATCAAATTGCCGCTCGCGTCGACTTTTACCAGCGTTGTTTGAAGCGTAACGCCATATTTTTTGCGGAGGTCTTGGTTGGAGTCGTAATCGACTTTGAAGATAGTCGTGCTATCAGGCAGGTTAGCTAGTTGTATGTCGGCATCAAGCGCACGACATTGTGGACACCACGGCGCATGGAAGAATAGTATACGCGTGGTACTAGCCGATTCATTAAACGCAGCCTCGGAATAGTCTTTGTAACTGCCATCACGTTCGACAACTGGTGGCGGAGTTGCTGATGGAGTGGGTCCATTTGTAAAAGTAGGCGGTTTGTTTTCATTATTTTGACGATTTGCTTCGTTGACGTTGTAGAAATACCAGCCACCAAGCACTGCAGCCGCTGTGAGTACGATCACCAAACATATAATAACTAGTTTTTTCATATATCTAGTATAGCAGCTTATAACGAAATGGTTTCTCTGTCCGTGCTGCGACCTTCGGTGTCTACGCTATAGCAAAGTACCTCATCTTGGATCATTTCCATGTCACCAATTGCAGTATCAGAGATATTTTCAATATATTTTACGAGCGAACGAATCGAATTACCGTGAGCCACCACCAAGATATTTTGGCCATGTCGTAGGCGCGGCAGGATAACGCGCAGGTAAAAGGGCATGACTCGTTGGTAGACTTGCTCGAGGCTCTCGCCGCCCTCTACCGGACTATCCCAACTGCGTCGTAATTCGTTGAAAGCCTCTTCGCCGATAGAATCCTTGATCTGGTTCTTATTCATGCCAGTGTAAACGCCGTAGTCGCGTTCGTTCAACGCGTGTGCGGCCTCGTGCGGTAGGTCGAGTTTACCTGAACCATTCATGACGGCTTCGAGGGTTTCGAGTGTACGAATTTGCTGTGAAGTGTAGCTAAAATCTAAGTGTATATCGGCAAGTTTTTTGCCAAGTTCAGCCGAGTGTTCAATGCCTTTAGCGGTCGCATGTACGTCTGTCGAGCCAGTCCATTTGCCGAGTGCGTTCCATTCGCTTTCGCCGTGACGTACGATATAGAGCTTGCCGAGACCGTTACGTACGGCAACTTTGTTCGGAGTTGTGCCATACCAAAAGTCGATAATATTTTGTGCGGTTGTGTCATTAATACGCTTGATTGCTTCTGCAGTATTGAAGGCAGCATGTTGAGTAATGAGGACATTTGGCGTTTGAATGAGGACACGCTCTTCGGCGGCGTATTCGTAGCTCATCGGCGAAGCAGCATTGCTCATGACGGTATCGAGCAACCCAGCCGTTGTGAGGAAATTTTCACCCTCGATCGTATCGAGCCCCGCACCTGCAAGTAGCTTACTGCGAAGGGCGGTGATAAGTGCACGGTTTTCAACCAATTCGCCCCGTGCAGTATTGATAAGAATTGCACCTGGCTTCATTTTTTGGATGCTGTGGTGGTTAATCATGTGGTAATTATCAGGGGTAAGCGGCGAATGGAGGCTCACGACATCACTCTGATGGAGTAGGTCATCGAGCGAAACGTAGCTGACTCCGATTTCTTTAGCGAATTCTTCGTCTTGGTGCAAATCATAGGCAATAACATTCATCTCAAAGCCCTTTGCGATTCTGGCTGTATGTCTACCAATATGTCCCATACCAACGATACCAAGGGTACGGCCTTTGAGGTCAAAGCCAGTATGTTCACTGGCGACGTATTTACCCATGGCGGTATCCCCGACGGTTTCGATGAGCTTTCGGCTAATGCCAAGTAGTAGGGCAAAGGCATGCTCTGCAACAGTATTTTCGCCATAGGTCGGTACGTTTGTTACGGCGATACCACGCTCGGTAGCATAGGCAACATCAATATGATCAAACCCAGTCGAGCGCGTCGCGATTAGCTTGAGCTTTGGCAGTCGATCGATAATTTCGCGGGTGACAACACTCCCTACAAATACTGAAATAACTTCTGCTTCTGGATTGAGATTGTCGCGACTAATTGGCTCGGGCTTAAATTCCCAATAATGGTCGGTGCCTCGCAAACCATCTGTTAGCTGGAACTCGTCCATCTTGGTTGCATTATAAAATGTAATTACTGCCATTGTCCCACCTCTTATTATTTAATTAAACGGCCTAGCTAATTTCAAATCTGGTTCCATCTCGGCAATACGTAGCAGCTCATTGTATTTAGCCACGCGGTCGGTACGTGAGAGGGAGCCAGTTTTGATTTGACCACAACCAAGTCCGACAGCCAAATGAGCAATCGTTACATCTTCAGTTTCGCCGCTGCGATGGCTCATGATAGTATTCCAGCCAGCGCGTTTTGCCATTAGCACGGCATCGATTGTTTCGGATAAACTACCGATTTGATTTGGCTTTATAAGGATAGCGTTACCTGTTTTGTCAGCGATAGCGTGCTCAAGCAGGGAACTATTAGTAACGAGCAAATCATCACCGACCAGTTGGGTTGAATCACCAAGTTGTTCAGTTAGTACCTTCCAATTTTCGTGGTCGTTTTCACCTAAGCCATCTTCGATAGAAACAATAGGGTAGCGTCGCGTAAGTTCTGTGTACCATTCAACCATCTCACTAGCAGATAAGCTTTTTAGTTCAGTCTTTAAGAGGTAGTGGTCGTCGACGACTAGCTCGCTCGAGGCAACATCAAGTGCGAAAACAATATCTTCACCGAGTACGTACCCCGCTTTTTTAACCGCTTCACTGATGCACTGCAGAGGCTCGTTATTGCCGTGCTTTACATGTGGAGCGTAACCGCCTTCATCACCGACCGTTGTGGCGTAGCCCTTGTCCGCAAGTATCCCTTTGAGTGCATGAAATACATTCACGCCCATTTCGAGCGCCGCCGGGAACGTCTCGCCACCGCGGGGGATAATCATAAATTCCTGGATGTCGGTGCTACCTGCGGCATGCGCGCCGCCATTCATGACGTTCATCATAGGAAGGGGCAGGCACATTTCATTTGTCGTGCCGGCAAGCTCAGCCACATAGCGGTAGAGGGGCAAATTTTTGCTGGCGGCCGTAGCTTTCGCGACCGCTAAGCTCACCGCCAAGATTGCATTTGCACCAATCTTTGACTTATTCTCAGTCGCGTCAAGTTTACGCATCGCATCATCGATCGCTTTTTGACCAAACGGATCCATACCAACTAACGTTTCAGCGATAATAGTGTTAACGTTCACAACAGCCGTAATAACACCTTTACCACCATATACCTCGCCGCCATCGCGGAGTTCAATTGCTTCGCGGCTACCAGTGCTGGCACCGCTTGGTACCGCTGCTCGGCCCATCGAACCATCATCGAGATACACGTCGGCTTCGACAGTAGGATTCCCCCGCGAGTCTAATATCTGTCGCGCCACCACCCGAGAAATGCTTATGCTCATATATCTATAGAATAGCACCATAGGGGCGTATAATAAAGCTATGACGACAGAATTTTCATACTTTTATCTCACGTGTGACGAAAGTCAAAAAGAACAACTTGCGCAGGCGCTTCTTGAAGCAAGGTTGATAGTGTGCGCAAAGTTTGTGCCAGTAAGTGCGATGTACTGGTGGAGCGCAGCGATAGAACGTGCGGAGGAAACGCTGATGATAATGGAGGGTTCATCCGAAAACTTTGCCAAAATTGAGCAAGAAATTGCAAAAGTTCACAGCTATGATACGTTTGTTCTGACGCAAGTCCCCATGGAAAACATCAACAACGATGCCGAACAATGGATACGGGGCAATACCAAATGATTAGAACCTGGCTAGCTAGCTTTACTGAAGCTTGGCAAACGAAAAATATCCCACAAATAATGAGTCTATTTACGGACAGTGTGGAATATTGGGAGACGCCATTTGTGAAATTAAGTTCAAGAAACAATCTTGAGAATGAATGGCAGGTAATCAAAAGCCAGCAGAATATCGTGATAAATACTGAAGTAATTAGTCATACCTCGCCCTACGTTATTCAATGGCATCTAATGTACAACAACCCAGCCGGCGAACCATGTGCATGGAGCGGAGTATATATCATTCGACTAAAAGATGGACTATGCGACTACTTTTACCAAGTGGGTGAAAAACAGTGACCGACGAAAAGTTTGACGCACTCATATCGCAGGCAATGAATGAGTTGCCGCAGGAATACATTACGAACATGCAGAATGTAGCGATTGTTATGGCGGACGAACCAGATGAGCATCAGCGTGCAAAACTGCAGCTACGCGGTGACCAACTGCTTTTGGGGCTATTTGAAGGCGTGCCAAAAACTCAACAAACCGGCAACGAGCCGGCACTATTACCGAGCAAAATCACACTTTTCAAACACGCTATTCGTGCGGTATCTCGTGATGAACAAAGTTTTTACGAACAAATTAAACGTACGCTGTGGCATGAAATTGCGCACTATTATGGGCTTAACCACGACCACATGAACGCGTTGCAAAACAAGCTATAGCAGTATGTTACACTGAGAATAGTATGAAATGGTGGGGTGGGATTGCTGTGCTATTTGCCGTAACACTAGGCGGCCAGAATGCGCATGCTGTAGCCGTGACGGACCATGTAGTCATAAACGAGATTATGGCAAACCCGGCAACAGGCGAGGTTGAATGGATTGAATTATACAACCCGACCGACGCACCTATAGACATGAATGGTTGGCGGCTGGTGGTAACGAGCGGAAACTTTTCGGGTGTATTTGCTAGTGAGGCAGTGATTGCATCACATGGCTATGTAGTGCGGAGTGCGAGTGACACGACATCAAAGCTTAATAATACAAGTGCCACAATTACATTGCGGCCGACTGTGAGTGGCGCGGCGATAGATACCGTCGTGTATAGCGGTATTATGCAGGCGAAAACCTACGCGCGTGAATGTGACGCCAGCGACGTGTGGGTCGCACAAGCTGTACCGACAAAAAACGCCACTAACTGCGCGCCGCTGCCACCACAAGACATAATCCCACCCCTGATAGCTGATATTACAAACATAACTCTAAGCGGCAATGCAACGATCACAATTTCGGCTACCGACGAAAGTTCGGTTGCAATGATTACTGCGAATATCACACAATATGGAACAGAGATTGCCACGACGAGTGGGGCGGCCAGCGCGCAGTTGCAATTTGATACAACTAGCCTACCAAATGGTCCGGCCACGATAGCAGTGACCGCAAAAGATGCGGCAGGTAATGCAGCTGTGCGAACATTTGAAATACTCATACAAAACACCATTCAACCAAGCTTGCCGCCCGCCGAACCAGCCGCGAAGCCAATAATCGTTTCACCACCCGCTACTCCGGTGCCCGCGCCAACACCTATTCCAGATCCTGTCGAAATACCTGTCTCTGAGCCTGCTACCCCTATACAGCCACCAGTGATTAGCACAATAAAAACTGTATTAACCACACAATCAGTACCAAAAATTGTGGCCAGCCCCACTATTATTTCGGCGGCTTCAGCGCGCGCGGCGGTATCATCATCTACCGCAAAATCTGATCAGACAGATGCAATTGCAGCATTGGTGCCAGCTAGCGATCAACTATTGAGTAATGCTGGCTCTGCAAAAAAGGCTGGCATATCGAATATCAAGAGCACGTATAGTAACGCATATATAGGGTACAGTGGCATTGGCATTGCGATCATATCATTCGCATTCTGGCGCTACCTTCGTCGCAACAAACCATGATACACTACGTACTATGAAAGTTACCAAAGCAATTATTCCGGTAGCGGGTTGGGGAACCCGTATGCTGCCAATCACCAAAGCGATTGAAAAATGCATGCTACCTGTCGGTACACGCCCCGTTATTGATTACGTTGTACAAGACGTTTTGAAGGCCGGTATAAGGGATATCTATTTTGTAGTAGGCGAGCAAAGTACGCAGATTCAAAATTACTATCGAACAAATATCCAGCTCAATGATTACCTGCGCCGTAATGGCAAGGAAGATAAATTACCACTTGTCGCGCCGCTCGAGGGCGCAAATATCCACTTTATTGCGCAGCCAGCAACCGGTGGCTATGGTACGAGTATTCCCGTAGGGCTGTGCAGTGAATATATCGCGGCCGATGAGTCAGCGATTGTAATTATGGGTGACCAATTTTTCTGGCGAACGGACGGCGGCTCAAATACGGCTGATCTTATTGCACTCGCAAATCAAAAGAACGTCAGCGCTGGCCTGTTCGGTAATCCGGTACCTGATGAACTCGTTTCGAAAATGGGCATTATCGAAAAAGATGCCGAGGAAAACTTCGTGCGTATTGTCGAAAAGCCGCGCCTAGAAGACGCACCAAGTAATCTCAATAATTCCAGTTTTTATCTGTTTGACAAAGAGATTTTTGAGCTCGCTCGCACGTTACCGGTTAATCCTGTGCGTGGCGAATATGAAGTGACAGATGCCATAAATGCCTATGTCGCCGGTGGCAGAAAAATCGCTGTAGGTACAGTCAGCGGCGAATATATGGAATGTGGCAGTGTCGATGGTTGGTTACATGCGAATAACCGGGTGGCGGGGAAGCTTATCAAGTAAATGGTTGCACGGTTTGATATAGAACCATTACGCACACGAACAAATCTATTGCTTACAATTGACGATGAGGCATTTAGCTCGGCGTGTGAAGATGAAAAGATAGCCAGGTTTGTGACTGGTCTTCAAAAGGCCAGAATCTTTCATCTCGATACGGATCAGGCGAATAGTACCAGTAGAATCACAGCTCGTTCGAATGGACTTAAGCGGTATAGCGATGTGCCTGGCGTAGCTGTCGTTGTTCTGGATAGTTTATATAATAATGCAGCGGCCGACGAAACGTTACCGATGGTGAGGATGTCGCACGGTCTACTTGATACTGCCAGTGGTCGTCGTGGAATGCAGGTAGCATTACGTTGGCCTGACGTAGATTTGGATGAAGCTGCACTGTTTGCAACTCACCACATGCAGCGGTTTGCTCAAAGTGTCGATTTGCATGGAAACCCACGGCTTAATGTAGCAGATGACATGGTGTATACTAGGGCCATCCGTGAAAGAGGCATAGTTATAGAAACAAACCCGCTCGGTAGCTGTAATATCAGTGCTGGTGGCTATGACTATAGACCCGAACTACCCGTTGTCGATTTGTGGCAACATAATATTTATTCACCACAACAGCAGTTGACATGCTTAATGGGTGCAGTGAGTTTTGCAACTGCGGCGTTGCATATATAGTTACTCAGTTCGCAGCGCATCAATTGGGTTCAGTTTCGCGGCTTTTCGGGCAGGGAACCAGCCCGCAAGCATCGCGATAAGCATAAGCACGATAACAAGTGCGGCAATTGGTAGAAATTCGAACACGAGAATGCGGTTTTCGCCAATGCCGATGGTTTTAGATACCCAAGGATTAAGCGCGGTACCAACACCCCATGCGAGCAATGCGCCCAGGCTACCGCCAAGCAGTCCGATCCACGCGGCTTCGTACTGGAATAGGCGTCGCACGTGCCGGCCTCGCATACCGAGGGCTTTCATCAGCCCAATTTCGCGAGTACGTTCGAGTACGCTGATGTACTGGGTGTTAATGATGCCGAATACGCTGGCGATGAGCGCTAAAATACCAAACACAAAGACGATCCCTTGGATAACATTGACGATAGTAAAGAGCAAATCCTGCAAGTCTTCTGCGGTTCTCGCGGTGATGTATTCCTTGTTGCCGGCCTTGTCGTAGGTTTCATTGAACGCGTCTTTGACTTTCTTTGGATCGACGCCGTCTTTTACTCGTACCGTCGCGGTGATGTACTTTTGGTATTGATCAGTACCTTTCGTGATATATTCCGAAAGTTCTTTTGCGGCTGAGTCGGCAATGAATAGTGCGGCGCTTGCAGAAAACGATGTGCTTGATTTGGCACTGACAGCGCTAATTTTGTAGGTAACGTCCTTTGCCTCAGCAGCAACCAACGCCTGAACACCTGTCGTTCCACCACTTAAGAATGCCTGTTGGATCTCTTCGTCGCTCGGTAGATTTGATGCCTTAATAATATGTAAGGTGACTGTTTTTCCGATCAGTTCGCTCGGTTTTTTGCCAAGCTTTTCGGCGTAGGATTCTGGCACGACGATATCGTTCGAGCCGAGCTGCCGACCAAGTGCCGGCAGATTTCCGGCCGCTGTTTCAGCTTTGACACTTGAATCGTAGGCGGTCACGTCTGTTGTGTACCTTTTGTCATTGCCCTCAAATTGCACATATTGGGCTGACACCAAATACATAGGTGCGACGCTCTCAACGCCATCGGTTTTAGCGATCAAATCGATATCGGACTGGCTAAGCGCTTTGAACGTCGCGCCGCCATATTGTGTCGCGTTGGTACTATATTCTTTTAAGCCACTATTTGGTCCGCCACCACCTCCAAAAAGGGAAGGGTCTTTTGCGACGAACACGCTTTGGGGATCGACATTGCTTTTGACGAGCTTATCGGCATACTGCCTAGCGCCAATGCCAGCGGCAAGGGCAGCAGTAAGAGTGAACGCACCGACGGCGATGGCTAGGCTAGTAAGAACCGTGCGGCCTTTAGCGTTTTTTAAGCTGCGACCAGCGCGGCGAACAGAATCTACAATTTTCATTTTTTGCCCCCGCGCACAATGTGGCCATCTTTTAGGTTAATCTGCATGTCGCATTTGGCGGCAAGCTCGTGATCGTGAGTAACAATTACTAATGTCGTACCAAGCGACTTGTTGAAGCTAAATAGTAGATCTTCGATACGTTCACCAGTGGCACTATCGAGGTTTCCGGTTGGTTCGTCGGCGAAAATGATGCGTGGCTTATTCACGATGGAGCGGGCAATAGCCAGGCGCTGTTTTTGGCCACCCGAGAGGTTTTTGGCTTTTTCGTTCATCTTTTCTTTTAAGTCAACTGCCTCCAGTGCCTCTGTAATTCGTGCTTTTCGTTCACTTACGGGCACGCCGGCAATCTCGAGCGGCAGACTGACATTTTGCGCACAGGTTTCGTTGGCTTGCACGAAAAAGGCTTGAAAAATAAAGCCAATTTTTTCTGCACGAAAGGTATCGAGCGCTTTACTCTTAAGCTCGGATATATCTTGGTCATCGATAGTTATTGTGCCGTTGGTGGCACGGTCGAGTCCGCTCATGACATGCATCAACGTGCTCTTTCCTGAGCCAGATTTACCAACAATCGCAATGCTTGCTCCATCTGCAACATCAAACGAAACGCCATCTAAGGCCACAAATTCCTGCGACTTTTTGCCATATACCTTCGAAACTGAATCGACTGTTATCACGTATATCCTCCCGTTTACTTCAATTATACGCCCATATCGACGCTCGTGAATAGTAGGAGAGCTTGAAACTGTACGCCGTATCTGTTACAATGGTCCAGATTGAAACTAACGTAAAGGACATTTCATGAAAGCAGTCGTGAAAATCAGCGGCAAGCAATACGTTGTTGCTGAAAACGAGACCCTCCTGGTGGATCGCCTCCCGGAAGGAACCAAAGAGCTCACACTCGACGCACTCATGGTAATCGACGGTGACAAGAGCACTATCGGCACGCCAACGGTGAAAGGTGTAAGCATCAAAGCCAACGTTGTAGAGGAAGAAGTAAAGGGCGAAAAGCTCCGTGTCATCCGCTACAAAGCTAAAAAGCGTGTGCATAAAGAAATTGGTCACCGCCAAAAGTACACTCGCCTCGAAATCGGCAAGTTCGGTAAATAACTCTAAAAGTCTCCGTAGTAAATGCGGAGACTTTTAGAGTGAAGCTACCGCAGAGGGAAGCTGCTTGAATACGTTGATTGAACAGTCTGGTGTAATGTGTGTAAAATCATCAGAGCTACGGAGCCCGCTTTCAAAGCACGCAACGAACTTCATGCCAGCGTTCTTGGCTGCAACACCGTCAGAAGGCGAATCGCCAATATACACGCACTCGTCCGGACGCAGGGCGTAGGTGCGAAGTAAATCGTCAAATACCCTTGGGTCGGGTTTGACGTGACTTGTATTGCCAGCATGGTAGATATGGACAAAGCGTGATGATAGGTGATGATTTGGGTCGAGCAGGTGTTGGCATTCGTCTTCGGTTCGAGAAGTGACGATGAAAAGTTGCAGGCCTCGGCTAATCAGCGTATCAAGTGCAGCGATATTTTCATCAGAAACAACGTCTATTTCACCTGCCTTTACCATTTCTTGATGAACGGTATTTGCAATTGGAAAGTATTCTTCGGTATTAATGCCTGGCGAACGCAGTGTAATGGCTTCTCCGATTTGCATACCCCACGTTCGCATATGGGTTTCGCGCGACATCGGCTCTCGCCCCATTCGCCGCAATGCTTCATTTTCTAACACATAACAAGCAAGCTCTGTCATGACCAGAGTGTCGTCAAAATCAATGACAACAGCTTTTACGCTCATAAAATAAGTATACACGCTCGCTACCCGCTCATGGTATAATGGCTGTAATGATACGGGGAAATAAACAGTGAGCGTGGTAATTGCGGTTACCAACCAAAAAGGTGGTGTCGGCAAAACGACAACCGCGGTGAATTTGGCATATTACATTGCAAAAACCGGCAAGCGCACGTTGCTGGTAGATTACGATCCTCAGGGCAATGCTACGAGCGGCCTGGGTGTAAATAAACAGGAGCTCGAGACCGGTACGATGAGTGACGTGATGCTTGGAACAAAAATGTTGCAGGAAGTCGTGCTCGAGACAAAACATAAAAACCTATCACTTGCACCTGCGACACCTCAGCTTGCTAATACAGAAGTAGAAATCGCTAATCAGACAAAGAAATTTAGCCGGCTAAAAAATGCGATTGGTGGAGCTACATACTATGATGTCGTGATCATAGATTGCCCGCCGAGTTTGAGCTTGCTGACGGTAAACGCGTTGATCGCCGCGCGGTACGTCTTGCTGCCGGTGCAGGCTGAATTTTACGCGCTTGAAGGTTTGGGGCAGTTACTTGAGACAATGAAACTGATTCGTGAAAAAATGAACCCCACACTTGATCTTGTGGGTGTGTTACCAACCATGGTTGATGGCCGCACAACACTTTCCAATCAAGTGTACGACGAAATTGTGAAGCACTTCCCAGGAAAAGTATTCCAAAATGTCATTCCACGCAATATTCGCCTTGCTGAAGCACCGAGCCACGGCGTGCCAATTGGTGCGTATGATAGGTTTTCAAAAGGGGCAAGGGCGTACAAGGCGGTTGCAAAAGAGCTACTAGAGCGAGTAGGATAGGAATATATGGTAAAAAAGGGACTTGGACGCGGATTTGACTCACTTATTCCGACAGACTTGCTAGACGAATCGTTTGATCCGACGGCAAAACAGGATGAGCAAATAAGCGACCTTCGGCATATTAAAGTAGATATGGTATCTGCGGACCCTGATCAGCCACGAAGATTTTTTGAACCAGGCGCGATTGCTGAACTAACTGAATCTGTCAAAATACACGGTGTCCTGCAGCCTATTGTGGTAGCACCAATGGGTGCGGGGAAGTATCAAATTGTCGCAGGCGAGCGTCGCTGGCGTGCTGCGAGCAGCGCAGGACTTGAAACAATTCCCGCTCTTGTCCGTACGCTTACCAATCAACACAAACTCGAACTTTCGCTGATTGAAAACATCCAACGCAAAGATCTCAATGCACTCGAAACTGCGACCGCATACGCCAAGCTTCGTGACCAGTTTAACCTGACGCTTGAACAAATTGGCGAGCGAGTCGGCGGTAAGTCTGTCAGCACTATCAGTAATACGCTACGACTTTTACGATTGCCACAAAAAGTAAAGTTAGCGGTTGCTGAAGGACTACTGAGCGAAGGCCATGCTCGTCCGATGGTAGATTTGGACGAAAAAATTGCCAACGAACTGCTGCCAAAAATTTTAAACGAGCATTGGAATGCCCGCAAAATTGAGCAAGTTATTGGTACGTACAAGACCAAGCCGTTACACGTACGTAAAAAGCGTCCAGGCGCCGTCGTGTCTCCTTACGCATCCCAAGCAGAGCGGCTCACTCATCGCTTTCACGCACCAGTGCATATCACCGTGTCGAAGCGCGGTGCAGGCAAGATTACGATTGATTTTAAAGACGAAAAAGAACTTGAGCGACTGACACAGTTGCTTGGCTAACGTATTATCCATCAAAACGTAATGCTCTTTTTTGCGCAAAAGAGCCAAAGCGCCTTTCTTTTTACTTCAAGGTAAAAAGAAAGGCTTGGTTCTTGGGCCCCCTAGGAACAACCAGTTGATGCATCAAGTGACAACATTCACCCGTGAGTATATGCGAACGAGCAAGCTAGAAGGCTCGCATTGCTGTAAACGGCCATATGCGGAACGCGACTGGCCCTACAACGTCGTAGAATGGGATTGTGCCAAGGCCATTTCGCGAATCAAATGAGTATGACCCTTGACGGTGGTCACCGCTCACGAACAACGTGCCTTCTGGCACAACAGTATCGACTTCGCCGCTAGTGGGACTACCAGGTTCACCGTTGTTTTTGTCATCAGGATTGAAGCAAGTGGTATTATTGCTATTGCAAACGGTATACTTGCCATCTTTGAGCGTAACATGCTCGCCAGGGAAGGCGATAACGCGTTTAACAATGTACTCCTCACGATTTGAAACGTTGTCAAAACTCGGATTCTTGAACACAATAACTTGTCCACGATCCGGAATATATGATTTACCTTGAACCTGCGCCCATGTAACGGGTAGGCGGTTAACGATAAGCCGGTCGCCGGTATACATGGTTTTTTCCATACTTTGGCCTTCGACGTTAAAGCTACGGAAAATAAACGCGTTGATAACCAAGGTACCAACAATGACAAGAAAAACGAACAGTCCAAGACTGAGGGCATCTTTCATAGTTTGATGTCGTTCGAGAAAGCGAGCAGTCATTGATACCATTGTAGCAGACGAAACCGTAAGCCTAATGTTTTTTGAGAGAATTGGCACCAATACCAATGGCAATGCCGAAAAGTACCCATACATGGAGCACATTTGCATTGCCAGAAAAGAACCACCACTGCGCCAACACTCCGCTCAGGAGCGCAACGAATAGCCACCGTCTCCTACGAATTAGCTCGTACACAGTTGTAGCAATAAAGACTATAAATAACGCGACGCCGACAATACCAAGCTCAGCGAGCATCTCTAGATAGTAGTTGTTGGCAATTGTTGATGGGGTAAATTCGGGTGAAAGTGAGCTAGCGGCAGCACCAAAGCCACCAATTCCGACTCCAATCACGGGAGACGTCTCCCAGAGTCGTTGAGCGAGCTTAGACATAGACAGTCGTGAATCGGTGGAGGACTGAATGTACGTAGGCTCAGGACTTGGCGCAACAGATATCGTTGTCGTAGGCGTCGGGAATCTGATCGTTCCGAGTGTCATATGTTCAATACTGGCTTTCACACTCTTGGTGCCATCTTCAGCTGAACCGCTCCGTAGAGTTGCAGTCGTAAGCACCAGCAGTAACGCTATATTGATGCTTATAAATAGCGCAAGACCTACGCGGATAAGGCGTGTACCCTGCCGCGCAAAATATGCTACCAAAATGATAGTTATAACAATCGCGCCTAATACCGCTCCTCGCGACAATGTCAGTAGGAGCATTGTCGTGAGAGCTATTAGCCAAGCTACGTCGCCCTTGCTTTGTCCATGTAGTACACGATACAAAAAGACGCCGTACGGTATAAGCAGCAAACTACCAAAAAATTGTGGCTCTAGCGCAAAGCTCGTGGGGCGTGCGAACCCAAACACTTCACCGTTATACATAGCAGGGAGAAGCGTTGCCCACGATGGAACGTGGAGCGCATCGCCCATTAGCTGCCATCCTCCGATGACAAGCCCGAGTAGCAGTGAGCCTCGCACCCACTTCTCGTTATGCGTCAACGAATCATGCAGCTCTTTCTTGTGAGCCACTAATACCGCCACTAAAAGCACTAGTAACCATCCGAAGCCGACGGTTGCGGCGGCGCGCAGGGGGTTTGGACTCCACATGGTGGATGCAGTTGCAAATAGCTGAAACAGTACCAGCCATCTCCACGCGACATGTGACCATACGAATAAGCGTCGATCCCATAGAGTAAGGGCGTAATATGCAATACTGCCGACTAAAACAATATACAGCAGTGAAATATCAATATGAAAACCCGACACGCTACCAAATTGCAGTGTGGGCGCGTAGCTAAAAATCAGTGTCGCAAAAAGAACAGTAAGTGGCGTGAGGGAGGAGGTTAGACGATTAGCGGCCATACCATGTACTATGCCGACGTTAGCCGAAAAATACAACACGCTCGTGTTTTAATTCCAGTAAATGTTTAGTATAGTGAAAAGAGTATTTATGCGAAATTCTCCTCAAGGTATTGATGGATTTATCCCTAGGCGCCCGACGCGCTCTATTGGTAATGTGAAAGAATCATCGCAGCATCAACTCGGAGACGCGACTCATGTTGCACAGATTGGCCAACCGACACAACAGATTTCGGCTACAGCGCCATCTACGCAGGTTTTGCCGCGCCCGGTCACCCGAAATGACATCAATGATTCCTTGCAACAAATCGATGATGAAGACGCCCAAGCGGTTCCCAAGAAACGATTATTCCGAAAAAAGCACCATGTAAAGACTGTCCATCCTCGCCGCCGTCTTGCCAAACGCATCGCATTGTTTCTGTTGATCGGTATGATCTTGCTCGGAGGGTACGTAGGTATAAAAGCGATGCTAGCGAGCTCAAATATTTTTCAAGGCAATATCTTTGACATATTCCAAAATAAACCGCTCCGTGCCGATGCGAATGGACGTACAAATATACTGATTCTCGGTAGTACTGATGATGACCCCGACCACCCCGGCAATACGCTCACCGACACGATTATGATTATGAGCGTTGATCAAAAGAAGAAAGAAGCCTCGATGTTTAGTTTACCGCGCGATTTGTGGGTGAAATATGGGCAAGGCTGTGCTTCGGGATACGAAGGAAAGCTTAACGGCTACTTCTACTGTACAAACGATGGTGATGACAAAGAAGCTGAACAAGAACGCCTATCCAAGGCTGAAACGTTTATTGGCAACATTGTTGGCCTTGACCTTCAGTATGCAGTACATGTCAACAGCGTCGTTGTGCGTGATGCAGTCAATGCGGTCGGAGGCGTCGACGTTGAGATAAAGGGGAATGACCCACGTGGTATCCTCGATCGCAACTTTGATGGCCAATGTAAATTTAAGTGCTATAAAGTGAAGTATACAAATGGTGTTCACCATCTAGATGGTGAAGCCGCGATGTATCTTTCAATGGCTCGCGGTTCGCACGAACCAACCTACGGTATTAACAACAACTTTGGGCGAGAGCAGAACCAGCAGAGTGTAATTATGGCGTTACAGAAAAAGGCGACTAGTTCTGGAACCCTTTCGAACCCCGCGGCTGTTACAAGTCTTATCGATTCTGTCGGAAATAATTTGCGCACTAATTTCGAATCGAGTGAAATCGCAACATTGATAGGTCTTGCCAAAGATATTCCGAGTAACAAAATACAACGCATTCAGCTAAATGATCCAAAAGACGCTGTGGTGACCACAGGCAACGTTGGTGATGCAAGCGTCGTGCGGCCAGTCGAAGGGCTGTATGAGTATGAAGATTTGCAGCGCTACATAAAAAAGAAAATCAGCGCCGACCCAGTTGCGCGTGAAGCCGCAACTGTTGCAGTCTTTAATGGCTCAGGTGTAGCCGGATTTGGCCGTCAAAAAGGTGACAAATTAACCGAACTTGAATACGATGTTGTCGATGTTGCGACTGCACCAGCTGGTACGTACGAACCAGTGGAGATATATGCGGTGGGTGCGAACAAGCCGGCTACTGTTGCAAAGCTAGAAGCGTTGTATAATGTAACGGCAAAAACTACCACTCCACCGGTACAATCAGCGGCATCTCCAGATATCATAATTATTTATGGAAAACAGCCGTCGTCAAATCAATAGACAAATGCTAAAATAAGAGAGATTATGGAGTTTTTGCAACATTCACGTCGTCGCAGTCTGTTGAGCGAATCAGTCTATATTTTGCTCAATATAGCACTGGCTTTTGCGGCATTGATTGCTGTGACAAGCACGAATAACGTGTGGGTAGGCTTTTTCATTGTTTTGCTTGGCAAGTGGCGCGTATTTGCCGTTCGTCCGCATTATTGGGCAACTAATCTCATGGCCAACATGGTCGACAGTATCGTAAGTATCAGTTATGTAGTATTGCTACAAGCATCAGTAGGAATACAAGGCTTACAGATAGCATTTACACTCATCTATATCGCTTGGCTACTACTACTCAAGCCGCAGTCAAAGCGAAAATACGTTGCTATGCAGGCGCTTGCGGCGATTGTTTTTGGGGTGGGTGCACTAATGCAGATATCCTATGATTGGATCGCGACATTAGTGGTCATTGGTATGTGGGTGATCGGATATATGAGTGCACGACATGTGCTCATTGCTTACAGAGAGCCGCATACTCCAATTTATAGTATGATCTGGGGCTTGGTATTTGCAGAGCTTGGATGGATCTTTTATCACTGGACATTCGCATTTGACCTTGGATTAGGACCGGTCAAACTTGCGTTTGTCACGGTAGTAGCTACGGTGCTCAGCTTGCTTGCCGAGCGCACCTATGCGAGCTATCATTATCATCAGAAAATACGTATGAATGATATTATTGTACCTCTACTTTTTTCGCTCAGTATCATCACGGTTGGCTTCGTTCGTGGCGCACAATTATATAGTTCAATATTTGGATAAATTGATAAATAGGGAGGGCATCGGTGCAACCAGTTGACACAACACCAACAAATAAAAAGCGAATTCTACACTACATTATTGTTGGAACAAGCTGTTTTGTGCTCGCTTTTGTCGGTGGAGTAAGCGGTGCAGTCATCGGTCTGAAGTCGAGTAGTACTACTTCCCCGAGCAGGTTAGCGAATGATGGAAATTTCGTCGTCAGCAAACAGGATGTCGATATTGCTGCACTCGCGGAAAAAGTTTCCCCAAGCGTTGTTTCTATCATCACTTCAGGCTCTAGTATAGCCGGTGGAATGTATGAAGCGGCCGGCACCGGTATGATAGTGAGCAGTAATGGCTATATTTTGACGAACAAGCATGTTGTTGAGGGCGCCCGTCGAGCAACAGTCATACTTGCAAATGGCACTACCTACAAGGACGTCGAAGTTGTCGGGAATGATCCGATGAATGATGTCGCATTCTTGAAAATTCCCAACGTTTCCAATCTGACGCCAATCGAACTCGGCGATTCAAAAACGGTGCGGGTGGGGCAACACGTGATTGCGATTGGCAACGCACTTGGCCAATACGATACCAGCGTCACCAGCGGTATCATTTCCGGCATTGGTCGACCAGTACAAGCTGGAGATGAGAGCGGCACAAGCATAGAGAGTCTTTCAGACCTGCTGCAGACGGATGCGGCTATCAATTCAGGTAACTCTGGGGGCCCACTTATCAATGTACAGGGGCAGGTGATTGGTATGAACACGGCAGTTGCTGCAGACGCGCAAAACATTGGCTTTGCTATTCCAATCGGCGCGGTAAAAGGTATGTTAGCCGGCCTTATTGCGTCTGGTAATGTAGAGCGACCAATTGTCGGCGTCCAATACGTTACTATTACTCCCGATACAAAAACGCAATACAATCTCCCAGTCTCTCAAGGTGATTATGTGTACTCTGAAGCTGGATCGGCTGTCAAAAGTGGCGGTCCCGCCGATAAAGCTGGTATCAAAGACAGGGATATATTGCTTAAAGTAAACGGTGAGCAAATTAGTCCAGGCAAAAGCATCGCGACACTTATTGGCGAATATCGTCCGGGTGATGTCGTAACTATTTCGCTGCAGCGCGATGGCAAGACAATGGATGTCCGCGTTACGCTCGGTAAATACTAAGCTGTTTTAGTAAAACAAGCTGCAAAATCACGTGAAGCTGTACGTTCAAAGCCACATTTTTTGGCATAGGCGATAATAGCACCCCATTGCCTAGGGTCGGCTTCAATTATCGTTATACCACCAAATTCCATGCGGTGAGACAGCTCATCTAAGCACTTCTCGATCAATGCCAAACCACCTTTGGTAGCAAATAGCGCTTCAGGTGGTTCGTGTTTGGTATCTTCGCTTCGTTCCCATGATTCATCAACATAGGGCAGATTCGCTAGTACAATATCGGGGGTAAATGGGTATTCACTCAGTAGGTTGCTTGTCATTGTACGTACCTCAGCGCCGAGTCGGGTGGCGTTTCTTTCGGCTACATCAAGAGCCTGACGGCTAATGTCGCATACTGTAACGTCAAGATAGGGGCGTTCGAGTTTGGCTGTAATTCCAAGACATCCGCTACCGGTCCCGATATCAACTAGTCGTTTAGTCGCTGGCATTGAAAGTGCGGTAGGCAAGCTGACAGATTCCAGCAGCAGTTCAATAACCTGTTCACTCTCTGGGCGAGGGATGAGAGTATGGGTAGTTACTTCAAAACGCCGCCCATAAAATTCCTTGTGCCCAATAATGTAAGCGATCGGCACGTGATCCAAGCGAAGATCAATCCGGGCGTTCGCAATTTCTTCATGTCGGCCATCGAGCTGGTCATTGAGGTGCGCGTGCAGCCAGGTTCGTGGATGTCCAATCGAATGCGCCAAAATAAGTTCTGCATCGAGCCTGGGTGAGGATAGCATCGCATCAGCAAGCTCGTTAGTTGCGTACTTAAGCCACGTCCCAATAGTCATGACTTAATTATACAATAAATAGAGTTAAATTCAATTTAGAGCACGCCCTGTAGCCATTCGAACGCTTTGGTGAGCAGAAACGATAAGGTACCAATATTAATAGCTATGCCGATAGCTCCAACGACAGTTGCAAGAAGCCATACAAATATATCTCGATAGACAATCGAAAATCCAAACAACATCACAGCGATGCTTGGCGGCGTATCTGCAACAGGAATGATGGTCCAAAAACATACCGCACAGACCACAACCAAAAGGGCAGTGAGGCTGCGAAAGACTATGTTTTCAAAAAGCCAACCCCAGCGTTCTCGCGATAGTCGGCCCGCATGGTGCCATAATTTGTCATGAAATTCCCGTAGCATTTGAATCTGCAGCACTTTATCACGAGCAGCGATAATTCGCGATTTTTTATCGGACACGTTTGCTTTGCCAAACAACAAACCATAGGTAGCCAAAATAATGATCGGTATCGACATAGCGTGGGCAATGCCACCGGTCGCGACTGGTAATGCACTTGGCAAAGCCAGAATGACGAGTAGTTCACCGATAATTTTTTCTTGCTCGCGGGGAGATGTTTTTGTGGCAACCATATTTCCTAATACTACTTGCTCATACGGTGGAATACAAGGGTTACCAAGGGAGCATATTGACAAAAATAAGCATAAGTGCTATAATGAAATTATGTCTCACCACGAAACACCAAAAACGAATATCATTGATATAGCCCCGCAATTACGTCGCCGAAAACGCACGAGGGATGTCCTCGGCGTTAGTGCCGCACTCCTTGCTGCCGGCGGTACCTACTGGCTTGTTGGCCCACGCGCACATGACGCGCCACCAGAGCCGACAAAAACGTTTGAAGATGCCGTTACCGATTCGGCTCAGCGTCCCTACGATCCTGCTAAAGACGAACTGGTTATTGGTAACATTAGGGTAAAACCCGGCCATACCGCATCATATAGCATCCTTACAAACGAGCGAGTCAAAGCATTTGAAGCCACCAATCCTGATGAAAAAGCTTCGATTATGACGAGTGCCATGACGGTTCCATCAAATCACAGCAAATATGCCGTCGTCGAGCGCGACGTTGACAACGATGGCGATACAGACGCTATAGCTGTAGCTATCGATACCGAATAGTTGCTTTTATACATATATTATGCTATAATAATACTACTATGACCGTAGTCACCGAACCAACTACATCGCATGAACATGATAGAACATGTACTCATACCGAGCTATATACCCGAGAACGTAGCGCCTTAGAAGAGCTAAAAGAATATTACGAGGCTGGATTTACGCCAGAAGATATCGCTATATACGCGGAAGATAATCCAGATTTACAGCGAGTGCTTTTTGTTGGACAGGTGTACGAGAGTTTGATGGCAGAGATTGGCGGAATTGGCGCCCAGAGCTCAAGAAATGTGCGAGAAATACTTCGCCACAACAAAACAAGCTTAATCAAGCCAACGGCACGCCACCTGGCTGATACAGTAATTGAACAGTTGGGCAATCAGCCAACCGTATACGAGATCCAAATGGCAGTATGTGGAGTTGCAACTGGTGTGGCATTAAATCGTCGATCGCTAACATTTGCAGGTAACAGAGAGCCAAAACATGAAAGTCGAATAATAAACCAGTTTACCTCAACGTTACTTGCAAATATTGACCTTACAAACGTTTGTGGGGGCTACGGAAATCAATTTGGCACTCGTCGCGATGAAGATAGCCCGGCTGTTCAAGCGGCGCGCGGAATTGTTGATTTTTTCAACCAGTCCTATCCACAGTTTGATCCAATGAGCGTAGAATTTATGATCAGTAAAATCGATTTTCTCATGGCTGAACTGAACGCTACGCGGTACCTAAACAAGATGTGCGACGGTATTCCACAACAAGAACAAACTATCGAGAATGCTGAGCTGTCCCGAATGAACGATGCGCTTGCTGCGCAGATTGGCCGTATTCGTAGCTACGAAATTAAACCGATGCAGTTTCCGCTTGGTGCTGAATTTGGTGATAAAACCGCAATTTACCGCGAACAGCGCGATCTTTTCGATGCTCTTGGGTTAAATTCAGCTGTTTTATCAACAAGTGAGGACTTAGCAGTTTTCTCCATTCCTACTGCCGATAACGACAAGCCGTTTGAACCATCATCTACAGCATTTGATGAGTCCTTGACTACACCAGGCCGTCGTGTGCAAGTTAATGGATTTGAATCGACATTTGTCGTGACGCGAGATGGGGAGCTGCATGCAGGTATCTCCTCGGGAAACGCGCCAGTGCCGCTCCGCGACTTTTTTGCTTCACGTGGGAAGCTGGCCGAATATGAAATGCTCCGTGCGAAAGTACTCGCACAACTATTTGATGCCACGGCACCGGCTGAGATTGTAAACTATATTGCGGCAGACGACGGAGCCACGGACACAGAACCGGGCCATGCGGCTGAAGATCGCGACCTAGCACCAGATAAAGTCGTATATGACATGGTAGTGAGGCGAGTGCGGTATATGAAACAGCCTATGCGAAAAATAAAAAAAGAATTTAAGGAAGCTATTGATAAGGAGCGCACTGCAATTGAGCAACATGAGCGGCATTTGCGTCGTCACACTGTTACAGGACATTTACGTCGAATTCCAAGCGGGGCAGCGCCATCGGAACTTGCTATTGAAAATAGCAAACATGCGTTCGGTCCGGAGTATGAACTTCCGGATGGCTATACATTTGTCAAAAATCACGAGCGTGGTGATGAATCGAAGGGTCGTGTAATTGGTCATCATGCACTGCAGCGAACAGTAGAATTTGACAAGCGCTAATTTTCAGCGCCCCGTGCTTTGAGCTCACGTTCGTAGGCCTGGAGCTTTTCGATGAGATCGTCGATGTCGCCGTTCAGAGCGCCAGGGATGCCACTGCGTGAATACCCAATACGATGATCGGTGATGCGGTCTTGCGGAAAGTTGTAGGTGCGGATTTTTTCTGAGCGATCACCAGTACCAACGAGCGCACGGCGTTCGGCGGTTAGTTTGGCATTTTCAGCGTCGATTTTTTGCTGAAGCAGTCGTGAGCGCAGCACGCTCATGGCTTTTTCTTTGTTTTTGATCTGCGATTTTTCGTCTTGGTTGGTCACCACCATGCCGCTTGGCAGGTGGGTGATACGAACTGCCGAATCGGTGGTATTAACACTCTGACCACCGTGTCCGCCGCTACGAAACACGTCAATACGAAGATCGTTTGCGCTAATCTCGATGTCGGCCTCTTCGGCCTCGGGTAGTACTGCAACCGTCACGGTGCTGGTGTGAATACGGCCCTGGCTTTCAGTGGCTGGCACCCGCTGGACGCGGTGGACTCCGCCTTCGAATTTCAGGAATGAATACGGCATGTCACCCTTGATCTCAAAAATAACTTCTTTGTACCCACCGGTGTCGTTGGCACTTTCGCTCATAAGATCGGTCTTGAAACCATGGGCTTCGCACCAGCGCAGGTACATGCGATAAAGTTCGGCGGCAAAGAGGCTGGCTTCGTCGCCACCGGCACCGGCCCGGATTTCCATGATGACGTTTTTTTCGTCGTTTGGATCTTTGGGTGTCAGCATAATGAAAAGTTTTTCTTCGATCTGTTCTAGTTCAGTTTCAAGAGAGGGTAATTCTTCTTTGGCAAGGTCAGCCAGTTCGTCGCCACCGCCGGATAGTTCTTTCGCTTCAATAATCTGTTTCTCGAGTGCTTCACGTCGATGAGCTACGGAGATCAGTTCCTCAAGCTCGGTCAAGCGGCGATTTTTAGTGGCGAAATCCGGCGCGCTAAAGGCATCGGGACGCGACAAAAACGCGCCGAGTTCGTCTTTTTCAGCAACCAAATCAGTAATGTTGAGATTTATTTTTGGCATTACTCTATATTATATCAGGTTAATTTCGGTAGTTTGCATTGATTAATCTTGCTACATAAGACAATGTCGCGTGGTATGCTTGATATATAAGTCAAAAAAATGTGTCATAATGTGAAATAGATTGAAAGCGTAAAAAATAAAAAAATATGAACGACTACGACCCTCACGATCCGGGTGGTAGACTGGCGGGGATTCAAAGTGAATTTGGGTCCCGTGTAGAGCATGATGAGGTAAGTTGGAAACCGGGTGATCCTATGCTCACCGATGAAGCCGTGCGTGCATCTCAGAAGTACTTTGCGCGTATGGTTGCAAAGCAGCAGGCACAAGAGAGGATTGAGGCGGGCCAGCGACAAACACTTTATGAAAAGGAGAAAAAAGCATCTCGCCTTCTAAAAGTAAAAAAGTTCTTCGCCGTTTTAGCACTAAGCGCGGCTGGATACGGAATTTTCGCGCCAGGCGTTGGAGCGGTTGACCGGGTAGGTGCTGTCATGACGGACGCTGAAGATACAGCAGAAATCGCAATCGTAAATCCCCAGGACGGTCTGGATGACCTGTATGACTCGCCGTTATTTAGTGATATGACACCGGAAGAAATACAGCGAAGCATTGCTGAGACCAATGCCGAACAAGTCAGAGCGCGCTCAATAGTCATAAATCTTATCAAAGAAGTAGATGAAAAGGGGTATGGTTCCCTCGTCGAACGTGTCAACGTACAAAAGCAAAACTACCCAGATGTATTTGTGCCGAAAGCAGATATTGACGCCGCGCGTGCCGCTATCGAAAGCGCAAGCTCAAACAATGAAGTTGTTCATGCTCTAAATGAATTCATGCGATATTATGACATTACAGCAAGCTTTGCGAATGGGGAATTCACAGAAAAAAATGGACAGGTGAAAAATGTAGCGAACGCATACATCGATGTGTTTTCGCAACTTCCGCGAGATTTTATTGCACTGGCGAAGCTTAAAGAAGTGACAATTGCTGCAGAAGGCCACACCAGTGACGATACGCATGGAATTGAAGGTGGCTCATACGAAGCATACGACGGGAAAATCAATGTTGTGGCACTCTCTCGCGCATTTGAATTGCTGGCAGCGCCCGACGAAATAATACGCGGCGAAGATTTTTCGTTTGGTGCTGTCGTTGCACACGAGCTTGGACATGCGATCGTGCATAACTATAAAGCGCCCGTTAAAAATGGCTACGGTACGGGTGAAGAATTACATGTACACTTACCAGAATCTCAGAAGCTGGATGTTGTTAGTGAAGATTCGGATCCTTTCAAAATAATCTACGAGGGATATATAGAGGGCGGAATGCGCACACTTGCGCAACGACCTGAAGTCCCAAGCCTATATTCGCGTTCAAGCAATAGTGAGTATCAGGCTGAACTTTTATCAGGCTTATTGTCGAACAAAGATGGCGGACTTGCATCGGTGAACGAATGGCGACGGTTCGGATCTGAAAGCAACAAAGCTATGCTGCAAGTATTAGCAGACCTTGAGCAGCTGCGGCCTGGCATTGCCGAAATTATAGTGGCCAATCGACAACCAGAATAAGATACGTGTACGAAAATTACTTCTCCGATTGGGAGGTAATTGTAGCTATACAACCGTGTTTACGCAGCGGTTTTTCGGGCGCTTTGGGCGGCTTTTTTCTTGGCTTTGTTGGCAAGTTCTTTTTTGCGTGCTTCGGCAGCGGCAAATTTTGCCTTGAAGCGATCAACACGACCTTCGGTGTCGATGATTTTTTCCTCACCAGTGAAGAAAGGGTGGCTGGCGCTTGATATATGTACCTTCACAAGAGGATACTCTTTGCCGTCTTCCCACTTGATAGTCTCAGTGGTAGGGGCAGTGCTCCGTGTCAGGAACGAGAAACCGGCCACATCGTCGCTAAATACGACCAACCGGTAGTTTTGTGGGTGAATACTGCTTTTCATAACAACTAATTGTAGCCTAAAGGGGTGGAAATGTAAAGGGGCTGGATATGAAGAGCCCGCCAACTATAAGTACCGCGGGCCAGAGAAGTGTGTAAATTCACGATACTTCAGCTGGCGGGCCTTCAGATGGCGGGTTAGTTGTGCGGCTAGCGCCGCGGTGGGCGATCGACTGCAGCCCATACAAGCATTCCTGCAATGAGTGACCCAAAAAACGCCATGAACGGCTGGGTGCTCGTAGCCCAATACAGGACATTGTATGTACCTAGTCCAACGACCAGCGCAACAAACCCTGGATGCGAAAATATGTTCCTCATACTACACCTCCAGGTTGGGATTGCAATGGCTATTATGTCATAATTTGCATAAAGATGGAATGATTGGTATCATTAATACGTAACAATATTTAATGAAGCACCACCCGCCGGTATCCTTCGAACTATCGAAACAAGGCGGATGGGAAGGGAGAAGGATATCATGGCAGTTGCTGTTGATATGAAGGCTTTATATGAAGCCGGTGTCCATTTTGGGCACAAAACTAGTCGTTGGCACCCGAAAATGGCGCCGTACATTCACTCGAAACGTCAGGACAGTCACATTATTGACCTGGCAAAAACTGTTGAAGGACTCGATGTGGCGTTGCCATTTATCACTAAGACAGTGGCAAAAGGCCAAAAAGTGCTATTTGTCGGTACCAAAAAACAGCATAAAGAAATCGTCAAAGCCGCCGCCGAGGCAACCGGTCAACACTACGTGGTCGAACGCTGGATCGGCGGTATGCTTACCAACGTTGGTACCATGAGTAGCCAAATTAAAAAGCTCAAAGACCTCGAGCGCCGCATGGCCGCTGGCGAGCTAGAAAAGCGCTACAACAAGCTAGAGGTGCAACGTTTCCAGGAAGAGATTGATGCGTTGAACCTCAAGTACGACGGCATCAAAGATTTGAGTGGTAAGCCAGGTGTGGTAGTTGTGCTCGACACGATTGCTGACGCCAACGCCGTGCGCGAAGCAAAGCGTCTTGGTGTTCCTGTGGTTGGTATAGTCGATACAAACGCCAATCCAGCAGCGGTTGACTATGTTGTACCAGGCAACGATGATGCAATCAAAGGCACACAGCTGCTACTTGATTACTTTGCGGCTGCTGTAAAAGAAGGTTTGAAAAAGGAGGGCTAGTTCGTGGCAATTTCTGTTGAAGATATCAAAAAACTCAAGGAACTTACCGGTGTAGGGCTTGGCGATGCCAAAAGCGCGCTTGTTGAGGCTGACGGTGATTTTGACAAAGCACTTGAAGCTATGCGCAAAAAAGGCCTCACGAAAGCTGAGAAAAAAGGCGACCGCGAGACTCGCGAAGGCTTGATTGAGAGCTATGTTCATTCAAACCGCATAGGCGTAGTAGTAGAAGTAAACTGTGAAACTGATTTCGTGGCACGCCTTCCCGAATTCAAAGAATTTTCGCACCAAATCGCCATGCAAATTGCAGCGATGAGCCCAAAATATGTCGCTATGGAAGACATCCCGGCCGATGAGTATGATGCTAAAAAGAAGGAACTGCTAGAAAGCGACAGCTTGAAGGGCAAGCCTACCGAGATGGCAGAAAAAATCGTTGAAGGTCAGCTCAAAAAGTATTTTGCAGAACAAGTATTGATGGAACAAAGTTATATCCTAGATGACAGCAAAACCGTTGGCGATCATGTGAAAGAACGAATCGCTCAGAGTGGTGAAAATGTTCGGATCAGCCAGTTCAAGCGCATTGAACTTGGCGTGACTGAATAGGTCACCCTGCTCAAGACCTATACCCGGCGCGTAAAGCCGGGTATTTGATTGCTGGAATGGAAGTTATTTTGTATGATAAGCATAAGTATGAATAAAAATGTTCGCGGTTTTACCCTCATCGAGATTATGGTTGTCATAATAATTATTGCAGTTTTGGCGACAGCAAGTGTATGGTCGTATGCTGCATACACTGTTCGAGCGCGAAATACCGCTCGCACAACCGCAGCGAAATCATACATTGATATTTTGGGCATTATGTATGGGCGGGATCCATCGGCGCTATATCAAAAGAATACAAGCGGCAGTGATATACGCTTTTGCTTAGGAACCTGGTTTAGTGATGTAAATAGTAACGGCGTAGGGGATTGCTATGTTCTTAATGCGTCTGATCCGCTATTCACGCAAGTTGATAGCTCACGAACTACAAGTATGCAGGCCGTTACTGCCCAATTACCCGATTCAACTCATTCTCCTATTTTAGGGTCGAACGGCAAGTCATATGTTGGTCCCGTCGCCGTTATAAAATCATCCGATGGATTGCCATGGGTACGGTATATACTTGAAACTGCCGGTACCTCGACATGCCCATTTGGGAATGTAGTTACGCCTGCGCTAGACCCAAAGGTGCTGGTGTGCGAAGACGTCGTGAATGTATCTACGGCACCTTAATTAGTGTGACATTTTGAACGAGGCTGTAGTGATACATATATCGGACTATCGGGCCCGATATAGTCATCGTTAGCAGGCATTTCTTTAGGCTCATTAATAGTAATATGGCTTGCCGAAACGCCTTTTGCTTGTAATACCGCTTTAACCGACTGGAGACGTTTGCTAACAAGCTCTCGGGGTAGCTCTTGCGAATATGATCCCGTGAGCGTGAATGAGAGAGGGGCAGCAGAGGTATGCGACGTATAGAATTCAGATGTCGTTTTAATAAGCTCATTCGCCGCTGTATCTTCACTCTGTATAGTAGCTGACGAGCCGTCAAAGTATATTTCAAATGTGTATAGTGGAGAATCCAGATTAGCTTCAAGTGCTCCAACGGCATTGGGTGTGATTTTGTTGATACTTTGCTCGAGCGCTACATAGTCGTCTGCGTTGATACAATCCGGAGCTCGAAAGTACATGCCAACAACGACGGCTACTGACATGACCAAGATGATTATGCCTGCAACTATGAGAAAGCGTCTTGTTCGTTTCGGAGTCACAGGATGGCTTAATGGGGGAGTAGGACTGTTATTAAACCATTGCTCTACCGACTGAGGCGGAGTTTCGCTATGCTGATCACTTTGCGCATCTTCTATTGACATAATTTGCTTCCTCAACCCTTACATTTTTCCGGTGCTCGCCATTCTTGTGATCCTTCTACCCCTCTTGTCCAGACGCCATGTTTGCGCACGGTGGTTAGGGTTTGGTTCATGCCAGAAAACGAAATGTAGCCTTTCATGGTAGCTTTGACATTATTGCGATTCAGCGCATCGATGATATCGGGGATGTTTTCTTCAAAGGTTCGAGGCGTCTTTATCTCTATAGACAGATTTATATCGTTTATTCCAGCTAATTTGATCATATACGATAGTGGATAGATTTTACTTTGGCCGTCGCGGTTCTTCAATCTCGTGATTTGATCAAGTGTCATTTCTCCTACTGACAAATTTTTATTGAGCTTTCCCAACGGATCGTAGAATCCATCCTTTTCCATTGGGCGTCCCCAATGGGTATTGACGACAACTCCATCCTTCGTTACTTGAGTATCAAGGTCGATACTAGTATAGTTATGCGCTGCAGCATATCGCAATCCTTGAGGTGAATTTTCAAATGCGTATGACTGCCTATCCTCTTTATGGAACATTTTACCCTGGAGATTTATTCCCGATTCAGAGGTGACAGTGTAACATATGTCTGGTGAAGCTTTGGATTTTGGCTTTGTTGGGTCGGGTTCAGAACCAGTACCGCTCTTCGAGGACCTTGCAAGTGGAACTTTACCGTTGCCAAATATACCTCCAGGTATAATGTATTGCAAAAATGCGTACATAAGTGCGTACATCACGATGCCAAGAACAACGTTAAAAATAGTTTCTTTCGCCTTAGCGATTTTGGATTGATCATTACTTGCGGTGCTATAAATTATGCCGGCATAAATAAGGCCGCCGACCGCTGCGACTCCGACTCCGGCAGTAAAAATATTGATAGTAGTTAATACTATAGCCCATGTTCCGTCTACTGATTTTCCATCGACTTTGGAACAATTAAGCACGACGGTATCTACACCGCCACATTCGTTAGCGGCAAATACTGAGTTGTATTGCAAGAATACAACAGTACTAAAAATAACTGACAGTAGAATGATTATTTTTAGCAGATTTATTCGAAACATATGCATGATTTTATTCGCTTACGCTTAGTATAGCAAAATTCCTATACACTATTGAATATCACAGCTGGACAATACTTGCGCTAATTTTTAGTTCATCGCGTAGGTCAGTGGCGGTAATAATGGTCTGGTACGGTTCGAGCGCGTGCATTAGGGCTTTTTCTCTACCTACATCGAGTTCGCTGAAAACATCATCCATCAAAATAAGAGGAGGGGTTTTTGTTAGCTCATGCTGTAGCTCAGTCTCGAGTAGTTTATAGGAGAGCATAAGTGTGCGCATTTCACCACGGCTGGCAGTTTCGCTCGCTAAGTGAGTGTCTAAAAACAAGCTAATGTCGTCTCTATGCGGTCCGTGCGAGGTGTAGCCTTTGTACGAATCAGTCACGTGCGAGGCCTGCAAGTGAGCGAACAATTTTTGCTGGTACTGTTGCAAGGCCGGTCCTTGCAAAGAGTAGCTGACGGAAATTTTGTGCTCACTGCCGGCGAGTTGGGTATATAGTCGCGAAAGATGGCGATTTGAAAGTTCAATGAACTGCTGTCGGGCATCGACGATTTTGCTGGCAAGTTCCGCGAATTTCACATCCCAAGCAAATAGCTGGCTTTCCCACGTTTCGGGCGGTATCATTTCACGCTGCTTGAGGAGCTCATTGCGCTGGAGCAGTGTGCGTGAGTATTTACTAAGAACAGTGGAATAACTGGGGTAGAGCCGAGCCAAAATTGCATCGAAAAAGTCCCGCCGGCGTTGCGGACTGCTGCTAATGAAGCGCAGTTCATCTGGCTCAAACAGCACAACGGGGAGGCGATGTTTAGCGGGCAAACGAGCGGATTTCTTGCTCTCGATCACAAACTCTTTCGTGAGCTTCTCGTCGACGAGCACCAAGCTTGCACTCCGACTCTCGCCGCTATCAAAAGTGAGCTTTAGCTCGGCACGCGATTTTTCATGGCCTACCATATCTGCGTCGCGACCACGAAAACTGGTGCCACGATACAGAAAATACAGCGCCTCGAGCAGGGTGGTTTTTCCAGAGCCATTTTTTCCCAAAATCAGCGTCACGCCAGGATGCAGCTCGGCCGAAAATAGATTGTAGTTGCGTACATTGTGCACACGCACCTCGCGAATCGTCATAGGTTTAGTGTATACTATTTAGTAGCTAAAAGAGAGGAATCTTGATGTTCAATACCAAACCCTACGAAGTAAAGATGGATCACGCATTGGAGCACTTTAGCGATGAGTTGAAGAAAGTGCGTACTGGTCGGGCACATCCCGATATGCTTTCGAGTGTGATGGTAAGTGCGTATGGTGCTAAGATGCCGCTTAATCAAGTGGCAAATGTAACGGCACCCGAACCGCAGCAATTGCTTGTCAGCCCGTTTGATCCAAGCAATATCCAAGCGATCGCTGCTGCTATTCGTGATGATCAGAGTCTTGGTTTTAACCCTAGTGACGATGGCCGGGTTGTGCGTGTGCCAATTCCATCCTTGACCGAAGAACGCCGTCGCGAAATGGTGAAACTGCTCGGCGACAAAGTGGAAGACTGCCGTATTGCTATGCGTAATGTTCGCCAGGATGCACTAAAAGATGCCAAGCGAAAGAAAGAGGCTAAAGAGCTTTCCGAAGATGACCTAAAGATGATTGAAAAAGAATTTGATACGTTGATGCATGGCTACCAGGCAAAAATTGATGCGACCTTCAAAGCCAAAGAACAAGAAGTAATGACGGTATAGCGAGTCGTTTCCTTGAGCACATTACCGGGCCTAGACTATCACGCGGCGCTTGCGAAAACCTTGCAGGCGAGTTTTGACGAACTTGAAGTGTCGTTACCTGCGCTTTCTGAAAAGGGAAAGTGGGCACTTGCGATGCTTCGAGATTATAGCTTGCGCCCAAGTAAGCGCATCCGCGGTAGCATCGCCGCGATGATCGTCGATAGCGCGAAAGGAACAAAAAATGATCCTGCTGGTCTTAAACTCGGCGCAGCAATTGAGCTGATTCAAAACCATCTACTGATTGTCGATGACGTAATGGATCGTTCGACCAAACGTCGTGGTCAACCGACGGCGCACGTAGCATATGAGCGAGACTTCACCTATGCTCGTGGACGCGAGGCCGAAATGGTGGGCATTTTGGTGGGAATGATCGCCCAGCACGCATCGTCACTGCTACTGCTCGGTACAAATGCGCCTGATGCAAATAAGCATGATGCATTGGCTATCTTGGAGCGCTCGACATTGATAACGGATATTGGACAGATTGATGATTTGGACCAACAACTTGGCCGTGGAACAACTACGGATGATCTACTTCGAAAGTATGCTGAAAAAAGCAGCTATTACACCTTCGTAGCGCCAATTGAAGCGGCCCTTGCGTTAGTGCACGGCAAACAACCCATGCATCGCACTGACGCCGAACGATACGGGATTCCCGCCGGAATCGCATTCCAGCTCCGGGACGACTACTTGGGCATATTCGGCGATACGTCAAAAACTGGCAAGCCAAATCTTGATGATATTCATGAAGGCAAAAATACGCTGATGGTACATATGGCTCTGGAAAATGCAGACGAAAGCACGCAAACAGCCATTCGGGCAATAGTTGGGGACGTGACGGCGACGGAAGTCGAGCTGGTGCGACTTCGTGACCTACTGAGCGCGACGGGTGCTGCAGACATGGCGATGCAGCAAGGCCGCCAGTATGCCGATACTGCCAAAGAAGCGGCGCATTCTGCATCCTCTTGGGGCGAGGCCGAAGCTGCTATACTAGAATCTATTATTACTTTTATAGTGGAGCGTGATAATTAGTGAGCGAGCGAGTCCCTACTCATATCGGTTATATTCTTGACGGAAACCGGCGGTGGGCACGTGCTCATGGATTACCAACCTACGAAGGTCATTTAGCCGGCTATAATGCATTGAAGGATGTCATAACTGCAACCGCAGACGCGGGAGTGCAATATATATCTCTTTATACGTGGTCTACCGAAAACTGGACTCGCGCCGAAGAAGAAGTAAAGGGTATGATGCGGCTGGTGCGTCGACTATTTAAAAGTGATATGAAACAGCTCGTACGCGACGGATTTAAATTAGTAGTACTGGGTACACGTGAAAAGTTACCTACGGATATAGTGAAATTGATTGACGAAACAGAACAGGCATCGGCTGGTGGCACACGGGCTACGATTGCAATGTGTTTTAATTATGGCGGGCAGTTGGAAATACTTGAAGCAACAAAGAAAATCGTACGCGCAGGGTATAGCCCAGACGAAATTACAGAGGATGTGTTCCATGGCGCGCTATATGCCCCGGAAATTCCACCGTGCGATATCATCGTGCGTACCAGTGGTGAAAAACGTCTTTCGAACTTTATGCTATGGCGAGCAGCGTATAGCGAATTCATATTTCTCGAAAAAAATTGGCCGGAGATGACGCCAGAAGACGTTGCTGGTATACTGGAAGAATATCAACGCCGCGAGAGGCGAATTGGAGGGTAGATGCTGGTATTTGGGATAATTTTAGGGTTAATCATTCTGGTGCTTTTAGTGGTAGTTCACGAGCTCGGACATGGTATCGTTGCACATCGAAATGGTGTGAAGGTCGAAGAGTTTGGTATTGGATTTCCACCTAAAGCATGGGGCAAAAAAGTTGCGAATAGCATTCTTGGGAAGAATGTTCTATTTACGCTCAACTGGCTCCCGCTGGGCGGCTTTGTGCGACTTCAGGGCGAACATGACAGCGCCAAAAAGCAGGGTGATTATGGCGCTGCAAGTTATTGGGTAAAAACGAAGATTTTGCTTGCTGGTGTCGCAATGAACTGGATTATTGCAGCCATACTTATGACAGGTCTCGCGTTTGTTGGATTACCGAAAATCGTAAACAATCAATTTAGCGTTGCTAACGATACTGAAATTATCAAAAAACCAATCGTTGCTGTGGTTGTCCAGGCTCGTTCACCAGCAGACAAGGCGGGAATTAAGCCAAATGATCAGCTGCTACGTTTGAACGGCTTAGCGCTCGAAACCCCCGAACGATTGCAGCAACTTACTGCGGCGAATAAGGGAAAAGACGTAGAAATAATTTATACAAGAGATGGCGTTGAGCGAGTAACAAACGTACAATTACGTGCCGAGAATAGTGACGGCAATGGCTACTTAGGGGTTGGCCCAGGACAACGTGAAGAAATAAAGGCCACATGGTCGGCACCTATTGTCGGTGTTGCTTCCACCGCGCAATTTACATGGGTATCGCTCAAAGGTACTGCAGAAATTGCCTGGAATGCTTTGGCTGGATTTGTGAAGTCGCTCGCATTTTGGGACAGTTCAGCGCAAAAATCAGGCAGCCAAGAACTCTCGACAGTAAGCAAAAATGTCGCTGGGCCAGTCGGCATTTTGGGCGTGATTTTCCCGCAAGCACAGCAAGCTGGTGTGAAGCAACTCGTGTTCCTTACCGCGATTATTTCACTGAGTCTTGCGGTTATGAATGCGTTGCCTATTCCTGCGCTCGACGGCGGCCGCTGGTGGACAATGACGCTGTTCCGTCTATTCAAAAAGCCGCTTACCAAGGAGCGTGAAGAGGCTATTCAATCGGTTGGTTTCATGATATTGATGGCACTTGTAATTCTGGTTACGTGGGCAGATGTCGGTAAATTCTTCCAAAAATAGCGTGCAACGAGCCAAGGACGTACGCCAAACGCTATCACGACGATGGCCGCTGCTGGAGCGAATTGTTAAAGGGATTGGTATCACACTGTGGGTGATGGCAAGCTTCTTTGGCGGGGCATTTGCCACGGCGATCCTCCTGATTTTCCTTATTAAGCTCGGTCTTCCATATCAAACGTTCAGCGAGGCACTGCGCTCTACAATCGAAGCAGCATTAGTGTTTGTACTCTCTGCAGCAATTGCACTCTACATTCCAAAACTGCTGTTTAAGCGACCGATCAACCGAACCTGGCTTGGGCTAGACCGGCAGTTAACCTGGAAAGATCTTCTGCTGGGAACGATTAGCTTTGTCCCATACTTGCTACTAGCGGCACTTGTAATTGCATCTACGCACAGCGTTTTGCAGTTTGACCTTAATCAGGAGCAAGATGTCGGGTTTAACACCATAAGCACAAGCGTAGAATACGTCCTCGCGTTCTTCACATTAGTGATTGCCGCCCCAATTGCAGAGGAAATATTGTTTCGCGGATATTTGTATGGTCGTATACGCAGGATTTTTGGCTTCGTTATCACCAGCATTGTTGTGAGTGCAGTCTTTGGCGCACTGCACGGACAATGGAATGTCGGCGTGAATGTGTTTGCGCTTAGCTTGGTGCTATGCGCATTACGTGAATACACAGGAAGTATATGGGCGGGCATAGTATTGCATATGGTGAAAAACGCGATCGCGTTTTATGGCTTATTTATCGCTCATCTCTGATACAATGAGTGTAATGCGTATATCTGATTTATTTACCAAAACAAGCAAAACGGCACCTGCCGATGAAGTGGCAAAAAATGCACAACTACTGATTCGGGCAGGCTTTGTACACAAAGAAATGGCTGGTGCGTATGCGTATCTGCCGCTTGGCATGCGTGTCGTCGAAAAGATTAAACAAATTGTTCGCGAAGAAATGAACGCAATTCGCTCAAACGAACTTATTATGACGGCCTTGCAGCGTCGTGAAATTTGGGAAAAAACGGGTCGGTGGGACGACGAGGTTGTTGACATTTGGTTTAAGACTAAATTGAAGGATGAAACAGAGGTTGGGCTTGGCTGGAGCCACGAAGAGCCTATCGTTGAAATGATGAAACAGCACATCACCAGCTACAAGGATTTGCCAGCCAGTTTGTATCAGTTTCAAACCAAGATGCGAAACGAGCTTCGCGCTAAAAGCGGCATCATGCGCGGCCGTGAATTTGTCATGAAAGACATGTACAGCTTTCATGCCACCAAAGAAGATCTCGACAACTATTACAACGAAACCATCGAAGCCTACAAGCGTGTTTACGACCGGCTAGGTATTGGTGCTGAGACGTACGTTACATTTGCAAGCGGCGGCGCGTTTACAAAGTTCAGCCACGAATTCCAGACTATTTGTGATGCTGGTGAAGATGTGATTTATTTGCACCGTGCAAAAAATATTGCTGTTAACGAAGAAGTCATTGAAGATGCACTAAGCGAACTTGGTATCGAACGTGAAGAACTAGAGCCAGTCAAAACCGCCGAAGTGGGGAATATCTTCAATTTTGGTACGCAAAAAACAGACGAGATGGGGCTTTATTACATCGATAGCGACGGCAAAAAGCAATCGTTATGGATCGGGAGTTACGGTATAGGTATCACGCGTGTTATGGGCGTAATTGCCGAAAAGATGAGTGATGAAAAAGGGCTGGTGTGGCCGCTCGAAATCGCACCATATAGCGTTTATCTCGTCTCTATTGGCGAAAAGGGCGCCGCTGAAGCTGACAGGCTGTATGAAGAGCTAACAAGCAGCGGCGTAGAAGTACTGTACGATGATCGCGATGAGCGACCAGGCGCGAAATTTGCCGACGCAGAACTACTTGGTATTCCGTACCGCGTGACAATCAGTGACCGATTGGTTGAGGCTGGCGAGTACGAAATTGTCGAACGAAAAACAGGTGAACAAGCAACTGTTTCGAAGGCAGAACTTGTTGCGCGACTAACATCTGCAATAGATCCAATTGGCATTGACAAAATATCGTAATACGCCTAAAATTAACTGACTGGACGTGACACTTGTTCCAGTAGTAAGTTAGACATTGTATATAGGTGCCGGGCTAACGGCGCTTTTTAAAAGATTTTTATCCAAGCCGAAGAAAGGAAACATGTATGAAAAAGATGTACCAAATTACCGCTGATGGCCGCAAAGAACTCGAAGTCGAACTCGACAAACTAAAGGGTCGTCGTGGCGATATTGCCGATAAGATTGCTGACGCACGTGGCTACGGCGATTTAAGTGAAAATGCCGAATATGACGCTGCCCGCGAAGAGCAGGGGCTTGTCGAAAGTCGCATTGCTGAAATTGAGGATATTCTGACGAATGCTGAGATTATTAAGGCAAGTCGGGCTTCTAGTGTTGGATTGGGGAGCAAGGTTGAACTAAAAAACGGCAATAAAACAGTGAACTATCATGTTGTCGGACCAGTCGAAGCCAACCCGATTGAAGGTAAAATTTCAAATGAATCACCAATCGGCCTCGCTCTGATGGGTAAAAAAGTTGGCGATAGCGCACGCGTGACGACGCCAAAAGGCGAAATCAACTACAAAGTTGTAGCTGTTAACTAACAGGTTCTTGTATATGTAAAAAAACGGCCGAATGGCCGTTTTTAGAGAAAAGTGCAGCGACTTAGGTTGTGGCCATAGCCCCTCGCAGTGCCGCGCGGGCAGTCTTTCTAGCACGCAAGCCTTGGATTTGCTCCCTGACATTTGTCGTATAGTCTTGTCCGGTCCCGTCGGTTGCATCGTAAAAAGGCCTGTCGTACTCGGGCGTATCTCCGGCAAAAGGACTCTTACTGATAGCACGTGCAGCTAAATATGCTTCTGGGTGACGGAAAAATGCGGCAACGCCGGCTACGCCAATTTTCAAGGTTTCGAAGAGAGGAAGCTCATGTACACTTCTGTTAAAATCACCTGCAAGTTCGTGTGTAACAGTAGTCATATGTTTTCCTTACTTTTTATTTTTATAGTTGTTAGTAGTATTAAATCACACAAAAAACGTAAGTACAATAACAACGCAAGGGAGGGGGAGTTCCGCTTTTATATCTGGTACGCTACAATGGGACTAATGGCTACACTACAAGACTACCGAGACGAACGATTACGCAAACTTGAAGAACTGAGAGGGTTAGGCATTGATCCCTATCCCGCCAATGTCAAGCGGACGCACACTTGCAAGCAAGTGATCGATGAATTTGATAGTCTGCAAGGCAAGGAGGTCTTTGTAGTAGGGCGGATTGTCAGCATTCGTAGTTTTGGGAAACTAGCGTTTATCAAACTGCGCGATATGAGTGGTGAAGTCCAGCTGTATCTTCAAGCGGCCGATGTTGCCGAACTCGATGCTAGCCTTGGAGTACTTGGAATGAAAGAACTACGATTGCTTGACACTGGCGATTTTGTCCAGGCGTCGGGCGGCATGGTGACGACCCAAACCGGTGAAAAATCTGTAGGCGTGCGCGAGCTGCGCTTGCTTACGAAAGCACTTCGACCAATGCCAACGGAACTGACAAACAAAGAAGAGCGGTTCCGTCGTCGCTACGTGGATATGAACGTCAACCTCGATGTGCGTGATCGATTTGTTCGTCGTAGCAAATTTTGGCAAGCTACCCGCAGATTCCTCGATGACAACGGCTTTGTTGAAGTCAACATTCCGGTGCTTGAACACACTACTGGCGGTGCCGATGCCAATCCATTCGTCACCCACATGGACGCCCTCGATGACCAACAGTTTTACCTTCGTATTAGTCACGAATTGCCGCTAAAACGCCTGATTGGCGCTGGCTTTGAAAAAGTTTACGATCTTGGCCCGCGCTTTAGAAACGAAAATTACACCGACGAACACCTTCCAGAGCACGTAGCAATGGAATGGTACGCCGCCTACTGGAACTGGCGTGATGGTATGAAATTCATGGAAGACATGTACAAGTACAGCTTGCAAGAAACGTTTGGTACACTGCAGTTCAAACTCGGCAAGTTTGACGTTGATATGGCAGGCGAATGGGAAGTATGGGACTATGCCGAGGTCATTCAAAAACATTACGATATTGATGTGTATAATACGACCATCGAAGAAGTTGCCGGTAAACTAGAAGAACACGGCCTCGAAGTCGAAAAAGCCGATAGTATTCCGCGTAGTATCGACAAACTCTGGAAGAATATTCGAAAAGACGTCGCTGGGCCGGTGTGGCTTGTGAATACTCCCAAGTTTATTTCACCCCTGGCAAAAACCAATCCCGAGAATGCAAATGTCGTTGAGCGCTTTCAGCCTGTGATTGCCGGAAGTGAGCTGGGCAATGGTTTTAGTGAGCTGAATGACCCAATCGACCAACTTGAGCGATTCGTTGAACAGCAGAACATGCGCGACGGTGGCGACGATGAAGCTATGATGCTGGATATCGATTACGTCGAAATGCTCGAGTACGGCATGCCACCAGCATGTGGATGGGGACATAGTGAGCGCGTTTTCTGGATTTTCGAGGCCGTGACCGCACGCGAAGGCGTGCCATTCCCACAGCTAAAGGCAGAGATTGATGAAACCACCAAGGCGATTTACCCTGAAGTTAAATTATAAAAAACGACTCTTCAGAGAGCCGTTTTTGTTTGTACTTCGAAAATCTAATCTTCGCCTTGGGGCTGTCATTGCTTGCGTATTCTACTACTGCACCAATGTTTTACAAAATTCTAGAATTTAAGCATTCTCCCAGAACTCCGGGATATACTGATGCCATATTCGGCTAATAGTAAAGGAGAAAACGAATGGCTGAGAAAAATGAAAAAGTTGAGGTGGCTGAGCCAGCTGTACAAAAAACAATTACTACGTATGACGCAAATAATCGCCGAAAATGGTGGCTTATTGGCGGAGTAGGGCTTGGTGTAGTGCTGGCGTTTATGCTCGGGATGCTCGCTGCAAATGCACGCAATATGAACCACGCTAGGTATAGCGTGCCAGGTTTTGACGGTGAGAGGGTTGGAAAGGGCAGCACGATGATGCGCGGCGGTATGCAGCACGATGACAGAATGCGCGGCGGTCATGGCGCGTATGATTCAAATACCATGGTGCACGGGGTGGTTAGCGCAGTGAGTGATAGTGAAATGACAATTGTTGGTAACGGCGTTTCAAAAAAAGTCACCCTTACATCTTCAACGACATATGGTGACAGCAAGCCAAAGTTGAACGATAGCGTAATGGCGCGAGGTACGACGAGCGGCGAAACATTCACTGCTACAAGTGTCCAAGTTGTAAATCGCTAAGTACCAGTGCGAATTTCAAACAACATATTACACCATCTTTTTAAATTTCCAGGGCCCGGCCCTGGAATACTCTGGAAATAAGCTACAGGACTGACAGGGTCAGACCCTGCAGTACACTGCAGTAGAAGACCTTGCAGAAGACCCTGCAGTACTGTAGCAGCTGTGGTCTGTCGACAATTGAGGCTGACGGTATTTGATATTGTGTAGTGTTCGATGGGTGCTCAATCTGTTACAATAGCTATATGTTAGACATACGCTATATCCGAGAAAATCCAGAAAAAGTTCAGGCTGCGGCTACGAGCAAAGGGTACTCGGTGAGTATTTCTGATCTTTTGGCGGTTGATGATGAACGCCGAACTGCGCAACAACGCGTTGATGAAACACGCGCCCAAAAAAATCGTGTGAGTGACCAAATGAAAGGTGGCAAGCCTTCACCCGAACTGGTCGGCCAAGCGACAGCATTTAAAAACGCACTCGTTGAACAAGAAGTGCAGCTAAAAACCCTCAATGAGCGCTACGATACGCTCTTAAACCAAATCCCGAACATTACTATGGATGATGTGCCGCCGGGCGGTGAAGAAGATTCTATCGAAATTAAAAAAGTTGGTGAACAAAAAACTGGTGCAAAAGATCACTTGGATTTTGCGCTGGCTCGCGATTGGGTTGATTTCGAACGCGGCGCTAAGGTAGCAGGGGCGAAATTTTATTATCTAAAAGGCGACTTAGCGCTACTCGAAAATGCTATTACGCAGTTCGCACTTGATTACATCACGAAAAAAGGCTTTTTGTACATGACGGTGCCGCATGCTGTGAACCAGCGTACGATGACCGGCACCGGGTTTGCACCCCGCAGCAGTGACCAGAGTGATGAATACGCGCTTGAAGGCGAGGACTTGAGCCTTATTGCAACCGCAGAAATCCCACTCACTGGGTACCATGCTGATGAAATTATCGATGAAAATACATTGCCGCTTCTTTACGCTGGGTATAGTCCATGTTACCGACGTGAAGCAGGTGCAGCGGGTAAGCACACACGTGGACTGTTCCGCGTGCATCAGTTTAATAAGCTTGAGATGTACGCGTTTACGCTGCCAGAAAAATCAGCTGAAATGCACGAGCAAATCCTGGCGATTGAAGAAGAGTTGTGGCAGAAAATCGGCATTAGCTACCACGTGATTAACATTGCAGCTGGTGACTTGGGCGCTCCGGCCGCCAAAAAGTATGATATCGAATATTGGTCGCCAGTCGACGGAGCATACCGCGAACTTACAAGCTGTAGTAACTGTACCGACTTCCAGACTCGAAATCTCAATATCCGCGTGCGCCGCAAGGATGGTAGTGTAGAAATGTTACATTCGCTTAATGGCACCGCAGTGTCATTAGCTCGTTCACTTGTCGTTATTCTTGAAAACTTCCAAAACGATGACGGTACACTCACTGTCCCTGAGGTCCTTCGCCCGTATATGGGCGGCCGCGAGAGGATATAGCGTGTGAAGCGGGTGATTCGGCTCGTAACACACGGGCTGTATATATACGTAGTAAAGCCAATCTTATTTCGTTATCGGCCAGATGGTGTCCATCATGGTATGGTAAACCTGACGAAATTTGTTCAAAAGGTGCCTGGTGTGCGCCGATTGCCAGAGCTTTGGCACTATCAGAATGATACAATGCTTGCGCAAACAATTGCCGGTATAGAGTTCAAAAACCCGATTGGTCTAAGCGCAGGCTTTGATAAAGAAATATCCATGCCGCGCATGATTAAAGCCGTGGGGTTTGGCTGGATGACGGGCGGTTCGGTGACATGGGGGCAGTATAAGGGTAACGACGGGGCATGGTTCTACAGGTTGCCAAAAACAAAATCACTAGTGGTGCACGCAGGGCTACCAAGCGAGGGAACAGAGGTGATTGCAAAGCGCGTCGCCGACTACGACCAAAAACTGTTTACAGGTTTTCCTCTCAGTGTCTCGGTAGCGAAAACTAATACAAAAGCATGCGCCGACGATGCCACCGCTATTCGTGATTATTGTGAAAGCCTGAAAGAGTTTGACGCCTTGAAACAGGTCGCGATATTAGAAATAAATATTAGTTGCCCCAACACGTTTGGGGGAGAGCCTTTTACCGATGCAAAAAGATTAGAAAAGCTGCTGCATGCAACCGACAAGCTAGGACTACAAAAACCTGTGTTTATCAAAATGCCTATTAATCTCCCACTGGGTGAGTTCGATGCGCTCTTAAAAGTAATTTCAAAACATTCGATAACCGGTGTCACAATTGGCAATTTACACAAAGACCGCCGGGCTGTGGATGTTAAAGACGTCCTGCCGGATGAAGTAAAAGGAAACTTGAGCGGTGCACCCACCAAAGAAGTGACAACGGCTCTGATTCGCCGCACATACAAAACGTATGGCGACAAGCTCGTGATTGTTGGTGTCGGGGGTATATTCTCGGCTGAAGACGCCTATGAGAAAATTCAAGCAGGTGCGAGCTTGGTCGCTCTCATCACTGGCATGATATTTGAGGGCCCGCAGCTAGCCGGCGAGATTAACCAAGGACTTACGAAACTACTTAGTCGAGACGGATATTCATCGATTACAGAGGCAATTGGTAAAACTAAATAATAAATTGCTTTCTTATAATAAATGTGCTATAATAATAGTATATGAAGAAACGTTCTACGACAAAATTCGGCAATGGAAAGTTTGTTGGTGATTTTCTTCATCCTGATTCGGAGATTCTTGACTTTAATGATCGCAATCTGGCTCGTGAGTTAGGTTGGGCTGCGGGTTGCCCTGTCGTCGAACGCCTTACTGATCCTGAAAGTACAGATCTTGGTCGCGGGCCGGCATCGATGATTGAGCGGTACGGTGAAGTGGCATTTTGGTTTGGCCAACTTACGCGTGAATTAAACGATACAAATCCACAATTAGCACAGCAATTATCTTCTTCACAGCCTCGTAATACGCAGGCAATTGAAAATATTACTGCATTTGACGAAGCCTCAATTCCTCCAGACTACTTTGAAACTATGGCACCATTAGGTCAGCTTGCAGGATATGCACTGCCACGAGTACTGATTGAACAAATGAAGTACAAAGGTGATGATGCAGCTACCGATAATGTCCAAAGAAGGCTTGTTAAGGGACTTGAGCTATTTGGAGATTCTGCTCGTCAATCAACGAGCTTGCCAGAACTCACTGCAAAATTTGGCGAAGCGGTGTCTACAGAGTCAGCTGACCCCGACAAAGTACTGAGTCATATCTTGGCTGAAGGATGGCTCGAAGAGCACGGTGACGTCGAGATGTTCCGAGCTATGGAGGAGGCGGTTAAAACGTTCGCTCCGAGCCTTTGGAGACGATACCAACTCGCCAAAGTACAAGAATAAGTGCTATACTAGAAGTACCAGACCTAACCTAAAAAGGAGGGTACATGATCCAATCCGTCACCGTAACAGGTGTAAAGTATAACGTCGATGAGCAAACGAAAAAGTACATCGAAAAAAAGATTGGACGTCTCGACAGATTTTTACCCCGGCATGCACGTAAAAGTGCAACGGCCGAGGTGAAGCTGCGTGAAGTCAATCGTGACAATGGTAATAAATATGAAGCCGAGGTGATTCTTTTTGTTCCAGATAAAAAGCAGCTGACTGCCAAAGATTCAACGATGAATATACTGGCAGCAGTCGATATTGTCGAAGCAAAACTAGCTGGTCAACTACGAAAATACAAAGACTTACACGTTGGTCACATGGGTAAAACACGTGCGATACTAAGCAAATTCAAACGAAGTTACGCACGCGAACAATAGCTGCTTAAAGGAAATTTCCTCGACGAGCCGAAAAACTTCGGCTCGTCTCTTTTTTATTAGGGTAAAACAGCGTATAATAAAGGGAGATTTTACAGATATACCGCACGATACGAGGGAGATACACGTGGCTATTAGTAAGCAAAAAGTTCTAACAAAAGTATTTGGTGACCCGCAGCGCAAGATTTTGCGTGGTCTAGAGAAGAAAGTCGGCGCCATTAATGCGCTTGAAGACAAGTACAAAAAAATGACCAAAACTGAGTTGAAAGCTCAGACTGATGTACTAAAGAAGCGCCTTAGTAAAAAAGGTACGACGCTCGATGACATTTTGCCCGACGCGTTTGCGCTTGTCCGCGAGGCCAGCGACCGCGTTCTCGGTATGCGTCACTTTGACGTGCAATTAATTGGCGGTATGGCGTTGCATGACGGTAACGTCGCCGAAATGAAAACTGGCGAAGGAAAAACTCTGGTCGCAACCGCGCCCGTTTATCTGAATGCACTAGAAGGTAAAGGCGTGCATGTTGTAACAGTCAACGATTACCTCGCGCAGCGTGATGCTGGCTGGAACGGTGAACTTTACCATTTCCTCGGTATGAGCACTGGTGTCATTATCAACGAAGCAAGCTTTTTGTATGATCCAAAGTTTGATAACGAGAACCACGATGATGAACGCATGCGTAAACTTCGTCCGTGTACGCGAAAAGAGGCATATGCCGCCGATATCACCTATGGTACTAACAACGAATTTGGGTTCGATTATCTCCGTGACAACATGGTCGATGATGAGGAGTTGCTTCGTCAGCGTGAATTAAACTTTGCCATCGTTGACGAGGTGGACTCGATCCTTATTGATGAAGCGAGAACTCCGCTCATCATTAGCGCGCCAGCTGCCGAAAATCCAGATAGCTACTATCAATTTGCAAAGGTAGCCGCCAAACTCATCCCCGAAGATTACACACTTGACGAAAAACGTCGCAGCGTTGCGCTCACTGACGAAGGTGTCGACCGCGTTGAGAAAATGCTCGGTATAAAAAACTTGTATACTCCAGATAACATCCGCACTGTGTATCACATGGATCAAGCGCTACGCGCCGAAACGTTGTTCAAGCGTGATAAAGATTACGTGGTGACAAACGGTGGCGAAGTGATTATCGTCGACGAACACACCGGCCGTTTGATGCAAGGTCGTCGCTACAACGAAGGCTTGCACCAAGCGATTGAAGCCAAAGAGCAAGTGGCTGTGCTGCAGGAAAGCATGACGCTCGCAACTGTTTCATTTCAGAACTTTTTCCGCCTTTACAACAAGCTAAGCGGCATGACAGGTACGGCTTATACTGAAGCCGAAGAGTTCCAGCAAATTTACAGCCTCGATGTTATACAAATCCCATCGAACCGTCCGGTGATGCGCGATGACAAGGAAGATTTAATCTTCAAAACCGAAAAAGGCAAATTGAAGGCAGTTGCAGAGGTAATCAAAGAACATCACAAGGCTGGTCGGCCAGTGCTTGTCGGTTCCGGAAGCATCGCCAAAAATGAGCTGATCGCCGCATACTTAGAAAAAGAAGGCATAAAATTTGAGATTTTGAATGCCAAAAACAACGAACGAGAAGCGGCAATTATTGCCAAGGCTGGCGAAAAGGGAGCTATTACGCTTGCAACCAACATGGCTGGTCGTGGTACCGACATCAAGCTTGGCAAAGGCGTAAAAGAGCTCGGTGGTTTAGTGGTAATTGGCAGCGAGCGTCACGAATCGCGACGCATCGACAATCAGCTTCGTGGACGTTCGGGTCGTCAAGGTGATCCAGGCGAAACCCAGTTCTTTGTCAGTACTGAAGATGATTTGATGCGTATCTTCCAAGGCGAACGTATTGCCGGATTGATGGATCGTTTGGGCGTCGACGAAGACACGCCAATTCAAAACAAAGCCGTATCAAAGACGCTTGAAGCTGCTCAAAAACGCGTCGAAGGCTACAACTTTGATACCCGTAAAAACGTTGTTCAGTACGACAATGTTATCAACCGCCATCGAAAAGTTGTCTACACGATGCGTCGCCGCATTTTGGAAGGCAAAGATATTCAGGTTGAGATTGAACGTCTCATGAAAGAAAAGGTTCGCGATCTCACGCCTGTGCCAGCCAAGAATAATCCACGCTTTAACGACGAATTCCAGTCAGTATTTCCACTGACCGACAAACAACTTGAACCAATTGGTGTCGAGCGAAAAGATAAAACTCGTACCGAAAAAGCAGAAAAAGCTGTAGCAAAACTCTATGCCGACAAGGAAAAAGAGATTGGTGAAGAGAACTTACGTAAGGTTGAACGCGATGTATACATTCAGGTACTTGATACGCTGTGGATGCAACATCTCGAGAATATGCAACACCTTCGTGACGGCATTCACTGGCGCAGCGTCGGACAGCGTGACCCGTTGGTTGAATATCGTCAGGAATCGCAAAAGCTTTTCGATAGTCTGCAGCTTACGCTTCGTGATGAAGTTCTGCGCACTATTATGCACGTTCACAAACATGATGTGCTGGCTCAGGCAGAAGAAGACCATCAAACTGAGCTTACTCGCCTTGCCGAAAGGGCTGTCGAAGCTGGTGTCAATGAAGTTGGTACCGGCGAAGCCAACCGCGACGAAGACTTTGGTGTCAAAAAAGCCAGCACTGTAGCCGAAAAAAATCGTGTACGGAACGACGCACGTAAAAAGAAAAAGACCCAGCGTCAAAACCGCAAGAAGGGCCGACATTAGATGAAGCATACCGTCGAGGAAGTTCGCCTAAAAAACGGCGCACGCGGACTCTTGATTGATATACCTGGTGCGACGGTCATGAGTTTTCAGTTTCAATTTCGTGCAGGCAACCGCTACGTAAAGCACAAAGACATCTACGAAACCGCGCATATTATGGAGCACATGGCGTTTGGTGCCAATGCGAAATTTAAAAGCGAGCACGAGTATGAGGCCGAATTTACAAAAAATGGGGCCTATCACAATGCGTATACCAGCGACCTAAGCATGGTCTATGTGGCAGATTGCGCGGATTTCGAGTGGGAACGAATTTTGGCATTGCAGGAAGTCGCGATTTGTCAGCCGCGGTTTAACGAAGCCGAACTTGAAGCCGAAAAGGGGAATGTCAAAAGCGAACTGACCGGCTATTTGAACAATCATAATAGGGTGCTTTGGCCGAAGATACAGCAGCTTCTTGGAGAAGACGTCTATACATTTTGGCAGCGCCTACAGACGATCCACAACGTTACACTCTCTGATGTTAAAGATCATTATAAACGAACCCACACCGCACATAATATGCGCTTCGTTATCGCTGGTAAATTGCATGGCCGAAAAAGTGAGATTACTCGGCAACTCGAAGATTGGCAGCTTGCAAGCGGTGAACGTTTTAGTGTCCCGCGCGATGAACTAAAGAGCGGTAACCCAACGCTTATTCGTCGTAAAGAAGCCAGCAACCTCACATTTGGCATGAGTTTAGTTGTTCCTCGTGAACTAAGCGACGAAGAGATCGATGCCATGAACGCACTCGACCACATTCTCACCGGTACGATGCACTCGCGGATTTATGGTGCTGCTCGCGCCAAGGGCCTTGCGTATGGCGTCTTTAGCGATACGAGTGCTGGATTCCACGATTCATCCTGGGATTTTGGCGGGGAAGTAAATCATGATACAGCCGGGGCTTTGTTCGATATTATTACCCGCGAAATTAAAAGCGTGCTCGACGGCAAAATTACCGAAGCCGAGCTTGAAGCTGCCAAAAGCTATGCACTTGGCCGTCACCAAATGGGGGCGCAAACTGTATCCCAAATTAGTAATTTTTATACCAATAGGTATTTTGCCGATGGTGTCGTGAAAGATTACGAAAAAGTACCAGATGCTATTCATGCAATTAGTCGAGATTTGATGGTGGCAACAGCAAGTAGCTTTGTCGCGCACAATACGTGGGCGTTCGCCGGTGTCAGTAGTCAAGAAAAAGAAGAAATTACTCATCTTGGTGACAAACTCGATATGTTATTTCAAAAGAGTTAGGGGTAGCGAACCATGAATATCGCAATTGCGGGATACGGAATCGAAGGGCAGGCAAGCTACAACTATTGGAGCACGGGCGCACATGAAATTACAATTGCCGATGAAAACAGAGGGGCGAAGGTGCCAAGTGGGGTGAAATCTATCGTGGGCAAAGGAGTATTTGGAAAACTCCAAGACTTTGATATGGTCATACGCACTGCGAGTCTTCCGCCTTCACACATCACGACAAACGGAAAAATCTGGAGCGCGACGAACGAGTTTTTTGAACAATGTCCGGCGCCTATCATTGGCGTAACTGGCACCAAAGGCAAGGGTACAACCTGCTCAATGATTGCCAGTATTCTGAGGGCCGCAGGAAAAACCGTGCATTTGGTCGGCAATATTGGCACCCCAGCACTTGAAATTCTTCCTACCATCCAAGCAGATGACATTGTGGTGTTCGAGCTATCCAGTTTTCAGCTATGGGATATCGAATGCTCACCTGAAATCGGTGTATGTTTGCTCATTGAACCAGATCATCTCAATGTGCACGAAAGTATGGAAGAGTACGTTGGTGCGAAGGCTAATATCGCACGCTTCCAACATGAAGATGATGCCTTTTTCTTCCATCCAACCAACACCCGCGCACAAGAAATTGCACTACTAACACCAGCGCATGTTAATGCACGCTACAATTGTGCTGATGACATGCCGAGTGTGTACTATGATATGCATGACTTTTGTTATAAAGGTGAGGCTATTGTGCCACTTGAAGCGTTGCAACTACGCGGTGATCACAACAAAGAAAATGCCTGTGCGGCACTTAGCGTTGCAAAATATATGGGTGTCGAAAATGCTGCCTGCGAAAAAGGCTTGCGTGATTTTACTGGCCTGCCTCACCGGCTTGAATTTGTGCGTGAGTTTGACGGTGTATCCTACTATAATGATAGTTTTTCATCGGCGCCAGCTGCCACCATCGCAGCCATCAAATCGTTTACAAGCCCGGAAATTCTTATCGTAGGTGGAATCGACAAAGGCGCAGATTTTGCGAAATTAAAAATGACGCTCGGCGTGCATGATAATATTAAAAAAATACTATTGATTGGTGAAATTAATCGCCGGCTGTTTGATGAACTTGACAGATTTAATGTTGATGCTGAGCTATGTGACGCCAAGACCATGGCTGAAATCGTGCAGTCAGCACGTAAGAGTGCAGAGCCCGGAGATGTTGTGATATTAAGCCCGGCGTGCGCCAGTTTCGATATGTTCAGAAACTTTTACGATCGTGGTGACCAATTTAGGTCAATAGTCTCCAAATTATGAACGAGTTTGTATTCGAATCATATGATTTTGACGGTAAAGTAGCTAGTTTTCGTTATACCTACGGCAATTTCCGCCATCAAGAATCCGTGACATTCGAGGTTGGCCAGTGGTATGACGAAGCAGTGCTTCAACGGGCATTGTTTTTAGCATTTCTTGTCATTGGCACATCATACTATAAAGCATTTCCATCACCGAATGTTAGGTTTGATAAAGGGGAGCTAGATGATTGGCAGGCGGAATTTTGCAACAAGGTTTACCAAGAAGGACTTAGCCAATTTGCGTTCGAGAATGGTCTACAGCGAAGCGATTTGGCGCATTTCACGCCAAATATTGCACACAACACCAAAGCTGCTTCATACGAAGGTAAAGGGATATTGGCACTGCAAAGTGGCGGCAAAGATTCGTTGTTACTCGCAGAACTCCTGCAAAAATCAGGTAGGTCGTTTACACCGTGGTATATTACCAACAGTGATACATATCCGACAGTGCTGGATAACTTAGCAGAACCACTTGTTGTCGCGCGGCGCTACGTGGATCTGACGACGCTGGCAGAGGCGAGCAATCTCGGTGGCAAAAACGGGCATATTCCTGTGACCTACATCGTCGAATCGTTGGCGCTTATTCAGGCAATTTTGCTGAATAAAAATACCGTAGTATCGGCAATCGCGCATGAGGGTGAAGAACCTCACGAGTGGATTGGTGATTTGCCCGTAAACCATCAATGGTCAAAAACTTGGCAGGCGGAGCGATTATTTGCTCAATATGTTGAGCGCTATGTTTCGCCGGATATTCATGTTGGCTCACCACTGCGTGGACGTAGCGAGCTCAAGGTTACAGAACTTTTTGCCGCGCATGCGTGGGAAAAATTTGGTTCGCAGTTTAGCTCGTGCAACGAAGCGAACTACAAGCAGGGTAGTGATACTACTAAACTGTCGTGGTGCGGAAACTGTCCAAAATGTGCAAACTCGTACCTACTATTTTCGCCGTTTATCGCGCCAGAAAAACTTCAAATGCAACTTGGTGGAGAACTGTATCAAAAGTTAGAACTTGTCGAAACATTCAAAGGCTTGCTTGGCATTGATGGGGTGATGAAGCCGTTTGAATGTGTAGGCGAAATCGACGAACTACGTGCTGCGTATCACATGTCGCAAACAAAGGGCTACCAGTCACTGCCATTCAAGGTTCCAGAGTCAGATTTCGACAAAGATAGGTTGTATGCAGCGCAACCCTGGGTGACAGAACTCCTCGCGTAGTTGCGTGAGTATCGCCACAGACGAACGCGATTTCTTGACTGCTCTTGGTTACTTTATAAGACAACCAAGAGCCAAAACATAGGATGAGGTAGTTGATAGTAATTATTCTCAAAACATAGACGGCCGTCGTCATTATGCGAATGATTTTGCTATAATCAAATTGTGAAACATCATAGACAGCAGTACAAAAATGAACAGATGCGATTGCGACAAAAATACCGCTCGAGTCTGCACTATATTTTGAGCGCACTCGTGCCCTACACAGAAGCAAATCTCAAACTCAGCTTTTCGCCGAATAGATTTTTTAATGATCTTGAAAAAATAAACGACCACAGGTACACAAGTGCAGCGTTGCGCAGTAGCTACTATAGGGCGGTAAAAGATGGGTTGCTTGATACCACTGGGGGACACCCAATGTTGACAGATAAAGGAATCTCAAGACTGCAGAGATACCAGCCAAAGTGTTTGCCAAGCAACGCCGTAGTTTTGTTGATATTTGACATCCCAGAGTCACATCGTCAGCTTCGGAATCGTTTGCGGGCTACGCTGAGCGAGCTATATTTTACACCAGTGCAACAAAGTGTTTGGCAGACGGAGTATGACATATTAGAGTATTTGCGTGAGACCCTTCTCGCTGAAGGATTGGAAGAGTACGTACAAGTATATGAATCAGTTCGAATTGTATAGATTATACAATAAAGAAGTTGCAAAATCGCGACGGCCGTCGTAGGTTTGAGAATTAGGTTAGAGAGGTAGGCGGCCTCATCATTTCAGTTGCGACATTGAAAATATAGCCTGTACGACTGAGGTGATACAATGGGTTTAGAATGCATCCACTCGAAAAACGAATCTCGACACTTATACACGACATCGCGGTGGCGATGGAGCGGTTAAATGTCGCGGCGAAAACCTGTGAACTGGAAGTGCTTGATAGTGAGTTGGCCGAACCAGAGATCTGGAATAACCCCACCCATGCGCAGGAAGTAAGCAAGGCAGCAGCCGGCCTACGCGCACAAACCGAATCATGGCACACCCTAAAAAGCCAGGCTGATGACATCGCAGAGCTTATGGCCATGGGAGATGTCAGCATGCAGGCAGAGTTTGAAACACAAATCGGGGCGCTTGAAGCAGAATTTGCCGAACATAAGAAACAGCTACTGTATGGCGGCGAATTTGACGATCATAATGCGATTTTGCGTATTACAGCCGGCGTAGGAGGTACTGACGCGCAGGATTGGGCAGAAATGCTCGAGCGCATGTACCTACGCTGGGCCGAAAAATCTGGCATGAGAACAAGCAGTGTCGAACGAAGTACGGGCGAAGAAGCGGGTATAAAAACCAGTGTGATTGAAGTCGAGGGTGTGTATGCCTACGGCAAATTAAAGAGTGAGCATGGTGTCCATCGCCTTGTGCGCCTCAGCCCCTTTAATAGTGATAATCTGCGCCAAACCAGCTTTGCACTCGTAGAGGCATTGCCGCAAATCGATGCCCCTGATGAAGTACAGCTTGACGACAAAGACCTTAAGATTGATGTATACAGGGCTGGTGGCCATGGTGGACAGAGCGTCAACACGACCGATAGTGCCGTGCGCGTGACGCATCTGCCTACCAATATTGTGGTGGCGATTCAAAACGAGCGCAGTCAATTACAAAATAAGGAAACGGCGCTAAAAATTCTGCGCTCTAAGCTGGCGCAACTAAAGCTCGAACAGCACGCCGAAAAACTTTCTGATTTGCAGGCAGGTGAGAGTGCCAACTGGGGCTCGCAAATTCGTAACTACATTTTACATCCCTATACACTCGTCAAAGATACGCGCACAAAACATGAAGACCGTGACGCGCAAGGAGTTTTAGATGGAAAAGTTGATGGGTTTATACAATCATTTCTTGAGCGTAATGCTAAAGGTTAGTTTTGCTTTACGATCCAACTAGAGTAAAGCGATTTTTAATATCAATTTTACATAGAATACCACTTGTGACTGTACCTGCTTTTACTGCGTCGGCAACTCCGCAATTCACTGTTTCGTTTTCGAGGGTGTAGTAAATGCTCGATGACGTAATTGCATGAGAAGAATCAATACTATAATCGTATGATATACCTCGACGGCCGTATATGTTTGGTCCAGGAAGGGTATAAGTAGCTGTCCATGTATAAGGCCCACCCGACGGCTTGGCGACAGTGTAGATTTCATCTATGAGCGGTGTGTAAATTGCAGTTGAACCTAGTTCAGAGTTACCGGTCACAAATCTGTAGCATCTCCCGCTGCTATAGCCGGATATGGCTGGGTAGGCAGATGTATCGCCTAAGCATGTTTGAAAGCTACCCGATACACCCGCCGCTGGAAAGCCAGACCATACATAATTACCTTTTATAGTGCCATATGTAGCGAATGCGTCTCTCCAAGCACGAGCGGCCGATATGATGGCAGCATTATGACCTCGCTGTTGCATCCCGTTGTAGGCAACCGCGCTAATTGCGGCAAGAATCGCTATAACAACTACAACAATCAATAACTCTACGAGACTGAATCCGTATTGCCTGAACTTATTCACTCCGCGATTATAGCATAAACGCTTTCAATAATGTAAAAGTTTCTTTATCTATGTATGTCTATTTGGTATACTCTTAACAGTTATAATATGGAGGAAATAAATGAAACGAAGTGCATTGTATATCGTTGGCGGATTAGCCGCTTTTTTAGTGGTGTTTGCCATGATGATTGGCGGTACATACAACAGCATGGTTGCAAGTCGCGAAGTTGTTCGAACATCACTCGCGAAGGTACAGAGCCAATATCAACGTCGAGCTGATTTGGTGCCTAATTTGGTAGAAACGGTAAAGGGTGCTGCTAACTTTGAGCAGAGTACACTTACAAAGGTTGTCGAGGCCCGCGCCAAAGCAACGAGCACGACGATAGACCCGAGCAAAGCAACACCAGAACAGATCCAACAATACCAAGCAGCACAGGGCGAACTGAGCCAAGCACTTGGTCGCTTACTCGCTGTCACTGAAAACTATCCAGAACTAAAAGCTACCGAAGCGTTTCGTGATTTGCAAGTACAACTTGAGGGCACTGAAAATCGCATCGCAACGGCCCGAAATGACTTCAATGACACGGCAAAGGGATACAATACACAGGTACAGCGCTTCCCAGCGAATGTTGTAGCGGGCATGTTTGGATTCTCAACATTTCCATACTTCGAAGCCGACAAAGGTGCTGACGTAGCGCCAAAAGTAAACTTTGGTAATTAGGAATCTTGTATGCGGAGCCTAAAGGCGTTCGTAGTTGGTTCGGTATTTGCACTGTTTGTTGCGAACAGTGTCAGTGCACTTGCTGTACCGCCAAAACCGGCGCTTGATAGACCTGTTATTGACACTTCAACGACGCTCTCTGTTGAGCAAATCGATAGTCTTGCCGCACAAATCAACAAAAGCCGTTCTGAAAAGGCCTACCAAATCGGCGTTCTCATGGTGCCCAGCCTTGAGGGCCAAGCGATTGAGGATTATTCGCTTGAAGTTGCACGCTCGTGGGGTATTGGTGACAAAACCAATAATGGCGTATTGTTGCTGATCGCGAAGAATGATCGATTGATGCGTATCGAAGTCGGGAGCGGCCTTGAGGGCGATTTGACGGATATCGAAAGTGGTCGCATTATTCGCAACACTATTGCGCCACAGTTTAAGCAGGGCAATTACTACGAAGGCATAGCAAATGGCGTGGAGAGCATTCAAGCGCAGGTGGAGGGAAGGGCACAAACTACTAGCAGCGCACCGGAGGCACCAGCTCTGGCAGAGCTGCTATTCCCAATCATCTTTTTCGCTACCATGATTATTTCTTGGTTTGGCTCACTGTTGGCACGTAGCCGCAGCTGGTGGGCTGGGGGAATTATCGGTGGGGGCATTGGCGGCGTCATAGCCTTACTTGCACAGTGGTCATTCCTCGGCTTACTTTCGATTCCAATTCTCGGGCTACTAGGCCTGCTGTTCGACTACTTTGTTTCAAAAAACTTTTATTACAAGACTGCCAGCGGTGACACGCCATCATGGTGGGCTGGAGGCAACTGGATTGATACTGGTGGTTTCGGCGGAGGTGGCGGCAGCTTCGGTGGTGGCGGATTTTCCGGTGGCGGCTCGAGTGGCAGTTGGTAGCTGACTCTACCATAATGGTGATATGGTATACTAAGTGTAAGCATGATTCTGTTAGATAGGGTAACCAAAACCTACGGTAATACCGCTAAGCCGGCGCTCAACCGGATTAGTTTACACGTTGAACCAAAGGAATTTGTTATCTTGGTTGGCACAAGTGGTGCCGGAAAAAGCACGCTGCTGAAGCTTCTGACAAGGGAAGAGAAACCAACTACCGGCAAAATTGTCGTTGGTGGAATTGACTACGACACGCTAAAAGACCGCCATATTCCGCTTCTGCGTCGCAAAATCGGTGTTGTATTTCAGGATTTCAAACTATTGCCACAACGCACCGTGTTTGAAAACATCGCCTTTGCGCTTGAAATTGCCGGCATGACCAACAAAGAAATCAAAAACACTGTTCCGCGCGTCATCGAACTCGTGGGACTTACTGGCAAGGAAAAATCATTTCCACATCAGCTCAGCGGTGGTGAACGTCAACGCGTCGCAATTGCTCGAGCTGTCGTGCGTCAGCCTAAAATCCTGATCGCTGACGAACCAACCGGTAACCTCGACCCAAAACATAGTTGGGAAATAGTGAAATTGCTCGAAAAGATTAATCGCTACGGTACTACCGTCATTTTAACAACCCACAACGTAGAAATCGTCAACAAATTGAAGCGTCGCGTTGTAACAATCGAAGGTGGTCGCATTACCAGCGACCAAGCCCAGGGAAGCTATCGTCAGTTTGCACGTCAAGAAGCGTTGGAAGAAGAGCAGAAAGCTGCTGCGCAGCCAGGACGTCGCAGGAGTACGGGCCTATGAGCAAAAAAGTAAACACCAAAGCACTCGCCGGACAAAAGCGCAAACGTCGCCAATGGATCACCTTTATGCGAATGGTGCGCTACGGCGTAAACAACTTTAGTCGAAACGCGTGGCTGACAACTGCTGCGACTGCGGTGATGACAATTACACTTCTGATTATATTTATGACAGTCGCTGCTCGCTACACACTTCAATCCACCGTTGAAGTGATCCGAAGCAAGGTCGATATGTCTATCTATGTGCAAAACAATGTCAAAGATAGTGAAGTCAAGACGATTGCCAATAATTTGCGGAAGCTTTCGAGTGTCAAGGCTGTCGATTATGTCTCGCCAGAAGAAGCTCGTGAAGATTTTGCGAAAAAGCACAGTGATGATAGCGGTGCGTTGAACGCACTCAAGGAAGCAACCAATAAGTTCCCCGGCACGTTTCGAGTAAATCTTGTTGATATTAATGACACAAAACAACTTGATGAATTTGTAAAAACTGACACCACCTTAAAGAAGGTAATCGACAAAGACCGACCACCCTCATTCGCCGGCGCACGGCGAAGCGCAATCCAAAACATTGCGAGTTGGGTTGGTTTTGCCGACAAAGCTGGCCTTGTTGCTAGTGCTATCTTTATCGCCATTTCGTCACTGATAGTTTTCAACACGATCCGTATGGCGATTTTCAATCGAAAAGAGGAAATTCAGATGATGAAGCTCATCGGTGCAGATCGCAATTTCATTCGCGGACCGTTTATTGTTGAGGCGATAGTATACGGATTCATCGCTGCGCTGCTTGCAACCGCACTAGGCCTTTTCGCCCTGTATGCGGCGCGAGACAAGCTGGTTTCATACCAAATAGCATTTGATCCTACCATCAACGCCGCAACCACCTACAGCGCTTTTGTACTCATCATTATGATTATTATTGGTGCACTCATCGGCGTATTCTCATCGCTGATTGCCACGAGAAAATACCTCAAGATTTAGCGAAGTCGCATTTTCAGCGCTCGATACAAAAACGGTATCCAGTATAATTGACGTACAAAAAACAGCGGATATGTTCGAAGAATCATGCCAACGACTTTTAATGCCTGACCAAATGGTGTCCAAAGTAGGGTTCCAAACAGAAAAATTGCTTTTTGATACGATGTATACGCTGCATCGGCGTGAATTTTTGGCCACATTTCAGTCAGCCGATGATGCGTCCAATTGAAAGTCGCAGTAATCGACGAATCGTGCTCGCGGTGATGCTTTGTACCGCTATCATTGAACGCTAGCGCATAGCCGGAATGGTAGGCACGAACGATAAAATCCCAATCCTCAGCGTACACTTGACCAGCAACGAAGCCATCGAGCGAATCAAATACTTCTTTTGCAACCAAAATGTCAGACCCAGTCAGTCCAAGAAGGAAAAGCCGAAATTCAGTAGCTGCCCAATAAGAGTATTCGCGAATATGATCGATCGAATCATCAGAGCGAATATACATCTTTGTATGTTGAGCAACTATTTCGGCATGGGTACTTGTCAGCGTATCTACCATGGCTGCAATGTGTTCAGGAGCAAACAGTTCATCACTATCGGCAAACAATACTACTTCACCCTTTGCATGGTTCGCGCCATAATTCCGTGCCGCTGCAGTTCCGCCATTTTTCGGTGCACGAAGTAATGTCAGTTTCGGATGTGGTCCCAGATGAAGAGGCGTAGGTGAGTGGTCATCAACTACGATTACTTCGTACTTTTTATATGTCTGACGAAGTAGGCTGTCGACAGCCTTTTCCAGGTAGTATTGATCGTTATATGCAGGAACAATAACACTAACGAAGGGACGGACAGTTTTCATACTAATTTTTAGTATAGCAAATACTAGCCGTGCATCTTGACGAAACCATATGGCTTATGCTACAATAGTAGGGTATGAAGATGCGACATCTCACCAAAGCCGCCTCTGCCAAAAACAAAAAGATCATTATAGCAAGCTTGATCGCCGTTACGGCAGCTATCGCACCGCTTTCACAGGTGCTTGTGGCTCGTGCTGATGATTTTGATGACAAAATTGCTGCCGTGCAGCGCCAAATTGACGCGTACAACGCCGAAGCCAGTAAGCTTAATGCCGAAAAGCAAACCTACCAAGGTCAACTCGCCGTCCTTTCGAACCAAAAAGCTCAGATACAGTCACAACTCGATTTAACGGTCGCCAAGCTGCAAAAGCTCGAATTTGACATCAATCAGAAGAACGAACAGATTGCAGATAATAAAGAAGCGCTCGGTAGCACTATGGCCGATATTTACGTCGACGAAGGAATAACTCCTCTTGAAATGTTGGCAAGCAGCAGTAATATCGCTGATTATGTCGACAAGCAGAGCAATCAAAATCAAATTCAAAACACTCTCGAAAGTACGGTAAAGAAAATCCGTGCCCTGAAGGAAGAACTCGAGAAACAAAAAGTCGAAGTCATCCGTCTCCAAAAAGATCAAGAAGGGCAGCGTGACACACTGGCCGCCAAAGAGGCTGAGCAAGCTAAACTGATTGCAGACGTAGCCGGACGTGAAGAAACCTATACGCAGCTCTCAAGTCAAGCTCAGTCCCAAAAAAGCCAACTTGAACAACAGCAGCAAGCTGCAATTCAGGCAGCACTTCAGCGAAGTGGCGGTGGTGGCGGCGCAGTTGCTGGTAGTCCAAGCCGTGGTGGCTATCCGAACAACCTTGCTAACGCTCCGCAAGATTCGCTTGTCGATCCATGGGGCATGTACAACCGAGAATGCGTAAGCTATACCGCCTGGAAAGTTTACCAGAAGAATGGGTACATGCCATATTGGGGTGGTCGAGGAAATGCGATACAGTGGCCTGGTAATGCTCGCGCGGCCGGTATCCAAACAAGCAGTACGCCACGAGCGGGCTCAGCTGGCGTGATCAGCGCCGGATATTACGGGCACATTGTATGGGTAGAAAGCGTCAATGGCAACGGTACGGTAAACATCAGTCAGTACAACGAATGGCTTCCTGGTGTGGGCTGGGGCCAATACAGTGAACGCTACAACGTGAGCCCATATACGTACGACACATACATTTACTTTTAACCATAGGCATCACTAACGAAATACTGCTACAATGGTAGCAGTATTTTAATGAGGGGATTATTCATTCGTGTTTGAAAAAAAACAAACTAAATCACTGTCAAACAAAATCGTATTACTGCTTCTTGTCATACTTTTTGCGCTCGGATACGTAGCAGGTACGCGCCAACGTCAAATTCTTGCCGCCATCGCACCGCTTGTAGGTGTGCATATCGATGCGAGCACTTTAGACCTTTCAAGTGTACAGAGTACGTATCAAAGCCTAAAAGAAAAATATGATGGCAAGCTAGACGATCAGACGTTGATATATGGAGCAAACAGAGGTCTCGCGGCTGCGGCAGGTGACAAGTATACCGTCTATATGGACCCCAAGGAAGCAAATGAGTTTAATAAAAGCCTCAGTGGCAATATCGGCGGCGGTATCGGTGCCGAAATTGGCGTTCGAAGCGACCAGCCGACGATAACGCGTGTATTGGCCGAACATCCAGCTGCGCGGGCTGGCGTGCTTGCTGGTGACACAATTGTGGCTGTAAACGATCAATCCACAAAGGACTGGGATTCAGACAAGGTTGCTCGCACTATTCGTGGTGAAATTGGTACGACGGTCAAAGTAACAATTGTGCGCGCGAAAGAAACGAAGACATTTACTATCACGCGTCAAGAAATCAAAGACCCAAGCGTGCGCTACGAAGTGAAAAGTGGCATTGGCATACTGACGGTAAGCCGTTTTGATGAACAGACAGGTGCGTTGGCGCGAAAAGCCGCTGAAGAGTTTGTCAATCAAAATGTAAAGGGGGTTGTCGTGGACCTTCGTGGCGATGGCGGCGGATACCTGAATGCGGCACAATCACTTGCCAGTCTGTGGCTCAACGACAAACTCGTCACTGAACAACGGCGTAATGGAGTGACAATCGACCGTGTTATGTCTGAAAAGGATGCTCCGCTCGAAAACATCAAAACCATCGTACTTATTGATGGTGGCACAGCGAGTGCAAGTGAAATTGTAGCGGGAGCGCTCCGTGATCATGGCAAGGCAACGCTTATTGGTGAGAAGTCGTTTGGTAAAGGCAGTGTGCAGGAACCGTTACGTCTCGAGGACGGATCATTGCTGAAAATTACGGTAGCACGTTGGTATACGCCAAAAGGTGTGAATGTGAGCGATAAGGGTATTACGCCAGATACAGAAATCAAACGGAGTTACGATGATGCAAATGCTGGTCGTGATCCGCAAATGGACGCAGCCACGAGCAAATTTTAACGGTTGTGCTTTTTCGGCGAAAGGGGTAGTATAGAACCATATGGACGCAAAAAAACGAATATTACTAGTAGAAGACGATGAAGCCCTCGCGGGCGTGTACCAAGCCCGTCTTGAGCTCGAAGGCTTTGAGGTGCGGCAAGTAAACAATGGCGAGGATGCACTGTCTGCTACCCTTGATTTTAAGCCAGAGCTGATTTTGCTTGACGCAATGATGCCAAAAATCAGCGGGTTCGACGTACTCGACATTCTGCGCAATACCCCTGAGACTGCAAACATCCGCGTGATTATGCTGACAGCACTGAGCCAACCAAAAGACAAAGAGCGCGCCGAAAACCTCGGTGTCGACGATTATCTCGTCAAGTCACAAGTCGTGATTGGTGATGTTGTTGATAGGGTAAAGCATCACCTTGGGCTGGATACGCCTGCGGCCGCGCAGTAGTACTAGTAGTAATTTGCTTTTCAAAATACGTCTCCAGGGGCGTATTTTTCATTTAACCACAAGCATATTGACATTTATGCAATTTTTTGCTATTATAGTATCAAAGGTTCACAAAATAAAAAGAATGAGCGCAGAACGACCACTAACGCACAATCAAATCAACGATCAGCTAGCCAACCAAGAATGGCCAGCTATGGCTGAGCAGTCAGACATGCATAACCCAGCAGAGCAGCGCGAGCCAGAAGTTCCCGTAGTATCTGCCGATAAGGATACCGACGATCATTTTGACGAAGAGCCTGAAAGTAGTGCCGAGGTACAAGGAGAGGAGCGCGAGGAGCAAGAGCGTATGGTCGGTGCAATCATGGAAGAAATGCTTCGTTCGTCAGAAATGCTCAAACAGCAAATGGCAGACAATGAAAATATGCACAAAAGATTATTTAGTATCAGCGATGAGCTTCTTCTAAATGCACGAACAATAGCCAATACGTTAAATAATGGATACTCGATTGATAACCGTGAGCTACGCTCGGTGGCGGAAGAGCTAGCACTTCAAGCCGCAACGGCCGCACGTCTTAGCGCCGAGCGCAAGGATGAAGAGCACCTAGGCGTCATGCGGCTTTCTGTCAAGCTTGAGGAAGCGGAAGCTGAGGCCCGTAAGCGGGTCGATGACGCGCATTTGGAGAAGCTGGCATCGTTGCTTAAGCCTGCCGAAGAAACAATAGAACAGCTCGCGGCAGTAACTCGGCAATCGAGTGATCTGTCTCAGGACATAAAGCAAGTACTATCTCAACTTGTCAGGCAACTAAATGATCTTGCGTATGACAACCATGGGCAAGCATACTATGCGCCCGTTATCTCTAAGTGTGCAAACGATTTAGAGAATGTATTGCAAGAGAGTAGGCGCCGATCACTTTTAGCAAGTGAACTACTAGATACCTTTAACCGACAGTTGTTACACAAAGCATAACTATCAAAATATGTGCCCCAGGCAGGGCACATATTCTGCATGCTATAGCTGCTTACTCGACGACGACTTGCGTGCGAGGAGCGGTTTTACCGGTAAAACGGCGAACCTTGATTTTTTTGAATGCAACGATACCGGCTTTTGCGGCATGGATAGTGAAGTTTTTGCTCATAAACGTACCTGGGCCAGCAATTTTGGTGCTACCAGTTTGACGAACCAAGACTTCACCTTCGTTAACTTTTTGGCCACCATAGCGCTTAACGCCCAAGCGGGCACCAGCGTTGTTGTGGATATTTTTGCTTGAGCCACCAGCTTTCACATGTGACATAGGGCGTTCTCCTTATAGTTTATATAAACAATCTGTTCAATTATACGCATTTTTGAAGGATTTTGCAAGATATGACAGAGCAAAAATCAATTACTCTTCGCATACACCGAAAGAGTTGCAAACATACGACGGCCGTCACCGTTTTGAGAATATTTTGTATGAGACTTATATTTTTTTGATTACAAGTAGTTGTCGAGCTACAACCTGGTTTTCGCGATAATAGAGGAGACGTTTATTGTCGGCGTATTTTAGCGGAACGAATTCGTACCCGAGCCCTTCAAGTTGTGGAATCAATGGTAGATAGGTGGTGTAGCCATCTGAGCCGCGCCAAGCAGGAACAGCCAGACAAAGCGGGGTGCCCGACTTGATTTGTGGAGCGAGATTGAGCAGGAACTTCGTAATGATTTCATTACAAATGCCGCGTACCTGGGCTAACTTATCGGGTGAGGGCGGAGCGCTAAACGGCTGCCCAAGGTAGGTTTCGCTGGCAACGACATCGATTGGCTTGCGCCATTTGGTTTCGATCGCATCGCCATGGTGAATGTCGATAGTGCTCACAAGACCAAACTTTTCTTTGGCCCATTCGAGGTTGGCGGTCGAATAATCGACCATTTTTTCACTAAGGTCGGTACCGTAGACGTTGTAGCCGAGCAAGGCGGCTTCTTGCAATACAACGCCGGTGCCACAGAATGGGTCGAGAAGGGTGACGTGGGCGAGACGCCTGCCGTCATTTTCTTCAGACCCGGGCCGCGCCATCTGCCTGCCAATACTGTCTTGCCGCCCTACTGCAGGAAATGCAGAGTCTTCAGAAAATGAGGCAAGAGTCTCGTGACCGCCTGCGAGATTTACCATCATCAGCGCTAGTTTCGGTGGGAGCATACCAACAAATGCATCGGTTTTTGGACGAGCTTGATCGCGGGCAGCGAGCGCATCAATATTTTGTACACCGGTAAGCCTGCCAAGCACGGTTTCGTTGCCGTTTTTAATGGCGATAAGTTCCATTCCAAGCTCCCCGGCGAGGTTGTTGTGATAACTCTGGGCACTCGAAAGTGCCGGATCGCTATTTGGCACGACGCGTACTGAGCGACCAGAGTTCTTGATAGCCTTTTTGATAGATAATGCGTTGGCATTTATTTTCGCAGGCGGTATATCAAAGTCGTAAAGGCTAATGCCAAACTTGAGTTTTCCTTCTGGTTCTTGCGCGAGATGTTTAGGGATTTCGCGACGAAGATAATCAAATACTTTTTGTGGATTGTTTGTTGGCAGTGTCGTCAGATGCTTGGCAGTTTTTACGGTGCCGCCCAAGCTATCGATCGCAACGGTGCTATCTACGAAGGCACAGTTATTCGCAAAAGGCGAAACCTTTGATGAGCTGAATAATCGCTCGAGCTCGGCAATGCTTATTTCGGGTTGTCGTCCTAAAATACAAATCTGCATAGCATCAGTATATCAGCTTGGGGTATAATGTCTGTATGTCGATACGCTCTTGGGTAAGTATTGTGACGGTCGTTTTCTTGGGGCTTATTGTGTATGGCGCGCGAAATGAAATTTACCATGCGTGGCGGTTACTCGATACTGTTAATCTAGGAATACTTTCATTGCTAATCCCATTCCAAATCATGTCATACTTCATGTCTGGTGAAATGATGTTTAGTTATTTGCGTTCGAAGGGGGTTATCAAACATATTCCTGGTATCGTTCAAGCCCGAATGGCGCTCGAAATGAACTTTGTGAATCATGCGCTGCCAAGTGCAGGAGTCAGCGGCCTATCGTACATGTCATGGCGCATGCATCAGTTTGGTATTAGTGCCGGACGCGCCACGCTAGCGCAGCTTGTTCGATATGCTATGAGCTTTGCGGCATTCGCGACGCTCTTATTCCTTTCTCTGGTCGTTATCACAATGGATGGACATATCAACCGGTGGATTATTTTTGTCAGCGCTATCATGATTGTCATGATGATTGTATCGATTACCGGTGGGGCATACTTGATAGCAAAACCAAGTCGGTATACCAAATTTTCTGCTTGGGCAGCAAAGACAATTAATAAAATCGTCAAAGTTTTGACATTTTCTCGTCACAAAAATGTATTAAAAAAACGAGTAGTACAAGAGTTCTTCGACGACATTCACGAAGACTACCTAACGCTTCGTGCCGAAAAAAAGCTACTGTTTGCGCCATACTGGTGGGGTATAGCATTTACGTTCTTTGAAGTCTTGCTGTTCATGACAACGTTTTGGGCACTTGGTACCAACGTAAACCCGGCGGCGATTTTGATTGCATTTGGCCTTGCAGCGGGTGTGAGTACTTTTATGGCCACTCCTGGAGGCGCTGGGGCATATGAACTAGTAATGGCGAGCTTTTTAGTGGCAACGGGGGTGCCACAGGAAGTTGCAATCGCTGGTACGGTACTAACAAGAGTAATTTTACTGCTCGGCACGATTGTTTTTGGTTACATATTTTATCAAGATGCGTTGGTGCGGCATGGAAAACCCCAGCATTAAACTTAGCGTCAGCGAATTTATCGCGCTTACCAATCAAACGCTTGAATACGCCTACCCAAGTATCGAAGTTGAAGGTGAAGTAAGCAGTTTCAAGGTCAATCAAGGAAAATACGTATTTTTTGATTTGAAGGATACAGAGGGTACTGTCGCATGTTTTATGATGGTCTTTCAGCTCCGCATTCCCATCGAAGACGGTATGAAGGTGGTAGTGACGGCCAGCCCAAAACTAACACAGTGGGGAAAATTTAGTCTGACAGTTCGGGCGGTACGTCCAAGTGGTGAAGGGGCTTTACGCAAAAGTTTCGAACTTTTAAAGAAAAAATTATCAGAAGAAGGCTTGTTTGCGCCTGAGCGCAAGCGTCCGCTGCCATCACTTCCTACACGCGTTGCGGTGATAAGCAGTACGAGTGCAGCTGGGTATGCCGACTTCATAAAAATTCTTGGCGAACGATGGGGTGGCATGCACGTTGACGTCGCGCACGTGCAAGTACAAGGCGCAGTTGCCGCTGATCAAATAATTCGAGCATTAAAATTTTTCAATGCGCGTGAAGTACTGCCCGAAGTTATTGTCGTGATTCGTGGTGGAGGAAGTGCGGACGATTTGAGTGTATTTAATGATGAATTGTTGGTACGAGAAATTGCTGCCAGTCGAGCGCCAGTGATTACTGGCATAGGGCACGAGGTTGACGAAAGTTTGGCCGATCTTGTGGCTGACGTTGCAGCCAGCACGCCTAGTAATGCAGCCCAGCTTCTCGTGCCAGACAAACGCGAAATCATTGAGCGCACGCGCTACTTATTGCAATCCATTGTACCGGCTCTTTCAAAGCGAGTCGAGGACACACATACTGAATATCTAGGTTACATTGAACGTATGTCTGATGTGTTTGAGACGCGGTTTGAGGCCGTTTTCACTGAATTACAAATGATGCAACGTGTTGTCATGCAGTTTGACCCAACAGTTGTTCTTCGGCGAGGATACAGTATTGTTCGCGGTGAAATAGACCCGGGGAACATTATTGAAATAGAGCAAGTACACAAAATAATTGAAGCGGAGGTACGAAATGTCAAGCGAAAGTAACATCACCAAAAAAATGCAACAACTACGCGAACTTGTCGATTGGTTTGAAAGTGACGAGTTTTCGCTTGAAGCCGCTAGTAAAAAGTTCGAAGCAGCCAACAAGCTAGCAAGCGAAATCGAAACCGAGCTTACGAATGTAAAGAACAAGGTCACTGTACTGAAAGAAAAGTTTGACGCCTAATGTGGGCGCTCATCGTTGTTGGCAGTATTCTTATCCTGTTTTTTACCGTCTTTTTTGGTGCACCGTATGTACCGGCGAAAATGCATGATATCAAACAAGCCTTCGAAGACTTGTATGAACTATCGTACGATGATACGGTGCTTGATCTTGGAAGTGGTGATGGGAGAGTACTCCGCGAGGTTTCACGTCGCGGGGGAAAAGCAGTGGGCTATGAAATGCATCCGATTTTGGTAGCAGTTTCTCGATGGCTAAGCCGAAAAGACGCCAATGTGAAAATAGTTCAGGGCAACTTTTGGAAACTGCCGTTTCCTCCTGATACTACAGCAGTCTATTTGTTCGGTGATGGGCGTGATATTAAAAAAATGACGAAATTGATTGAACGAGAGGCAACTCGGCTTATTCGGCCCCTGCAAGTAGTAAGCTATGGCTTTGAGCTACCTCATCATACGCCGGTGAAAAAATCGGGTGCACATCTACTGTATACGATCCACCCTTTACAACAACCTAAAGCGTAAGTATAATGACGAATATGAAACTACGACGATACGAAAAGGGCAGCGTCGACGGCTCCTTAATTGGAATGATCTTATTAGCATTAGCAGTGGTGCTTCTGATTGGTCTGAGCATCTGGTTGTTTGTGCAGTATAGCGACCAAAAGAATAATGTTGATGCAAAAGTTGATGCAGCAGTAGCAACGGCAAAGAAAGAGCAAGCCGATCTCGACGAGAAGAACTTTCTTACTCGCGAAAAAGAACCAAACCGACAATTTGTCGGCCCAGATGATTATGGTCGCGTAACGTTCAGCTATCCAAAAACCTGGAGCTTGTATGTAGCAAGCAACACCACCAGTGAGGGCAGTAGCTTCAAGGCGTATCTTAACCCTGGATTCGTACCCTCAACAGAAGTTGACAATCAACGGTACGCGCTGCGGGTACTCATCGAAAACAACGACTTTGACAAAGTTGTCGCAAGTTACAATGAACTTGTCAAAAAGGGTGATTTAAAATCAAGTCAAACGAGCTCGAACGGCCAATCGGGTACTAGGCTCGATGGCAATTTTTCAAAAGACGTCCGCGGTGCAGTCGTTGTCTATAAGGTACGAGATAAAACTGTTAGTATTTTCACCGATGCCGATACGTTCAAACCAGACTTTGAAAACATCATCAAAACTATCAAGTTCAACGAGTAATCATACAGAAAATCTGCTACACTTAGTGTAGATGAAGAGTGAGGGTATCGAACTTCATGGGGCACGTGGGCACTCTATTACCTATGATAAAAACCCCATGAGTGATACGGCCATTGCGGCATATGAGCTGAGATCTCCATTGACATTGATGCGACTGCTATCGATGGAACTCGCCAAGAACCTTCCTTCTTCAGGGGTGCAGCGACAAATTGCTGAGCAACTCCAATTGCTGAGTGAGCGGTCATTGCGACTTACGAGTGATTTGACGAAATACCATCAACTGCAGACTACATTGTTCGCTACTCAGCCTGTTCATGTCGGGGAACTGTGGCGTGACATTATTTCTGAGACCGCGCCTCTGTACCGTGCACACGGACGAAAGCTGAAAGTTCGTACTAAACGTCTCACGAAACCGCTTGTTGCGACCAATTATGACTTGCTCAGGCGCATTATGCTAAATTTTGTCGATAACGCTCTACACTATAGTGATGCCGACGGTGTCGTTGAACTGTATAGTACGCTAATAGAAGAAAAGGGCACCGTACGTTTGGGCGTTCGAGATCACGGTCCGGCACTTTCTGCCGACTTGTGGACGCGAGTTTCGAGTGCGAGTATACAGCCGCAAAAAATTCATGGTCGACCGAGTAGCAGTAGTATAGGCTTAAAGGTCGCTTGCGAATTTGCAGCCGCTATCAACGCAGAGGTTGGAGCTACTCGGCATCGCGACGGCGCCTCGTTCTACGTTGACGTACCGATCAGTAAGCAGCTATCACTTCTATGAACCCTAAAGTCGTAGTGGTAGAGAACGATGACTGGCTTGCGCAACATTATATTCGTACGCTTGAATCTGCGGGATACGAAGTCCATTATGCGCCCCACGCCATCGAAGCCATTGATATTATTGACAGTGTCTTGCCAGATGCAATTATCCTCGACGTGCTGCTTTCGGGTACTACAGCACTCGCGTTACTGCATGAATTGAAATCACATAATGATCTTGCACAGATTCCGATCATTCTAGCGACTAACTTAGCTGACCAAATCGCGATGGATGATGTTGAGAGTTATGGTGTAAAACGAATATTAAACAAAGCAACGATGCATCCAGAAGATATCATAACCGCTGTTCGGGCGGTACTATGAAAACAATTCGCACAAAGGCGATTGTGTTGCGGCGCACGAATTATGGTGAAGCCGACCGCGTTGTCCAGATACTTACGCCCGAATATGGCAAAATGAGCATAATGGCAAAGGGCGTACGACGCGAGAAAAGTAAACTCGCGGGTGGTATTGAATTATTTAGCCGCTCAGACATCACGATCGCAACTGGAAAAAGCGAAATCGGCACACTAACTGGCGCTCGTAGCGATGTATTTTATCAGAAAATTCTGGCAGATTACGACCGTTTGCAATTTGGATATGAGGCAATTAAGCAAGTCAACAAAGCGGCTGAAATGCTCGACGAACCGGCATTTTTTGAATTGCTCGATCAAACATTTGCAAGTCTAAACGATGCATCAATTGAACTTCGGCTGATTAAAGCATGGTTTTGGCTGCAACTTGCGGTGCTAACTGGGCAGGGGCTCAACTTGGCGACCGACAGCAACGGTATGAAACTTGTCGAAGACGCTACCTACGAATTTAATGTGGCAGACCAAGTATTTGCGTATCACGAAAGTGGTCGGTTTACGAGTGATCACATCAAATTATTACGCTTGCTAAGCGCGCAAGCTCCCTCTGTCGCAGCTCAGGTAAAAGGAATCGTTACGTTGATTGATGATTGTCTGTGGCTTGCCGAGCGCGCTATCGCACATTAAAAAGTAGTGAATTTTTTTTATCCTTGGTATACTTAGGATATGAAAGTTACTCACATCCACATCGGTACCGCTCGCGGATATGGCCTCGGCCTGTAACTATTTCTTTTCCAATGTATTTTCAGCAAGCAGTAACGAAACGGAGCAGTGATGAGTAATGTAAATCTTGAAGATATCGTAAGCCTAGCTAAGCGCCGCGGTTTTATTTACCAAGGTAGTGAGGTGTATGGTGGCCTGAGTGGTACGTGGGATTATGGTCCGCTTGGTGTGCAGTTGAAGCGCAATATTATGAACCTTTGGTGGAAAATGTTTGTTGACGAGCGTGATGACATGTATGGCGTTGACGCGGCGATTTTGATGAACCAAAAAGTTTGGCAGGCAAGTGGGCATGTCGATACATTTACCGATCCGTTGGTAGAATGTAGTAACTGCAAAGGTCGCTTCCGTGCGGATAAATTAGACGATCCAAACAAATGTCCTAATTGTGGCAACGAGGGTACGTTTGGTGAAGCGCGGGCCTTCAACATGATGTTCACGACAAACGTTGGCCCCGTCGCGGATGAGAATTCGGTTTCGTATTTACGCCCTGAAACCGCCCAAGGTATTTTTACGAATTACAAAAACGTCGTTGATAGCTTTTATCCCGATTTGCCATTTGGTATAGCTCAGCAAGGTAAGGCGTTTCGCAACGAAATTTCTCCGCGTGATTTTGTGTTTCGTAGCCGCGAATTTGAACAGATGGAAATTGAGTACTTTGTGCATCCAGACAAATGGGAAGCAAGTTTTGAGCATTGGGTTAGTCAGTGCAAAGCCTTTTTTGACGTGCTTGGCTTGCCGAGTGAAAAGATTCACGAACTTGAAGTGCCGGCAGAAGACCGCGCCCATTACAGCAAGCGCACGATCGACTTTGAGTTCGATTTTCCGATTGGTCGTGAAGAACTTATGGGACTTGCGTATCGCACCGATTTTGACCTAGACAATATTCAACGTGTTAGCAAAAAGAGCATGGAATATCGCGTGAAAGGCAGTAACGAAACCTTTGTGCCGCATGTTATTGAGCCGAGTTTTGGTGTAGAGCGCGCGCTCATGGCTGTGCTATCGGCGGCATACACCGAAGACGAGGTGAACGGCGAAAAACGTGTATATATGAAGTTCCCAGAACATTTGGCGCCGATGCTCTATAGCGTTTCGCCACTGCTCAAGAACAAGCCAGAGCTCGTAGAAAAGGCCCGTGAAGTATATAAAATGCTCTCAGTAAAACACCCCGGCCGCGTAATGTGGGATGACAACGGCAACATCGGTAAACGCTACCGCCGCCAGGATGAAATCGGTACACCGCACTGTGTGGTGATTGACTTTCAGACGCTAGAAGATGACACGGTGACCGTACGTGATAGGGATACGACTGAACAGAATCGGGTGAGTATGGATGAGCTTGCCGGTTTATAGTTCGAAATATGATGTGTTGCCCGGATCATCTTATGATGAGGTTGTCGCCAATGCTCGCAAAGAATTTAATAAGGTCCGACGCTTAACAAAACGACAGCCTTATGTGCGCTCAAAATATTTTGCAGGTGACAAAGTATTCTTGACTATTTTTTGGGATCATCTCATGCAGAAGCATCTAAAAGAGCGCACGAGGCGATTAAAGTTTTATCTTGCCGCACTAGATACGCTTCGCAATGCATCGAGTTCACCTGAGTCTCTGATTGATAACAAGATAATCCTGCATCGTTTTTATGCTACCACGAAATCTGGCGAAAGTTTTTGTGTGCAAGTCAAACATGATAGTAAAACTGGTCGTAAAGATTTTATGTCTGTGTTTGCAAAAAAGCCTTCAAACTAAAAAGCCCCCCGCGGTGTAGCCTAAAAACTACTTGCCGGAGACTTCGAGGACATGGCACAAGCTATGTCTACACACGATTATACCGCGCGGAACCGGCGTAGTCAACATCTGCTATAATCTCACTTGCAAGGAGTCGTAATGAAGAAAGAAATCAAATCGGAGTCAATAGGTGTCGCACCGACATTATCGCAAGCGATTGAAGCCAATGGCACGGTATTTGTATCAGGTCAAATACATGCTGACAAAGACTGGCAGCTAAAAGGCGAGACAGTGCAGGAAAAGTTGGAAGTAATTTTTGCGAACATTCGCGCGATTTTAGAAGCTGGTGATTTAACACTCGATAATATCGTAAAAGCAACTGTTTATGTGACCGATATGACGCAAATGCCAGAGCTGAACCAACATTACCCAACATACTTCAACGCACCATTTCCAGCACGTGAGGCTGTATGCGTGAAAGAACTTCCGCTCGGCGCCACGATTGAAATTAGCGTGGTTGCAGCACGATGATTGATCAAAACTGGGTATTTTTGGCAGTTGCAATAAATCTCGCAGGGGTGATTGTTTATTCGTATTCAGTGGTCAAGGGGAATACACGCCCAAATCGTGTGACATGGTTTATTCTTTCATTCGCACCGCTTCTTGCATTTGCAGCAATGATGCTGCAAGGTGTTAGTTTTCGTGAGAGCGTCTTTACTCTGGAAACAGGAATCAGTCCACTCATAATTTTCGTCAGTACATTCTTCGCTAAACAGCCGAAGTGGGAAATCACGAAATTCGACTTGAGCTGCGGCGCGCTATGAATTTTTGGTTTCTTACTATGGTTGGTTTTAAAAGAGGGTAATGTTGCAATAACATTTGCGATACTTGCCGATGGTCTGGCGTTTCTACCAACATTGGTAAAGGCATTCCGGTACCCAGAGAGCGAAAGCCCGTGGGCGTTTATGATCGGTACGGTCGCAGCAATTATCGCCATCGCGATTTTATCTACATACGATTATAAACATTTAGCATTTCCGCTCTACATCTTAATTGCAGACATACTGGCCACACTATTTATCTACTTCAAGATTGGCAAACCAATCATGCGCGCGTTTAAGACTGCGGAAGATGATTTGATTCTATAAATTTTTGATAAAATTTTTGGGGTATACTAAAAATATGAAGTTACTTTTAACATCAGGTGGTATAACGAATGAAACGCTTGCAAAAGAGCTTGAAATACTCGCAGGTAAAAAATTCAGTGCGCTAAAAATTGCATTTATTCCCACTGCAGCATTCGCGGAATCAGGGAGTAAAGATTGGCTGATAAAAGACCTATATCGTATGCAAGAACGGGGCGCAACTATCGATTTAGTCGATATTGCACAGCTCCCCAGGAATGAACTATACGATCGGCTCGCCTGGAGTGATGTGATATTCGTCGGTGGCGGAAATACATTTTATCTTAGCTATTGGATGCAGAAATCTGGGATGTTCGAAATGCTGCCGAAACTAGTTAAAGACCGAGTGTACGCAGGTATTAGTGCTGGGAGTATGGTGGCGTCAGCTACAGTCCGTACTTCGCTTCAAATAACAGATTCAGAACATTTGTTTGATGAAAGCTATAACGAATTTGGCCCTAAAAATCGTTCGAGTACAGAAACGTTAAAGTGGACGGATTTTGCCTTCCGTCCGCATCTAAACTCGCAAAGTTTTCCTAATGTTACGCAAGATAAAATCCAGGAGATTTGTAACAAACTTAACGTTCCCATGTACGTCACGGATGATCAATGTGCAGTAAAAGTAGATGGACAAAATATAGAAGTCGTTGGTGGCGGGGAATGGCATAAGCTGACGCCGCGAAAGATATAGCCTACGATACAACTCTCGAAGCTCGAATTGACGATGAAATCGCGCAGTGGGGGATTTATGTTGCTAAACGTAAAATGTTTGGCGGGCTGGGCTACTTTATCAATCGTAACATGGCATTTGGTATAAAAAGCGACGAACTGATAGTAAAAGCCGATGAGCAGATGGCCGAAAAACTGCTCAGGGAAGAGGGCATGGGCCCATTTGAGTTTGGCGGGCGCAGTATGAAAGCGTGGCTGCTTGCGAGCCCTGAAATTTTGGATGAGGACAACTTGGTACGTTTACTCGAAATAAGCCGCGACTATACACTGACCTTGTCACCGAAGTAAATGATGACTGTTATACAGCTAGTGCTTGCATACGCGACACTTTTTCTTACACTTGTCATACGAGTATTACAATAGGTCTCGAAGCCCAGCCAGAATTCCCACAAACTGATTTAACGGAAAAGAATGCAGAATTACTGGAATTAATGCTGGCGAACAAGGCAATTATTACAAGCAGCCACAAGCTTGCTGAAATGGGCGCGTGGGCCTTTCGTGTTGGACATCCAGCTACAACCGCTGGTGCAAGTAGATTCTATGAGGGCGATAGCGTTGCTGCAGTCGAACACGGTGTAATGGTATTTGAGGCTATGACCGTTGCAGTAGTCGGACTGGGGGCGTCAAACGATATGTTGAAAGTTAACAGAGCGGCAACGAAACTATTTAGCCCAGCAACGAGAGAGAGTCGGCTTAGCGAGCAAATGACGAATGCTCTCGATGTTTTCAAAACAAAAATGCCACGAAGCGCCGATGTGATTGTTTCGGCGAGCCGACGATTCGTTGGTCACTTTACGGAATATGCGCTGCTAGGTGCGGCACTTGAGCGAGAGATTGCGCTTGCTGACATTACGTTTGATTAGTGCATATGCTACTATTAACACATGAAAAGCATTGATTACAGCGCTTTTGTGGTGCCACTGACACAAACAGAAATTCAAACCTACAAGCACACTATTCAAGATAAATGGATGGTTACATCGAACCAACCAACATGGATTACGCTGGCTGTGGCGGGAGCATTTTTTGCGACTGCATTAGCGGGTTCGCAACTTGGCTGGGCAAGCGATACCACTCCAATGTGGATTGTGCTTGGTGTCATCGGCGTCGTCATCGCAATCGTATATGCAATCGTATATGAGATATCGAAACAGCGCGCTTTGCTTTCAAAATTTGCTGCGTGCAACGGCGGGTCGTATATCTATAAACAGAAAGATCCAGCGTTCAGTGGCATGATTTTCGACGAAGGCGATTCGCGCGTATTGAAAAATGCTGTCGCTTTTCCTGATGGCGTACAAATTGGTGAGTACCAATATATGACGGGAAGCGGCAAGAGCCGCCAATCACATAATTGGGGATTTGTCAGCTGTAAACTGCCGCGACGTTTGCCAAATATGGTGCTCGACAGCAAGAAAAACAATATCTTTGGGCTGGTCTCTAACTTGCCTGATAGCTTTGGAAGTGGCCAAAAACTTTCGCTCGAAGGTGATTTTGACAAGCACTTCACCCTGTATGCACCGGAGCAATATAAAACTGACGCGTTGTACATTTTTACCCCCGATGTCATGCAGACAATCATTGATCATGGTGGCGGATATGACATGGAAGTTGTTGATGATTCATTCTATATCTATACACAAAATAGTACGGGAATGTGGAAACAAAAAAGTTTACAGGATTTGATGAGTATCGCAGAGAAAGTTGGTAAAGAAATTGCTGAGCAAGGTGATTATTATGCTGACGAAAGGATTGGCGACCGAGCACAAAATATTGTTGCCGAGCCGGGAAAGCGTTTGCAAACAAATATGAGTATACTGACAATCGTTACGCTTGTAGTGTACGTCATTTACATTATCGCAAAAATTGTCGGGTTCTTTTAGAAGCAATGCTGGACAAATTCATTCACAAAGTCCTGCGAATTCCATACACGCTTGCTGTCTATGAAAAACGACGTGTGAAAAAGCCAAAAGCTACTCTAGTATTTTTGCATGGAGTGGGCGCGAGCGGTGCGGCGTGGGATGAGGTTGTGAAAGGGCTAAAGGATGATGCCGTGGATGTATTCGTGGTAGATCTACTTGGTTTTGGAAAATCACCAAAACCGGAATGGGCGCAGTACAAAGCCAGCATGCAATCTGCAGCACTTGCAAAGACGTTACTCGCTTCTAGAGTGAGCGGGCATATTACGGTCGTCGGGCATTCAATGGGTGCGCTCATTGCTGTTGAATTTGCAAAACGCTATCCAGCTTTTGTGAGCGGGCTAGTGCTGTGTAGCCCACCGCTGTATGATGATAAAACCAGTAAGTATTTGCCAGAGCGAGATTCACAGTTGAAATATGCGTATAGACTCGCCACGAATTATCCGGAACAACTAGTGAAAATGAGTGAATTTGCCCGCAAATATGGTTTGGTTGGCGGTGCCTTCAATATTACTACCGATACAGTGGACGACTATATTTCGGCGCTGAAATCGGCCATTATTAACCAAACATCATTACGCGATATCGCTGCACTAAAAATGCCTATAACTATCACGTATGGTATTTTTGATCCGTTTATTGTCAGTAGCCATTTTAAAGCATTGGCTAAAAAGCAAGAGAATATTCACGTGCGCTCTTTTATGGGTGCGCATGAAATAGAAGGTCGTTACGTGCCGCTAGTGATCGATGCGATTAAAAAGCAGGTGTCGATCGCACCGCGCTAAGAAGTGCGACTGTTTTATTTTTTGCCAAAAAGTCCGCCGATAGTATCGAAGATGCTGCCTTTTTTCTTCTTTGAGCCAGTGAGGCTACCGAGCATGTCGAGTTTGTCGAGCACACCTTGTGCGTCTTTGATGTCGATTTTGCCATCGCCATTACTATCGGCAAGGCCCTTTAGATTTCCTAGCGCGCCACTATATTCTTTGAACTGGCCTTGAAGATCTTCGAGGTCTTTTGCATTAATTTTTCCATCACCATTTGCGTCGCCGCGCTTTTTTATTTCGGTTAGTAAATCCATGTACACCTCCGTTATTTCTAGTGTATAGTATAGCATAATGAGTAAATATATTGGCGAAAAAGACGTGTATGATTTTTTAGATAGACTCAACATTTTGTTTGAGACACAGCGCCATAAGGCCGTATATACAGTCGAGGAGGCTGCTGCTGAGCTACCGGGTAGGACTGAGCTGAAGAATCTTTTCATCCAAGATGACAAGGGTAGGCAGCAGTACCTAATTATTATGCCCGGGATGAAGCGGCTGGACTTGAAGCGGTTGGCGGATGATTTAAATGAGAAAAAGGTGCGATTTTGTAGTAGCGAAAAAGTAGAGTCAACGCTCGGCGTAAAGCCTGGGTCGGTCTCGATTTTTTGTTGCCTAAACGCAACATCACACCACGTGAAGATCATTATTGATGACGCACTATTGCGCGAATCAGAGCTGGGATTTCATCCAATTATTAATACAGCAACAGTCTACATTTCTACAAACAGTCTTCATACTATTTTGGCGCAGTTGCCACAAGAAAGCAGCATTCAATCATTATGATGCGAACGCTTACAGATGTTGAAGCAGCATTAGCGCCATTTGTTGAGCGGGCCGGACAATTGACCGGAAGCGACATTACGACAGTCAGAACATTACATCTTAGTGAACACGTCGGCAGTCCCCATGAACGGTTGAAAGTAATCCATGTGGCTGGAACGAGCGGCAAAACTTCTACAAGCTACTATGTACGGGAACTTCTTGAGGCTGCTGGTCAAAAAACTGGTCTAACTGTTTCGCCGCATATGGTACGCATCACTGATCGAGTGCAGGTGGGGGGCGGAGCGCTCTCGGACCAGTTGTTCTGTGCGTATTTGGACGAATTTTTAGAGCTAGTAAAATCTGCACCTGAGCAGCCAACCTATTTCGAAGTATTGATCGTGTTTGCACTATGGGTGTTCGATCGCGAGAAAGTCGACTATGCGGTTCTGGAAACGGGCCTTGGCGGACTTCATGATTCTACAAATATTTGCCGTCGTCCAGACAAAGTATGCGTATTGACCGACATCGGCTTCGACCACATAAATGTTCTCGGTACTACATTATCGCAAATTGCTGCACAAAAAAGTGGCATCATTGCACCTCACAATCACGCTATACTCTACAAACAAAATATGGAGATTATGAATGCTGTAAAACAGGCAACAATCAGTATGCATGTAACTATAGAGTTTGCAACCATTCGCTCAGTAGTTGCATCTCAACCCTGGTTGGCAGACTACCAGCAACGAAACTGGAGCTTGGCGTATGCTACGTATAGACACGTAGCGAGTAGAGACAAATTACCAGTTTTACGTCAAAGCGAGCTCGCTGAAACAATGGAAGCGATTGTGCCAGGACGGATTGAAATATTCAATGTAAAAGATACAACGATAGTGCTTGACGGTGCGCATAACGAACAAAAAATGCGTACATTTTGGAAAAGCTTTGAACACAAATTTCCTGATATAAAACCTACTGTTGTGCTTGGAATGAAGCAGGGAAAAGAGATTGAGACTGTGGCTCCTATCGTTGAAAAGTACGCGATGGATGTTATAGCGACTATGGCTACAAATACGCAAGATACGCCGATTGCGGCGATGGATGTATCGGACATTTCACGCGCATGTATTAGAAAGGTCTGCATGGTTAAAAACCCTATTCAGGCGTTACTGAAAGCTATAGACGATGGTGGGGTTGTTGTCGTAACGGGATCATTGTATTTGGTCGCAGAAATTCGTGCATATTTGAAAGCGAATATGCTATAGTGTTGGTAACAGTAATTGTGAGGTAAAAACTATGGCCCAGGCCAAAAAACCAGTAGTATCTGAAGAAGAAAAAGCAGCCAAGGAAGCTGCGCGTGTGCAAACTGAACGTGAGAAAAACACCAAAGGTGGGTTTTTCTACACTGCCGCAGTTTATATTTTGAGTAGATTTTTCCTAACAAAAAATCGGTATCAAAACTGGACGCGCGGTCGCCGTATTTTGATAGGATGGCTGCTGTGGCTTATCGTATTACCGATCATTCCAATTGTTGCTATTGTCGTGTGGTATTTAAATGACCCTGAAGGCTTTAAGAAGAGTCCGTGGGCAAAAGCACTCATTGGCCTAGCGGTAATTTGGGCTGGATATGCAGGGCTTGTTGTTACCGAGCCATCACAGGCCGACGTGAATGGTAAGTATTCACCAATCCAAACTGCACCAAATGGTGAAACCAAGGTGGTGAACGATAACCCAGCTGGTGTACCAAGCGATGTTTCGAAAGAAAAGATAAAGAACCAATCAACATCAAACGCATCAAACGGTCGTACGTTTGCAAACTGTACAGAAGCCTTTGACGCTGGCGTATTTGACATTCGCCGCAGCGACCCAAGCTACCAAAACAAGCTCGACCGTGATAACGACGGTATTGCCTGCGAAAAATAGCGACGGAACCTATCATGGTTTGACGATATTCTTCCATCAGATACACTTTTAAACATAAAGCGCCACGGGTGCTTTATGTTTAGCGTTGGGCTGGAATACAATCTACTCGATTATATTCCACACATCTTCTGAAAAAATATCGACAAACCACTCGCTCCGAAGGTAGTTTATAGCTATAATGGATGCGTATGGATGAAACAACACAACAAACAAAACCTGCGACCGAATCGACCGAAAATGTTACCGATATTTTCAACTGGGCAAATTTGGTAGACGGTGAAAAGAATTCGCTCGACATCGAGCTTTTCGTATTTAACAAAAATTACACACCGTATAGTTTACGCCACGATAAGGCAATTGAAACGCAGCTACGAGCACTGTTTCTCTACGATATCGTCAACGATGTGAATATGGGTGCTGGCACAGGGCTTGCGGTACATGAGTTTGAAAAAAGTGACGGCGGGGAAGATATCTTGCTGCGTACCAAGCTCGGCAATGTCGGGCGAGCAGAAACATTGCTGCACCTGCTTGAAACGGATCGTGGCAGCGTTGAAGAATTTTCGGAAGAAGAACATGAGTTCAAACGCATTAAGGGCGTGATTGCGAAATTTAGCCCTAAAAATGAGGAATCGAAAATCGCACCGTTTTATAGCATTAAGGCAGTCGCGCAGAGTAATGCGCTGAAGGGTGCTACGAGCCTGGAGCTCAATGGCGGGAAGCTCGAGCAATTTAAAGCCGATGTAGGGTTAAAGTTGCCTGGTGACAATCAGGTGCTGATCACTGCAGATGATATATTTGTCTTCAACCAAACGAAGTTCGAAAAACTATTCCAATACGAATACAAAAAGCAGCTCCTTGCCGACAAGAAAGTGGCCGAGATTGAACAGGCGTACAAACTTAGCTTTCCAGAAGGCGTTGATTTGCAGGCGTTGGTGCGTGACCGTAAGAAAATTGTCAACAAGCTGCAAAAACTTGAAATTGGTGCAGTCACCCAGGATAAAGCAATTGAGTATGCCGACGAAATGCAGCTCGAACTGATGAGCGACGAGCAAGATCGGATTATTATCATGGACAGCAACGACCTAGATATGTTTGTGAATCTTATTAATGAAGACTATATTACGAGTGCAATAACCGGCAAGCGCTATGAAATAAAAAGCAAAAAATTGCTCGGCGAACCCGACGGCGAAGCACCGCGCGGCTAAACATTGCTATACTAGAAGTAATGAAACAACAACTTGCACTTGAGATCATGCTGGAGGGGCATAACGTGTTTTTGACTGGCCCTGCTGGGACTGGCAAAACATATGTATTAAACCAGTTTATTAAGCTTGCAAAGCACGAAGGAAAACATGTCAGTGTGACAGCAACGACAGGACTCGCCGCGTCGCATTTGGGCGGGACAACGATTCATAGCTGGAGTGGAATTGGCGTAGCGGATTATTTGCCACCCAATTTCGCCGAGCATGTAACGAAAGGTCGGCGAGACATTATTGAAAAAACCGATGTCTTGATTATCGACGAAATCAGCATGTTGCATGACTACAGGCTGGACATGGTTGACGAGGCGTGTCGCTTGGTACGCAAAAACCCGGATGAGCCATTTGGCGGCATTCAGGTGATATTGAGTGGTGATTTTTTTCAGCTGCCGCCGGTGAACCGTAATGATTCACGAGTCGGCGGGTTCGTGGTGAACAGCCAAGCGTGGCAAGAACTCAATCCGGTTATTTGCTACTTAGATGAGCAATATCGACAAAGTGATGATACGCTCGCCGAGATTTTGACGGCCATGCGCTCGCAAGACTTGCGGCGTCGGCATGTCGAGGCATTAATGGAGCGCAGCGAGTTCGCACCGAGCGAGGGAAGTGTGTACACCGAACTTCACACGGTAAATGTTGATGTTGATGCGAAGAATGAAGCACGGCTTGACGAGCTCGGTGGCGATGAACTCAGCTATCAACAAACGACCACAGGCTCAGACAATTATGTCGAAAATTTGCAGCGCAGTGTTCTTGCGCCAAAAATATTGCGTCTGAAGAAAGGTGCTTTAGTGATGGCAGTCAAAAACAGCCTAGATAGAAAATATGTCAACGGCAGCCTGGGGCGTGTAATTGATTTTGACCGCGTAACAGACTACCCGATTGTTGAGTTTCTCAATGGCAAAGAAGTAACGATGGAGCCTGATACCTGGGAGCTGCGCGACGGCGACAAAAAACGCGCCAGCATTACGCAAATTCCGCTGCGGCTTGCCTGGGCAATTACGGTACATAAAAGCCAGGGTATGACGCTCGATGCGGCACTAATTGATCTACGCAAGGCCTTTGTCGAAGGTATGGGCTATGTGGCGCTCAGTCGTGTGCGTAGCCTGGACACACTGTACCTTGCAGGTATTAATCGAATGGCCTTACAGATTAGTGATGATGCACATACAATTGATGCGATGCTGCGCAAAAAATCCAAAAGTGACGCCACAACCTATGCGCACTTGCTGGCAAATAGCGAAAAGCGCAAGCGAACACCAAAGCCTAAAAAAGGCGCGAGCGGGTGGCATGACAAAATTGCCAAAATGCGCGAGACATACCCCAATGCGTACATGCCGTGGACGAACCAGCAAGACGCGCTGCTGAAGCAAGAATTTCAAAATGGCAAAGATATTTCTGAACTTTCCGATATGATGGGGAGGCACGAAGGCAGTATCAGAATGCGCTTGCAAAAACATTTCGGTGAAGATGTTGTATAACCTTTGTACGGTATAATAGACCATATGCCCAAATCACCGAAACTGCGATTTCCAAACAAGTTTTTGTGGGGTGCCGCGTCATCCGCGCATCAATATGAAGGCGCCAACCATAATCAATGGAGTATTTGGGAACTTGAAAATGCGAAGGCACTTGCTTTGCAGGCTGAATATACGCTTGATGAAATGCCGACATGGAACGATATCAAGCCCCTTGCGACTAATCCAAACAACTATGTGTCAGGAAAAGCTATCGATCACTACCACCGATACAAAGAAGATTTTGATATTCTGACTTCACTCAATCTTAACGCATTTCGTTTTAGTATTGAATGGTCGCGTATCGAGCCCGAAGAAGGCAAGTGGAATGGACGCGCTATCGAGCATTATAGAAAGTACATTGCCGAGCTAAAAGCGCGAAATATTACGCCTGTAATGACCTTGCTTCATTTTACGCTCCCTGAATGGTTCGCCAAAAAGGGCGGGTTTGAACGCAGGACTAATATTAAGTATTTCACGCGTTTCGTCGAATATGCGATGACTCAATTGGGCGACGATGTGCCGTATGTTATTACGATCAACGAACCTGACGTATACGCGGCGCAAAGTTATTTACATGCCGAGTGGCCACCACAAAAACACTCGCCAAAGCTATTTATGCAGGTCATGAACAGTCAACTGATAGCACATAACCGTGCCGCGAAGATAATTCACCGGCTTAATCGTGGCCACAAAGTGTCGATTGCAAAAAACACCGCCCACTATTATACGGGTGATGATGAAAGGCTAACTCGATATGCCACTCGCGGCTATCGGTTTCTGCAAAATGATATCATATGGTCGCGTGTCGTTCGCACTTGTGATTTTATTGCCATAAATTATTATTTTTCAAATCGTGTCGAAGGACGACAGTTAAAAAATCCTAATAAACTGACGAGCGATCTTGGATGGGATATGCAGCCGGACGATTTGCTGCCTGTATTGGAGCAACTCTACAAAAAATACAAAAAACCAATTATGATTACCGAAAATGGTTTAGCCGATATGCACGATACGAAACGGAAGTGGTGGCTTGCGCATACAATGATGTCTATGAGTACTGCAATACAACGCGGCGTGAAGCTGGAAGGATATTTGCATTGGAGCTTGCTTGATAATTTCGAGTGGGCATACGGTCGTTGGCCACAATTTGGTCTTGTCGCTGTCGATTACAGTACAATGAAACGCATAATCCGTCCAAGCGGCAAATGGTTTGGTACAATGGTGGGGAAGCTTAGAAAGGATTCTTGGTAACGTATGAAACATCCAAAGATTGTCGTTATTGGCGGCGGAACAGGTACGCACGCGATGCTTGAAGGATTGAAGCGCTATACTGATGATTTAACAGCGATTGTTGGAATGGTAGATGATGGTGGTAGTCAAGGTGTCCTCCGTAATGAACTTGGCACAAGGCCGCCGGCAGACGCATGGAAATGTATGACAGCGCTGAGTGATTCACCAAAGCTTTCGGCGTTGTTTAAGTATCGATTTGAGGAAGGGACATTCAAAGGCCATTCAGTCGGTAATTTATTTTTGGCAGGCCTCGAAAAGATGACAGGGAACTTCGCTGATTCACTGCAGACAGCGAGCGAAGTCTTGCGAGTGAAGGGGCGAGTCCTCCCAGCTACGCTAGATAATGTGCGTCTTTTGATGCGATGGGAAGAGCACGGTAAAGAGCTGCATGGTGAAGTTGTTGTCGACGATGCGAAATTCGAACATGATCCGAGAGAAGCAAAGCTCTATATTATGCCAGCGGCAGTACCAAACCCGGAAGCAATTGACGCAATTATGAACGCTGACTTGGTAGTAATTGCACCTGGCGACATCTATACATCACTCGGTCCACTGCTTGTAATAGACGGGTTTGGGCAAGCACTTCAGTCTACAGATGCCAAAGTAATCTATGTATGCAATCTTGTAACAAAGCATGGACACACCGATGGCTTCACCGTATCCGACCATGTGAGCGAAATAGAACGGTTTGCCGGAAACCGTATAGTCGATGTTGTAATGTATAACACAGGACTTCCACTCGAGAGTCAGATCGAGGCTTATGATGCCGAAGATGCGCACATTGTGCGCTATGATGACAAAGAACTTACAAAAGCGGGGTACGAGACCATTGCTGGTGACTATCTTGGCCGTCCGAACGAAAGGAATGTCGCGGATGTGTTACCGGTAACCCGAGGATTCATTCGACATGACGTCCATACCATTGGAAGTGCACTGTGGAACTATGTTCAGAAAGCTCAAGGATGAGTGAGATGAGTGGTAGGGCGCATGAATTCGAAGTGCGGCAGTTAAATTCTGATCTTCTAGTCTTTGTAGATGTAGACCGTACAGTCCTTAATACCGACTATACTTTTGAACTTATTATGCAAACGCTACAGAATATGGGGGTGAGTAAGGCGACGATAGCTGATGTAAAAGAGCTAGGGCGACAGAATGTGAATAATGCATTTGATTATCTTGCTGAAATTAATCGTCGGGTAAATGTCGACACATCGCCTGAATCAATCGTCAATACTATATTTGATGGGCTTGATGAGTATTCGATAGATACGCTTGCAGATAACGTACTCGCTGATGGCACACATGAACTTATTGCGGCGCTGCAAACAACTAAGACGAGGGCGCTATTTTTGACCGCGGGGGGCATCGATACGCAGCGCACAAAGTTGTTGCTTATCGAAAGGCTTTTGATGTGTTCAGGCATGGATCTTGCAATGCTTCCTTGGGTTATCATTAGTAACTCGAAACAGCATAAAACCGTACTTGCAAACCAGTCGTACGATAGAGAATCTCGAACATTTGATATTCAAGCTCTCCTCGATGAAAGTGATCTATCGTATAATGTTGGACTATTGGATGGTACGAATGTCGAAGAAGTTATCGTGCTTGATGATAAATCATGTAATACCCAGGACGTAGACCAAGAAGCTATCGTGGGAGTACTTGTTGAGCGGGCAGAAAAACCTACTGTCAATGATTCAAGCGCAGAAAAGGTCGGTACTGATGCGGTATCGCTACATGACGTTGCAGAAGCTATGTATACTCGTGCATCATATACAAAATAGAAATTCTAAAAGTTTCTACAAATAGTGTCGTTCCGCTATGGAACGACACTATCGGCAGTGCGTGCGAGCGGATGCCTGTGGAAAAGTATCTGGTTTGGATAAATTCATCAAAAAAGTACTTGCATGTGGGTGAAAGTGGGTAGTATAGTAATGATAGTGGAAATAAGTGGGTAACCACCACCACGAAACAAACACCACTTAACAAATAATCAACTAATCCGCCCCGAGCAGGCGAGATACCACAAAAGGACAAATGGACTATTTCGAACGAAAGCTCGATGATAAACGTCGGTTAACGATACCGACGGAGCTTCGAAATGAATTTGCCAGCGGTGTCGTTGTCACAAGGGGATTCGGTGCGTACTTACACCTCTACCCACAGCAAGTCTGGGATAGGGAAGTAGAACCAGCACTCGGTGGCAGCATTCTTGACGAAAAGGTTGCTGATTTAAACGTACGGTTTCGCCGCGGAAAAGTTGCAATGGAGCTCGACCAAAAGCAGGGTCGAGTGACACTCGAGCAACACTTGCTCGACTATGCCGACATTGAAAAAGAAGTCGTCGCAGTCAGGGCAGGAGCGTACTGGCGATTAATGTCGCCGGAACAGCTTGAATCACAGTAATTATTTGTTAGCTCGAACGTTAACAACTTGGAAAGATACCTCGAGACCACCTATCTGGTAACATGTGCGAGTGGAATGGACAACACATTAAACAAGTCTGGCACCTTCCTTCAAACACAACCTCCCAAAAAAACTCCACCTCACACAAACGAAGTAGCGTTCTCTTACGCAACTTCAACACATAAGTCTCTCAACTTCTCTTCAATTAGGAATATGAGTCACACGGTGATTCTCCACCACCGAAGAGAAGCAGCTTATTACTAAAACAAACACATGCGAAAACAAACACGTGCATGCTGCCAGTTAGGTGATCTCGATTTTTCGGTCATTGACCGCCTGCACCTGCCAATCGGCAAAGCCGATTGCCTGTGCGGCTTTTCGGCTATTGCACATTTTTCATCTGTGTTACTCGCTGCGCTGTATCTCGATACAGCTTGCTGTGTTACTCGATGAAAAAATGCACACTAGCTCGAAATCAATTGCCCGAAAAATCCCCAACTTTACACGTGCAACACCAACGCGTAGTGTATAGTAGGGGAGATGAGTAAAGAACATCCACCACAACATCATCATGTTCCTGTTCTTTTAGAGAAAACGCTGGAATATTTGGCACCAAAGGAAGGGGAAACCTACCTCGACCTTACCGCCGGATATGGCGGGCACGCCAGGCGTATTCTCGAACTAACGAAAAACTACCATGGCGCAAGCTTGGTTGATCGCGATACGATGGCAATCGAAGCGTTGAAACCATTTGCAGATAAAGGAGTTGAACTAATACATCGTGATTTTGTCACTGCGGCTACGATGCTCGTAGAAGCAGGCAAGACTTACGATATGATTCTTGTGGATTTAGGGGTGTCGTCACCACAGCTAGACTATGGTCATCGAGGCTTTTCTTTTATGCACGATGGTCCGCTCGATATGAGAATGGATGCAACTGCAGGAAAAACGGCAGCAGATATTGTTAATACTGCATCAGCCAGTGAATTAGAGCGTATCATTACACTCTACGGTGAAGAGCCACGCGGCTTTGCAAAGCGCATTGCGCAGGCAATCACTATTCACCGACCGTTTTCTACTACAAAAGAATTAGCCGACGTGATACTAGCAGCCCATCGTGGCCGATGGCAAAAAACCCATCCGGCAACGCGCACTTTTCAAGCCCTCAGAATTGCTACCAACGACGAGTTGGGCCAAATCGAGGAAATGCTTCCGCTCCTGCCACGACTCCTGTCAAAGGGCGGCAGAGTCGGTATCATCAGCTTTCATAGCCTTGAGGATCGCTTAGTAAAACGATTTTTCAAAGAACAAGCTGAATCGGGGTACGAGGCCGAACTAGAGCTATTGACTAAAAAAGCAATTCTAGGCGCCACTGACGATGTTCACAATCCGCGTTCACGTAGTGCAAAACTACGAGTCGCCGTGAAAAAATAAACAAAACAAAAAAGGAAGGGGACTGCTATGCCAATCCACATCCCGGTCCAAAGCCAATCAGACGACGTGACACAAGTCGCGGTACGCCTGAAATAACATCTTGGATTTTGTGAGCCCCGTGCTAGCATGGGGCTCACCCAAGATGCGCTAAAAACAAACACAGAAACAAACACCACCTCATGTCATATCAACGATATTCTTCAACATTATCACGCCGTCAGACGCCAATGCGACGCAACCAAAATACGGTTGCATTTGCTTCGCACGTCAAACTCGGCCCCGTAACACATACTGTGCTAGTAGCACTTATGATTACTGTGCTTGGTTTGATATACTTGACACAGGCGACACGGACAACTGCGTACGACTACGAGGCGCAAAAAGTCGATAGCAAGATTGCAGAGCTAACAAACGAAAAGACAGATCTTGAAGTAGAAAATGCTCGGCTAACGGCCCTCGAGACGGTTCGAAACAGCAGCGTAGCGAAAACTATGCAGGAACCTAGTTCAACAGACTTTGCGCGCAACTAGTCCGCTTAAACAGCAACACCGTATGAATACAGCTCAAACCGCCCACTCACGGATAACAAAACTGCGTTGGTTTTTATACGCAGTTCTTGCTATTTTAGTGGTGCGGCTTTTTTACATTCAAATTATTAGTCACGACAAATATATTGCGCTGGCAAAAAATGAACAGGAGAAAAGCTTAACTATCCCAGCAAAACGGGGTGAAATATACGCTCTTGATCAGGGTGCACCAGTACGAATAGTCTTAAATCAATCGGTCTACACGGTCTTTGTGGACCCAAAGGAAGTGACCGACCCCAACGGCGTTATTACCGCCTTGCGGAGTATTGCTGGTGGTAACTTGGTGCAGAATGTCGACGAACTGGTACGCGCGAAACCGGCGCGCTACAAAGTAGTAGCTCGCAAGGTAACTATCCGACAAGCAGATTTGTTAAAGAAAAAACAGCTAAAAGGAGTGGGATTTCAAGAAGTTTCACAGCGCGTCTATCCTGAAAGCACTATGGCAGCGCAAACACTCGGGTTCGTGAACGCTGAAGGGAAAGGTCAATACGGTGTCGAAGCTTTTTTGGACTCTGATTTGCGAGGAAAGGACGGACTACTAAAAGCGGTTACTGACATCAGCAATGTGCCGTTGACGATCGGAAAAGATAATATCGACCAGCCACCACAAGATGGAAAGAATGTTGTCCTGTCAATCGATCGGAATGTTCAAGCCTACACGGAGGCTGCTCTCATGCGTGGGCTTGAGCGAAGCAACGCAAAGTACGGCAGTGTCATAGTAATGAATCCACAAAATGGACAAATATTGGCTATGGCTAACATGCCAACGTATAATCCTGGCGAGTATAACAAGGTTCAAGATGCGGCCGCGTTCAATAATGGAACAGTTTCAGCACCGTATGAACCTGGCTCGGTAATGAAAACATTCACGATTGCAACAGGCCTTGATAAGGGCGTAATTGAGCCGACATCGACGTATGTAAACACCGACCGTATAAAGGTTGATGATCGGGTGATCGAGAATGCATCGAAAGGACAAACTGGTACAATTACGATGCAACATGCGCTAAATTGGTCGCTTAACACCGGTATGGTTACGATTGCCCAGCGACTTGGTAACGGTTCAAGTATTACGCCGACAGCCAGGCAAACGATGTACTCTTATTTACATGATAAATTTGGTCTCGGTGTACTAACAGGCATACAGGTAGCCGGAGAAGCTGGCGGTGAGGTAATTTCTCCTGAAACGACAGAGGGAAATGCCGTCCGTTATTCTAACATGTCGTTTGGGCAGGGCTTGAATGTGACGATGGTACAAGTCGCGTCTGGGTTTTCGTCAATTGTGAATGGAGGTAAATACTATGCTCCGACGCTAATTGCAGGCCACATCGATAGCGACGGGACGTATAGGCCTGCTACTGCCGCCAAACCTGTTCGTCAGACTATTTCTCCAGAAGCTTCCCTAAAAGCTAAACAAATGGTACACGATGCACGTTCCGCGTTCTATAGCAAAAAGGATAGGGTAGGCTATGATATTGGCGGTAAAACAGGTACGTCGCAAACCCTCATTAACGGTTCATATGACAATGGTCAAACGATCGGTAGTTATTTGGGGTATGGTGGTAATTCTTCGCCGCACTATGTCATAATGGTACAGGTATCAAGTCCGGGACGAAACTTGGCTGGTAACACCGATGCAATGCCGATCTTTACTGACATTTCAAACTGGATGATTGATTATTTAAAGCTAGAGCCGAAAGACTAATATGAAAGAAAGCATACAAACTATCGTTAACTCTGGTGTTTACACGCACGTGGTTATATTGAGCGTTGCTTCATTTCTTGTGGCGATGATGTTGACACCTGTCTACACGTACATTGCGTATCGGTATAGATTTTGGAAGAAACAACGTCAAACGAGCACAACAGGCGAAGCACTTGAAATATTTACGAGGCTCCATGCCGATAAATTCAAACGATCAATCCCCACGATGGCTGGTGCAGTTGGCGTGCTCGCAATCACAGCAATTACACTGGCGTTCAATCTTGACCGCGCACAAACTTGGCTCCCGCTGGCGGCGCTTGTTGGCGGTGGGGCAGTAGGGCTACTTGACGATATTATCAATATTCGGGGTAAAGGGCTGGGGGTCGCTGGGCTTCGTTCTAGTTTGAAATTTTTGATGATTATTTCGATAGGTGTGGTGCTTGGCTGGTTCTTTTATCAGAAGCTTGGTTTCACCTCCGTATATATCCCATACTACGGATCGGTCGATATCGGCATACTAATTATCCCACTATTTGCATTCGTGGTAACGGCAACCGGTAATGCGGTAAATATTTCTGATGGACTGGATGGGCTCGCTGGCGGCTTGGTGGCTACAAGCTATGGCGCGTTTGGCATTATCGCGATGCTGCAAGGCCAAATGCTACTGGCGGGCTTTTGCTTTACGGTCATTGGAGCGCTCCTCAGCTATTTGTGGTTTAATATCCACCCTGCGCGGTTCTTTATGGGCGACGTTGGTAGTTTCGCCTACGGCGTTAGCTTAGGCGTAGTAGCAATGCTTACAAACTCGTTGATGCTGCTGCCAATAATTGGGATACTTTTCGTTGTTGAGGCTGGCTCGAGCCTTATCCAAATTACGAGCAAGCGCATATTTGGCAAAAAGGTGTTTATATCTGCGCCGATTCACCATCATCTTGAAGCCAAGGGCTGGCCGGAAACAAAAGTCACTATGCGTTTTTGGGTAATTGCTGTCGTTGCATCGTATGTTGGCGTGCTTATAGCCATATCAGGGGGGCACATATAGTGACAAGCCGGACACGAATTGCTTCTGCAGTCAGTGGCATGGTGCGAAAGCACCGGGCTGATTATCAAATCGTGCTATTCATGGGGCTGCTCATGCTACTCGGTCTTATTGTAATGTATGCTATTGGCCCTCAACGTGCCCATGTGCTGAACTCGTCGTACGGTACTGACTTTTATACCGGAACGTACTTTTTTCTTAAACAGACCATTAGTCTTGTTCTCGCGTTAGTGGCATTTATGCTTATGGCAAAATTACCATATGGGTGGCTTCAAAAGTATGCGTGGCAAATGTTATTAGCAGCATTCGCGGCCTGTGCATTACTGGTACTATTTGGAAACATTAGCAACTCATCTTTGGCGCAGTGTAGCCTAGGGGCATGTCGATGGTTTAATCTTGGGCCACTCGGGAGTTTGCAGCCGGCCGAATTTTTGAAGTTTGCGTTATTGCTATTTTTGGCCGGATTTTTAGCTGCGAAAGCCAAAGTGGGTAAGATTAACGATATGCATGAAACGTTGATTCCTATTGGCGTATTGCTCGCAATCGCCATTATGTTTGTAATTGGGTTTCAGCGTGATATGGGGACTGGGGCGGCGATGATTGCAATCGTCGTAGCAATGTTGTTTTCCGCTGGTATGAATATGAAAATTGGCATTTATGCAGGCATTATCCTTGTTTTGGCAGGGGTGTTTCTTATTATAACTGCACCACATCGCATGGAACGTATAACAGCTTTTTTCGCCGGAGATAACATTTCAACGACGGATGCTGATACCTATCACATTGCACATGCCAAGATAGCGATCGGAAGCGGGGGACTGCTCGGCGTCGGTATTGGCAATAGTATTCAAGCTACTGGCTATTTACCGGAAGCGATTAATGACTCGGTATTTGCAATTATGGGTGAAACGTTTGGGTTTGTAGGCCTGGTTATAATTCTAAGTCTATTTGCCGGACTTTTGCTACGGATTCTCCATGTTGCCGATCACCTCCCGGATCTAACAACAAAATTAATTGCCGTCGGTGTATTTGGCTGGCTTGGTGCTCATGTGCTACTCAATGTTGCTGCTATGACGGGGCTGATGCCACTAACGGGCATTACATTGCCGCTGCTTAGCTTTGGGGGAACGAGTATGGTATTTATCGCAGGCGCGATTGGATTAGTTTTCCAACTATCGCGTTATACGCTACACGAATTACAGTGGGAAGGAGGCCAGACGCAGTATGAAAATTCTCGCAGTCGGCGGGGGATCGGGCGGTCACGTCACGCCAATCGCCGCGGTATGTAGGGCGCTTTCAATTGATCCGAAACGCGATGAAATGCGCGTATGGTGCGACAGAGCATTCTATGAGCAAACAAAGGCATTGATTGGTAATGTAAGCGCTGATATTCGAGTTGAAACAATAGTCGCTGGAAAGTATAGGCGCTATCAATCGATGAAGTGGTGGCAGCAATTGCTGCGTGTTCGAACGATTGTATGGCCAAATTTCGTAGACGGCATAAAGATCGCTATTGGCACCTTGCAGAGCATTACAAAGCTCATTATTTGGCGACCAGACGTTGTATTTTGCAAGGGTGGGTTTGTCAGTCTACCTGTCGGAGCTGCAGCGCATTTGCTTCATATCCCAATTGTTATTCATGATTCAGACGCGCACCCAGGACTTACAAACAGTATTCTTGCGCGATGGGCGCGAACAATTGCAACAGGCACACCGCTGGAAAATTATAATTACCCAGTAGCAAAAAGCCGCTATATTGGCGTGCCAATCGATGAAAGATACCATCTCTACACCATAAGCGAGCGCGGAGCGATAAAGCGAAAATTGGGCTTTAATGCTCATCTCCCACTAGTTGTAATTACGGGTGGCGGGCTTGGATCTGAGAGTATCAACCGGGCTGTGGTGGCGAATCTTGACGCACTATTGGATGTTTCGCAGGTCTTGCTTATTAGCGGTGAGAAGAATTTTGATGCGACCAACAAGTCAACTAAAAAATATCAAGAGAACGGACAGTTCCAACTTCATGGCTTCGTTGGTGAAGCCATGGCAGATACCATGGCCGCTGCCGACGTTGTCGTGGCGAGGGCTGGCGCAACAACACTGCTTGAGCTCGCAGCCCTACATACGCCAACTATTCTTATTCCAAACCCATATCTTACTGGTGGGCATCAAGTTAAGAATGCCAAAAGTTATGAACAGAGAAAGGCTGCAATAGTTATCAACGAGTCTGAGCTCAGCGCACATCCTGGCGTTCTCTCAAAAGAAGTAGTGTCGCTTATTGACGATTCGGCACGTCAAAAACAGTTGGCTGATGCAATTGCGACGTTTGCACACCCCAATGCTGCTAACGATTTGGCACAAATGATTCGCACCGCCGGATCACATGCAAACTGAGCGGTTCACTGGTACAATGGTGGTAAAGCGTAGAAATTAGAAATGAAAAAAATATTTTCCCGTCAGAACAAGACTATTGATGCGCCGCCACATCGACGGAGTCGACCTAGTCAGACCTTGGATGTTGATGACGGTTCACAGCAGACTGCACAGCCGACCTATCGCCGAAACCGGACGATTACTGGAAGTTTGTCGGCTAATGTAGCAAGTAGCAACGAGCTCAATGCAGACTTGCGTTCTCCGCGTGCGCACGTGCATCACCTAAGCCAACTGCGTCGGCGGCTCTTCAGCCATTTTCTAGTCGTCCTTGTGGCTGGAGCGCTGCTATATGTACTCATCAGCCAATTAATCGCTTCACTTGTCGTAGCTCCAAATTCGGGTGCTACACTAACAATCGAACGTAGAAAAGAATATGCTTCATATCTTATGAGCTATTTCGATCGTCACCCCCTAGAGCGATCTCTTTTTAGTGTTAATACCGAAGGGCTATTAAGCTTCGTGGCCGATAAGTACCCAGAGGTTTCTGCTATTCACCTCGACTCGAGCGGCATACTTGGCCGCGTCACCGCGTATGTCTCTGTGCGCAAGCCAATTGCACGGTGGTCGCTACGAGGAGAGAACCAATTCGTCGATCAGCAAGGAACCGTGTTTTCTTATAATGCATATGAGTCGCCGGCGCTGCAAATTATCGATTCATCTGGAACTGCTACGGCGAGTGGCTTAGTGACAAGCAATCGATTTTTGGCATTTGTTGGACGTGTCGTGGGCGCAGCAAAGCTCCAGGGGTACAATGTTACTGAGGCTAGTATTCCACCTCTAACTACGCGTCAGCTTGAAATCAAAGTCGACGGAGCACCGTATCGTATTAAGTACACGATCGATCGTAGTGCAGGGGAGCAGGCCGAAGATATGGGACGTATGATCAAGTACCTCCAAACAAAAGGCATCACGCCATCATATATAGACGTTAGGACGGGTGGCAGGGCAGTATATCGGTGAAGACAGGCCTACCCGCCCTAGTGGATAGAATGTTCGTTTTTTGTTCGATTTGTACAAAAACTATATAAAAATATAAAATTCGAAAAAATCAAATACATCGACAATAGGGAAAAAGAGTAGTGGGGGAATAAAATTGAAAAAATGCAAATGGTCGTGAAAACAAACCATATTTGTGGAAAACTATCAAACTGTAATATAAAATCACAACACACTGCACGCAAAGCCTAGGCTCATAACGTATACGCACTAACAGGCGCGATGGCTTGGGTGCTTCAAGGGTAATCAACTACATAGATGCGCAGGTGCAGCTAAAAACTCCCCCGTTTAAAGGTATAGTGAATCAACTATATGACTATATTCCAATGACGCAAAAGAAACATTGTGCGACGTATAATCTATCGAACGAATTTGGTACATAGTACGTCCCTGCTACGTAGTATTTGTACGTTTGTTTTTTACTTTTGCACCCTTTTCTTCTTCCATTGTTCACGCTCGCCTATAACTTGCCTTAGTTTCTGATTTATGTCATTTATTGCAAGCTGTATGCCGCATAGTGATTTTTAGTTGCTGCGCTATTTGCACGACATCAAAGTTCTAATTTTGTTCTATATTATATTGCTGAAAGTTGCATGCTATTAACAGGGGTCACGCCTGCCGCGGTGCTCTATAGCCCTACGTACGTGCTCATCTGTATAGTTGTATTTGGGGGTAAATGATAATAGTCACTTACATTAACTGCATTACGTGCCATTGCAAGGTAGAGATGCTTCTCGATACCCGCTAGGTGCGAAGAGTGTTCAATAACGGGCTTTTGTTGGGAAACAAAGTACGTAGCTGTGTATGGATTAAAATCAAGTTCAGGGCTAAGCTTACGCGCGTGTTCAAGCTCTCTGGGTACATTCGGATGATCGGCAAAGCCATACTGAATGCGAACATGGCTAATACCGTCGGCTGTGTCTTTTAGGCCATCGAATAGTATACGTTGCTTTTCAGGAACGTGTGGATGATGGACGATTTCAACTGTTACAACAACTACCTTCTCATGCAGCTCATGAAGTTGGTGTACACTTGCTTCGAGCGCAAGGGGTGCGTACCCTTCGTGGCTGCCGAGGTATACTGCATGGCCAGGCAGACGAGTTAGCTTCATGCCGCGTACCGATCGCACAAAATCCGCGAGTGGCTGCTCTTTCTTGTGCCGTTCTTTTGCAACAACCTCGTGTCCGCGCACCCATATCAGTAGTAATGCGCAAGTGAGCAGGGCGATAACTAGTGGCACCCATCCGCCAGATGGCACCTTCATCGATGCCGACAAGGTGAATGCTCCATCAATAATCAAAAAGGTAGCAGCAAACGCGCTGACCTTTATTAGGTTGCTCCCTTTCACCCTTGCAAGGACAGCGATAAACAGCAAGGTATCAACCAGTAATGCGCCGCTAACAGCAATTCCGTACGCAGCAGCTAGCTTTACGCTCGAGCCAAATGTTACCACTAGCAGACATACTATTGTCGCCAATAACCAATTAATAGCTGGTACGTATACCTGCCCTTCTGTGTCTTTAGAGGTATATTTTACGAGCATACGCGGCAAGTAGCCAAGGCTAATCGCTTGGTGCGCGAGCGAGAATGCACCAGAGATGACGGCCTGTGATGCAACAACCGTTGCAAGCGTAGCAATAAAAACAACAATAGGATGTAGTACGGCTGGATACAGCAAGAAAAAGGGGCTACTCAGTGAGGACGGTGCCGCAAGAAGCAGTGCGCCTTGCCCCATATAATTGAGCAAGAGTGATGGAAAGACTATACTATACCACGCCCTGGCGATGGTTGGTCGTCCGAAATGTCCCATGTCAGCATATAGCGCCTCTGCACCTGTTACCGCTAAAATAACCGCTCCCAGCACAAAAAAGCTGATAAGCGGATATGCAGCAACAAACCCGAGCGCGCTTGTCGGGAGGATACTAAAAAGAATGTCGGGAGATTGCAGTAGCTGAACTATCCCTCCAAGTGCCACCACGCCAAACCACACCAGCATAACGGGGCCGAACAGCGCGCCGATTTTACCACTACCTCGAGATTGCAAGGCGAATAGACCTATCAGTATGCCAAGAGTAATCGGTATGATCCAGGTAGTTAATTGCGGCGATAATAATACGATTCCTTCTACTGCAGATAGCACAGAAATGGCGGGCGTTACGCTGCTATCACCAAAGAACAACCCAAGACCAACAAGTCCAACCACGATGGCGAGACGCTTGTACGCAGGACGAATATTCGCGCGTTGCAACTGAGATACAAGTGCGATAATGCCTCCCTCTCCCCGGTTGTCTGCTCGCATAACGAAAGTAATATATTTAACTGACACAACAATGATCAGCGTCCAGACTATAAGAGAGATGATGCCGTATATGGTCGTTCCAGTTATCGGTAGTCGTCCTGCCCCGAAAACTGCCGGTAGAACGTATAGCGGGCTAGTCCCGATGTCGCCAAATACAATTCCAATGGCGGCAATAATTAGACCAAGCTTAGTTTTCTTCCCCATACTCATAGTAGTAGTATACCAAAAGCGTTAGCGGAGTGAGAGTAGCGTATCGTCTTTGGATGATTTTTCTGACATTGTCGAAGCTTTACTTGTAGGTTCAGAAGCACCAGCCTCTGTTGTAGCCAGTTTTTTCTTGCGCGTGCGCGTGCGCTTCTTTTTTACCGGAGACGATTCGCTCACGCTTTCATCAGGAACGCTTGGGGTACTAACATTTGAATGGGCGTTCAACGGCCATTGGGCGGCTTGCGCGCCACTTTGTGGGACTGGCTTATTGCTTCCACTCATCATTAACTGGGCAATTTCAGTTTCGACTTCTGCCCTGTCTCGGCTATAAATGCGCCGTGTATGTGCAATAATGTGAGCAGTGTTATCGGCCTGGGCGGGCGGAAGATTGAGCGTTCGTCCGCTAAACGCCGGGGTTTTCTCGCCTCCAATAACCATATTAATCACAAAATTGCGGTTATGCATTTGGAGCAGATCAAGCGCTTCAAAGTTCGGCTCAAATTGTTTAGAGAGAATTGGTGCATCATCTGCGGAGACACGGAATGTTATCATCGTCCCAACGTTACCAAACACAGCGTCTCGCACCGTTTCCGACATCTGAGAAATGTATTGGTTCGCGACAGTGAGGTTTAGGCCATATTTGCGTGCTTCGGAAAGAATAGTCGCGAAGCTGTCGGTAGCAAAGTTCTGAAACTCATCGACGTAGAGGTAGAATGGTTTTCGGTCTTCGATGTTTGGAATATCTTGTCGACTCATCGCAGCGAGCTGTATCTTGGTAACAAGGAACGAGCCCAATATCGCAGCATTATCCTCGCCAATCAATCCTTTTGAAAGATTTACAATTAAAATCTTGCCACTATCCATAATTTCACGAATATTGAAGGTACTTTTCGGCTGACCTATGATGTTGCGTATTACCGGGTTTGCCGTAAAGGCTCCGACCTTGTTGAGAACCGGCGCAATTGCCTCAGCCTGAAACTTATCGTTCCAGCTAGCAAATTCGATATTCCAAAATTGCAGCACAACCGTATCGGTACAGGTTGCAAGCACCTCTTTTCTAAATTTCTTATCTGTTAGCATACGGGTAATGTCGAGCATAGTCGTATTCGGATGGTCAAGAAGAGCTAGAATTGTATAGCGTAATATATACTCCAGCCTCGGTCCCCAGCTCTCGCCGAACATTCGCTTTAGTACACCAATTACCTCAGAAGAGATATTTGTTTTTTGGTTTTCGTCAGTCACTTCAAGTGGGTTGAATCCAAGTGGGTGCGCGGTGTCGGCCGGGTTAAAGTACACCACGTCGTCTACCCTACTTCCAGGGATAAACTTCAAGTTATTAACGGCAAAGTCACCGTGCGGGTCAATAATCGCATAGCCTTGGTTGTGAAAGACATCACTCAGCGCAAACAGCTCGAGTAAACCGCTCTTTCCTGCCCCAGTTTGACCAATGATGTAGACATGACGCGACCTATCATAGCGCAGCATGCCAAACTGGTGTGATATACCACGAAAATTCGTTACACCAAATGCAGAAATGTTCTCATCAATCGCATCATTACCAGTTATAACTGGAAGTTTATTTGGCGGTTCCGCGGTCTTGCTGCTCGCCCAGACAATATTCGGTGTCTCGACATTCGTGTGTGGTAGATGGAAGACACTAGCGAGTTCTTCGATATTTAGGATAAAGCCGTGACCCTTGAAGGCGCGGTCCTTGTACACGCTAAGCGCCTCCTTGCCAAATGCTGCTCCCGCCGATTTAAAGCCGTTAAGATTAGTGCTATTGTACTGCTTGAATGTCCCAACAATAGCTTGCATCTGCAGCTTGGCGTTGGTTTCACTTTCTCCTAGATAGGCAAGTCGAATCTTTACATCATAGCCAAGTTTTGTCGCTTTTTTCTCGGCTTCAGCTATTCGGGTTTTTTCTCGTTCCGACAGTATTTTCTCGCCGCTTGCCGTTGCTTCTTCCGGCGGTTTCCATAATGCTTCAAAGAACGTCGCAAACCACCGTGCGTCAAACCCTTGCCCGCCGAAAAGCGCATTAAAGGGGTTGCCACCCTTAACGCTCCCGATCCAGCGATCACTGGCTTTGTGCCACTCATCAGCAATTGGGCGCACTAGTACCTGCACCCATAGCTCCTCGCCAGTACTTTCAAGCTTGGCAAGCGTTCCGGTGATACCTGCAAGCGGGTCGACCTCGAAATTCTGGAAGGTTTTAATTGGCAGAAATTCACTTTCGGTGAGGCGAATTTCATTGGTGTATACCACACTGTGTTGGCGTTCGTGTGACGTATAATCTTCTTCAGCGGCATGAATCTGAACTGTTGGATACTGAGAATATATTTGGCCCTCTATAAAGCTTTGCAGCGCTTTTGGCACCCAAACGTAAAAGCGAATCTGACCGTTTACACTGGCTATTTCAAAGCTTAGGTGCTCCTGCTGGCCATGCGTGCGTCGAAGCTCGGATTTATCACGCAAAATGCCATGCAGACTGGCGAATAGCTGTTCAGCAGCAAGTTCAGACTTGTCATTTGCTTTCGGAATCTCTAAAACTAACAGCGAACTTTCTGTGGGCGATACTTCGATCTCTGCTTTTTGAAAATTTCGCCACGCTAGATACAACAATACAAGTGTGAGAGGAATCCAAACATACCATTGGAGTACTAGGTCGAGTAGTGTCGAGAATATGCCCATAAATTCTTACTTTATTTTCCCACCTCTCCCCCAGTAATGCAAGGTTTGTCCTATCAATGAATCTGAATGCGGCATTGATTGTTGCCGCGCGTTCACGCCGCTTATTTGCCTTCAGCTAAAGTGTAAGTTGCTTTCGAAACGCGCTTGAACTCTGGCTTACTCTGAAGATTAAGAAGGATTGTGGTTTCTTTAACCTGACGACTCTTTAGAACGCGCTTGACGATTTCGTCTCGGTGAAGTGGTTCGCCGGCCTTCTTGAGTACGTTGGTAATGATATCGCTAACAGTGCCTTTACTATACCCCCAAGCATCGAGGGCATAAATACCGCGTCCAATCAGCACAAATCGCTTGTCTTTAATCAGTTCATTATGAATAGCTTGAGTGGTAACGTCTTTTCGCTTAAAATCACTATCTTTAATGTTGTTGGCAATGTCTGAAAAATGCATTGGCTTACCATTTTCGGCTAAAATCACATAGATTTTGTCGCGGATATTCTTCGGGTTAACAGTTGGCCATTTGTTGAGACCCCACATGTCTTTGAGGTGTGCAAGCTTTTTACTAACACTTGCAAGCGCTCGTACGTGGTCGGGATGCTCATAGCTAAGCTTGCCATGAAGATCTTCGCCACTGATTGGCTCACCAGTAGTTTTGATTGTCTTTACGATTTCATCAACATTTGTGCGAAGCTTCTTTTCGTCGCCATGTTCAGCAATACCAATAGCTTGATGGTAGGTATCATTTTCGTTAACGACCGTGAGCTTTGGAGATAATTCCGCGATAAAGGCAACATGAGCTCGTTCAGTAGGCGTGCTTACTGTCCCAAGCACGTGGGTAGTAATATCGCCTACCTTAGCTACGCGACCGGTTTCAGAGAGAGCACGGACAAGCATTCGTTCTGCTTCATGAACTGAAGCTACTTTGCCGTCTTCAACCGCCATTTTCAGACGAATAAGAATAGCCTTTTCAAGCTGCCGAACACGTTCACGGGTGATGCCAAGTAGTTCGCCAATTTGCTCAAGCGTTTCTTTCCGGTCGTATAGACCAAAACGACGCGTTACAATTTCACGTTCACGCTCTTGATCAACAGCCTTGAGTACATCATCAACAGCCGCCTTTAAAGCGGTTACTACACTCTGTTTTTCGGTCTCACTCATAGTATACTGATGTGCCTCTCTGCCCCACCTGCCGTTATGTTTTACGTAAATATTTATTCAATTATAGAACAAATTTTGATTAATGTCAAACACTTTTTGTATAGTCAGTGTTGTTAGTAATATTATAGCACATAGTAGACGCTTATGGTAAAGCATGAAATTGGGCTTTTTTTCCACAGATTTTGTGATTAGGCTCACCCTGGTTTTGGGATATGTCAATGCATTGACTAGATACTTCGTTACTATGGATAGTGTAATGCCGGGTTGTCAGGGCAGACACCGACAACTGGCTGCTTTTGGAGCGGTGTAGTATGGAAGACGATGTCTCCATAGGCAACAGACGTTGCCTCTAAACAGTAATCCGTGGCAGTATTTTCGATAGGAATGTATATAGGATTCGGCAGTGCAACCTGGCTTTTGGGAATAGTTACCGGCCAGCTGCCGCCTTGTTGCTGGAATATGTTTATAATCGCTGCTTGGGCGACGTTACATACTGATCCGCATGTTAACGTAAAGTCGCTTTGTTCGATGACTGGCCCCTGCAGCACCACATTGGAACTTACCTGCCCTTTGACATGGAAATTATTGCCGGCAAAGGCACACAATGTATTATAGGTGGTTGTTCCATCAGTTATCGGCATATTGGCATTGCATGAATTAAGCAGCAATTGTGCATTTTGGTCCGGCGTCAGATTTTGATAAAACGGCGTTTGCTGCGCGTTGGTCATAAATTTAAGCGCTACGCCATTTGAAGCTGCAAATCCCGTTCCAGCAAGGTTTGATGGATAAAAGTTCTGTGAATTTCGATACGTCTCCAAACTTGATGACGCTTCGAACCCATCGTGTTGGACAGTTTTGTTGGCTAAATTGTGCTGCCACGAGCCGTAGCCAAAATATACAATCATCGCGAGAATAGCAATAACAACAATGATAGAGATAACTTCGACGATGCTAAACGCTGCCCGACGTTTCATATAGTGCTATTGTAGCATAAGCGGGATACTCGTTAGGGGCTAAGCTTTTTTCCTACGGGGAATGCGTCGACTGGATTTTGCCGGCGCTTCTTTCAGTAGTTTTTTTGCTTGATCGTGAGTAATCGTTTTGGGATCGGTATCCTTTGGGATTTTGGCGTTGGTTTTTCCGTCGGTTACATAAGCGCCCCAGCGCCCGTTTAATACCTTGACGCCATCACCAAAATCGGCGATATGCTTCTCGGCCTCTGATTTCAACTTCATGGCATAGAGCTCCAAGGCCTTTTCGAGAGTGATAGTGTGCGGATCCTCGGGTTTGATGCTGACAAAAAGTTTGCCGACTTGAATGTATGGCCCAAAGCGTCCAATATTAGCTCTGATCGCCTGTCCGTCTTCGGTCTCACCAAGGGTACGCGGCAGTTCAAAGGCAGTTAACGCTTGCTCGAGCGTTACGGTATCGATTCGTGCCCCTTTAGGCATCGGTGCAAATTCTGGTTTGTCGGCACTGCCCTTTTCTGGGTTGCCGAGTTGCAGCATTGGTCCAAATCGACCAAACCGAGCGAGAATGACTTTGCCGCTCTTCGGGTCGATACCGATTTCGCGCGCTTCGCCAACTGTACTTCGGTCAATACTCCCCGAGTTCTCAATCAATGCGTGAAATGGATCGTAGAAATCCTGCAACATTTTGTTACGTTCGAGTTTATTCTCAGCAATATCGTCGAAATGTTCCTCGACCTCTGCTGTAAACCCATAATCTACCACTTGCTCGAAGTGATTAGCAAGGAAATCAGCAATCAGCTCGCCAGCAGGGGTTGGCAGTAGCTTGCCTTTGGTCGAACCAGTTTTTTCTTCGACGATTTCTCTATCGATGCCATCTTCAAGCAGCTGCAGTACAATGACCTCTCGTGGTTCGCCTTCCCCGTCACCGCGTTCGACATAACCGCGAGTTTGAACGGTATCAATAATCGTCGCGTAGGTGCTCGGTCGGCCGATACCAAGCTCTTCTAGTTTTTTCACCAAACTTCCCTCAGTGTAACGTGCTGGCGGTCGGGCAAATACTTGGCGAGCTTCAACGTGCGAGGCTTGTAGGTTTTCGCCTGTCGTAATATTCGGCAAAAGCTCATCTTTACCGCCGCCGTAGACGCGCAAGAACCCGTCAAATACTACGACCTCGCCTTTTGCTTCAAAGTACAGTGACGTAGGTGCGCTAGCGCCACCTGCTTGAACTGTAATGGTAACAGTTGTTTTTTCTAGCTTGGCGGGCGACATTTGGCTGGCCAGGGTGCGCCGTCGAATCAGGTCATACAGCTTTTGGTCGTATTCGTTATTGCTTGCTGTTTCGAGCGACATATCGGTTGGGCGGATCGCTTCATGTGCTTCTTGGGCACTGGTGTTCTTGGTCTTAAACTTGCGTACAGTGCTATATTCTGGACCGTATAAGCGCTTGATATAGTCTGTTGCAGCTGCAATTGCCTGGCCGCTAAGGTTGACACTATCGGTACGCATGTAGGTGATTTTTCCAGCTTGGTACAGTTTCTGAGCTGCAGCCATCGTAGCTTTACTTCCAAAGCCGAGCTTACTATTGGCCTCTTGCTGCAGCGTACTCGTCGTAAACGGTGCGCTCGGATTTCTTGTACCGGGAGTTTTCGTCGTATCGCCGACTATGAAACTTGCGCCTTGCAAGCTTTCGAGAAACGCGTGAGCATCGGTTTCACTATCGAACCGCTGATTCAATTCCGCCCTGAATTCCTGTCCATCGTGGATGAATACCGCCGTTACTTTAAATTGCGACGAGCCGGCGAAGTCGCGGATTTCTCGTTCACGTTCTACGAGTAGTCGCACGGCTGGGCTCTGGACGCGGCCAGCACTCTTGCCACCAGGTACTTTTTGCCACACAACAGGGCTTAGTTCAAAGCCAACAATCCGGTCCAAAATCTGACGGGCTTGCTGGGCTTGCACCAAGTGCATATCTACCGTGCGAGGCTGCTTGATGGCTTTTGTAATGGCATCTTTGGTAATTTCATGAAACACAATGCGATTGGTCGTGCTAGGATCAAGGCCTAGTACTTCGCAAAGGTGCCATGCAATCGCCTCGCCTTCTCGGTCCTCATCGGTGGCGAGCCAAACAGTATCGGCAGCTTTGACGGCCTTCTTCAGCTCGGCAATGACTTTCTTTTTTTCCGGATCGACTTCGTAGGTGGTCTTAAAGCCATTTTTTATATCAATAGGTGGCGTACCGTCTTTGGTTTTTTTGACGATGCTTCGGATATGGCCAATGCTTGAAAGTACCGTGAAATCTTTTCCAAGGTATTTCTCGATGGTTTTGGCCTTTGCGGGGCTCTCGACGATGACGACATTTTTGCTCATATTGCTCACGGTTAGCTTATTCTAGCTAAACACACTTGCACTATACTACGCAAATTTTATAAAAAAGCAAGTAACGACGCCAAAAAAGCGAAAGGCCTCGCCCGCGGGTGTGCGGACGAGGCTTCGCCTGTATTAGCGCAGTGTCCACTGATTGGCACCTAAAGCACGGATGGTTCCGGCGATTTCGAGCATGGTAAGGGCGGTAGAAAGTTCGGTGGCCGAGGCTTTTAGGCTAGCTTGCATTTCGTCGCCATCGCGGCCGCCAGCGCGCAAAAATTCGATGACGGCCTGTTCGAGCGGGGTATTACCGAGCGCCAGACTTGTTTGAGCCTTCAATAGGCGCGGCGCAATCACTTCTACGACATCGCTGGTTTGTAGTAACGGCAAAGCACCTTGTTTGAGTAAACTATTACAACCTAAACTCATCGGGCTGGTGATGGGGCCAGGCACAACGAATACATCCTTCCCCTGCTCCATGGCGTGCATGGCGGTATTTAGCGTGCCGCTACGCTGAGCGGCTTCGGTGATAATAATTGCATCGGCCAGGCCGCTGACGATTCGATTGCGTTCGAGAAATTGATGCCCAAGTGCTGGCATTGTATCGGGGTATTCGCTCATGATAGCACCACCTCCGTTTACAATGTCTTTTGCTAGCTGCCTATGGGTGCTTGGGTAAATATTTTCAAGCCCGCTGCCAAGCACGGCAAGCGTCGTGCCTCCCGCCTCTAGTGCAGCGCGGTGCGCCAAGCCGTCAACTCCGAGCGCCATACCGCTGACTATCACAACGCCTTGCTTTGCAAGCTCAAAGGCGACCTGCTCTGTTACCTCTTTGCCATACCGTGTGGGCTTTCGTGTACCGACGATTGCAACCGCCGGTATTCGAGATTCTGGTAGTTTTCCAATGTAATTCAATGATTTTGGCGCGTCGGCAATACTCATCAGTATCTTAAGAAAATTATTGTCCTGGGGTGATAGTCTGTTGATTTTCATACAAAAAGTGATAAAAAGTATTGACGTACTGTCAAATACGTGCTAAAATGAAGCACGATTGGTTGAGTTTCAAATGCGAGGTCAACCAAACGCACCTTATACCCCCTATTCTAACAGAATCCCCCGAATATTTTCAGGGAATTCTACTATGTTAGGTTGTGTATAACGGCCTTTTGAAGTATTCTACCCTCCACTTCTCTGGGCTTGGCTAAAGAACCAAACGTTATACGCATACTAATCCCTTTAACCCTTTTCATTGGTACGTCATATGCGTGACTATCCAGTAGCACATCCGTGTGGGCGCCCACCTTCTGTGGAGTATGTGTGCGTGCGCTTCACGTCGTCGTATCAGGGTGGTTGAAGGGCAACATGGCGCTTTCAAGTGATGCCCACCCTTACTTGGAGGCGCTTTTTTGTTTGCACAAAATAATCAATTGACAAAAATACAAAAAAGTGATACAATGTAAGAATGAGACGGAGCAACGGGAGTGTTGTACGTACGGCGCTTGAGGGCGCTATTATTTTTGTTGTGTTGATTGTAAATAGTATTGGCGTGATAGTGGCTACGAGTACTAGCGCGCCTGCTAAGGCCGCACCGCAATTCGAAGTGCCAGCAGCACAACGTATCAATACCACCAAACAGCTACTCGCCGTTAATGCACCGGTGCATATTATCCACTACAGTGTACGAGGCTATTCGCCGACATTACCAATCTTTACAGATATTAAAGCAGCGTTTGTGGAGGCCACTGATGGCCAGTACGTGCCACGTAGCGTACAGGTTACAGAGGCAACGTATACGACAGATTTGACATGTTTAACGAACCAGGATGCTACTGCCGTGTTCGATATCCAAAAAAGCGCAAAAGCCCACGCCGTGAGCGAAATGCTCACAGTTGTGGCAATTGATTTACCTGGGTGCATGGACGCTACGAACTTTCGGACAACTATCGGGTACGGATCGCCAGACGGATTTGCTGTTGTTAATGTCTCGGGATATAGCGTTTTTAATCATGCCGTCCTGCACGAAGTAGGCCATACGGCCGGTTTGAGCCATACCTCTGGTGATTCTGTCATGTCTGTTGATATTGCAAGCAGCTCACGCTATAGCCAAAGCGAATTGCGTCAGCTTGCTTCTGTGCTATACTAACTACATTGCTACCCTACTCCTTATCCCGATGGTAGCCACCGACTTTCGTTTTTCGTTTTGATACATAAACACAATAAGGAAATATATGGACTACATAACAGTTCTCTTTTGGTCGCTGGTTGGAAGTGTTTTCTCACTAGTGGCAGGCGTGGCGCTTATCAGTCACCCGCAAATACGTAACAAAGCAATAAAATATGGCATGCCGTTTGGTGCCGGAGCACTTCTGGCCGCTGCCTTTTTAGGGGTACTTCCAGAAGCGGTAGAAGGAAGCGATATACACTCCGTTGTCGCATACGCGCTTGGTGGATTTTTGGCATTCTTTGCGCTGGAGCGTTTGCTTGGATGGTTTCACCATCATGAGAATCACCACCATGACAGTGTGCATGGCAAAAAAAATAAAACACATCAATGGCTAGTAATTATTGGCGATACGGTCCATAACGCTATTGACGGCGTGGCAATCGGAGCGGCTTTCTTAGTCAGTCCGGCCGCAGGTGTTGGTACGGCTCTGGCCGTAGCCGCCCACGAGGTTCCGCAGGAAATTGGTGATTTCAGTATATTGCTAGGTAAAGGCATGCGTGCTCGTACTGTCCTACTGGTGAATATCGTTAGCGCCTTGGCGACAGTCGTGACCGCACTGGCAACCTACGCGCTGGGCGCTATTACCACCTTCAACCCTGCCTTGCCGCTGGCGGTTGCTGCCGGGTTCTTCATTTACATCGCGGCGAGCGATATCATTCCTGATATCCACGAAAAGCCACGACGCGAGGGTAATGTCCAGGCCGGTATGCTTCTTGTTGGCGTGCTGGCGATCGCCTTGGTGCTTGCCAATACGTCGCATTCACATGCTAATGAAACTCACGATAGCCACCACGACGAGACGCATGCGCATGACATGCACGATATGCACTAAGCTATCGATGTGTTGTGATTGACAAAGAATTTGTGATAAAACTATCGATAATCTCGGCAAGTCTCGGTCGGCACTGACTGAGACTGTCGAGTTCATGTTGCGTCAGACGACCTAGTACATAGTCGCTCGGGTCAATTCGCTCGAGCAGGGGTGTTGCAATACCGATACGTAGCCGTGCCGTTGCTTCCCCACCGTGTGCAATTAGGCTTTTTAAGCCGTTGCTGCCACCGTCACTACCACCTATACGGGTGCGAATAGTGCCAAGCGTCAGGGCTAGATCATCATGGACCACTAGCACATCACTAGGCTGAATATCATAAAAGCTAGTAATTGCATGGTAGCTTTCACCAACGCGGTTGTAGTAGGTCGTAGGCTTTGCGAGTACTATTTTTTCGCCATGGAGCGATAGCTCAGCTATGTGTGCCTTGAATTTTGGTTTCTCAGACCATGTGCTGCCATAGTTGTCAGTTACGTAGTCCAGAACGATAAATCCAACGTTATGACGAGTACTATTATAACGAGGTTCGTGATTTCCGAGTGCAAAAACTAACTTCATATCTGTAAAACAGTATATACTATTGCTTTTTTATACAACTTATGCTATAATAAATAAGTTCAGAGGGACACTTCCCCGCCCGTGGAGTATGAGCCTGGGCAACAACTCCGAAAGGAGCACCTCATGAACAAACCTGTAATCGCGGCTAGGTGGCTCGGCTATACGTCAATCGTATGGCTGACCGGCTTGATCGTCGTGTGGTTTCGGCCACACGACCAAATCGGCTGGGTCTGCACGATCGGTTTCTCTGCGTTCCTGGCGTTCACGGTGACACTCGTCACTTTCACACAGGCCAGAAGCGACATCGCTCGACGAGCCGAGGCTCGTCGTCCAGCCAGCCCGCCGCTCAGTATTTTTGAGCGGTCTGAGGCCACGTTCGTCGTGAACCCAGAGGTTGGCAGTGCCGGCCTGTCGGGCTTCACGGCCACCGCGCTACGCAAGTAGCGCACCCCCCCGCACCCTGACGGAGACCCCGCGTCCTTCTCAGGGCGCGGGGTCTTTCCGTTTATGACTGTTTTTCGTTCAGGGATTGTTTATACGCTTTCGTCACTGCTGGTAAACCTTTAGCGGCTCGTTCTTTGTTGTACTGAATCTGTTTTTCGTCCCGAAAACTAAACTTTATTGGTGTGCCGCTATAATCGTAGGCTTCACGCAGGAGTCGCTCGAGATAGCGTTTGTAGCTCCAGTGCACGAATTTTAGGTTGCTGCCGTAAATGACGAACCATGGCGGCATTGTATCGGTTTGCACCATATAGCGAAGCTTGGGGTGGGTATTTTTGAGGCCGCTTGGCGGGTGCTTCGTAGTGGCTTTTTGCAGTAAGTCGTTTAATACACGCGTTTTCGTTGCCTGTTTTCTGCGCGCATCAATTTTGGTGACAAGATCAAGAATTTTCGCTACATTCTGGCCAGTGACGCTACTGGTAAATATCAGCGGTGCCCATGGAGTAAACTTAAAGTCGTAGCTAATTTTGCGGGTAATGCCATCAGCGACTGTCTCGTCGCGTTCTTCCAGGCTATCCCATTTGCTCACAACAATGATAAGCCCCTTGCCTGCTTCGGCGATGAGGCCCGCCAGACGTTGGTCGAGCTGAGTACTCAGTTCGTTTGCATCCATCAGCAGCAAGCAAACATTTGATTCTTCAATAGCTTGAAGAGTGCGAAGTACTGAAAACTTCTCGATGCCTACTTCTTGTTTGCCCTGACGACGAACGCCAGCAGTATCAAGCAGCTCGATGGCTCGGCCGTGATATTTAACCGGAACGCGGTTGATATCCCGTGTGGTACCTGCGATATTGGCGACGACTGCCTGCTGCTTGCCTGCCAACGTGTTGAATAGATGGCTCTTGCCAGCGTTTGGCCGCCCGATTAAGGCAACGCGCAAAACGTCGTTGTCTTCTCGTTCAACGACGGGCGGTAGCAGCGCTGCAAGACGGTTCAGGATGTCACTGATACCGCTGTTGTGCTCGGCAGAGGTGCGTATGATGTCCTTGATGCCAAGACGCTTAAATTCATCATCATGCAAACTATTTTTGAGGTCGGCTTTGTTGGTAACGAGAAGTACCGGTTTTTTGCTTTTTAGAGCCTTTTTTGCGACACTACGCTCCTCGTCACCTGGATATTCGGTTGTGTCGACCACAACCAGAATTACATCCGCGGCCTCGGCGGCTTCTTCAATCTGTTCTTGGATACTGGCTTCAAATTCGTCTTCGGGATTTTTTAGCCCGGCGGTATCGACCAGCCAAAACTGTGCTTCCAGTCCGCCATCACCCCTGTAGTGTACTTTGCCTACGACATTGTCGCGGGTAGTTCCGGCTTCTCGGGCCACAATGGCTTGCTGGGCGCGAACTAAACGATTAAAGAGCGAACTTTTGCCTGCGTTCGCTCTGCCAATAATTGCTACGGTTGGTAATTTGGAAGCCATAAGTATGATTATTATAACAGAGGTAACAGTTTTTCGCGAGCATAAGCAATATGCGTCTGATGATATATTGATAGAATTCTATTAGTTGAGCACTATATCACCAGACGCATGCGGTATAGTGAGACTGTGTCACTAGAATTTATCGATGCGATCGAATGTCCGAAATGTGAAGATGAATGTGATGAGCTTCTCGCCTCTTTGGTGCGAGAAGCAGACTTTGATGTCATCCCTATAGATCAGTTTCCCGATTTTATTAGTGCTCAGCTGATGAACATTCGTCGCTGGTATAAAGGCGAAGTGCTTCCGGAAGATGTTGTTACGCTAATGCGCATTCGTCGCAACAGGAAAAAAACAGCCTCGATTCAGGCGACCACAGGATATAGCTACATTCAGGTTATGATGTGGGTTGGCGAAGTAAAGCTGCAGCTTATGGAGCGATGGCGGCGTACGAGCCGGGAGTTAGGCCGCCTAGCTGATACGAACCGAACTGAACCCGGTGCAGCGTAATAACACTATACCCAAGCGCAGCGAAAGTACGGCGAATCTGGCGATTTCTTCCCTCTTGCATTGTGATCTCGTACGTATCTGGCATTTCACCAAGCTTCGAAACAACAAACCGGCTTTTCCCATCCTCAAGCATGACCCCGTAATCTGAAATCATTTGCTGGTGAAGCGGTTGTAGCGGCGCATCGAGCTGCACCTCGTACACTTTCGTTTTATGAAAGCCTGGATGGGTCATCCGATGGGCAAAATCACCGTCATTCGTCAGCAGTAAGATGCCAGAACTATTCATATCTAGTCTGCCAACAGGTTTTAAGGCATGAAATTTTTCCGGTAGAAGTTCGTATATGGTTGGCGTATCCCCCTGACGCTTGCGAGAACAAACATAGCCAGTTGGCTTATTGAGTGCAATGTACTCAAACCTTGTATGAGTAACCAGATCATTATTAACCTTGATAACATCCCCTTTTTGTACCTGTGCACCAATTTTTGCAGGAATGCCATTAATGCTGATTCTCCCTGCCGCTACGTACTCATCTGCTTCACGGCGAGAAAGCCCTTTGTGAAGAGCAATATATTTATTAATTCGCATAGAGTCAGGCACGATAATGATAGTATAGCAGTAATCTAGTTAGACTACGCTGCTGCAGGTGGTTGGGTGTTCGTCGGCGTGGCGGGTGCTTGCGAACTAACCGGTGTTTCTTCATACGTAAGGGGTGTACTCTCCATGACTGGGGCTACGGGCGCAGGGGGAGCAGGAACCACCGGCGGTTGAATTGGCTCAGCCACGGGGGCTGGAGGAGTAGCCGGCGTGGCGGGTGCTTGTGCAGGAACCGCTGGCGTTGGCACATTTGGACCATCGAGTTCTTTGTCCATAAGTTCGGAGATATGAGGTCCGGTTGCTTCTGGTTTTTCAATAGGTTGAATGATTCGCTCGCCGAGACTAGCGGGACGAGCCGTCGAAAATGGCGCTGTCGGCTGCGGTAGTGTTGTTGCTGTCGGCTGTGGTAGTGTCGTTGGTTCAGGTATAACAGCAGGCGCAGAAACCGGCACCGTGGCATCAGCAACAGGCGCGGCGTTAGCAGGCTGTTGAGGCAGCTGCGTAGGTTCAGGTAATGGTGTGCTTGCGACAGGGGTCGGCTGAGGAGTGGGCTCGGGAGTAGGAACGGCTGACGGTGCCGGAGCAGCAAACACATTACCTGTCGGTGCACTCACGGGTGCATCAGCGAGTACTTCATGTACCGTCCGAACAACGTCTTCAATACCAACTTGCGATTTGACCAAGTAGCGGTCCGCACCAAGCTGCTCTCCCCGTTTTCGCTGGTCATCACTGGACAAAGCGGTCATCATGATTACCTTAATGTCGCGTGTCTCTGTCGTGCTTCGAAGGATGTCGAGCATGTCGAAGCCACTAATTTTGGGCATCATTACGTCGCTAACGATGAGATCAGGGCGGTCTTTGATGGCCATTGCGAGAGCTTCTTCGCCGTCACCAGCCGAAACGATGTCGTATCCTTCGGCCAAAAGACGCACACCATAAATCTCTCTGAGGCTTTTGTCGTCTTCTACTAGTAAAATCTTTGTCATATTATCTCCACTATACCATAAGCGTTTTTAAAAATACTATACTCCTGGTGGGTTTTGAGGCTGGTCGTTGCGGACAGGGACTTGCGTGGCTGGCTGTGGGCGTATGGGCTGTGGATTTTGTGACGGTGTGGCGACTTGTGGGGCTGTCGGTAGTACTGCTTGCGGAGCTATTGGTTGAACTGGCATCGGCTGCATTTGCGCAGTAGTCACTTGTGGAACGACAGGTACTGGTTGGGGGGCAGCTGCATCTTGAGCTGAAACTACAGTTGCGGCTGGAAGCGGTGGCTGTTGAGGCATAACGACAGGTTGTGCTGTGATAGCCTGCGGAGAAACGGACGGCACGGAAGTTGCTGCACTTGCTTCAGCCTCTTCCTTCGCTGCCTCAAGCTTTTGTTGTTCCATCAATTGCTGCGCTTTTGCGCGATCGAGGCGTGGAATCTCGACGGTAAAGGTACTCCCCTTTTTGAATTCGCTGACTAGATCGATCCGTCCGCCCATTACTTCTGCCAAGCGTCGACAGAGGTAGAGGCCAAGTCCTGTCCCGCCAATCTCGCGTGTATCTGAGTTGTCGACTCGATAAAATTTTTGGAACAGATGAGGAATGTCTTCGGCCGGAATGCCGATACCACTATCTTTGACGCTTATGCTTACATGATCGTCGTCACCACCTACGTCGATGATCACCTCGCCTTTTAGTGTATATTTAATTGCGTTTTCCACGAGGTTCGCCACCACCTCTCGAAGATGATCGTTGTCGACATTTGCATAGTAGACGGGGGCGAGCGTTTTGACGCCAGAGCTGGCGCTGCCATCAAGTGGTCGTGGAACATATGAAATTTGCAGTCCCTTCTCGTCCGCCTTTGGCTTTAAGCCCTCCACTACATCACCGACATAATCAACCACATCGACAACTTTAGGATGATTACCGATCCTCCCGTCATCGGCTTTTGTTACATCGAGAAGGTCTTGGAATAGGCGGCCGAGGTGTTGAGCTGAAGCATGTGCTTTCTCTATAAAATCACGCGCCTTACTGTCAATTTGGGCAGTATTGGGATTAAGCGCTAGCCCAAGGTACCCTTCAATACTAGCGACCGGTGTACGCATTTCATGACTGGCTGTACTGATGAATTCCGCTTGTTCTTTTTCTTCTGTTTTGGTACGAGTTATATCGCGAAAAACAATGATAGCGCCCGAGCCTACTTCTGCTATTGGAGAGACGATCATCGACACCATGAGGCGTTTTCCAGAGCCGGTAACAAGTGAATAGCGGTCGGATTCAGTTGAAGTATTGGTATTGAGGGTAGACAAGATGGGGTCGGCGGCATCTGTGATTGGCTGATCTTTCTCGTCAACCAGCCGTAGCACGGATCGGTAATTAAGCGATGCAGCATCACCGCCTGTCCAGCCTATTAGCTTCGTGGCAGCAGGATTTATGAGAATAATGTTGCCTTTTCCATCGAGTGATATGACGCCGTCGTCGATTGCGTTAATCACAACTTCTGCTTCTAGAGCTGTTTGGTCGTTATGGTTTGCAAATTTTGTAGCGGTCTTGCTACCGATTGCGCCAGGTGTATTTTCGTGAACGTTTTTGAATGGCCATAAGTAGACGAGTGTGCAAATAACCAGTAAGCCGACCGTAAAGACCATGCTGATATCACTGATCGACAGCACAGATCCAGTGTTATCAAGAAGTCCAAACCTACCAAGGCTCCACAACGTTATTGTTGCGATACATACTAAAATAACGCTTTCGAGCGCTCGCTTGTGCCAGTAGTACGCCTTTTGTACAGCTGTGATGGTTCTTCCCTCCCGTATATTGTTTTAAGTATGAGCGAAATGCTTCGATTTTGCAATATGTGTCTTGCAAATCTAACAGGGGCACAAAAAATAAATAATGCTTGTGCTTGTTAATATTATTGACATCCTGTAAAATTCACATATTAATATCCTAAAACCGATATGCGAGATATCGGGAGAGGAGTGCTATGAGAGGTGTATCAAAAAAGCTGTATGCGGGACTGGGGGCGATGGTTGTACTGCTCGGTCAACTTATTATGCCAATGCAAGTTGTTTTGGCAACAAATACTAATGGAAGTATCGTTCAGGCACAGGCGCCGAACGATGACGGAAATACGATAACTGTATGTCACCGTACTGATGCTGCGGGCAATATATATGTGCAGGAAACAATTGCACTCCCTGCAGCCTACAATCGATACAAAAATGCCGTGAACGGCAATGTCAGCGTTTATCCCGATCCAAACTGGGGAGACATCGTGCCGACGTTTACGTATAACGATGAAACTATTTCAGTGAATTGGATTGGTCCAGACGGGCAAATTGACCCCGACGCACAGCTTGTTTTCGATAATAACTGTCAAGTAACTGACATAATGGACATTCCGGCCACCTTCACAGTACGCAACGAAGCGTGTACAGCGGGCGTAGACTCCACCGATAACGTTGTTGTGACGGTAACGAATACAAATGACCTAAACGACAAAACAATTACCTACACTATTACTGTAGGTAGCCAGTCTGAGCAACTAACGTTGGCCGATGGTGCGACCGACTCAGTAACCTTTAGTGGTCTTGCTGTCGGTACGTATCCTATTAGTATCGTAAGTAGCGCAAATGGTGATGGCACAAATCTCACCGGTAGCGTAACGGTTGCGGGATGTAGCGCACCTCGAGAAATCACTATCCCAGAAGTTCTTCCCACCGATCCTTGTGGCGCGGATAACGCCTATTGGACACTCCCTGACACTTCGAACCTCCCCTATACATTTGCAGAAGTTGACGGTGAATTGATTGTTACCGCTAATGTAGGCTATGTCTTCACCGAATATGGTGCGAGCTATAATTATGGTCTTGCTAGTGATAGCGGCGAAGCTTGCCCGACTATTGACCCATGCGAAGCGATTAGCGGCCCAACGATGGTGAGTGAGGCAAGCCAGTTTGCTGACTATCAAGATACTCGGACTAAAGGACACTACGAATTTACAGCTGATGGATTGCACATTTATACCGACGATAACAGTTCCCAGGCAAAAGTAGCCTGGTACCACCAGGTCAACTACGCACTCGCGGATGTTGGACAACCTTCTATGGAATATACCGCAACAAGCGGAATCAGCCCTGGAATGCAACTAGCTCTCGATAAAGACGGCAACGGCACAGTCGACGGCATTCTAGTCGGCGAGCCAAGTGCGTATGGTGACAATTGGTGGAGTAATGCAAGCTTCGGTATTGCAAGCGGCATGGGATACACCTCATACGGCACCCTTAACGAATATCTTGCCGCTAATCCAGGCGCCAAAGTGATGGCGGTCGGCTTTTCCCTAGGTTCGGGAGTACTTGCTGACGGTGTATTAAAATCACTGACATTTGGATGCCATAAGTGGGTGTTCCAAAAGCGGCTTCCAGTACCGTGTAGTGTTACAAGCCATACCTATACTGATAAATGGGGTGAAGGATCACTCTACCCAGAAATCGGTGCATACCCCAGTGGTGTAAGCGGTTCGGCTATGTTTAAAGTTGATGGTTTGTATATTTCAACGCCACAAAACGAAAGTTATGTTGACGGCTTTATGGATGGTGGCGGAACACTTCTGAGCGATATAGACGCGATGAGCTATAAAACACTACGTCAAGTCAGCTCAACAGGCTCAGACCAGCTCGCTCCAGCATATGTCTTGCTTGTCGACCTCGATGGTGACAGTACAACAACGGATGACCAAACGTATCTATTTTATGAACCAATCTATAACGGTACCGTTCAAACTGGTGTTTGGCAAACATGGGATGTACTAAACGGTGGCAATAGCGTGTGGTGGAGCTTCGATTTAACAGGTGGCGACCCGACCATAACATGGAGCGACATGCTCGCCAACTACCCAGATGCTCGTGCACTGATGTATGGATTTAATCAAGGTACATACAACCCAGGTACCGACTCTGCCGTCCAAGATATCGTCTTTGACTGTGCTACTACCCACTTTACTATCATCCCCGGAACACCTGGTCAGGGCGGTAGTGGTGGCACTACTCCAACTCCGGTTCCACCAGCAAAAACTGTATCTACTCTCAACGATTTGCCGGCTGAACTTCCGCACACTGGTCCAGCAAACCTGACAGGTATCTACGGACTAATATTGGCATTCCTCACCTACGGTGTTGTCTACTTTGCACAACCTCGTCGACACGAAGAACTGTAACGATCTATACATTTAAGAAACTCGTCGCACTCATTGTGGGGCGAGCTTTCTATTGTTTTTTTGCTAGTACGAGGAGTATAGTTAGGCCATAAGCAGTTTTGGTGAGAGATAAACATGAAATGTACTGACGTCATTGCTGATCGTATACTTCGCCCGGTTTCACCTGATCCTATTGAGTTGTGGGAAGGTTCAAATGCTGATATCAGCTCGGTGCGCGTCGATGACGATCGACCAGAGGCTATCGCTGCTACCTACCCAAAAAGTCGCATTGGCAAACTCATACTAACTGGTGACCGAGAAGAAATAGCGCCCAAGGGCGAACTAATTGGCTATAGACAGCGTTACTACATTGAGATGACGACAGGCATTACTCGCGAGGCTGTGGTCTATATTCCATTGCCAAAAGACATGGAGCAGTCACAGGTGACAATCCATATGGATACTCCGTGGATGATGGTCTGGATGGACATAATGACAAGATTGCTGAAGCTTTCATGCACCATACCCACCAGCCAGTCATTCTAGTTGGGCCTGAAAACATACAGAAGCACACAGATGGTGTATATGTGATAAAGAACCTTGGGGCGGTCGCGACGGAAACGTCACAAATATCATTAGCGCTTGCGGCGCAAGACTCCATGCAAATCGCCGCCGAGATTGCCGGTATACATGAACTATCGCGGCTCTTTGTCCAAGTTGGCGAATCACGTGCTGCCATGCTCGCGCCCGCCAAGGAACTCCATGCACCAGGACTTGATATACAAAATATCTACTATGATCTTACTGATCCGTGCGTGCCCGAGAATTTACGTAATGATCCAGTTCGCAATCTTGTGCGTCTTGCCGAATTCTTGCCGAATGAATTCCTACATACGCTACCAGTCGGTGTCGATCTTCTGCGACGTGGAAGCCTGAAACGCCTACTCGGGACTATTCCGCTCAATATGGAATATATGGCGCCATCGCTACTTGGAACAAGCCGTGCCATCGGGAGCGGTGAGGCCGGCGAGTTCCCTGTCTTGCTACCAAATGACACGTTTACTCATATTCTTAATTTTCGTTACAATCCGGTCGCTGGCCATAGAGTATGGCGTGAAAAATACGACCATACTGAATTTGCAGGTGTCGATTTGAATGGTGCACACCTCGGTCTCGCCTATTCATCGGTTCAGCGCCATGTCATTGAGCGTATCAATCGGTTGCTATACGAACTATACACAGTAGGTGGTGATATAGCACGTGTCGACAAACGTCGTGTTCACTACACTGATGACAAAAGATACATCGGCAAACATGAACACATGCCCAGTGTGGCTTAATAACGTTACTCCTTTTTCAGCATCTAGAAGATTAGTGCCTGAGATAGAATAAACAATATGTGATGTTTGTAGGTGGAGCATAGTAATCTTTTGCGCCACTCCCGCACGAGACGTCGCCATTAACATAGTACTGCAGACGAACGCTTCCGCTGCCTACTGAAGATGGATATGCAGCATAGTTTACACCTCTAAATCTGTTGGATCCAGCAACCACTACATTATTACTGTTTACTCTTATAGTGCCAGATACTGAAGTTAGCTGAGAATGAAAACTGGAGGACGCATTCATACTAGACGTAACCCCGCCATCAGTTGTAGCGCAGCTCCCCGCTAGAAACCCATCTTTTGCCGGATAATCACTCGGGTCTCCGGCGCAGATAAATCCTGATGACGATGCAAACGGTAGCGGCATACCTCCATTGTCAGTTGTGACGGGATAATCACCCTGAGTCGATTGATAAATCTGAATAACCTTGGCATAGTTGCTCTCAGTGGCAAGAGTGCTTGCTGCCTGCGCCCTCGTTTGAATACCACTATATGCAACCATTGATATGGATGCTAGGATAGCAATAATAACAATAGTTATGAGAATTTCAACCAAAGTGAAAGCATTACGCTTATGCATACTTAGAGTATAACATGCTAACGGGCATTCGTTAATTAAGTTATCCATTTCAGTTATAAAACCACCAAAGTTAATACCCCACATGGCGTGGGGTATTAACTTTGGTGATCGCACGGGGAATCGAACCCCGATTGCCAGGATGAGAACCTGGTGTCCTAACCGTTAGACGATGCGACCAAATTGTGAGCGTCGTGGCAAAATCTATTGTACAACAACAGGGGTCGAAAATCTACCCTAGCTGCTGAAGCACGGCAATTAGCTTGCGTGGTGTAATGTCGGCTTTGATCAGGTAGGCATCGACATTTCGCTCCATCATTTGACGGGATTCTTCGTCTTGTTCGAAATTCGTGAGGACAATAATCTTAGAGTCCGGTACTAAATCCTTTTTGCCGCCACGAAGGGCATCTAGAATCTCGGTGCCTCGCCGCTCGGGAAGCATGACATCAAGCAAAATCGCGTCGTATTGCTTGTTGCGGGCGGCAACAAGTCCATCGTTGCCATCGACCATCCAATCAACATCGTATCCTTCGCGCTTTAAAGTGCGTACATACATTTCGCCGATAAATCGGTCATCTTCTACAATGAGGACGGTTTTGATGGCCATACTATTTATTATACCCTACCCTTTAATTACTCCGTGGTTGCGAATCCAGCCACCAGACGCATTGTGAATAATCATCTGGCTGCTACTATCATCCTGCTTTAACTTATCTGCTACAGACGCATATGTCGGAATACTAAACGTAAAGGTCGAACCCAGGCCTTCGACGCTGCGAGCGAGGAGACTGCCGCCATGTGATTCCATGATTGCCTTTGATATATAAAGTCCAATTCCCGTACCCGCTACTGTTTCGCGACTGCGATGAGATCGGTAGAATTTATGAAATAGGTTTGCTACTACGTTTGCGGGCATGCCTATGCCGTGATCCGTAACAGACACCTCGATCATGTCGCCATGCTGCTCAGCCGTGACCTCCACGGAGCCACCTTCGTTGCTGTACTTAATGGCGTTGTCGATAAGATTCGCAAATACTTCGCTCAAACTAGTTGGATCAGCCGCAATAGTAGGTAGTTCTGCGGGGAGCGATACGGATAATAGGCGCTGTTGTGACTTAGCGCGCAACTGCATATCGTCAGCTATGATGTCGTAGACGCTCTGAACAGTTGCCTCGCCAATGTGCACGTTAAGATGGCGACGGTCGTATTTTGAGGTATTTAGGATATTGTTAACGTACGAGGACAATCGATTTGCGGAAACCACCAAGCGCTCGAGCAGTTCTTTTTGATCGTCATGGAGTTGGCCTTGCATCTCGTCGAGCAGTGTATCGAGGTATCCCCGAATTACGGTAATAGGGCCACGCAGTTCGTGTGCAGCAAATGAAATGAAGTTTAAGGCATCATCTTCAGGTGCGTACTCGCCGGTTCTATCAATAAACAGAATGACCATTGGTGCTGCACTGCCTTTTTGATACGACGCAATTACATCAAAAATCCGCCGATGCTCTTCTCCCGGAGCTCGATCGGCTATTCGTCTCCATGTTTTATTGGCATGGATTTTTTTCTTTTCACAGGCACGAATCCATTCATCAATTGACGTCTCTGTATAAAATATAAGGTCTAACGAGTAAGTGCCGTCTTCAGCTATCGAAGCAGGTGCCGCGGCGTTTCTGTAGAGGATCTTTCCAGTGCTATTTGCTACCAGCACTCCCGTACTAGACTGATTAAAAACGGCATCAAAATCGACGAGTGCAGTGCTGCTCTGGGGCTGCGCAACAGCGACAAGTTCTTGAGTATTTTCATCCTTTTCATGGGACGAGCCAATACTATAGATAGCTCTGAGGAGCGATTCGATACCATTTGTTCGATAGCGCGCTACGTTTGGATTTGGAGGAGGTATGGTTGAGCGCTCGCCAAAAGCATGTGCAAGGGCAGCCACAAGTTGCTTCAAAGGCTCGGTGATGATAGAAAGCAGAATCAAATTCATCCCAACAATACTTGTCAGTACCGCAACACTGAATATCCAGAATGCACTATCGTCGGGCTCTATCATGTTCGCAAACATCAGGGCTGTTAGAGTGACAAGCACAGCTATAATCTGAATACAAATTACCAAGAATACACTTCTACGCCAGTAGCGTGGCCAATATTTGCCAACAACTTCCTCGGAATTCTTTACTTCCATGACACGCTCCCGGTACTGCTCGGTACGACGGTGATCCATGTTTGACCATAGGCTAGCGGAATGGAGTTGCCAGTTGACGGATCACTAAATACTAACTGTTCTTCGCGAGCGGCTTTGCTCCAATTACATTGTATGACATCACCATTTTGGAATACTGTCGCCTCACCGCCTGCAGTAGTATCAATTACCCCGCGCCAGGTATCAACCTGTCGCTCAATGTACATTGGGGCCGTAATGATAATTACGATTTTTGGAGCTATTTGTCCTTTTTCTTGATCTGTATGTGCTGCTCCATTTTGGGACCTAATGTAGGAATTCGATTTACTATCGTATCTGTAGCTACTATCATACATCTTGCTGCTTATATGTACGGAAATCTCTGAGGCGGATACTGCGCCATCTGGTTTTTGGTCCTTTCGCTCAATACCTTTTGGCTGTGAAGAACTATATCCTTTGCTGGCATTTAGGCTATCGAGCTTTTCGAAACTGGTATATACATTGTGGGGAGGTGCGCGTTCGGCCGAACGCCAATAGGAGTTGCCGTTAAAGTATTGATCAATGTCACGAAACGTCCCATTTCGTACTTGGGCAAGGGCTTCAGCACTGCCGCCCACATGCGCGATACTCGCGTTGTACGGCGCGGCCCAATCCAGGTAGTACGGCCGAATGCTACGTACTGGTCCAACAACTGACGGTTTATTTTGCTGGTAGACAGCGAGAAATCTGGTAATGCCACCTTCTGCGATAGCTTCATAGACAACCTGAGCATCATAGAGGCCACTTTGCGGCCTTGCGTCAGGGCTGTTCTCTATCATGATTGCCGTAACTGGCTTCGCACCGTCAGATTCGCTTTGCATTAGACTTCCATCGATTGGCGAATAGTACTTCGGTTTAGGTGGTCGGGGTTTTATGTATATAGGTGTTGTATCGACTTTTGGCATAGGACGCGAAAGCAAGAACCAACTTGTTCCACCAGCAATAAGAATCAACACACCTCCTATTGCGGCGAGCGCTTGCGGGCGATTGTCGTTGAACCAATCAAGCAGGTTCTGGAATTTTTCTTTCATGCTTATGCTTAGTATACCATTTCAGAGCGTAATCATGAGGCGACCGTCGAAACTATGGGCGGAATTTCTCTAGAGCGGCGTGTAATCGCTTGGTCGTTGTTTCTTTTCCAAGAAGCGCGAGCGTGTCATTTAACTGCGGGCTGAATGGTGCCCAGGTTGTTGCAATGCGAATAAGACTAAATAACACTCCTGGTTTTTGGCCAGTTTTTTCAAGAAGCCCGTTTAGCCCGGCTTGGATGGCATCACTTTCCCACTCTTCAAGCGACGAAAGCTCCTTGTGCGCTGCCTCGAGTAATGATGCGATTTCGGTTGGTTCGAGTTTTTTGAGCTGCTTGTTTTCGGTAATCAAACTCATGTCTACTTTTGGTTCTTCGAAAAAGTAGCTGGTGAGGCCGGGTAGATCTTTGAATGTTTTTAGCCTGTCCTGGGCGAGTGCGAGAACCTGTTTTTTATAGCTTTCAGGGTGTTTTTTGGCGGTTTCTGGCCAGAAGTATTCAATACGATCAGCAAGGTCATCAAGACTAAGCTCGCGGATGAAATGACCGTTCATCCACAATAGGCGTTTTTCATCAAAACGCGCGCCGCTACGTTGCACTCGGGCGAGGTTGAATTTTTTGATGAGCTCATCTTTTGTGAAGACTTCTTGCTCAGTACCATCATTCCAGCCCATCGTGGCGATGAAGCTCAACATAGCTTCGGGTAGGTAGCCGTCACGAATGTAATCCAGAACATCTTTAGCACCATCACGCTTGCCAAGCTTTTTATTCCCTTGCTCGTTCATAATGTGGGGCATGTGCGCGAGTACCGGTACATTTAGGCCAAGTGCTTCGTAGAGTGCTAAATAATTCGGCATGCTACTAATAAATTCTTGTCCGCGGATCACGTGTGTAATTTCCATTTCGGCGTCATCGACAATGTGGGCAAAATTGTATGTCGGGTAACCATCACTTTTGATCAAGATAATATCATCGATCACTTCAGCACTGGTCGTTATGTCCCCCATTACTTCATCGTGGTAGGTATAGCTTTTCGGCTCGCTCTTGAAGCGTAGCGGCTGCGTACCGTCCCACGTTGGAGTTTCTTTTGGCCGGTAGTCACGATAGCGAAATGCTCGTTTGTTGGCGGTAGCCTCGTCGCGAAAACTCTGAATCTCTTCTGTTGTATATGGATCAGCGTAGGCACGGCCTTCGGCGATGAGCTTCTCGGCCCATTTTGTGTAATGATCAAGGCGCTGACTCTGAATGTACGGCGCATACGGCCCACCGGTGTCTGGTCCTTCGTCGTATTCAATGCCAATTGCCTTTAGACTACTGATAAGATGCTCGGCGCTTCCTGCAACTTCACGCTTTTTATCGGTGTCCTCAAAACGCAAAATAAATTTGCCGCCAGATTGGCGCGCGACTAAAAATGCAAATAGCGCTGTTCGAATACCACCAACGTGTAAAAAGCCAGTTGGGCTAGGAGCAAAACGAGTACGGATAGCCATAGGTATATGGTAACAGATAGAGAGCTGGCTGTTAAGGGGAAAGAGCAGTCCGAGCAGCTGGCTTTACTAGTGTCCAGAACGATAAAAAAACCGTAGGGTTGTCTCATCGTAATTACATCGATGTAGCGATATGCCTAATTTGCTCGCTCGATAGTGTCGCATCTCCATTGATAGTGTGCAAAATGCCGCCGTTCACCCACGCTGCATTACTGCCGTAGGTATAGATGGTTAGGCCGCTATCTTGGAACGTCTCGTATTGGCCGTTGGAGGCTTGCTGAACATAGTTATCAAGCAGCGCGCTCGAATCCCAGGTGCTACGCGATTGGTTGAGCGTGAAGTTCTGCGTACCTGTATTTGCTGCGAACTTCATCGTTACTTGTCCATCATTGAATGCGACCGGACCTGTCAGGCCATAACCTGAAGGCTGATACGAAGGGTAACTTGCGGCGATACCCGCTTGGGCGCTAGCTACCTTAACTGACAGGCTTGGCATGTTTATATAGGTCAAATATCCAGCGAGAAGCATTAGTGCCAAGCTAGCGACAGCAATAGCGCCGAAGTTTCGTTTACTTTTCTTCGGTGCTTTAAAGTCGCTTTTATTTGTTACTGCTTTTTCAAGGGCTGAATGAATCGCATGATTTTTCACAGATTGGTTGTCGTGATGAACGTGATGTGATGCACTTTGGGGAGAGTGAGTGCGCGCTGCGGTGGTTTTGCTATGATGCGAAGTTCGGGGATGGGGCGTGGGGCCAATGTCTGCAATGACGTTCGAAGGAGCAGATTTCGTGACAGGCACTTGTTGTGTGAATTTCGTCACCATAGGACTTTTGGCATAATGCACTACACGTGGCTTCTGACGAAGCGAAGGTGCTTTGTGTGCTGGCAGTTGGACGTGGCGCCGACTTAACGTTTGGGAATGTTTTGTTCGTGAGCTATGTAGAGCATGTGCAGAGGTACTTTGGTGACGAGAAACGGCGGCATGGTCGGTATTTTTGTCAGCTTTTGCAACTTCGTCAAGACGCATGCCAGTATGCGCATCATAGTGAGCACCGTTTATTACAATTGTCTGCTGTTTGTTCATCCCTGCCTAGCCCTTTGTGTCAGTTAACTTCTACTATAATAATCATTAGCGCCTTCCTGCGCAAGGGGGGCATTACTCGAGAATCATTTTTATGGCCTGCAACGCGAATCCTTTATCAGTTTTTTGAAGAGTGTACATGTACTTGTTGTTGTCAGATACGCTTGCTGGGGCGCCTTCTACTGTTTGCAAAATATCATGCTGGTTGCCGCCGTCATATTCGTACATACGTAGCGTACCCCCAATTGTCGAGATAAAGTTGAAGTCATCAAACCATAGCAGGGGTTTAGTGAGCGCTGTAGCTGCTCGCTCGATTTTTACTGTACTCAGATGTTCAAGTTCGAGGTCATATGACAGTTGGGCGGTGCCAGAGGTTGCTACCACTAAACGTCCATTGGCGTGCGAAACAAGTGTTTGGATAGCATCCTGACCAGCTACTGTTTTATGCACAGCAATCGGCCACTTTTCCTTACTGTCGCTTTGTGGTAGTGTATCGGTCGTATAGATGACTATCGCATTACCATGTGCAATGGAAAAATAATAATCAGAAAAGTATTTTGCCCCTGCTACAAGCACCATAGGCTCGGCACGATACGATGTAATTGGTCGCGAGGTTGTTGCGTCTAGAGTGTAGTACCCAACTGAAACCGTGCCATTAACTGGCTTGGTGGCGAATACGATTGTCTGGTCGTTTACATATGAGAATGACGCAATATTATAAAGTGGGTACTGCCGTATCTCGCCTGTCTGTGGCTGAACATGACGGATCGTTCCATCATCGTAGAGCGCAAGTACATCGCTCGTGTTGCGTTGATCAAAAGTGACGAACATAGGCGTAACACCATTTAGGCTGCTAATAGGCCTTGATCTTGTGACGTCCTGCGAATCAACAACTATCCATTCAGTTTTTCCATCATAGGCGTGCCGCATTAAAATATATCGCTCTGCCCTGCCCCAGGTGTCTATAGTAAATGCGTGTGTTGTGCCAGGGCTGTAAGTATTGACCGGCAGCTCTACGGCCACTGACTTAGTAACTGTAGCCTGGTCAATAGTATCGATTGTTACAACAGGTTTGGAGGTATCTTGCACGAGCGCCACGTATCGAGCGCGCGGGGAAAATGCAACAGATTGTACATTGACGTATTCAGCCATACGCTTTGAAGAAACAGAGGTTGGCACTAGACGTGCAGTGTTAAGCCACGTAACTGTACCGGCGCCAATAGTGACTGTTTTATTCCAAGTGTGGTACCCCTGTTTTTCGATTGTCACAGGATATGTTCCTGGAGTGAGTGTTATTTTCGATGGCGTGACATTTGCTAGGTGCGCTTTACCGACAGTAACGTGTGCTCCAGGAGGAGTGGTAATGAACTGAACAAGACCACCCTGCGTTATCGAGCCCTGTTCACGATTGAACCGATAGCCAAGCATCAAGAACAGTAACACGATCGAAAGCATCACGACAGCACTTGTCATGACCACCGATACGAGCGTTCGGATAAGCAGTTTCTTCCGCCTTGACATACGACTGTGCATCATTGTGCTCCAAATAATCGTTCGATTAGGGTGGGACTCTTGCCTGCCATAGCTGGCGCTTTCGTGGCACTTGAATTCTCTGTCGGTGCGGGGTTTGCCTTTGAGGGACTTGGGCTAATTTGTTCACCAAACACCAGAAGGCGTTTCTCGGCAGTCCCTAACGGTGTGCAGGTAATCAATGTTGCGTATGGCTTGTCGTAGCCAACTTGTAACTTAGTTACTTCGTTTGGCAGTACAATCATGATGTTGGAAACGCTATAGGTATAGCGCGTTCCTTCATAATTCAAATAGAATATATCGCCTTTTTGCAATTGATCGAGGCGTGCGAAAATGAATTTTGCCGCGCCGCTATCCGTGAAGTCGTTGCTTGAATGTCCGGCCATAGGAGTATTTCCAAGCTGACCTGGTTTACTGTTTGCACCGGCAATACCAAAGTATGCGATACTTGTTTTCATCGCCGCCATCTGCGAATCATAATCTGGCAGCGCAGTGTAGTCGACAGGTACATCCACATTTATTTTGGGAATTATAAGTTTTGGTGCAGGATCGACCGCAAGCGAGGCGTTGGGATCGACAATAATGTTTTGTGGGTCTATATTGCCGGGGCTAATATACGCCTGAGCATACGCGAGCAATATCGAATTATACTGCAAAAAGAGGAATATAAGCAAAACAGCTAGTGCCGACAGCGCTGGGATAAAATGCCGACTAGCACGAACTTTTTTTGCATTATGTTTAATCTTGGTTTGTAGCTGCGAACGGAGGTCGTTCATTGCCTCTTCTTCCGTCATGGTGTGGCTTGAAGACTGCTGTTGTTCGAGTTGTTCACGAAGCTTTGCAGCGTGCGCCTGATAGGCCTCGTGTGTCTGCTTGGCAGCTCCAACATAGTATTGCTCGTAGTATTGTTGGTAGTATTTTTGCCATTCAGAATGATAGTGCTGCCATTGTTTGGCATTCACAGAATGAGCGTTTTCGTCATGCGTGCGGTGATATGCATTGGGCTGATCATCGATGGGCTGAACAACTGCGGTAGGCTGGTCGCTAGGTCTATCAGCCGTTGGGGGGTTTTCCGAGGAGACTACTGCGACAGTGCTAGAGACAGGAGTAACATCTGGCTCTCTTGAGTAAATTGCCGCAATTTGTTCGCGGGTCATATTTGCGACCGCCTGCTGTTGACGATTGTTATCGCGAAGCGGCGTCGGAACAGTGCCGCGCGCGTCATGCTGATAATGTTGTGGCGTATCGGGTCGCATGTATTCTAAAAGGTTCCCACCTAAAATAGAAGCAGGTTTACTGATCTACCTCTCTATTGTACAATACAGGCAGTGTTTTTACACCCATGCCGCGATGGTGGAATTGGTAGACACGCCAGACTCAAAATCTTGTGTCCTTCGGGACGTGCCGGTTCAAGTCCGGCTCGCGGTACCATAGACCTTGTAAATTACCGATATATCGGTAGTTTTTTGTGAGTGGGGTGAAATGTGCCGGTGGCACATTGCAAGGAAACATTCCAATGGCAACTTGTTGCCAATTGTGAATTTTCGTGCTAGCGGAACGTGAGTCAAGTCCCCCCTGGCCCACCAGGAATGCTTTTTTCGCCAGACAGCGCCACGGGGGCTTCTGTACCAAAAACTATTTTGCAAAAAAATTGCCTCATTACGTCTTTGGCAGTTTTTAGTTTCAGCTAGTATTTCCCTATGATTCTATTTTTTCCTGTTTGCAACTTTTTGCGGTGACGACGAACCTCATCTGTCTCTTTTGCTCGAAACAAACCGCGTTTTCGATGTTGCTGCGCCAAACGGTCGAGTTCTTGAATGTACGCAATTTCTTCGGCTGACATACCGGCATACAAGTCATCGACAACATGCGCCTGAGAAGCTTGTGGTGTTTGCGCGTACGCCGCGTTTGTCGTAGCGCGGACTGCATCGTCGGTAGCACGGCGAATAGCATCACTATCTTGTTGTCGTTCAATTCTATTTGCATCTTTCATCAACGCATCGCGCGCTTCTTTAATGCGCATAAATGCTTCGGCGGCTTCGGGCGATGCGTTCAAATCGGGATGATTTTCAAACGCTGCTTTACGAAACGCCCCTTGAATCTCGTTGGCGCTCGCACCGCGGCGTACGTTTAGCGTATCGTAGTGGTTCATGGTAGTAGTATAGCAAGGTTACGTTGTGCTAATGCTCGTCGTCACGGCTTCAAGTGGCTTAGTCTGGTTCCATAGCCACCAACAGGCGGCTTGTGTAGCAACGGTTCCCCGCCAGATCGCCATTGGGTTTTCCCACGTCTGCGTGATGACCTTGCCTCCATGTGCAATTATAATTGTGTCTTTATGTAAGGTCACAATGCTCACTGGATATGTGATGGTAAATTTATGTAGCGATTCGACGAGCTGCAGTAGCTGCATGCTAAATGTCAGCATCTTCGGATAGTACGTGGCCTGAAACAGCTTTTGTACCTGGGCAAAGCTAGCGACAAGCAGCGTATCAGGCCGTTCGACAAGAAGCTTGGCGTTGTTTTTGACAAGATCAATCGCATCGCGCGAAAGCGTTACCATGCCCGTGTATTCACTCAAAAATTGCTCATACAGCACGGCCGTCTCACTGTTGCGCCCAGCATCGCCAACAAACAGCATAGCGCCCGATTCGCTTGCGAGTGCTCGCAGCATTGGTAATGCATCCTTCGCGAGGCTGCCAGATGGTGTCGTTGCGCCAAACCGCGTGTCTAAAATGGTAGTAGGAATGGTTTTTTTCAATACATCCGGTAGCAATACAGTAGCTGTTCCTACCCCAGTTTTGAGTGCGACAGTGTAGGCTTCGGCGACACCAGCGAAACCCAGCTTATTGCCGCCGACAATACCGAGATGCCCGGCCTGGGCGCGTTGTTCTGGCTTGTTCCAGGCAATTTCTGGAAATAAGGGTTTATCCGACGATTGTACTCGCCAATACGTATGTTCCATCTGGGCTCTTTTCTAATCTATACGCGATACTTTTACGTTCTAAAATAATCGGCCACCCCGCATCCATGGCGGCCACTCGCAAATCGTCATTTGGATTAAACGCAATCGGATGCGCGACAAGTTCGAGCATGCTGATATCACCGCCCGAATCGCCTACCGCGTACGAGTCATCCCATGCGAGATTTTGCTCGGCGACAATTCGCTTCAACAATACATGTTTGCGGCCATGAACATACTCCGATTTGGCAGTAATTTTCCCTTTTACCACCTGGAACTTTCGTCCGATGGCAATATCGATGCCATGCAGCCGACAAAACGCGTCGACGAGTTGCTGATGGGACGCACTAATAGCAATGATGATGTATCCGCTTGCTTGTAAATCTTTCAATAATTTCATGGTGTAGGTATAGACGTGGTGCCCTTTTTTGAGCAGAATTTGATCAGCAATGGCCTGAAAGCGCGCATCATCGATGCCGACGATGGCTTCCTCCATCACATCCATCAGGGTCATCTCGTAGTCGTGATAGCTTTGTTCGCGTTTACGCCAGTTTTCGCGTGCTGTCAAAACTTTTGTCGCATCCGTATCACTTATAACCGCTTCGTCGATGAGCGCATCGAATAGCTCGTGGTACAGTTGCCAGCGAAAAATCGTGCCGTCTATGTCAAATGCGGCGAACTTTTTCATTGCCATACGCCTGTTTCAATCAACGATAGTACGGCGTGCGCATGAGACGCGCCTTCGTCGCTGGGCAGGCCATGCAAAAACATGCCAATCAGTTTTTGCGCTGCGTACTCAGGTGTGCCGTCGTTGAGCAGCCACGCATGGTTGGTGGTTTGAGTAAGCGACCAGTTGATTGATAATTTCGCCTCTCCCAGCCGTTTCATGGCTTCATCGGTTGGCTTGGGAAAGCGCTGTAAAAAGCGTTCGTGCCACGCATCTACAGGGCAGGTCAAACTGAGCGTCACCGTTTGTGCAAATGGCAAGCCTCGATACAAATCGACACTGTTCGCAAGCGTATCAAGCAGGCAATACTCCCCGCCATAACTTGTCGTGAGCGTCCCATACATATCACCGGTCGTTGGAAACTCAACCGATGTCACGACCTCTCCGGCTTCCGTTAATTCGTCGAGCTCGTTTGGCTTCAGATAAAAATATTGGTCCGGCTCATCATTTGGCCGCGGTTTTCTGGTTGTAAAACTGCGCACGCGAACAAACCTTGGGTCCATCTGCGTGGCCACGTTCATTACGGTCGATTTGCCCATAGCGCTTGGGCCTACCAGCATGATGAGCGTCTTATTGCTGAGCATCGCCAATGAGCCTTTCCAGTTCGCCGTGAAGCACTATCGGCATCATTCCTTTCAGCTCTTCCTCGAATGGTGAATCGGTCGGCAGATCATTTAAAATATAAATGGGCTTTTTCTGATACCAGGCCAGGCTCATTTCCATCAGAACGTTCGGGCCAATATAACCGGGCACACCGTGTTTCTCGTCATTTACGACCAGTATCCCGTCGCCATTCGTAATCTCATCAAAGTGCGTGCGCATCAAATCGGCCTTTTTCGTATAATCAGCGTCATCCGAATACCAGGTCTTATACTGCTCAACGTCGTAATTGCCCGTTTCGATCATTACGCGGGCAGTTTTGGGAACACTCACTGATACGCCCGCTGCTTCTAGCGACTTTGCAATTTCGCCAACATGCCTATAAAATGCAGCACTCGAGCAAACAACAATCTTCATATCCATATTGTATCAAACTCATTTTCCAAGGCCGTTTTCCAAGGCCGGGCCTTGGAAAATGAAAAAGATGATATAATAATGCTTATGCCTAGTCGGAATCGGATGAAAATGTTTGCGAGCGGTATGTTGTATCACGTGTACAACCGTGGCGTTGAAAAGCGCAAGATTTTTCTTGATGAAGACGATTATGCCGTCTATCTTCATCTCATAAAGCGCTATCTAGATAAAGATGCGGAAAAGGATATAAAAGGCAGAGAATATCCTAATTACCATGGCTCTGTTGAAGTAGTCGCTTTTTGTTTGATGCCCAATCATTATCACTTCTTGGTTTATGTCAATGACTCGGAAGTTGTTTCAAAGATATGGCAATCTATCAACAGTAGCTATGTGATGTATTTTAATAAAAAGTATAATCGCGTTGGTCCATTATTCCAAGACAGATTTAAGGCCTCATTAGTCCTTGAAGATGCGTATTACGAGCATATATCTCGATACATTCATCTTAACCCAGCGAAATGGCGTGAATGGGAGTTTTCGAGTTTACCGTATTATCTTGGGCAGCGGCACGCGTCATGGATCAACCCAGGCCGAGCCCTGACTATGACACCTGCCAAGTACTTAGAATTTGTCGAGGATTACGAAAGCTATAAGGCCGTTCTTGAAGAAGTAAAATCACGCCTCGCTTAATTTCCAAGGCCCGGCCCTGGAAATTTGGGAATGTTGTGTAGTATTGTTATTTTTCGAGTAAGTCAATGTACTTGTTGGGGTTTCGCCAGCAATCATCATGATCGGCGTCCATTAGGATTGCTCCAGGGACGTCGTCGCGCAGCGTATAGGAGTGGTCGTTACTTGCAGTAATAATTGTCGTACCCTTATTATGTGCGTCGATAAGCTCTCTTGCTTTTGACGCCCGGGTTGACATGGCAATCCATCGCGGTATATTCCAGATGTATATGACATTCAGGAGTGTTTTAACGATATAATAGCCGGGTTGTTTCATCGCAACATGGCGGATATCGAACCAAACATGGCGCAAGATGTCCGAAGGGATGTTTTCTACATTCGTTAGTGGGTCAATCAATAAAATCCGCTTGTCTTTGTGTGGGTACACGAAGAACAGCCCGCCGGAATGAGCGATAATAACATCCGCCGCATGCTTATCAGAAACTATGCTGTATCCGCGCCGGCGAAGTTCACGTCGCATTCGCCACGCTGTCAGCTGGCCCTCCAAAAACCCAGGAATAATGCAAGCCGTTCTATTCACTTACACCTCGATGCTTATCGGACAGTGATCACTTCCCATTTGTTTGGCGTGGATTTGCGGATTTTTCACCTTTGAGGCGATATCGTTTGATGCCAGCCAGTAATCTATCCTCCACCCCACGTTACGTTCGCGACTTTTCGCGAAATGGCTCCACCATGTGTAGTAGCCATTACCGTGATGATCCCTCCGAAAAACATCAACAAATCCTGCTGCCAGCCAGTTATCAAAGCCATCGCGCTCTTCAATCGTAAAGCCCTTTTTCCCACGATTGGGTTTGGGATTTGCCAGGTCATCTTCGGTGTGTGCGACGTTCATGTCGCCGCAATAGAGTACAGGTTTTTTGGTTTTTAGATCAGCACAGTAGAGCGTCACGGCGCGATCCCATTGCTCGCGCAGGGGGATGCGAGATAGATCGTCTTTTGCATTTGGGGTGTAGGCTGTTACGACGTAAAAATTATCAAACTCGGCTGCAATCACCCGACCTTCATCGTTTGAATGGCCATAGCTATCGCTCGCTAGTCCGCTTGCGCGTACAAAATCTTCAGGTATATTGTTGGTTACTGCGATAGGTTTAATTTTTGTAAAGATCGCTGTCCCAGAGTAACCTTTCCTAGTCTTTGATGAATTCCAATATTCTTCGTAGTCGCTCGCGTCAAACTCTGCCTGGCCTTGCTCGGCCTTCGTTTCTTGCAAGCACAAAATATCCGGTCGATGGGTAGCCAAAAATGACTGCATCTCCCCTTTTCGTACCACGGCACGAATGCCATTGACGTTCCAACTGTATAACTTCATAGTACTAGTGTACATTATGGACTAATTATATTATTTATGATATAATATATATAATGGCTAATGCTCGAAGAAAATATCAGACCGCACTGTATGCTCGTGAAGAACTACGTGATCAACTACGACGTCTCGGTAGCAAGCTTGGGCGCGTCCCTTCTCAACTTGACGTTAATCGACACTCGCCAGATGTGATTGCATCGGCTCCTACTTACCAGCGACACTTTGGTACATGGGCTACAGCGCTTTTGTATGCGGGGTACTTACCGGAATCGCATCCACGAGCCGATATCCGTCATGCTGATCGCATTACTCAATACATGCTAGATAACGACGGGGCTGTTCCAACGCTCGCGGACTATGCTCATAACTCTGAGTTACCATCTCGTGACCTTGTCCGGAAAGTATTTGGTGGAATTGCTGCCGCTAATACAGTTGCGATAGAGCAGTATGAGAGGCTTAGCGTAATGACCGGTAGTGCACAAGCGCTGCACATGGTTGATAGCCCTGATGCTCAAAAACTTCATGAAATCGTTGCTGAATTAATTGCTGGCGATGAGCGAACATATATTATAGATGACCCACTTTTGCTGCGTTTTTATGACAGCAATGTTCGTAGCGGGCGTCCGGTCAATATTGTACGTGACATTTGGACTGTTCCTGTCGAAGCTGGTACAAAAATTCGAAGGATGAAAAGGAGCGTGGGTATGACGGCGTTTAATCTGGTGGGCAAATGCGTGGTGCAATGCCAAGAAGACAGGCTACTATTTAGTGGAACACGCATGCCCGTCGAACAACCATTGGAATTTCAAGACAGTGGCAACGGCGAAACGCCAGCCGCTCGTTACACGATACATGTGTAAGTAATTGCTGTACTTATCTAGATTTTCAACTCTCGCTTGATGTCACGCGCCTCAGTGCGCTTTTTTATACTTTGCCGCTTGTCGTACAGTTTCTTGCCTTTTCCGAGCGCAATCACCACTTTGATGTAGCGGCCGGTGGTAATGAGTTTTGTTGGCACGATAGTAAGCCCTTGTTTTTTGCCGGCCAAAAATGCGTCAATTTGGCGGCGACTCGCTAGAAGCTTGCGACTCCTGGTATCGACGGTCCTGGACTCCCCGCTCTTTTCATTTAATTTGACGCTAAAGCTGGTACCGATAAGCCACAGCTCGTTATCTTTTACCGCGACATAACTTCCCTTTAGCTGCACATGGCCATCACGTGCTGCACGAACCTCGGGGCCAGTTAACGCAATGCCTGCGACAATGTCGTCACCCAATTCATAATCAAAGCGTGCCCTGCGATTAAGCAGGCCGCCCGGTGCGTGTTTGGGTGACTTTTTCGTGGCCATAACGTACTTCATTATAACAGATACAGTTGCTAGCATACCTCTGAAGTGGTATAGTGAATCCCAATGAGTAACAATCCGCTCCCAAAGCTCGTCACCTTTGATGGCGAGGCGCGCAGTGGCAAAGGTACTGTGGTGCAAGCGACCAAGGATTATCTGCGGGATGTTCACGGCTACAAAGTTATGTTGATCGATGCCGGCCAGGTGTTCCGCGTGCTCGTTGTTGCCGCAACGCGGGCTGGTATAGATATGAAATCCCCAGAAGCGATCGACGCGTTTTTGTCGGATGATACAGAGGCGGAGGCGTGTGTTCAGCTCGTTAAAACCTACTATCAAATGCCAAAAGAGCAACGCGAAAAGGATCTGTATACCAATGAAGTGGGCGCAAACAGTGCAGTAATCGGTGCACGCCCTGGATCACAATATTTTAAGGACGAGCTATTAAAAAAATGGCTTCGCAATGCGCGGGACGAAGCTTTTGAGATAGTGCTACTTGATGGTCGTGCTCTTGAAGAAACAGGAATAATGCTTGAGCAAGAACACCTGTGTACATTTGTAATGGGCCTATATTTTGTGTGTGATGCAGTAGTTGGCGCACGTCGCACGCTTGGGTTTGCGACGACTCCTTACGACCATCTAAGTGAGGTTGATAAAACCTCTGTTGACGAGCTTGTAATGCAAATAAAAGCGCGCAATGAGGCCGATCGCAAACGCAGTGTGCAGCCAATTGTACCGCCAGCAAATGCTGCGACACTTATGCTTCCTAATGTTCCCACTGACCTTACGTTTTCTGGGTCTCGCTCAATGGCGATTATTGATACCAGTGCAGAAGTTGACAAAGAAGCCATGAGCATGCCAGTTGCCAAATTTGTTGCTTCCCACCTCTAGAAATATTGCATTTTAATACGTTTTATGCTATAATTATATAGTAATGTCTTGCCCTTGAGACAAAAAACTCGGGCGGACATCGCCCCTTGTTATAGAAAGTTGGTGATCTGCGCATGAATACCGCAGACAAGATTGGTCTACTGCCTGGCTTTAGGTGGCTGGCGGATCACGGCATCATCCAGACGATGATCATCTGGTTGGCTGTCACTCCTGGCATGATGTTCATCATCGGTATCATCGGCGAGAGCCGGCTGTTGCCGATCGCGGCCGAGAAGCAGTTCCTGTCGTTCTTCCCTGGGGACATTTACTTGGGGACGGGCGTGACCGGGATGTTGATATTGGCCCAAAAGCTGCCAGAGGGCAAGTTCTGGTACAACGGTCGCATCTGGCACTTGGTTGTGTTGGCCGCGACTTCCGGCGTGGCGTTCATGATCACGCGCGGTGAGTGCCTCGACCCCAACGGCTACGGCCGCCGCGCTGTACTGAGCCCGACCAAGCTCTACCACAACGGCATGCTCTACGGCCTCTACAGCTACGTCATCGTCGTGCTGGTGTTCGCGCTGGTCGGCGGACTGCTCGTACACTGGAACTGGGAGTCGTTCGGACTCCTGGTGGTGTGCTTGCTCCCCATGCTGCTCTGGGCGGCGTGCCTCGTCCTCGAGCAGAACGACGCGTTCATCGGCAAATTCATCGCTCACGACGGTCAGACCGTCGCCGAGGCCAAGGCCGAACGCATGCAGTCGGCACACACCACAGAGTGGCAACCCATCTGGGCCCACTGACGGCAAGGGAGCCGCCCAAGTACCGCATCATCCAGATGCGCGAACGGGCGGCTTTCTCATTTCCCCCGCAGTACAATTTCCAGGGCCGGGCCCCGGAAAATTAGAAATGTTGTGTAGTATAGGTCTTCGTCATTTTGTGAAAAAATGCTACGCTAGTACTAATGAAAAAGCTTACTGTTGTACAGGTGTCAGAGAGTGATTTTAGTGTCAAGGCGCACGGTGTACACACTGCATACATCGAAATGGCGGGTAGTCTGGCAAAACGAAGCGATGTGAAGCTGGTGAAAAATTCGTTCAAAACCAAAGCCGACATTCGCCACATCCATACTATCGGCCCCTACTCGCTCATGCATCTTCTGTTTGGAAGCGGCAAAAAGGTCGTCTCGGTCCACGTTATTCCCGAATCTTTCATTGGCAGTTTGGCGGGGGCAAAATTTTGGTTGCCGCTTGCTCGGCTGTATCTCAAGTGGTTTTATGGGCGTGCCGACCGACTGTTTGCGGTTTCGGGGACAGTGGCTCGCGTACTAAAAGATGATATGAAAGTACGCGTTCCTATAGAGGTATTTTACAATACAGTCGATATGAAAAGTTATCATGGCAGCACCGAAAAGCGCCTCGCTGCGCGCAAGAAATTTGGGTATACGGCTGAAGATTTTGTGGTGATCGGCAACGGCCAAGTGCAGCCGCGAAAACGCCTCGATACGTTTTATCAGACAGCTGAAATGCAATCAACAATGCAATTCGTCTGGATTGGTGGTATTCCGTTCAAGCAACTTGGTGCAGACTATGCCGATATGAAGCACATCATGGAAGATCACCCGAAAAACGTGCGTGTTACGGGTGTGATTGATCATTCTGAAGTCTACGAATATCTATATGCAGCTGACGCGTTCTTCTTGCCTGCCGAACAAGAAAATCATCCGATGTGTGTACTTGAGGCTGCTGGTGCAGGGCTTCCGGTGCTGCTGCGGGACATGCCAGAATATGATGATACCTTCCGTGGAGACGCCTACATGATGACATCGCCCAGCGAAGCTGCCACGGAGCTTGGCCGGCTGCAAAGCGATGCCGCATACTACACTCGTCGTCAGGTTGAAACAAAGCGTATCGCTGAGAAATTTGATAGTGCGAAAGGCGCCGAACGCGCCGTCGCAATATATCGCTCAATGCTTGAAAAGCGTTTGGTATAATGGGCTGAAGAATGAGAGTAGGATTATTTACAGATACGTACCGGCCATCCATTAACGGTATCGTATACGTTGTTGAATCACTGAAGCGAGAGCTCGAAGCGCTCGGGCACGAAGTGTATATTTTTTGCCCCGGCAAAAAAATTGTCCCAAGTAACCGTACCGAATTATACGAAGATGACGAGCGGGTTATTCGATTTACCAGCGTAAAGGGCGCGTTTTTCGATGATTACGACACCTCGATATTTTTCCCTCCACGCGTTGTGAGTCAAATAAGAAATTTGCAGCTCGATATTGTCCACGTCTTTACCCCCTCACAAGTAGGGCTAGTAGGGATTCAGGCGGCTGTGAAAAACAACATCCCGTTCATCATTCAGCACTCTACTGACCTTTACGAGTTCTCTGAAGACTACCCAATGGTGTTGCCGGGCCTTCTGGCGATGATTGGTATTTTGCTTCCTGCTACGGTGAAGCTAAATCGGAAAGATGTTGCGGAACTCGTGAAATTATATCGGCCTCGCCGCGGCGTGACGCAGTGGAACAAAGCTATCGTCCAAAAGGGAGTTACGATGCTGTACAGCCATGCCGATGCGGTAATTGCGCTGAGTGAAAAAAGTGAAAAACAACTAAAGTCATGGCAGGATGATAGATATAAATATGAAATTGTTACGCTGCCAAGTGGCGTGGATCCAATTCCCCGCCCGTCGAAGCAGGAAGTTGCAGAGTTTTATGACACATACGACATGGTGCCTGAAGACGAAATATTTGGCTTTGTTGGTCGCTTAGGGAAAGAAAAAAACCTCGATGTTTTGATCCCTGCCCTCGTGAAAGTCGTGAAAGAGCGACCAAACGCTCGCTTGCTGTTCGTAGGCGATTTTGAGTATCGCGAGACGCTTGAGCAACTTGCTGCCGAATGCGGCAAGGGCGATCGTATCACCTTTACGGGAGCCATTCCACGAGAAAAACTTGGAGCCGCTTACGCTGTTATGAAGCTATTTGTTTTTCCGTCGCTCAAAGATACGCAAGGATGGGTACTACACGAGGCGCCACTTGCGGGCTTGCCTGTTGTGCTAATCGATAAGGGCGTGACGTCTGCAGTTGTCGATGGCGAAAATGGATTTTACGTCAATAATACTGCAAAATCTATCGCCGATGCAGTTATCAAACTTCTCGAAGACGACCAGCTTCGAAAGCGCATGAGCAAACGCAGCATCGAAATTGCATCACAATTTACTGAAAAACGACAAGTTGGTAAACTTGCGACGTTATTTGAACGAGTTATCGCTACCCATCGTAGCTTGCATGAATTAGATCAATAGAGTCTTTAGAAACGAAACGACCGCCGAAGCGGAGCCTGAAGGAGCTGTGAAGCTCGACTTCGAGGGTCGTTTCGGCGGCTAAGTACTGAGAACCTGCTCGAGTCTCCTGACCGCTTCATCCATGAGTGCAGCACGCTTGGCCGCCTCTTGGATGGTACACCGCCGGTAAACCACCTTACCGCACTTGATCTCGATGACCATCTGCGGCTCAGCTGAAACGTTCTTCTGAAGTGACCGCTCCAGGTGGTACCGCTCGTGCGCAAGCATCATCGGCAGCTCCATCAAGCCATGCTTACGGCCACGTTTCCATCCTACTATGCGGCCGACGATGTATGCCAGCGCGGCTGTGAGGATGATGGTAAACATCAGCTCTCCTGTTCTTTTGAGGTGCGTCTATCCGCACCTGGCGAAGTTGGACATACTTACAATAATTATAGCATCTAGGTTTACTAAAGTCAACTATACATCATTAATTACCTCTGTTAAGATATATTGTAATGATTGCTGATATTGTTATCACCGAAAAGTCCTTCGGGCCGAAAATCTTGATGACCAACATCAAGTTTTCTATCGATGCCGGAGAAAAGGTCGGTGTAGTTGGTCGAAATGGCGTGGGAAAAAGTACCCTGTTTGGCATACTGGCCGGCACTGACAAAGACTTCACGGGTGATATTACCTATCGCCGCGGCTTAACAGTCGTCGCAACCGCACAGGAGCACACCGGTGTAGGCGACAAAACAATCTTGCAATATATTTTGCAAGGTCTGCCTGAATATGCCGAACTGAGCCATATTATCGAAACATATCCAGATAGTATGGGCGACAATATGCGAAAAATCGAAGAATACACCACTGCCCTCGAACGGTTTGAAAGCAAAGGCTTTTATCAGATCGAGGGCGATATCGAGCGCGAGCTGGAACAGTTCCAGCTGCCAGATGTAGCGCACCGTGCGATGCGTACACTGAGCGGTGGCCAAAAGCGGCTTGTAGAAGTCGTAAAAGTTATGCACTCGCAGGCACAACTCGCACTAATTGATGAGCCGACAAACCATATGGATTATGTGGCAAAAAAGCAGTTTATTGAGTGGATGGACGAGGCGCCAGAAGCCATGCTGGTGATTACGCACGACCGTGACGTCTTGAAGCATGTTGACCGAATTGTCGAGCTAAAAGATGGGACGTGCGTGAGCTACAAGGGTAACTATGATGCATACCTAAAGCAAAATGCCCATAGTACTGGCACTGCCATGCATGACTATGAAATGGTCCAGCGACAAATCGCCAACCTGAAGGTAAAAGTAACGAATTTTCGCCGACTGAAAGAAAAGGCACGCGACCCGGATACAATCAAGCAGTTTAAGCGGCGTGAAAACCAGGCCGCCGCCGAACTAGCTGGCTTGGAAAAAATTGAAAAACCGACGTTTTGGATCGATAAATCGAATGCCGAAACCCTAAATCATAAGGTGGCCGAAAACTACGGGAAGTTCAAGGCGAAAAACATCAAAATGAAGATGAAGACAGACGAAAGCCGCAGCAAGCACGTACTAGTACGCGCTCGTGACCTGAGTTTGGGCTATGACGCGCCGCTATTCGATAGCGTCAATATTGACTTGCGTGAAGGTGAATCTTTGGAACTTCGCGGCCGTAATGGTGCTGGTAAGAGTACGATCATTAAAGCGTTGCTTGGCGGAAAATCACCCGATGCATCTGATTTCCAGGGCCCGGCCCCGGAAATTAGAAAAGATGGTATAAATAGATTTTCCGGTGAGCTGTCGCATGATCCATTGGTTCGAATTGGGGTGTACGAGCAAGAGGTATCGCCTGCCTACTTTGCACTCTCGCTGCATGATGCGATTGAGCGTGTATACCTTGATAGAAAACTAAGTGTACCCGAAACAAAGATTCGTCAGCTGATGAGCGACTATCTTTTTACTGAGAGCGATGGCGGTGTCGTGGTTGAACGTCTCAGCGGTGGTCAGAAAGCGCGCCTGCAAATTATTGCTATGTTGGCGAACGACCCACAGCTATTAATACTTGACGAGCCGACCAATCATCTTGATTTGCCGAGTATCGAAGAGCTCGAAACCGCCCTCGCCCGCTACAGCGGGGCGGTACTCTACGTAAGCCACGATGATTACTTTCGTGCCAGTATGGGCGGCGAAGTTGTGCACATCGGCAAATAAAAATGGTCCCGCAGGACCGAACAATGCATGGTTGAGCCCGAAGCTCAACCGACGATCGCACCTAAACGGGATGCTCTCGTTGCGACCAACATGCCACATGCTATGAGCACGCCTTTGGACTAATAGTTTCGTCGCATTAAGTTGAGCTTCGGGTGATGAGAACGGCGTTTACAAGACCAGAATACGCGTGAATAGTCTTTCGATTAAACCCTGATTCCAGGGTACTAGTCACGACAAATCCAGTTCAGGATAGCCGTAGCACTCGGAGATTGGTTCCATGCGCCCCGTGAGCAGCGTGCGGAACTTTGAATGTGGTTGTGCCTTAGCCCTATGTCAGGTCGTACCTCCCGGTGTACGGGCCCCCTTTCGTGTTGGACGAAAGGTCGCAATGATGCGAATGGTGGGTGCACCTTCAGGGTCTCATCAAATTTCTCCGATAAAAAGACTATACAAAAAGTACCTCACGCTGTAAAGCATAAGAGGCACTTTTATATAAAATTACAACGCTACGCTTTAGCGAGCAAGCCGTTCCTTTCGAGAGCGGCAGTCAGTTTTGGGCGGTCGAAGCCGACGATTACCTCATCGCCGATCGTTGTGGTTGGAACGCCCTGAAACTGGCCATTTACAGCCTTCAATAAGTCACTTTTTGCCGCTTCATCTTCTTCGATGTTTTTGCTTTCGTACTTTATGCCCAAATGATCGAGCCACTGTTTTTCGGTAGTACAAAACGCGCACCACGTTGTGCTGTATACCGTTACGACTGCTTGTGACTTCTCTGACATATACGTATCCCCTTTTCTCTAAACTTGCTATACATTATACACTAAATTATTTGTTCTGGCTATGCTATAGTGTAAGCATATGCGTGTTCACGGTGGAATCCAAAAGGCGTTTGCTCTTCCAGTTGTTTTGACAACGTCGCTTGTAATGATGCTGCTACTACTGATTGTACTCTCAGGAATTACGTCATCAAGCGCACTTATCGCCAATCAAACTATGAAGCGTCTCTCGAGTGAAGCTGCTGAGTCGGGGATCAATTTTGTTATGGCGTGTATTAAAAACGGATATGTACCGAGTGGTACATATACTGAAACGTCGCAAAGTTGTGACAACGCAACTCCAGGCACTGCAAAATATCTTATTGATACTGCTAGCAGCACCGACCCTAAGCTAACAAAATTACGCAATCGTTTCTCGGTCACCGTTACGACGTCGGGAGGATTTTACGTCATCAATGCCACCGGCTACGTCGATATATACCGAACCGGCGGTTCGGCCGTCGTTGAATCAATTCCTTCCACGGTCAAATATACCTATCAATATCTACCAACAACCACTTCGTCATCTAGCTCGGGATCGTTATTTGTCTGCGCAATAGTTAATTCGATGTCTCGTTGCTGGGGGCGTAATACTTTCGGTGAACTTGGTAATGGTGGACTAGACTCGGCTTTTGCATATTACGGCGCAAGTTCTACGCCACCTGCTCCTCGAGTCGCACTCGTTGATAGGACCACAGGCTTAAAGTCAGGCGGCGAGATTGAGATTACTGCTGGACAGTCAGATGCCTGCGCAATCACCACTACCGCTAATGATATGAATTACTACATAAACAATCCAAGTACGAATAACAATCCTGCAAGTAATCCTTATATGTCGAATCGGTCCATAGCATGCTGGGGCACGAATTCGTATGGAGAGCTTGGAAATAATCAAGCAATTGACGCAGTTGCGAATAAGCCAGTCCTGATTAATAGCACTAATTCTCTATGGAAAAACCGTACGTACGAGCAGTACCCAAAGTCAATAACTAGCTCGACAAACTTTGTTTGTGCCCTCACGGCGCGCCAGTCTGTAGATACAACCAATGGTAATACGTACTGTTGGGGGCGAAATAATAACGGTCAACTCGGGAACAACAACCACGGAGTAGATTCGCGCGTACCTGTTATTGTTCGAACTACGGCAAACGGTACGACCGGCCTTGAAGCTACAGATATATCCGCGGCAGCCGACTCTGCTACCGCGTGCGCAAGACGTCTAGGAGGAAATGCCGTCTGTTGGGGCAATAATTCATTCGGGCAAATAGGAAACAATAATAACCCTACTGACGCTGCATACCCAGCAGTAGTAGTTGATACATCCAATACGAACATACTGGTTGCTTCAACAGGTAACGCCATAGCTACCGGGGGTTCGGCAGCAGAAGGTGGTACGCCTACTGATTATGACTCCTACCAAAGCTGTGCCGTAACCACAGCAGCAACCACAAACTTATATTGCTGGGGGACAAATGACAAGGGGCAATTAGGAAAAGGTGTGATGAATACGAGTGTTTATCCGCGCGCGAACCAAGTAGCCCTTGTTCAAAAAAATACTGGCACAGAGCAGAGTCCAGTCTGGACTAGCTATACATCGTATATTGCCTATAAAGTTGCCGTTGCCAATGAGACCGTTTGCGCTGTAGTAAAGTTTGAAGCGACGGACGCATATTACAGTATCGTATGTTCGGGTGGGAACAGATGGGGTGAGCTAGGACGAAAACTTGGAGCCGATGTGAATAATTCTGATGCCAGGTTCAAACAAGTAAATAAGATTCGCCCCCCTATGAGCGTCGCATCAATTACAGGCGGTGGTTTCAGATTTTGCGCAGTCGCAAGTGCCAAAAACTATTGCTGGGGGCGCAACCATGTCGGTCAAATTGGCGATGGTAGCGCAACTTACACACGAGACGAGCCAACCGAGTCGAAGTTCCTCGATGCAGTCCCGCCAGTACTATATTAAGGGTTTTTATCTCATTAATTCTCACGACGTTTGGTGAGATGCCAGCGGTGGCATGCAGCACATTGGTACGTGCGTAGTTTGGTAGAAAATACTAACTCCAGTTGTTCTACAGCCAATTTCGCCTGGGCCTCGTTAGGGTATTTTTTCTTCCGGCCACAACTACTAGCGGGCACTGTGTACGGGATATGTTTTGGTTGAGTATGCTTCCTGGGCATAGGGCTAGAAAAATTCTTTCTTCACTGCTATAGTATAAACGTAGATGAGCTCGTCGTCGAATTCGGGAGACAAAGCACCTACGCCGCCGGACCATTCGACGGTGATTTTGCTGCTAGCGGATATTGCAGATACTACCTGGCGGATGTTTGTCCCTACATTGGCGCTTACAGCTCTCGGCCTTTGGGCTGACGCTACATACAACACAGGACCATGGCTTTCGCTAGCTGGTGTTCTCGTCGGATGTGGCATCGCTGCCCTGCTTGTTAAAAAACAGTTTAAACGTATTAAAGAATAGGATTTATGCTCAATCAATTTGCCGAAAGTACCATTCCTGTCCACTTGGCCGCCCAAGAAGTTTTTTCGGTTGGCGGGTTTAAAGTGACTAATTCACTACTAACTGGTGCATTAAGCTTGCTTATCTTGCTTGCTGTTTTTGGGTATGTGGCGTATAAGGTGAAAAATGGCCAGTATAATCGCTTCGTCGGTCTTGTGCAATGGACATTCGAAGGCATGCTTTCGCAAATCGATAGCGTCATTCCTGATAAAAAACTCGCACGCAGTATCGCACCGCTCGCGCTCACCATCTTCTTTTACATGTTATTTAGTTATTGGATGAGTATTTTGCCTGGACTTGAATCAATTAAGGTTAATGATGTCGCCGTTCTACGCAGCATTGCCGCCGACCTCAACTTCACATTTGCTGTTGCTATTGTCGTAATGGTAATGGTGCAGTTCTATGCATTCAGGGCGCACGGTCCAATTGGTAATGCCAAGCGCTACTTACGAAATCCGCTAAGGGATTTTGTCGGTGCGTTCGAAGGCATTCTCGAATTTATTGGTGAATTTTCGCGCTACACTGCCTTGTCACTCCGTATGTTTGGTAACTGCTTTGCTGGCGAAATCCTACTCCTTATTGTGGGAATTCTTACGAGCTACTTGTCAGTTGCTTTACTCCCCGCCTTTATGGGCTTCGAGCTGTTCATCGGCTTCATTCAGGCCTACGTTTTCTTTATCCTGACCGTTATTTTCACCGGCCTGGCTGTCGAAAGCCACGGCGACCATTCTTCCGATCATTCTCCTGTTGTGCATACTAAAGAAAGTGACGTGGCCGCGTAATGGTTTCATCACCACTCTCTACAGGGCTATTTCGCCGAGAAGCCTCTCGGGAAATACGCGCCTGTGGCGTTGGGCTGACCTCTCTTGCCTCCGGCAAATAGAAATCACACGATTCTGAAACCATCACCCGCCCCCGTCACTCGCACCGCAAGAATGATATAATCTAAGGTAATAAAACAAAGGAGTTACAACAATGGATCAACTAGCATTTGGCCTCGCCTACGCACTACCGGCACTTGGTGCTGCAATGGGAATCGGCTTTATCGGAAACGGCGCGCTTAACGCATTTGGCCGCAACCCAGAAAAACTTTCTGATATCCGTACGCTGATGATTACCGCTATCGTTTTCGCCGACTCGCTCGCGATTATCGGTATCGTGGTTGCTATTATTGCGAAGTTTATTTAATTCATAGGACGTATCAATAACTATGAATGTACTAACCCAATTTGCAGAAGCGGCTGCGCACGGCGAATCGTCGGGCGGCTTGTTCGGTGCGCTCGGGATTGAATGGCAAATGCTAGTGTTTCAGATGCTCGCGTTTATCATTCTTGTGTTGCTTCTTGGCAAATTCATTTTCCCAATCTTGATCAAATCGGTCGATGACCGCAAGGCCAAGATTGACGAAGGTGCCAAAGCTGCCGAGGCCGCTGCCAAAAAAGCTGAAAGTGCGCAAGCCGATGTCGAAAAGGCGCTAAAGCAAGCTCGCACCGAAGCACGTGATATCGTTTCGACCGCTAAGGACGAAGCGAATGCCATGGTTGCCAAGGCAGAAAGCTCTGCTAAGTCAAAAAGCGAACGCATTGTTGCCCAGGCCCAAGAAGAAATCTCAAAAGAAATCGAGAAAGCCAAAAAGGCGCTCGAAAGCGACACGTTGGCACTTGTGAAAAAAGCCACTGGCGCCGTAACAGCGCACGTTGTAGATGACAAAGTTGATGCAGCGATTGTAAAGAAATCCGTCGAGGGAGCGAAGCGCTAGATGGCTACCCGAATTTCTCGACGCAAACTTGCGACCCACGCTGCAAAACGCATTGCAGCTGGCGACAGTGTCCAGGCTGTCTTAGACGAAATGGCGGCGTATTTAACAGATGCACGCCGCAAAAATGAGGCGGAACTCGTTGTGCGCGATATTGAAATTGCGCTACTTTCGCAAGGCATTGTACTGGGTACGGCTGTTTCTGCTCGTCCACTGACTGATGTTGCAAGAAATGAGCTTGAAGCCTACGTAAAAAGTGCCTATGCGGATGTAAAAACCGTTACACTTCGTGAAGTTGTCGATATAAGCGTCATAGCTGGCGTTCGGTTAGAACTCCCCGACAAACAGCTCGATAGCACCGTGGCAAGTAAACTCGAGAAATTGAAGGTAGCACTATGATTGGGCAATTTTTCGTCGCGAAACGGCAGAATTCGCTTCAGCATGCTTGTAGCGTGAGGAAGCATACTATACGTACGGTGACGAGCGCTAAAAGTGTGATGAAGATGAATTCTGCAGTTGCAGTAGAAAGGATTGCCCAATTATAGGGCTCAGGAAGATATATGGCAGATATTAACGTACAAGAATTATCAAAAGGCCTCCAGGATGCGATTGCAAATCTCGAGGCGAACGACGGTCTGAAAGACGCCGGTGTCGTTATCCGCGTTGGCGACGGCGTGGCCTGGGTACACGGATTGGCGGGTGCTGGCTACAGCGAAGTACTTGAGATTGATACCAAAAGTGGTGTTGTCGAAGCGTTCGCGCTGAATCTCATGGAAGACGAAATTGGTGCCGTGATTTTGGGGGATGACAGCAAGGTTGCCGCTGGCGACACGGTGCGCCTAAAGGGCGTGATTTTGGAAGTTCCGGTTGGCGAAGAACTCTTAGGGCGCGTTGTGAATCCGCTCGGTGAAGCACTCGACGGTGGCCCTGCTATCAAAACCAAGCAAACCGGCCTTGTCGAACGCGAAGCGATTGGTGTTTTGGGTCGTAAGCACGTCCACGAGCCAATGATGACCGGTATTATGGCTATCGATGCCATGTTCCCTATTGGTCGGGGCCAGCGTGAACTTATTATCGGCGACCGCCAAACTGGTAAAACCGCGATTGCACTTGATACCATGATCAACCAGGCCAAGCAAAAAACTGGTGTGGTAAACGTGTACGTAGCTATCGGTCAAAAACTTTCCAAGGTAGCTCGACTTGTTGAACGCCTCAAGCAAGAAGGCGTGATGGAACAAACCATTGTGGTAGCCACTGGTCCGTCTGACCCAGCATCAATGCTCTACCTCGCCCCATACGCCGGTACCGCTATGGGCGAATACTTCCGCGATAAAGGCGGTCACGCGCTAATGATCTACGACGATCTTACCAAGCACGCTGTTGCCTACCGTCAGATGTCACTCCTGCTTCGTCGTCCACCAGGACGTGAAGCCTTCCCGGGCGATGTCTTTTACCTACACTCGCGCCTGCTGGAGCGAAGCTCAAAGCTTTCTGATGATCTTGGTGCTGGTAGCCTGACTGCCCTCCCTATCATCGAAACGCAGGCTGGTGACATCTCGGCCTATATCCCAACCAACGTAATTTCTATCACCGACGGCCAGATTTTTATGGAAACTGACCTCTTCTACCAGGGTATTCGCCCGGCTATTAGTGCCGGACTATCAGTCAGCCGTGTGGGTGGTGACGCTCAGACCAAGGCCGTAAAGTCGGTTTCTGGCCACTTGAAGCTTGGCCTTTCACAGTTCCGCGAGCTTGCCAGCTTTGCACAGTTTGGTAGCGACCTTGACGACGCGACCAAGGCAACCATCGAACGCGGCCAACGCCTGACAGAGCTTTTGAAGCAACCACAGTACAGCCCAATGAGTATTTGGGAGCAATGCGCCAGCATTTTTGCGGTTGATAGTGGTACGTTTGATAACGTTCCTGTTGCGAAAATTAAGGACGCACAGGCTGCCCTACTCACAAAGCTCTGGACAGATCACAAAAAGGAAATGCAAGAGCTCAACATGGGTAGCGAAAAAGTTGAAAAAGATTCTGCAGTTGCGAAATTGATAGACAAAGCCGCCAAGGCAGCCGCTAAAGGATTCGAGGGGTAACTATGGAGGTATTTCGCACTGATCAGTTTCAAGATAGTCCGGATTCTGATTGGCGTTCATCTCAAATCGACGTCATTATGGCCTTATTGAAACCTCTACTCGTAAGAGAGGATAAAGTGCATAAGATGCTAAATTCGATGTCGGACGACGAGCTATATGAGTATCGCTTAAAATTATCGTCGGGAGAGTATTAGAATAATGGCTAGCCAACAGCAACTAAAATCACGCATTCGCTCGGTGAAAAGCACCAAGCAGATTACTAAAGCCATGCAAATGGTAGCAGCAAGCAAAATGCGCCGTGCCCAAGATGCGACGAAAGCAACAAGTGATTACACCGAGACAGCGCGCGGTATTTTGGCGCACCTTGCAAAACTTGGCAGCACCAACAACCACCCGCTGTTTGAAGCACGCGCGGTAAAAAAGCGCCTATTGATTGTGATTGCGAGCGATAAAGGCCTCGCCGGTGCATACAATGCCAACGTTGCCAAACTATACCTAAAAGAATTGGTTGCCGATGATAAAAATGGGGTGAAAACCAGCTCGATCGCTGTGGGGCGTAAAGTAACGCAGTTTGTGACACGCCTTAAAGACGCTGAGCTTATTGGTGCGTACGAAGATATCGCCGACCCGCTACAGGGCCACGAGATGAGTGCTGCGCTTGATAGCGCGTTTGAACTGTTTATGGCCGGAAACGTCGATGCAGTCGACGTGATTTACACCGATTTTATTAGCAGCGTGACCCAAACGCCGAAAGTCGAACGCCTCCTCCCTGCTGGTCTGGCTGTCGAGGTAGAAGACGACGTGCCGAGCGAAGCTAGTTTTGAGCCAGATACCGAAACTGTTCTGCAAAATGTCGTCTATCGCCTGCTTGGCGCACAGCTCTACCAGGCGCTGCTGGATGCTCGCGCCAGTGAGCACAGCATGCGAATGATGGCTATGAAAAACGCCACCGATAACGCCAGTGACTTGATCGACGACCTGACGCTTGCCATGAACAAAGCCCGCCAAGGCGCAATTACCCAAGAATTAAGTGAAATCAGCGCGGGTGTGGAGGCGATGAAATGAGCGAACTGATACTGCCTGGCGCTAGTTATCCTCCTGCGGAAAAATTCTACGTTATCGACGATAGAGGATGTGAAGTAGAGATACGTGTCGAAGACTTCTGGATGTATGGACCAGATGCATGGACAGGAGATACTACCTACCTGGATATAGGAAATTTGCCAAAACAAGAATGGAGAAAGCAAGGAGAAAATGATGAGTAAGACCCAAGGAACAATCACCCAAGTCGTTGGTGTGGTCGTCGACGTCGAATTTGCCGGCGGCGATTTACCAGCGATTTATGATGCACTATTGGTGCAGCACAACAACAAAGAAATTACGCTAGAAGTAGCGCAGCACCTCGACGAAAAAACCGTCCGTGCAATTAGCTTGCAAAGTACCGACGGCCTAAAGCGTGGCCAAGCGGTCGAAGCCACGGGTATGGCCATTAGCGTACCTGTTGGTGCTGATACTCAAGGCCGCATGTTCAACGTGGTTGGTGAGCCAATCGATGGCAAACCAGCGCCAAAAGGCAAAAAAGCTCCGATTCACCGCGATCCACCTGCTCTAAGCGAGCAAACCAACAAAACTGAAATCCTTGAGACGGGCATTAAGGTCATCGACCTGATTGCGCCTATCGCTAAGGGCGGTAAAGTTGGGCTGTTTGGTGGTGCTGGTGTTGGTAAAACCGTGCTTATTCAGGAACTCATCAACAATATTGCCAAATTCCACTCTGGAAATTCAGTCTTTGCCGGTGTCGGTGAACGTACTCGTGAAGGTAACGACCTATACTACGAAATGAAAGAAGCTGGCGTGCTCGACAAGACGAGTCTTGTATTCGGCCAGATGAACGAACCACCAGGGGCTCGTCTGCGTGTAGCGCTTTCAGGCCTTGCTATGGCCGAAGCCTTTCGTGATGAAGGAAAAGACGTGCTGCTATTCGTTGACAACATTTTCCGCTTCACCCAGGCAGGTGCTGAAGTATCTGCCCTTTTGGGACGTCTACCGAGTGCGGTGGGCTACCAACCAAACCTTCAGCAAGAAATGGGTGCACTGCAAGAACGTATTACCAGCACCAAAAAAGGCTCGATCACTTCTGTGCAAGCCGTGTATGTACCTGCTGATGACCTTACCGACCCAGCACCAGCGACAACGTTCGCTCACCTTGATAGTACTATCGTGCTGAACCGTGCGCTAACTGAAATCGGTATTTACCCGGCCGTTGACCCGCTTGATTCAAACTCGACGATTCTCGACCCAGAAGTGGTCGGTGAAGAGCACTACCAGGTGGCCCGAGAAGCCCAGCGCGTCTTGCAGCAGTATAAAGAGCTACAAGACATCATCGCTATCTTAGGTATGGAAGAGCTTTCAGACGACCAAAAGCAAATCGTTGGCCGTGCTCGTCGCTTGCAACGATTCTTGGCGCAGCCATTCTTCGTAGCAACGCAGTTTACCGGTAACGAAGGCGCGTACATTAAGGTCGAAGACACTGTAAAAGACGTCAAAGACATTTTGGCTGGCAAATATGATGACAAGCCTGAGAGCTGGTTCTACATGGCTGGCGGACCTTTGTCCGAGAAGAAAGACTAGTATGAATTTTACGCTTGCGTCGTCAAAAATTCTCTGTGAGAATTTTCACGTAGCGTCGCTATGCGCGGGTCCTGTCGCTCGGTCCGCCCCTTCGTCTCGCTACAGCTCGACGAGGGTGCTGCCCCGCCTCGCGCCACCCGCTTTGCGTGAAATCGGAGGAATGCTATGAAACTACAACTTGTCACACTAGAAGGAATTCAGCTTGATACCGATGTATACGAAGTACAACTTCCAACTGCTGCTGGGCCGATTGGAGTGTTTCCTGGACACGAGCCGCTTGTGAGCATTGCTGTTCCTGGCGCAATTGTTGTTCGCTATAACAAAGCTGATGCCGATAGTAAGCTTGATTATTTTGCGATTGGCGGAGGCGTCGTAGACATTGACCAAAAGCGCGTCAAAGTGCTTGTTGATGAAGCCGACCGCGGCGACGATATCATCGAAGCCGAGACCAAGGCCGCGCTTGAAAAAGCGATTAAGCTTCGTGATAGTGCCAAAAACCAGGTGGAACTTGAAAAGGCCCACCAACTGGTCGACCGACACATGGTGCGCCTCAAGGTCGCCGACCTGCGCCGTCGTCACCGCCGCTAAAGCTGATGTGACTTCAGAAGAGCGCGGACTTCGTCCGTGCTTTTTGTTTGCATGAGTTCGTGGCGGAGTTCGCTTGCGCCATCAAATTCACGGATATAAACCTTGAAAAATCGTTTCAAGGTTTCAAATGGACGGCCGAGTTGAGGCTGGTACTGATCAAACAAATCCAGGTGAAGCTGAAGTAGTCCAATTAGGTCATGTGAGCTATTTTTGTCTGCTGTCGAAGTTCTCCTGCCGTCATTTTCTTCAGACCCGGGCCGCGCCATCTGCCTGCCAATACTGTCTTGCGGCCCTACTGCAGGAAATGCAGAGTCTTCAGAAAATGAGGCAGAAAAACTTTCGGAAGCTGTATAATCTGGTTCTAAGCGGGTGTCACGAAAACAATACGGGTTATGGAAAATACCGCGGCCGATCATAACACCATTCACGCCCGGATATTTTGTGCAAAGGTCCGACCCTTGCATGCGGTTCTGAATGTCGCCATTGATGGTCAAGAGTGTATGCGGTGCAATTTCATCGCGTAGTTTCACGATTTCCGGAATTAGCTCGTGGTGTGCGGGGACTTTACTCATTTCTTTTTTGGTACGCAAATGAACAGTAAGGTTGACGATATCCTGACGTAGCAGATGCGCTAGCCAGTCACGCCATTCATCAATATACGTATACCCAAGTCGAGTCTTGACGCTTACCGGCAAGCCCGCAGTTTTGGCGGCTGCAATGCTACTTGCGGCAAGATCTGGATTGCGAATCAGTGCGCTACCGCCGCTTTTTATAGCGCTTTTAGCAGGACATCCCATATTTATATCAATTCCGTCGTAGCCGAGCTCTTTGCAATGCTGAGCTAGCGCAGCCATGTCGCCCGGTTCTCCGCCCCAAATTTGGGCGACGATCGGATGCTCATCATCAGTTTTAAGCAAGCGGCCACCAATAGCCTTTTGCCCTGCATGCACCCAACCGGTGGCATTAGTAAACTCACTAAACCATACATCTGGTTCACCGGCTTTGGCAACAACATGACGAAATACGGTATCTGTCACGGCTTCCATGGGAGCCAAACTATAAAATGGTTGTGGCAACTGATGCCAAAAATTACTCATTATGCCCCGTATGTTAGTTGACCGTTTTGGACCGCTCGCTCAACTGTATCTGCCTCTTCAGTATAGTTTGGTAAAGTTACCAATCGTTTTACGCCCCCTGGACCAATCACCGCAATACGCCCACGTCCAATAACTTCAAGCTTACCTGTCGCTGGGTCAACAGCCATCGGATAATTCGGTTCAATACCTGTGAAAAGATCTTTATTTTCCATACGACTCCTTTTGTATTTGTATTAACTATTCTAATTATACAGGGAATAAAACTAAAAATCTCACTGTGAACACGATAGCTATCATGTTGACAGTGAGACGACAGAAAGTGCTCACTAGAACACGGGTGGAAACCCGCGGGGTGGTCGCAGGGGCGGAGCCCAGCTGCAACCACTCCCGCGGGTCGGGTGAGTAGACTTAGCTTCCCCGCTACTCACCACTACCTCCGAACGGAGGCATCCCTGGAAGGGCGCGACGGGGGTCGAATCCGCCGCGCCCAGGTTCAGTTGTCCGGGTGTGCCGGGCAGCTCTTCTTGTGGTTGGTCACCTTGTTGCCGGCGGCGGTGCCGCAGGAACTGCAGGTGCTCAGCGCACCCCCGATGCCGGAGTGTCGGATCGGGCAGCAGCCACGGCAATCGGTGGTACCGGCCTTGCCGGCGTCAACGACGGGCGGAGGCGCCATTTCTTCTCCCTTGAACGGGTAGAGCACTTTCTGTCAATGAGCGTCCTCGTGCCGGAGCTCATTGGGCGGATAGTCATTCATGACTCCCACGCCGCTCTACAGACGAAAACGTTATTTATATTATATCAATAATACTAGTTTTCGTCAAGGAGAGCGGCTTCAAACGCGAGCATACCCTTGTAATCGGGAGAATATTCGCTGGTATCCGGCAAGTCCACTGCCGTTATGTGGCTCCATACTTTTAGGATGAGCCGCTGGAATCGTGCGAGTTCGTCCTTGTCGAAGCGCATCGTGAGCTCATGTATTTGCCCCGTCTTCGTCGGCTCGACGAACTGCAGTTTTGCCTCGTCAACGGTGTAGTTTGCAAAATCGCGTGAATGTTCGACGAGTAATTTATAAAACATCAGCTGTTGTCGATATTTGTGAAGCTTTATCTTTTCATAATCAGTCGTGCCCTGCCAACCCCTACTCGGGGATCCAGTCTTGTAGTCGGTTACAGCGAGTGTTTTTTCGTTCGTGTCGATACGCACAACGTCAAGCGCACCCGTTAGATGCGCTTCGCCTATCCGAGATTGCTGGTTTGAAAAGCTGAGTTCGGCGATATCATTCTGCTCAAAGTTCTGGTAGGTTGCTTCCAAAAATGTCGCAAGCGCAAGGAGCCCGCGCTCAGAAAATTGAGTGTGTTCGCGGGGTGATAGATACATATTTTTTAAGTTTGTCTCAAAATCACCGAGAATATCTTCAATAGGTCGGCGTTTACCTGTCGCCTGAAATTCGGCATGTGTATGTTGCAACGTTCGGTGGATTGCGGAGCCGTACGCAGCATTCGCGCTCATACTTTGAGGAAAGCGCAGCAGATTGGAAAGCAAGAAGTAGTTCGGTCCACCGCGCGAGACATCAAGGAAGGCATTAAGGTGTGTAGCAGAAAGCTTGTAGCGTTCCAAGGTCGGCTGCAAAAGCTGCTTCATTTCGCCTGACGGTAGTGTTGTGTAGGTTTGCATCCAATCTTGCGTTAGTTGTAGTGCAGTCTGTTTTTGTGACGCTACGCCATTTTGAACTAGGGGTTTCCATGTATCATCTACCAAGAAGCTCGCCCGCATCATTGGCTTATCGCTATCGTCAGCGGTGGCGTAGCTGATTGTCAAATGGCGACGCGCGCGAGTCATAGCCACAAAGAATAGTCGTAAGCGTTCGTCCAGCGTATCGCCGCTCGGTGATAATTGTAGGTTTTCGGGATAAGTAATCAACCTACTTCGACTTCGCGCTTTTTCACCCCATACGCCGTCAACTGCACCATGAATATATACATGATCAAATTCAAGACCTTTTGATTTGTGGGCGGTCATAAGCCACACTGAATTTTTTGGCGCATCGCTATGGACTCTGACGCTAGTGATACCTGAGCCCTGCTGGCGATGAAGTTCGATAAACGCAATGAAATCTGCTAAGAGCAATGTTTCATTTGGTTTGTATTCACGCAGTTTGTTTCGTATTGCACGCAGGGCTTCAAGATGAATGAGATACGCGTTGAAATTAGTTACGCGGATATCATCAGAAAAGTAGTGTTCGTATAGTGGTGAAACAAACTCGGTAACGTCGAGTGTGGTATGTTCATACTCGAACTCTGTTTTGCCAACACTTTGGCTTCCTATCAGTTCATCAAGCACACGTTCGGCTGGCTCGATTAGGCTGCGGGTAGCCATAAAAACCAGCCATCGATGTAGCAGTACGAATCGTGGCTGTACGGCCATTTCTTCTAGCCAGCCCGCATGGTTTTTGTGTGCAGCGAGGCTGAGCTTCCATATTTCGTCAGCATTGATTTTCCATGCTGGATGCGCAAGTAGCTCAGGCAAAAGCTCGTCGGCTTCATCGAGGCGTTTTTGTGCAACCAAGACAATAATGGTGCCGAGTAACGTCAGCTGTCGAATGACGTCGAGCTCTAATACATTATCTCGGCGTTCGTAGTTGACAGATAGCCCCACACGTTCAAAATAGGGCACTAGTGCTTCAAGCTCTTTATGACGGCGTGTTAGGACAGCAATCTGTTCCGGCTTCGCACCGTTCTTGATGCGCATTTTGATTGTATTGACAAGTTGTTGTCGTTCGGCAGTGCGAGTTGGGTATTCGCGCAGTTCAACTGCCGTAGCTGCATTTTTCACGGTGCTTGTTAGTGATTTATCTAGTTCTGGTTCGTACTTTTCTAGTCGGTCGTTTCCTTTGAGGATAACCTCGCGACTATGATCGAGAATTGTTTTTGTAGAACGATAATTTTCGGTAAGCACAACGAGCTTGGTGCCTTCAAATTGCTGTTTGAAGTGCATGATATTTCGCACCTCCGCTCCCTGGAAGCTGTATATCGCTTGATCGTCGTCACCCACTACCATAATGTTCGGTGCATCACCAGTTTCAAGTGCGGTTAGGCTTGTAAGTATACGAGCTTGCGCAAGGTTCGTATCTTGGAATTCATCAACCATGAGGTAGAGGTATTTTTCCTGCAAATTGTAGCGAAGTTCTGGAAAGACCTCAAGGGCATGAACAACACGAAGCACCATGTCGTCAAAATCATACAGCGACGCTTCTTGCATGCGCTGCAGGTATTGGAAGTACACAAAACTGACTGCTCGTAGTTTTTCGTGTCGAGATCGGTCTTTAAAGACTATCTTTCCATTTGCGTTCTTTTCTAGCCATTTATTTTTCCAGGCAGTGATCGGTTTTGTACTTGAGGTGTCGGCTGCTTCATCGACTGCGTGGGCAAGGCTCAACGCCATTGTGTTTGCAAGCGGAGTAATATTTGGAGGTAGCGGCAACGTTGGGTAATCCGCGAGCTGCAATGAAAGAGCTTCAACTTTCGCAGTCGTTGTTTTCGAGACTCTGTCCTGGAATATATCATGAAAAATAGGCTCAAACTTGTCGAGGACTGCATCGTTGGCCTCGAGAACAGTCAGTAGTTCATCACTCGTCAAACCGCTTTTCTTGAGTTCTGAGATGGTAGTTACGATATCCCCAAGATAGGTGTATTCCCCGTTCATCTTGCTTGTGAGAGGGTTTGAAAATGGCAATTCATCCAAGATTTCCCGCAAAATTTCATACCTCGACAATTCATCAGCTGGACGGAACTCTGCGCCATTGTAAAAAAATTTGCGGTTTATGTTAATGATTTCACTACCAAAGCTATGAAATGTATGTATCGCTACCTTATATGCATCTGCACCGATAATTCCAGTCAGACGCTCGCGCATTGCTTGCGCACCAGATTCTGTAAATGTTAAACACAGGATGTTTTCAGGAAGAGCATCGGTTTTTTGCAGAATGTTTGCCGCTCTCATGCTCAGGAGCTCTGTCTTGCCTGTTCCGGGACCGGCTATTACCATCAACGGGCCGTCAATAGTATCGACCGCTTCTTTTTGAGCTGCATTTAAGTCTTTATATCGTTGTATGAATTCATCCACTCCCTCTATTATACGTTACTAAGGGTGGTATACTAGTGGCATGGATAGCGAAATCTACGATGACATTGCTCTAGAGCAAATCGCGAAACGCCAGTTTGGCTTGCCAATTGAGATATCGCATGTTGTTGCCAGGCATATTCCCGTTAGCCCCACTGCGTACGCAACAGTCTTTCTCACAGACAAAAAACAGCTTTTCGCCTACATTACCGCCCAAGCATCACTGACACTATCTGACATCAAAAAGATCATTACACGTATGGGGTGCCACGCTGAGCTGTACCTGCCACCTAAGGGCCGAGCAAGTTATTTTGACGACATAGGCAAGGAAAAGTTTAGAGCAGTATTTCCAGGAAGAAGCAACCCATCGTTGGATGATATCAGATATTACCGTACGTTAGCTCCGTACAATCCTGCGCTTGTGCAAATACATGAAATTCGTGGTGGTGAGCTTCGGCAATACGATTCAGATAGTAAAACTGGCTGGCGTGTAGCGGCAAAGTTTACCTATCGTCGTATAAAAACTAGCTAGTTCTCCCAGCCGCACCCACCTGTCCAATGTGACGCGTACCCTTGGGCACTTCGGTATTTTAGTATTGCCGAACCATCAGGTTTTCTAAATGCGATTATATAACTCGATGAGCCGGACGTGGCTGCATCCGAACCTGACAGCGCGACATTGCAGCTTCCTATCATTATGAACTTCCCGGCGGGGTTTGCATCGGTAGAGGCTCTCGTAATGTAATACACAGCATTGGCTGACGCGGTAGTGTTGGGGATAGAGGTACAAACATCGATTTGGCATGGTACGAGCCTGAACTTACCTTTGTAGAGCATATCTGTTTTTACCCCAATCATCGTTGAGATAGTCTGATACTGTGCTACGGAAAGCGAATTTCCATTGGTGGTTCCACCTGTAAGCTGTGGTACGCTAGGATACTCGCCATTTTTTCGAAAGTAGTTCTCCATACCTGAACGTACAGCCCTCGTAAGTGCCTCGGCTTGACGCTGATCAGCGTCGTTAGTTAGTGTTTTATACGCCACTACGCCAATACCTGCAATAATCGCAATAATAATCGTCACAACAAGGACTTCAACGATAGTGAACGCTCGACGACGATTTCGCATATGCTTACTATACATCAAGCACAACAAGGTGTTCAATATGCGGTGTGCGCGGAAAGAAATTATAGCCTCGGTGGTGCGTGATTGAATATTTTTCGAGAAGTAGTGCTACGTCACGAGCCTGTGTCGCTGGATTACAGCTTAGGTAGACAACTCGTTGAGGCAGTGTCTCGAGCAGACGTTCGATGACGTCTTTGTGTAGTCCTGCGCGTGGTGGATCAACAATTATGGTAGACTCTGAACTAATGTGGTCGAGCGCTTTTTCACTGGGAGCAAGTATAGCGCGGGCGCTACTTTTAAGCCTTAGGATATTTTCGTTCATTTCACGAACTGCATTGGCGTCGATTTCAACAAGAGTGCATTCTTTTCCGCCAATTGTGAGGCCGATTGTACCAACGCCGCTATACATATCTACTACCGGCGCACTATCAGGGATGTACTGCATCATGTCTCGTAGCGACTGCTCATAGACAGGTAGGTTGATTTGAAAAAACCCTTCCGTTGCGTAGCGAAATGGTACACCAAGCAGCTCATCTTCGAGAACGATATTGCCATACGACGCAATTCTTTTAGTAATTTTGCTCGCCGGGCTTTTTGGATCACTATAGATTATTTCTCCCCCCAAAGCAGGCAGTTTGGAGGCCTCGTTGTCTGAGATACAGACGGCTTCCACTTTTGTATATAGCTGCCAGACGCATTCTTGGTTTTTGTTCGAGCGAATGAGCAGCGTTTTAAGCTGCCTTGCACTAATATTGTTACTATGCAAAATATCGCGAATAGCAAGCGCAAGTTGCATCATCGGTTTGGGCAGAAGACTACACTGATCAATCGGTATTTTGCCTTTACTACCCCGTCGAAAAAATGCTAAATCGAGCGTTTCATTCCCATTTTCATCTTCGTTTCCATACCAACTAAACTCGACCTTATTGCGGTAATGGCGCGTAATTCCATCGCTATACACTATAGTCTTTTCGGGCAGAGAAATAGTGTGTAGTGCAAAGGCTTCGTCGATAAGCGCACTTTTATGGCGTTGCTCGGCTTCGAACTCCATAATTTGCCAAGGGCTTGTACTCAAGTAGCTTTCAGAATCTGCCGGCGTAACTCGTTCTGGCGAAGCTACAACAACTTCTTGAACGACACCTTCAACAAAACTCTTCTTCTTTTTTGTAAGGGCAATAGTCACCATTTCGCCAGGTAATCCACCCCAGACAAAGGCTTTTTTGCCGTCTTCCAGTGTGCCCATCGCTTGTCCGCCGCCAACGATTTTGTCTAGGCGTAGAGTATAATTTTGCATCTCACCCACGAACTGGCCGTTTTGATGCTTTTACTTGCAGAGAACTCCAGATTGATGACCCTACAATAACAATACCAAGGATTCCAGCGTATACTTCGGGTATATCGAAAAATAGCCCGAGTAATAGCACGGTAGCGAGCACCGCAATCGTGTAGTGAGCGCCATGCTCCAAGTAGCGGTAGGCCTCTAATGTGCGCCTCCGAACCATTAGTAATGTTAAACTGCGAACCCACAACGCACCAACACCAAGTCCAGCCATAATCAGCACGACGTCGGTCGTTACGGCGAATGCACCGATCACTCCGTCAAGGCTAAAGCTACTGTCTAATACCTGCAAATAGATAAATGATATAAACCCAGCTGATATCCATCTACGCGCTGCTCGCCCATTAGATTTTTCTTGCTGACGGGAGAATATGTCTGTCATTGCATGTAAAAGCAGGGATAGCACTATACCTGCTGACCCAGCGATCAAGGTCTCTTTGGTATGGAGGTTTCCGGGTAGGTATGCGGTCATCACAAGAATGGCGACAGCCACTGCCGTATATATCCACCACTTTCCTAAATTTCTGAGTGGTCGTTCGACGACGTCAATCCACAAAACATTTCGCGTTGTGTCGAAGAAAAATGCCAGACTCAGCATCACTAAGAACATGCCACCAAATGCCGCAATATAGGGATGTGCATCTTCAAGTATGTGCGCGTATCGTTCAGGATTATTGAACGCGAGCGATATAACATCGTTCCAGCCTAAGCCAGTCGTAATCATGACGAGCAGCACTGGAAAAATGAATCGCACACCAAAAACAGCTATGACCATACCAATCGTCATAAACATCGTTTGCCAAAATTGGCTCATTCTCGCTAGGATACGTGCGTTAATAATCGCATTGTCAAAGCTGAAAGTTATTTCGATTAAAATCAATACTATACAAATTAAAAGCGCGCTAACGCCCATGTAGTACCATACGAGCACCATGCTTAGTACCGTTAAGAATCCCGTAATAAGAAAAATTCTTACAGGGTGGTCTCTGTGTAGTACTTGTTTGGTTTTCTTCACCATACTAGTATACCGTATTAATGAATGACACGGAGTACTTGATTGACGCAGCGAACGGTAACATCGGCGTTTTTATCAATGACGAACACTTCGCCGTCCAATTGAATCGGTAGCGCACGTGTAGTCGCAAAGCTATATTCATTTGTTCGTAGCGAAGGAGCAAAGCCTCTAGTCGAACCTGTGAGTAGCGCGATAAACGTGCTTAGGGTTGATCGTTCTTTTAGCTCGTAAATTTCCATTTTGCCATCACGCAATGATTTAGATCCTGTAAGCTTCAGGATTTTTGACATTTTTTGAATGGTTGCAAAAACAACGCTTGTATATCGTCGCTTTTTGCCAAGTCTCCAAATGGTAACGTGCCGAAATAACGCAACATATTTAAGAACAATGAACTTTTCATTAAGCGCGTTAAGCTTTGCTTCGGTTAGCTTTTTACCTACATGAGCTGTTAAGCCAATACCTACGTACGAATGTGCATATCTCGTCCACGGCTTTCCATTAATAGTCGCCTCGACTTTAATGACTTCGATAGTGATTTCGGCGGCCTTTATAATTTGCTCTACGGAGTCGCCCTTCTTTGTTGCATGATGGTGATCATTCGCATTGCCGCTCGGTAGTACATAGGTGGTGGCATTATTCGTAGAGGCATGCAGTACGCCGTTAATTACTTCATTGTATCCTCCATCGCCACTTGAAGATACAAGTAGCGTGCGTGCTGGGGCTTGGGCATACCTTCGCGCAATCGTTTCGGCATGACCAGCATGTTTGGTTGGCACAAGTGATACTTTAGTATGTATGCGCGCACGTAAATCTTTGGCTAGTTTTTGAGCGTTGGCCTTGCTATCTCCAGTACTATTCGGGTTGTAGATAATGACGATTTCTTTATACGGAAATTTCACTACCTGGTCCTTGTCATATGTTTATCGAGACGATGATTTATCTCAGCACCAATAAGCACGATGAAACTAGTCAGATTGAGCCACAACATCATGGCGATAATGCCTGCAAACAGGCTGTATGAATCGCTAAAGTTACCAAAGTACTGCAGGTATACAAAGAATATGCCTGTTACAAGCAACCATAGCGCTGTAGCTACAACTGCGCCCCAGCTAAACCACTGAAACGCTGTTCGCGACCTGTTTGGCCCAAAGTGATAGAAGAATGCCAACCCAATAATGACGAGTGCGAACAAAGCGGCCCACCGAATGACAGCGTATGTTGCTACCGCTAAATTATTCATGCCAGCCTCAATCAAAAAACTCTGATTAATAAATAAAACTGGCAGAATAATCGCAAGACTTATAACAAGTCCGAGTGCCCAGAACATTCCAATAATTTTCAGCCGTACCGGATGGCGCGTTTCTTTCATATCATAGGCAATATTTGTAGCGGTCATTGCCGTATTCACTGCCCCAGAGATACTAAACAATGCTAACGTAAGTGCAAAAACAGCGATAAATGGGTTTGCCTGCTTGTTCTGTGTTGCGCTGCTTAACTGTGTAGTGATAAGATTTGCAATATCCTGTGGCAAATATCCTGCAATTGTGTTAGCGACCTCTGTCATTTGGTGTGGCTCTAATACAATTCCACCTATTGCTACCAATGATGCGATAAGGGGAAAAAATGACAGCGTCGCATAAAACGCAATGCTGGCACCGAGCATACCTAAATTTTTGTCCCCTAGAGCATAAAAAATATCTTTCGCAACTTCACGCCACATTTTTGCAGAAAATATATTGCCAGTTGCCGTAGAGCGTTTTCCCATACAGCTATTGTAGCAAATCAAGCATGCTTCATGTGAGCGACGTCACGTACGCCGATAAAAAGCAGTATAAATATCCAAAATATCCCATATAGCTCCATGCCAAGAAGCGTTCCTATTCCAAAAAATTGATAAAAAATCATCGGACTACCAGCGAAAATTGCTATTACGAGTGCGGAAATTTTGGTTCGCTTCGACAAAAATGGCGCGACGAAATGCAAGAACAGCAAGAAAATTACACAGACAAAAAACAAGCCGTATCCAAAAAAATCGTGGATTTGAGGGAACCTATCGTATGGAAATGCCGCGACTCCAAAAAGCTGAACCATAATTACTGCAAAAACTCCCAAGAATAGAGATACATTTTCTGTTGGCCTGGCGCTGCGCACGAATGCTGCCGTGCAATATGCAAGCAAAAACGCCAGTATGCCGATGATGCAGACGCAAAAATTAAACACTGCGGCAGGAAGAAGCGTACCTTCGCCAAGTCTGCTAAGATGCCACTGCATCCATCGAGTATCTTGTGTAGTGAGCATTGCAAGTCCGATACTACCCACCGTAAACACAACGAAGAGCCAATACAGGCGAAGCAGTCGTGAGCTTGCAATAACATTTTTCGACAAAGATTTCATGTTCTTTTATGGTGCCATAGCTGAAGCCACTGTTCAAGCGTTAATTGTGAAGGTGTTCGTTCTGGCGATATCTTGGCGCGGTAAAGTGGTTGTTTGCGGAAAAATGTAACATCATGAAAGCACGATGCTACCCATTGTCTGTAAGCATCGATTGATTCATTTGAAAGCAGCGATTCCTCGCGCTGTTTAAGCTCGAGCAGTACGGTATCGACAGCTGGTGGTGGTGTAAAGTCAGTTTTTCGGAGCGGCTTACGAATACGCGCAGCGTAGAGCGGCCCAATTTCAGCTGATAGCTCGCTTGTGAAGTGATTATCGCCAGGTACAAGTTTACGAGCAAATTGTTTTTGTACAATGAGGTACATCGCTTTTGGTGGATTTTCTCGAAAGATGAATTTTCGTACGATTTCAGCACTCAAACTAAATGGAATGTTTGAAAATATTTTGTAGGTTGTTTCCGTCGGTTCCACGCGCAAGATATTTTGCCTTAGAATCATCACATTCTCCGCATTTGCCACATTCTTCTCTAGAAGTTTCAGCGCATTTGGCTCGATCTCGACAGCAATCACTTGTTTGCAGCGCCGCGCCAAAACATTCGCTATAACGCCACTTCCCGCCCCCAAATCGTATACAACATCATTTTTACGAATATTCGAATGCCCAATAAGCTCGGCGACAAGCCGCGGCGAGCGTAGAAAATGCTGAGCGTGAGTATGTGAGCGTGTCATATATATAATGATAACAGGTTAATGGATACGTAAGGGTGACAAAACATAGTGTGCGTTACTGCCAAATGATGCTATGTGCTGCTGGTTGTCCTTAACTCTGCATAGGTATATAATTTTTTTATGAAGCGAAAAATCATTCTAATTTTAGCAATTACGTTGGTCATTGCATCTGGTGCTGCTGCATATTTTGCTAAACAACCTAAGCAAAGCAGTACATCAAAACCAACAACATCAACACTTCAGTCGGAAACCGGAGATAAGCCTACGTCAAAAAGTATTCGCGATAAGTTTGCAGCTGAGGCTGCAAAAGAATTTTGCACACGAGGTGTCATGCTCGACTCAGATACTGGCGTGTATGGGGTTACCTATCCTGTGATAGTGACTCGATATGTCTGTAATTTCGACTGGAAGGATGAAAAAAATAGAAATATGTACGTGTTTGTTGATAAAAAAGATGCAGATGGCTTTTCTGAGTCCTGGGCGAAGCCGCTTAAAGAAGATGACTTTAAATACTTCTATTTAGGTGAAACTGAGTGTCGTTTTGGCATGTGCTTTAGGCTAGAAAGAGATAAGTAAGCTTACTTTAGCTATGATTTAATAATCGTATTCAATTATATTATTTTGGCTTGTTTTTACGCCTTAGGCCGAACTTATTTCTGGCATTTGATCGCAAAATAGGTTCTAGCTTCGTTGTAAAATTGAGCCGAGCATAGGCACGATGAAGACTTTACTAGTGAAGTCTTTTTTTTAAAATAAACCTATGAACGACAAATATATCGACAAGCTTGCTTTTATCTATATCAAAGACAGGCAATTACTCAGCACCCTGAGCGCCGAGAAAGATACATGGTATATACCAGGTGGCAAGCGTGAAGAAGGTGAAAGTGATCTCCAAGCTCTTGTCCGCGAAGTCAAAGAAGAACTCACGGTTACTATCAAAGAAAATACTGTAAAGCTATATGGAGTATTTGAAGCGCAAGCACACGGGAAAGCCGAAGGCATGATTGTACGAATGACTTGTTATGAGGCAGATTTTGACGGCGAGCTGCAGCCTAGTGCAGAAGTCGAGAAAATGGCTTTTGTGAACTATGACTGGAAAGACAAAAGCTCAGACGTCGATAAGTTGATATTTGAAGACCTCAGATCTAAGAACTTAATTGACTGATCTTCCTGAAGCACATCTACTTGCTCCAGCCAAAATAAAATCCGACCTATTTGGTCGGTTTATATTTTGGTTGGGGTGGAAGGATGAACGCTTCGATGAAATAACTATTCAAGCTACATCATCAGCTATATGATGTACAAATCAAAAGATTTGATATCATTCGAACCCACGGTGCGCTTGAATTCCATACCGAGAAAAGTAAAATTCTGTAAACATAAATGCTTACAGAATTTTACTTGGCTGGGGTGGAGGGATTCGAACCCCCGAATGCATGGACCAAAACCATGTGCCTTACCACTTGGCCACACCCCAAAATGCTAAATTAGCTTTATTATGGTAGCACAACAGATACAATTTGTCACGACGGTTTATACTGGTAGTATGGATAAAGATGCAGAGCGGTTACGGCTTACGACGATTCGTAAAACGATTTCAAGCTCAGAGATCCCGATGCAATTGATTAGTCAACTCACATTCATGCAAATGAATACGGCGCACATTTATCTTCCTAATTCAGCACTGAATGAAATTAGTACAAAGAACGTAATCAAGTGGCTAAAACAACACTGGCCTTCAATTCAGATTAGTTCACCAGAAATGTCGAAAAACGCCCTGATGCATGTAGGCCCATTTGACGTTATTTTTATTCCAGTGCTTGGATTTGATACGAGCGGCAATCGTATTGGTATGGGCGGCGGTTGGTATGATAGGTTTTTGGCGATGCATACGGATGCAGTCAAAATTGGGCTTGCCTATGACGAGTGTGAGGTACCAAAAATCGAGCCGGAACCACATGATGTCCGGCTCGATTATATTCTTACGCCTACAAGGCTAATTGATGCGAATAAGCTGCAGTGAGTAGCGTTTTAATCCGCTTCCCCACTCCACCGTGTCTTTAATTGTTTTGCCAAGTAATGTCTGTCCCAAGGGGCTCAGCGTTGAGATACGGCCCTCGCTTGGATTTGCTTCGAAACTTTCAACAATAGTGTACTGCATTATGCGCCCCTGTGTATCGATGAGCTCAACAACTGATCCAATGGCAACTTTAAGCTTATCACGCTTGCGTGGTAACGGTTTAGCATTTTGTAGCAACTCGCGTTTTTCATGTATTTCGACATCTGTAGCTTCCATCGCCGACAGCAGTTCTGAACGCTGAAACTGGCTGTCATCGGTTTCCGTTTTGTTAAGCTCACGCAGTGTATTAGCGTACATCTGACGATCATGCTCGAGTCTAGCAATAGATTTTTTCAAATCTTTAATACCTTTTTTGCTGATAAAAAGTGGTGTTTTGGTGGTACTCATAGAAGTTCCTCCGCACGTTATTTTTACTATTTGAATCACCGTGTTGGTGAATGACCCTAGTATGCAGTATAAAACTGAGAGTTTTCTTAAAATGGTAGACTTTTTGCGGTTTTTGGAAGCATAACCGTGACATATGTCACTTTTTTTGGCTGACTTTCAATGTCAATCGAACCTCGGTGAAGCGAAACTATTTGCTTTGCGAGCGAAAGCCCTAGCCCGTATCCAGCATTTCCACCAGCGCTAGTATGCGATTTGTCTCCTCGGTAGAATCGTTCAAATATTCTTGGCAGATCTTCGCTCGCTATACCTTCGCCTTCATTGCTTATACGAATCCGTGCCTTACCGGCTCTGTTGATCGCCGACACACGTACGATGGATTTCTCGGGGCTATATTTACAGGCGTTTTCAAGCAGTATCATACAGAGTTCATTGAGGCTTGGCTCATTAGCATGTTCAAGCATGAGATCTTTTGTTACATTCACTTCAAACTTTCGGCCGGTATTTTTGTGGGCAGCTACGGCTCGTAAGAGCACTGACGAAACATTGACGGTGCCGAAATCACTATCGGAGAGCTGGTTGCGAGATAGCTTTAGTAGCGTTTGCGAGAGCGCGCTGAGCCTATCTACCTCTTCTAGGTTACTCTCCAGGATCTCACGCATGTCAGTTTTCGAAAGGCTTTTGTCGCGCAGCGCAACTTCAATTTCGCTTTTCATGACAGCCAAGGGTGTGCGGAGTTCATGGCTTGCATTGCTGGTAAAGCGTGCTTCCGCTTCATGATTTTCTTCAATCGGCTTCAAAGTATGGCGCGCGAAAAAATAACTTCCGATACCGCCAAGCCCTATGATAACCGCGTTCATATACACCAACGCTACAAAGAGTGACGTTTTTGCCTGCAAGGCTTGACCTTCACGGACTTCCCCGATGCTCACACCCCCCTGCTCTAGCGGCAAGCGGCGTTCGATACGTGATTGAAAAACGTTTAACCTATCATCTAGCTCATGTGTAGATACTTGATAGATGATGACACTAAAAAGTAAACTTATTGTAACAAGCACTAAAAGATACCATGCGGTCATCTTGATAGTGGCAGACGCGAACATTTGCTTCACGGCGCTACTTGCTCATTTTGTAGCCAAATCCACGTACTGTCTTGAGGTAGTTTGTGCCAAACGGCTTGTCGATTTTTGCTCGAAGGTATTTGACGTATACTTCTACGGTGTTGGGAAGAATATCGGCATCATAGTCCCATACATGTGCGATTATCGTGTCTTTAGTCAGAACGCGGTTTTGGTTACGCATGAAGTATTCAAGCAGCCCAAACTCTCTCGTTGTTAGAGAAATCGGTGTCTTACTATGTGATGCCGAATAGTTTACCGTATCAAGCTTTAGTGATCCAATTGATAAAACACTCGGCTGTTGCTCTGCTGGGCGACGCAGTAGTGCACGTACTCGAGCCAGCAATTCTTCAATTGCAAACGGCTTCACCATATAATCGTCAGCACCGCTATCGAGCCCTACGGTTTTGTCGCTCGTACGACCTAAGGCCGTTAGCATTAAAACAGGTGTATGAATTTTTTGTTCACGCATCTGCTTGATGATATCGAGCCCATTGTATTCACCAGGGAGCATTTGATCGATAATCATTGCATCGTATGGTTCAGTTGTTGCCATGGCATAGCCATCATCCCCATCAAAACTGATGTCTACGGCGTAGCTTTCTTGCTCTAGTGCACGCTTTATTGCTCGAGCAATTTTATGTTCGTCTTCGATAATCAATACTCTCATACTAATCATTCTCCTCTCATTTGCTGATAAATTGCTTAAAGCCCGTACTTTTTAGACCAGATAGTCATACTGTGAAGTACCGGTAAAAGGTCCTTACCTTTTTGGGTAATCGTGTATTCGCATCGGGTTGTGTCGGTTGGTAGGCGCTCGATGATGCCTGATTTTTCGAGATGTGAAAGTCGTGCCGATAACGTACGCGGGTTGATACCGCCACAATGTTCTTGTAGCTGACAAAATCGCACCTTGTCGCTCGAAAGAAAGTGCCTTAGAAGCTCTGGCGTCCACTTGTCGCCCAATACTTCAGTTGCTGCTCTCACGCATCCCACGGTGTCGACTTTCATACTAATAACTATACCATGTATACGAAATTAGCGATAGTTTAGAAACTGTAGCGGCATATCAAAATCGGCATTTTTGACTGCGAGCATTGCTGCTTGCAAGTCATCTTTACTGCTTCCGCTTACGCGTACTAGATCGCCTTGTATCTGTGGTTTTGTTTTTGGTGATGTTTCACGAACCAGCTTTGCGACCGCTTTTGCGCTATCTTGCGAGAGGCCCTTTTTGAAGGGTACTTCCTTGCTGGCTTTTAGGTTGTTCGTGATAATATCTTTCGATAGATCAAGCACGCTGCTGGGTACGCCGCGTGTTGCCAGTTTTTTACGTATAATGTCTAAAATTGCATCGAGCTGCCATTCGTTCTCGCCTATCAATCTAAACCCCACTTTATCACCAAGCCATTCAATTGCGGCCGGCGTGCCCCGAAAATCATAACGCGTACTGATTTCGCGCTCGGTTTGCCCGAATACGTTGTTCATTTCTGCTTTGTCGTAATCACTTACTATATCAAATGAAAATGTTGCCATGATTATAGTATAGCGCTAGTTGGTGATATAATCACACTATGAGAGTTCGCATACAGATTGAAACAGAAACATTCGTCAGATTTTGGCTGGTAATTGCAGGGCTAGCACTTGCGGCACTGGCGGTATATAGCGCTCGTTCAGGACTTATCCTGCTCGGCGCAGCATTATTTTTAGCGCTGACACTAAATGGGCCAGTGAGCCGTCTTGCAAACTATCTACCAGGTAAGAGTCGTGTAGGAAGCACTGCATTATCGTTCATTGCTATTGTTGCATTGCTCGGCGGATTCATTTTTCTAGCTGTTCCACCGGTTATTCAGCAGACCGCCAAGTTCGCAGAGACGATACCAGCGCTTATTGAAGACGCCAAAGACAGGAATGGCCCTATTCAGCACTTTATTGATCAATACAACCTTCAACCGCAAGTCGATGATGCCGTTAATAATTTCAAGGCAAATGCTTCTAAATGGGCGACGAACGCAGGTTCAAATATTCTTTCGGGTATAGGGTCAGTTTTCTCGATGCTAGCGGCCACTTTCTTGGTACTGGTACTGGCATTCCTGATGCTGGTCGAGGGCCCAGCATGGATGAAGCGAGTGTGGAGTTTGTATGACGATGAAAAACGAATGGAATATCATCGAACGGTTGTTCAGCGCATGCATCGAATTGTTTCGAGTTTTATGGTTGGTCAGCTAACAGTATCTGCGCTTGGAGCCACTTTTGCTGGCTTAGCCGTTTTCACATTGAGCATGTTCTTCCCTGTCCCGACTAATTTGGCAATACCTATCGCAGCATTAACGTTTATTCTGTCGCTCATCCCTATGTTCGGTTCGACTATCGGTGGAACGTTATCTGCAATTTTGCTTGCATTTAATTCATTTCCAGCCGCTATGGCCTACGTGGTATACTTCATCGTGTATCAACAGATTGAAAACAACTTTATCTCACCTACCATTCAATCGAAGAATCTTGATCTCTCTCCGCTTGCAATTCTGGCAGGACTTACGATCGGGCTGTATATGTTTGGATTGGTTGGCGGCCTTATTTCAATCCCGATCACGGGCTGCATTAAAATACTCGTGGAAGAATATATCAAGCGTGCGCGCACACTTCGTGAAAAAAGCGACAAACCGCTTCACAAACTCGTTAAGAAAATTGAAGAAGTCTAATTACGCTGAAAGCGTACCGTATTTCACTCGTTTTATAACATGGCTTACTAGCAATATCGCTGCTAATATTGCTGCAGTGTATGTTGTAGCCGAAAAAATGCTGCCTGTATTTTGCAAGGTGCTAAAAAGTAATATTACTGGAATTGCTACAACGTTGCCTAAAAAATTGACGCTTGAAATCACCGTTGCGCGCACTGCACTGGGCGTAACATGTTGCAGCTCTGTTTCAGTGACGTTATTTACTACATCAGTTAATGCATAAAATACTATAAATAGTAGTATCCCCATCGGTGTTGAGCCAAAATATAGTGCGAGCAACACTATCATGTACACTACGATTGTTTGATTCGGGTATGCCTGAATTTTATGAGCGTAATGAAGCGCAATAGCTGACGCAAGAGCCACCACTGCCCACAATATTCCTAGCTGAATTGTTGATACACCATGGGCCAATATAAATACCTGACCGAACTCTCCTATTGAAAGAAAAGCTAGTAGTCCGACAATCCATTGCAGTGCATAAATCCCTGCAACGGGAGAGCGCTGAATTGTATGCAGCAATGAAGAGTAATACTTAGCAAGGCTGGTTGGCGTGTGCTCGGCAGTACTTTTTCGGGAAGCTTCACGTGTCGTTACTGCAATAAAGAGTGCTACAGCAGCCGGTGCAAGTGAGAGCAAATATGGTGCGCGCAACCCAAACGAATGTGCAATAAACCCACTACTCAAATTAGCAACTGCCGCTCCAATATATCCAAATCCAGATACAGAGCCTTGGTGCTTTGCATACAAATGACGCTCGTTGGTCGAGGAAAGATGATCGTAAACAAGAGCTTGAACCGTGCCATTACACAGAGACCAGTATGCGGCGTACATCAATACGCCTACGCAGTAGGCTAGTAGGCTATTACTAAGAGCTAAAACAATGAGCGATAATGGAAGCAGCAAGCACCCGATTACCAGGGCGTTACGTCTGCCGTATTTATCAGCAATAATTCCACCAGGTATATCAAGAAGAAGCATGCCGATGGTGAAGACGATAGTTACCGCGGCTCGGGCGGAGGCATTCCGTATGATGTCATCTAAAAATACTTGCTCGATCCCATACCAAAACATCATTCCAAGGCACAGGTAAAGAATCTTCATGCGAGCGATTGTCGAAACCGATCTCATCACAGATGATACCAAATACTGCCAAAAGCAGTGTCCCGTACGGCTATGCCTTTTTCCTGCAATACATCTCGCAGCTGGTCGCTTTTGGCCCAATCTTTTTCAGTACGAGCCTGTTCACGTTGGCTGATTATTTCCGTAATCTCGTCTGAGACAATCGGTGTGTCGTCTAGAACTCTGAGGCCTAGTAGGTCATCAATTGCTCGGAATACATCGTTGACGGCTTCCGAGTATAGTGTGTGTAGAGGTTGTGCAAGTAGTGCATCCACTACGCCGTCGATTAGTACCAGTGCGCCAGGCGTATTGATGTCTTCGCCAAGCGTTTTAAGCAATGTTGCTCGAAAATCAGTTTCCCTATTTAGCGCGCTCTGCGCACTACCTGCAGCATCTTGCTGGTCGCTATCTGATAATTGCCATCGCAGGACGGCAGCTTCGCGCCAATGCTGCATGCGATTATGAGCTGCCTCCAAAATTTCCCATGTAAAGTTGCCTTCAGTTCGATAGTGTTTAGAGAATGTCATCAATTTGAAATCATCCATGCTGTAGCCATGATCGATGATATCTTGCAATGTGTAAATGTTGCCAAGGCTTTTTGCAATTTTCGTACCGTCCACTTTTATGTGATTATTATGGACCCAAAATTTGCTAAATGGCTTGCCTGTTAGGCTTTCAGTTTGCGCAATTTCGTTGGTATGGTGCACGGGAATATGGTCGATACCGCCAGTGTGAATATCGATCTCGTCGCCCAATGTTTCGCGCGCAATCACACTACACTCTAAGTGCCAGCCCGGAAATCCTACCCCCCAGGGGCTTTCCCACTCCATGTCGCGCTGCGCGTCTTTGGGGCTAAATTTCCATACAGCAAAATCCGTCGGGTTCTTTTTGCCTGCCATGTCAACGCGCGCACCGGCTTCGAGCCCTGCAATATCGAGCTTTGCCAGCTTTCCATAGTCACTTAGTTTACTCGTATCAAAATACATGCCGTCGTCGGTGCGGTACAGGTAGCCGTTTTCATCCAGGACTTTTGCAAATTCTATCTGCTTATCAATACAACTGGTTGCTGCTACTAAATGGTCGGGTCGTAGCAAGCCAAGCAGCTCGTAGGCTTCATGTTCAGCAATTTCAGAATATTTTTTGGCAATGTCCCATGCCGTTATACCTTCGGCGCGGGCACCTTTTTCCATTTTGTCTTCGCCGACGTCATCGTCGCTTACCAAGTGCCCTACGTCGGTAATATTTTGTGTCCGCGTAACATCGTAGCCCTCGGCCTGTAAAATTCGAACCAAAACATCCCAGTAGATATACCCTAGCCAATTGCCGATATGCGGCTGGCTATAGACGGTTAAGCCGCAAGTGTAAAGTTTTACCTTGCCGTCCTCAAGCGACTTTAGCTCGTCAACTGTTCCGGTAAGTGTATTGTGTAGTTGTATCATAGTTATAGCGTTGCTCCCATGGTGGCTTGTACATATAGTACTATCATTATGATTATGAAAACAGCGCCTACCGTTAGCCAAAAACCTTTCAAACGCATGACGTTTAGAGTAGCATTTAGATCACTCTTGACATAATTGCTAGTAGAGGTCTTGACCACACTCCCGCTGTAAGAATAATGGATATCTTCGCTGTACGATAAAAGATCTTTATTATCGTTAGCGTACTTATCTATTCTCTCGTAAAGACTAAAAGCCACGCTATTAAGCATACTAAAGAGTTCTGGTAGCACTGCCTCCCATTGCTGAGCGGAGTGCGACTTCCACACCATTATAAGCTTTGTATCGATAATTTCTATATCAGCTTCTGGTGCAATGGCTAGTACTCGCTCCATTATATTGGGCGGTAGTATGTAGGTCGCAAATCGTGCAGCATCTGGGGTTGGCGCATATACAGTGAAGTTATCAGCAAAACTCCCCTCTAGGTCATAGCGCTGATCATTGCTCAGTTTTGATCGAAAGTTATTGGCACGAAGTGAATGCTTGGTACTGTCATAGTCAATCAAGATATGTGGACATGCTTGGGGGAGCTGCAATGAGAGTTGTAGATAGCCCTGATAGGTGCATTTTTCCTGGATTATGCCAAGATAAAAGTTAGGCAATGTTTGATCATTGTTGTATATTCCTGATGGTCCCGTGTATGTTTCGGGTAATTTTTCTGCCATGTTCTGAACCGCTGAGCTGTACACTGCGTCTGCTAGAATACTTCGTAATGCAAAATCACCTCTAGGTTGACTGGTCGGATAGAAACGATTTTTATTATTCTCGCAAAACGACAGCAATTTTGATGTTTTTGTGTCCGCGCGCAAGGTCATATAGACACTCGGTAGGTATATTAGTAGCGTGATTAATAGCGTAGCGTTGAAGTGCGTAGTGGTGCTACTGTTTGCATCAAAGGTAAAAAGATAGAGTAAGCCAAAGATAAGAACACAAGCGAGCGTAGTGAGCGCAAGAAGTTTTGGCTTGCTGAGACCTGTATTCCCAATAGCCGACATAGGTTTGTCTTGTATATTTTCAAATGTTACGTTTTGTGTAAATGCCATGTTTCTAGCTCCTTTTTAAGCTGAATTTCTCCCTCTTGGCTCCTGGGGATATTACTATCGTTATAATTGCGTGGACATATCACGTGTCGTTCAACTACGAATATGTGGTTTGTATATAGCCAATCCGGCCAGTCGGCCCTGGCGGGGTTTCTCGCTTGATAGCTGCTCCTTACAACGTAGCTAAGTTTTTGAATATCAGCCATCTAAGGCTCCAAGTGCTTTTTCGGTAGCATTAATGAGCTCGGTGATGATTTTTTCGTACTCTTCATAGACTCGAAAGCCTGCGGCATACGGATGTCCGCCGCCGCCAAAAAAGCCGGCGATTTGGTCACAAACCGGCACATTGCTACGTAGTTTGCCGGTGAGTTTGCCGTCCGGATAGGTTTTGATAGCAACAGCTACCTCAACATCATCGACCAGGCGCATTTCATCAAGCACGAGTACACTGGGATTATATTTATCGGAATATTGCTGAATTTCCTCGAAAGGAATCGTTACCACCGCCAGTTTGCCGTCCAAGAAATATTCAATACGTTGCAGTAGCTCGCCTTTGTATGTCAAAATTTCTGGGGCCTTTTTCATAAATTCGCGGCGTCGTTCTTCGATAACAGAAACATGCGCTCCGAGTTCGGTCAATTCGGCTGCAATCCGGTAGCTTTTCGGCGTTACACCTTGCGTGCTAAGCCCCAAACTATCTGCCATTTGTGCCAGCAACATGTTTTCGGCGGCTTGTTGGTTGATTTTCCAGCCTGCTGCTTTGGCAAGACCAAAAATAACTTCGCTCGTAGAAATAGCCTCTTCGGAAAGTAGCGTGTGCTTAAAACTGAGCGTATTCGCGGCAGTAGTATGGTGATCAATCACAACTACGGGGTGTGTCTCTAAATAGTGACGTACACCAGGTGTATCGAGAACTTTGCTAAGCAAGATATCGGCGCTGGTATCAACAATAATCGCTAAGTCGGCGTGGCTATCAAAATCACTCACTACTCTATCCCAGCCTTTGGCGTACCGAAGATATTTAGGAATTTCGACAGGACAATATAACTGTACATCCTTCCCCAAATCGCCTAGAATTTCTTCGAGAGCCAAAGCGCTTCCAAGGCTATCACCATCAGGATTTTCGGCTTGAATAACTATAATTGATGATGCGCTATCTATGAGCTGTTTTGATTCTGTATGCATTGACTCTATTGTAACAAAGATATCCTACTCTGCATCGAGAACATGCGCTAGTAGCGCCATTCGCATGAACATGCCGTTCTTCATCTGGCGGAAATAGGCTGCGCGCGGATTCTTATCGACATCAAAATGGATTTCGCCGACGCGTGGCAGCGGATGCATGATACTCGCTGATGGTTTCATTCGCTCTGCAATATCGTGCGTGATAGTATAGCTTCCCTGCACAGCCTCGTATTCTTCGAGGCTGTCGAAGCGCTCTTTTTGCACACGGGTGACGTATAATACATCAGTATCGGCAATAGCATCGTTAAGCTTTTCAAAATGATCTACTTTTCCATATTCTTCCGGAAGTTGTAGGCTTTTTGGCGCGACCGCACGGAGTGTCACGTCAAAGTTTTTTAACAGTTTTGTCAATGAATGGACAGTACGGCCATTTTTCAAATCGCCGATCATGGTAACGGTCAGGCCGTCGATGGTGCCTTGCTCCTTTTGGATGGTGTATAAGTCGAGGAGCGCCTGCGTAGGGTGCTCGCCGACTCCGTCACCGGCGTTGATGATTGGAACGGAGGCAACCTTTGCAGCCCGTGCGGCCGAACCTTTTTCAGGGTGCCTGAGTACTACGACATCTGCATACTGCTCCAATGTTCGTACGGTATCTTCAAGAGTTTCGCCTTTTGACACGGATGAATAGGTCACATCATTTATCGGTATGACAGATCCTCCCAGCCGCTGCATGGCTGCCATGAATGAGCTGCTAGTACGAGTCGATGGCTCATAGAACAAATTGGCGCAGACTTTTCGGTCCAATCGGCTATCACCGCCTGTTGTTTCGACGAGTTCAGCCATTTTATCTGCGTCTGCCATAAACGCCTCGAGTTGGCGCCTATCGAACTGATCGACGCTCAAAATGTGCTTCGGCTCACTCATTTAGTTGTTCCTCACGAACTCAATCATTGATTGATGTTGCTCTGGTGTGATTGATCCATCATTCGCTAAGATGGCGAGTAGCGCACTGATTGTCATGGCGGCTTCGATTTTGTGGCCTGCTTGTTGTATCATTTCAAGACCGCCCTGTTCTCGGTCAACAAGCACAATAAACTTTTCAAGCTTTAGGCCAGCGTCCTCAACTTGCTGGATTGCTTCGATTTTCGAATCACCTTTTGTAATAAGATCATCAATCATCACAACACGATCACCTGGATTAAATGCTCCCTCGACAGAACTCTTGGTACCGTGGTCTTTCACGACTTTTCTTGGTTGCAAAAGTTTACGTTTCATCTGAAAGCCCGTAGCGGTTGCGAGCGGTGTACCGGCTTCTGGGACGCCCGCTATAAATACATCCTTATCAACATCGGCAAGCATTTCGCTGAAGATGTCGGCTACGGCTTGGAGCGTGTCTGGGAATGATTGCGCCTGTCGCAAATCAATATAAAATGGAGATTCAATTCCGCTCTTCAAAATAAAACGTCCGAATTTAATAAGTCCGTTTTTGTGTAGTTCTCGTGCTAGTCGTTCTTTTGTTGATTGTTGTACCTCAGCCATTTAGTTCCTCCATTATTTTTTGCAGTGCGTCACGTGGTGTCCCGATTTCTTCGGGTGGTTGTGTAATCGGCCGGCCGATAACAAGATAATCAGCACCGGCGTCAATTGCCTTTTTCGGTGTCATAATGCGTGACTGATCACCGCTAGCAGCCCACAATGGTCGAATGCCGGGTGTTACAAGCAAAAGATTCTTTGTTACTTCGTGGGATCGAAGCATAGCCGCTTCTTCTGCCGAGCAGACTACGCCATCAAGACCAGCCTGGGCTGCGGCAATCGCAAATTGTAATACTTTTTCTCGAGGAGCATTTCCATAAATTTCTCTTGCATCACTCTCGGACATCGATGTTAGCACGGTAACGCCCAAGAGCTTTGGAGATGAGGATAAATCAAAATCTTTTACTGCGCCACGTAAACCTTCCACTGCAGCAGCTAACGCACCAAGGTTATTATCTGCCATGATATTGAAGAATTCTGGCTCAAACCGAGTTATTGCTCGCGCTGACTTTTTTACAGTTTCCGGGATGTCCTTGAACTTTGTATCGCAAAATATTTGAGCTCCGTATGTATGGGCAAATGCAACGGCCGCTCGCCAGCCTTCGTAGGTCCCCGGCTGGTTTCCAATCTTAAAGGTGACACCTGTACCGGCAAGCGCTTCGGCAATTGATTGCGCCTGGTCGAGTTCGTCGACATCGAGTGCCACCATGATTCTCTCCGGACTAATCATGATTTTAGTATATACTACAACTATGAATATGGCATTATTTTACGATCCGGCACGAACATTTGATGACAACTACGACAATGGCCCATTTGGTATGGACGAAAATGATTATCGTGATGATAGCGAGCCTGTATATACGTTTCTTGGTGTGCCGATCAATTTTCCGTTTGGCATCGCTGCTGGGTCGCTACCTACGCATCGCCACACAGATGCCGCGTTTAGATTAGGCTATGATATCGTATGTTATAAAACTCAACGTAGCGGTGAGTTTCCTTGCAACCCCTTTCCGAATGTCTTGCCTATTGACGTAGACGGCGATCTGACACTCAAGCGGCTAGAGACGCCCCTCGTCGTCAGTGATTCATATCCTGATGATAGCTCAACATTATCAATTACTAACTCGTTTGGTGTGCCATCACGCGGTCCAAGCATTTGGGTAGATGATGTAAAGCAGGCGCTGTGTGGCGCTGGAACCGGACAATTGCTTATCATGAGCGTTGTGGGCACAATTAAAGAAGGCTTTACACCCGATGAATATTACGATGACTTTGCGCTAGCGGCTAGAGAAGCCAAAAATGCTGGTGCGACAGTAATTGAGGTCAATTTATCTTGCCCGAATGTCGCTAGCGAAGGCGTGATATGTTATAGCGAAGAAGCTGTATATGAAATTTGTAGGCGTACGAAGGCTGCAATCGGGGACACGCCGCTTATTATTAAAGTTGGGTACTACCGACCAGAGCAGCAAAAGGTACTTGAAAACATCGTCAAGCGTGTTAATCCTTATATCGCAGCAATAAGCGCAATTAATACCTTAGCTGGCGAGATTATTACAAAGAACGGTGAACAGGCGCTTCCCGGCCCTGGTCGTCTAAAAAGCGGCGTGTGTGGCGCCGGTATCAAGTGGGCAGGCCTCGATATGGTACAACGACTTGATGCGCTACGGAAAGCCAACGATTATGAGTATGAGATTATCGGTGTTGGCGGTGTGATGAATCCAGAAGACTTCGCACAGTACCGCTCAGCTGGGGCAGATGTCGTTCAGTCTGTTACTGGTGCGATGTGGAATCAACATCTGGCACGGCAAATTAAAGCGTCGGTTCAATAACAAGGCCGCTACCAGGTACTGCGAGAACTTTGCCATTTTCGTACACCATCTGCCCGTGAAGAACAGTTTTCGTCACGCGTCCTGGTAACTCCCAGCCGTCGAACGGTGACCAGCCACATTTTGTATGTAACTCACTGTTTTTTACTGTGTAGGGTTCCATGGTTACTTCAACATGGGTTGTATCGTCTACTGGCAAATTAAATAATTTTGCTGGTGCCGTGTGGCATTTTTGGATAATTTGTTCCAGCGAAATTTTGCCTTCACGGCGAGCTTTTAAAAGCAGTGGTAGTGTCGTTTCAAGATTCGGCACGCCAAAGGCTCCCGCTTGCTTGTCGGTGTGCGTGTGTGGTGCGTGATCGCTTTCAAAAATATCGATTGCATCAAGATTCGCCCACAGAAAGTCTTGGTCGGCTTTGGTTTTTAGCGGCGGTTTCATCTGGCCATATACACCTAATTTTTTCGCATCCTCTTGTGTGAGGAACAAGTGGTGGGGCGTTACGCCGCACGTTACCGGAATCCCTTTGTCTTTGGCGGCAATGATTTTTTCCAAAACTTCGCGGCTTGGCATATGGCAGACATGTACTGGCCTATCGAGGCCTTCGAGCGATTCGATGGCGATATCGATCGTATCTTCCTCGGTGTGAAGCAAGACAATCTTTTCGCGTGGCCAGGCGGCGTATATTTCCTTTAAACGACTGGCATCAAGCGTATATCCGCCGGTCGTATTATTCAGATATAACTTCAATCCTATGGAATGCTTTGCGGCATCAGCGAACGTGTCGACATTGTCGCCGAGCGAGCCATAATGAAAGCCGATATCGGCAACCGTTTTACTACGCGCGGTGGCAATCTTCTGTTCAAGACGTTCGGCAGTCATGATTGGCTCGGTATTATTTGGCATGTCGAGCACCGTCGTAAAGCCGCCTGCTAGCGCGGCACTCGTTCCAGTCGTAAAATCTTCCTTTTCGGTTTGGCCAGGGTCACGTAGGTGAACGTGTGCATCGATGAGGCCCGGTAATCGTAGAATCTGTGTCATTTTAACCTTTAGAGTAGCTCTTTAGTATAATATTCTTCGTCGTAAAATATCTCGGAATAGTGTAAGCCGCTCGAAATATCTTTTAATGCTCGACGTAACAGTGGGACGATGGTGTCTGGCAAATCATCCATATCAAACCACCTACCCTCATCAGCTTTGTGCGGCTCGAGGTTTTCGATTGGACCATCATAATTATCTAAAGTGAAAAATAGTGACACGCGTTCGTGTAGTCGTTCGTCATCAGGATAAAAATATATCAGAGGTTCACCTAGTTTTTCGGCAGTCGTGACGACGCCGACCTCTTCACGCAGTTCACGCACGGCGGCCGCTTTCGGCGATTCGAGTTTTTCAACATGTCCTGCCGGTACAGTGTACCAGCCATCGCGCCAGCCTGTATTGTGCCGTCGTAGTAAGTAAATTTGATTCTGATCATTTTTTACAATCACCCAGACGGCGGGGATTATGGAGTGTCTGCCATTCGTACTCATTGCGCCTAGTATACCAAAGTTGTCGTAAAAGCACATTGCCCGCCCCGAGAGAGCAGACAAGTGCTTCAATCTCGCCCGGGCGGGCATCATGGTCGGAAGATGGCGTGTCCACAGCTTTCGCAGACAAGACACTTCCCTGCTGGAAGTAGCCGGTGTTCGCCACACTCGGGACATGACTTGTTCCTGAGGTATGGCAGTGGTGGCCTTTCGGGTGCAAGCACCTTGAGGACGGCTCGGGTCTGACACAGAGGACATTCCCAGACTTCCTGGCTCTTGACCATGTCCGTATCGCACTCGGGACACGAGACATGCGCCAACGTGTTCACCTCCCTTCAAGCAATCAGGATGAGGCTATCCTACTATATTTTCCGGCGGCCTTCAAGTGCGTGACTTAAAGTAATCTGATCGGCATACTCAAGGTCAACTCCTACGGGGATTCCACGGGCCAGACGTGACATTTCAACCTTTATGCCAGCATCATGAATATATTTTTGCAAAAACAGTGCCGTTGATTCACCTTCGACGCTGGCGTTTGTGGCGATAATAAGCTCTTTGACGTCGTCTTTTCTGATGCGCTCGATAAGTTCTGGAATATGTAGCTGCTCAGGCCCCACGCCGTCAATCGGCGAAATCGCACCACCGAGTACATGATAGGTGCCTTTGAAATTGCCGGTGCGTTCGAGCGCCACGATGTCGAGCGGTTCTTCGACAACTGCAACAAGTGTTTTATCACGGGATGGGTCAGAATAAAGTGTCGATACATCCTCATTTGCATCGATGAGTGCATACGTTGCCGGGCACTGCTTTACCGAGCCATGTAAAGATTCAAGAGTTGTCGCGAGTTTAGCGGCATTTGCGGGATTATTTTTTAGCAAATAATAGGCATAGCGTTCTGCAGTACGCACACCAACGCCAGGAAGTCGCCCTAGTTCGTCAATGAGAGCCACCAACGCGGCTGGAAGCAACTGGGATGCCATTACATCCCTGGAAGGTTGAGCCCGCCCATGAGGGGTTTCATAGTTTCTGCGGCAATTTCTTGTGCTTTTGCAAGACCGTCGCGTACGGCAATCTTGATCCAGTGTTCGAGTTCTTCGATATCATCAAAATCAATAAGGTCTGGGTTTAGTTTCACGCTATCAATCTTTAGCTCGCCTGTAACGCGCACCACAACGGCACCATCACCCGCTTCAACTTCAATAATTTGCTTTTTCAGGTTTTGCTGCGCCTTACGTAGGTCATTCAGCATCTTCATTTGGTCAAACGCCATAAATAACAATTCCTCTCTTTAAACTCTTTTTAGTATACGCTAATTTGTACCAATTTTGTAGAGATAGAATCGGTCTGCATCATTTGACACGCGATTCACAAGAATAGTCGAGGGGTTTGCGGGCCGAGTGACCACTGCTTCTCTGTGAATTAACAGAACATCGCCGGGTACTTGCGGCACGCTATCGAGTACGCGAACATGAGGCGTATGTACTTTTCGGTCAGAATATACAGTATAGAATTTTCTTTGATCGGGCGCGACGACTAAGCTGATTTCTTTGCCCGGATTACTATCAACCACACTATCGATAAGCTTGAGATCGGTCGTAAAGATATTACTTGCGCGAGGGTCGTAATGGTAGCCATACACGAATCGCTCTACTCCTGAAAACACGAGTCCGAACAAGAGCACGCTGAGCGGCACAAGACCGAACACGCGAGCATACGGGTTGTTTGGGAACAATCGATACCAACTTCCAATTAAATAGTCTACTCCGTGGCCAACGAGCAGTATAACCGGTACAAACGTAATCATTACCATTTCCGGCTTCAATGCGATCACTGGCATAAGGAGAATCGCCCATACTGTTAATATGTAGCTCTTCGCTGTGTACTTTGCGGTAAATAGCCTATAGAGTCCAATCAGTGCGATGAGTACAATACCTAAACCATATGCTGGCCTGATGGCCACACCGCTACCGGGTGATATAAAACCAAAGTACTGCAATACTTGTGTTTTAATAACATGCAAGTTTGGAATGAGATGTTCAGGTGAAATGCCTAGGATGCCCAAAACAATACTAGGTTTAGCGATCGCAGAAAGTGTAAGCGGAAGTGTGAGCACCAGAAATAGCGTAAAACATGCTGCTAGAATAACTTTATTCAATGACCAGACGACAAATCGGGCATGAGGTTGGATGATACTTGTGGCGATAAGCGCAACAACCACATAAACCTGTAAGGGCGAGTATAGGCTGAGTGCAGCAAAAATTGTAGAAAGTACGAGCCAAGCCACCCGGTATTTTTCTGTTTGAGCAAGCATTGAGACACTATATAAAATTGCAATGTTCCAAAAAATGTACCCTATTGCTGGAGTTCCAAGCTGCGCGAGTAGCATGAACTGTCCTGTAACAAGGGTAATAATAGAAGTGATGATTGCAACGTTTCGTCGAAACCAAAGTCGCAACAGCCCATAAAACGCCAATATTGAGCCAATTGCCATGACAATTGAAGGTAGTTTAATACCGATAAGAGTGACGTCAAGCGCGGCAAGACTTAGCTTTTGAAAAAGCCGGTACGGTAAGTCGAGGATGTTTTCTGGGGATTTTCCAAGTAGGGTTTCGGGCGGCGTGAACGTGCTTGCCACTACCGAATTCATTTCAGCTTTGCTGACACCACCTGGAGACAAAAATGTAACAACAGCTATAAGGCTGACAAGTAAAATACCAATTACCGCGAAGCCTACGTAGTAGCGCCAGCGGTAGAGTAGTAAATCTTCAATACGTAGTTTGGCCATAATAATTGTAGCTAGTATAGCATAAACACTATTCGCGGTGGCGCTTATCAAGCGACATAAATCGGAGGCGTTCAGGGTGGAAGTAAAGGTCAATATCGCCAGTCGGACCATTACGATGTTTGGCGATAATCAGTTTGGTAATGTTTTCTACCTCAGGATTATCTGGCTCGTAGTAGCCTGGTCGATAAATAAAACTAACGATATCGGCATCTTGCTCGATGCTTCCTGATTCACGAAGATCAGCCAGTTGCGGGATTGGCGGTGTTCGATTTTCAACGCTACGGCTTAACTGGCTTAGGGCAATTAACGGAACATTCAGCTCGCGGGCAATAAGCTTGAGGCCACGAGAAATTTCACTGACCTCCTGCACGCGGTTGCCCTGGTGGTTGCCGCTGCTTTGCAAAAGCTGAAGATAATCGACAATAATAAGACCAAGTGGTCGGTCGTGGTTGGCGCGGCGTGCTTTGGTGCGCATTTCAAGTACGCTAAGACCTGGCGTGTCGTCAATAAATATCGGTGCTTCGGCCATTTCGCCCATGGCTTCAGAGAGTTTCGAAAAATCGTCGTCGCTTAAGTTACCGGTCCGAATATTCCACGCATCTACCCCACTCGCATCTGCCAGCATACGATCGACCAGTTGTTCCTTGCTCATTTCGAGGCTGAAAAACAACACTGGTTCTTTGGCTATTGTAGCGACGTTATACGCAAGGTTCGTAACCAGCGTGGTTTTACCCATCGCTGGTCGCGCAGCTAAAATGACCAAATCACTCCGCTGCAAACCAGCAGTCATATTGTCGAGGTCTCGGTAGCCAGTGCGAATTCCACGAAGCTGGCCTTTGTTGCGGTGCAGTTCTTCCATGCGATCGAAGCTTTCTGTAAGAATGCTTTCGAGGCTCACGACATCTTGCTTGAGTGATTGATCAGATACGCTAAATAGTTCTGCTTCGGCTTTTTCAAGGAGTTCTTGCGTGGTTGTTGCTTCGTCGTAGCCAAGCTCCGAAATATCGCCACTCGCCTTAATTAATCGGCGACGAACTGCTTTTTGCGCTACGATTTCTGCGTAGCTACTTGCGTGTGCAGCAGTCGGCACATAGGTAGTAAGTTCGGTTAGATAGGCCGAGCCGCCAATCGTATCGAGTTCTTTTTTTCGCTTCAGCTCATCAGTGAGTGTCAGCAAGTCAACCGGCCTATGCTTCTCATAAAGGCGCATCATGCCACCAAAAATGATATCGTGACGCTTGTCATAAAAATCGCCTACATGGACGTGTTCGGTTGCATCGGCCAGTACTTCGTCGTCAATCAAAACAGCACCGAGCAAGCTTTTTTCGGCGTCCAAACTTTGGGGCGGTACTTTTCCAGCCGGAACTGTTTTATCAGTCATCTAATTCAACCTCTTCTCCTCCCCCCATCATAGCAGCAACAGCGGCAGTTTGGCTATCACGATGGGGTTTGGTGCCAGCAACGAGCGTAATCTCCCAATCGCACTCGGTTTGTTTTTGCAATGCAGTTTGCAGTGCCGCCAAAGCTTTGGGCTTGTCGAGCTTTTTTTTGTAAAAATCATTTTTGGTGTAAATAATAATCGTGTCTTTATCCTGCGAATAGGCACATTTGCTGAGAACACTGTAGAGGCCAATTGAACCGCTTCGAATGTCTTCGGTGAATTTTTGCCAATTCACATCCGCAATGCTCAATGATTTTTTGGAAGATTTTTCACTCTTTTTCGTTGCATCACCATCGCTATTGCTGCTAGTATTGCTATCGCTTGTCTCATTTCTGCTCGATGCTGATTTCGCAACCGTTTTCCCCTCGGTAGCGTTACGCGCCGTAGCTTCATTGGTATTTGCCAATGAAGCTACGGGCTGCTCTTCGCTTGTGCTACGTCGGGAAAAAGGTGCCGAAACCATCATCTCGCTAGTCGCAGCCTCGTTCTGAGAAAACGACAGGTGCGGCATCGAAGCAAACGAACCGAGTGTCGCCAGCAATTTCGCTTGCGGCAAGCTACTCTGCCCAACTTCAATCAAATCACCCATCAGTGGCAAAAGTTCTCCGCTATCAACCGCAGTGTCACGAATTAGGCGCACGAGCTGCATAGCAATGGTTTTGGCTTGGATACCGCGAGATTCAAGCGCTCGCAAATGGGATGAAATTGTCGATAGATCGCCCTTTTTGGTCGCCTGTAGCAATTCAGCAAGCTGGGTGTGTGCGGCAAGGCCTAAGCTTTGTTCAACAAGCGTAGCTGTGACAGTTCCATTTTCATCCACAATGTTTGCTAGTTGGTCAAGCAAGCTGACGCTATCTCTATAGCCTCCGTCACTATGTTCGGCTATCAATGCGAGCGCTTCATCGTCAATGGAAATCTTTTCATGTTTTGCAATGCGCCGCATGTTGGCGACAAGATCTTTTATACTCGCGCGACGAAATGTATGTCGTTGTGTGCGACTAATAATAGTTTCTGGTAGTTTCTCAACGTCGGTTGTAGCCAAAATGAAAACTACGTGTTCGGGCGGTTCCTCGAGCGTCTTGAGTAGAGCATTAAACGCAGGCTTTGAAAGCATGTGTACTTCATCGATAATGTACACTTTCTTTTTCGCACTGACTGGTGCAAGCTGTACTTTATCGCGCAAATCCCGAATATCATCGACCCCATTGTTACTGGCAGCATCAATTTCGATAATATCGAGGTGTGTGGACTCGTCGCTATATGGCAAATTATTGATTTCGTGCGCCAATATGCGAGCAATACTGGTTTTCCCTACACCACGCAGTCCGGTAAATAGATAAGCGTGCGCTACCCTGCCACGTTCGAGCGCGCGCTTAAGCAGGCCAGTAACATGATCCTGTCCAACAATCTCATCAAGTGACCGCGAGCGGTACTTTCGATACAGCGCCTTCCCCATTACTATTATTATACTTCACTGTGACCCGTTTTTGCTGTGCGATAGCGTATAATACAACGAGATGAACCTGCAATTTATATTTGGCATCATCGCCAGCCTGCTTTTTGTTGCGTCGATCAGCTGGTATGTTTATGACGTGGCGAAGGGGCGAGTCCGCGTCGCGATTACATCGGTGATAATGCTCGCGCTGATAAATTTTTCTCAGCTCGGTGCGCTTATTGCAAAAGAACTCTGGTATGTGGTGCCGTTTACACTAGTAGCCGGAGTGATGAATATTTTTATCGCAGCGTTCGGTGTTAAAAACGGCAAATTTCAGTTTAAAATGCTAGACGCTATAACTCTTATCGGCGCGCTTGCAGGACTAATTGCATGGCATTTTACAAAAGACGCAGCGTACAATATTTATATTCTCACTGCGGTCATGCTCGTGTCGGTTATCCCTATGATTGCAAAAACATTCAAAGATCCTACTAGCGAGACTAAGTGGCCATGGCTGGTAAACCTCGCAGCAACAGCGTTCTTGGCGCTCACCATCACATCATTCCAACCAATAGATTGGCTGGTGCAGATGCGCCAAGTCGTTTTATCTGTACTGATGAATTTGGCTATTCGCCAGAAAGTGCCTCGCGCTGATGCAAAAGCCTAAGCGCATCAGCGTGCATAGCGCGTGCGGTTGGCAATGCGCCGGCACCTGGGCCAGAATGCGTGTACACCCCGTCACGGCCATCAATACCTGCCCTCATCACGTACCCAGCGTCGACGCCTGGCAGCTGAAGTCGGGTTCGAAGTACTGGATCATCTAAAATTTTTGCAAAGCCAATAGCTACCGTCCATCCACCTGGTAGCTCTGATATGCTCAGTGCAAGTCTGTCTTGGTCGGGGTCTGCAATCTCGGGGTGTTCATCTGTTCGCGCAAATGTGATCGTCATGCGCCTATCAGAACCAACACCTTGCAAAAGCTTCATCGCTTCTTCGCTCAATTCGGGCACGGCTATGGCTGTGTGGTCGATTTCTTCACCTTCTGCTGCAAGTACATAATTAAAGAAAATTTGTGCTTTTTTCGCTACGTCTCCTAATTCGCCTGAGATGACTTCATTTATTGAATTAGCTCCTGGCTCAGCGTACCCCATATTCGTTACGAGAGAAGCGACAGTCGGCGCGACCGTACCTTTTTGAAACTCTTCCATTACAACACCTAGTGTGCCATTTGCGACAAGATCAATTCGAGATACATCACCACCATCCATCTGCTCTCTTGCGGCTCGTAATAATTGCGTACCGCCGCCAACTGTAGCAGATATACCCAAGCGAGAATCTATTTCACGCGCGAATCTGTCCCAATTAAGTGAGATCGCACCTTTTTCAGCCGTTACGACCGTAACTTGGCCCATGTCAAATAAAGATTGGATGTATTCAGTGGTCTTTTCGCCCATACTCGACGGTGTGGCCATAAATGCAACATCTGGCGGCTGGTCTATATCGAGACCATTGCCTATGTGCCGTGATGTGCTCCCGTCATGTTCCCACAAACCTCTTGTAGTTAACGTCCAAACTCTTCCTAGCTCGCGCTGCAAGTCCTTGGCTGTTCCTTTTAGTCTATCGATAGCTAAGACTTCTTTACCTACGTTACCGTGCCCAACGGCTAACACATCTAGTTTTCTTGTCATTTTAAACTCCAGTTAGATATAGATCAGTATACGTGGATTCTAGCACTATACAAGCATAACCACGTTTAGATGAAACCACCTTCGCGTATGTAGCATGTGCCGCAGAGAGAATCGTAGATAATGTCGTTGCCGTTCTCTATTGCGACCTGGTCGCCTTCGAACACGTACGTTCCATTGACTTTTCGGGTATTGAATTCGGCTTGTGAGCCACAAAAACACATGGTTGGCAGCTTTTCTATGTTGTCGGCTATTTCAAACAGCCGGGTGCTGCCTGGAAATAGTTTGGTGCGGAAGTCTGCACGCAGGCCGTAACAAATGACTGATATATTGTGCTGCTTTGCCAGACGAAACAGTTGGCTAATTTGTTGGTGTGTCAGAAATTGCGCCTCGTCAACGAGTACGCAGGCAACCTCCGAGCGGCGTATAACTTCCTTTTCAATGTCTGTAGTTTCATGTGCCCGTATGTCGACTGCTCTCTCATGTCCACCACGCGCTACGACTTTATCGTCGCCTTTTGTATCAACACCAGGCTTTATGACTAGAACGTTAAGCCCGCGTTCGGTATAGTTATAGGCGGTTTTTATGAGCGTATCACTCTTCCCGCTATTCATCGCGCCGTATTTGAAATGTAATTTCGCCATCGCTACTAATTATAGCAAAAGAAAAAGCCACCGCGTGGCTCCAGGCGGCTCGGATCATCGATGTCCGAGCGCGCCGAGCGGCGGTGGCGACGGCATGTAACTCTGCTCTTCACGCTATACTCAATCCTATAAGAATGAGCACGATGCCAAGGATGGCGTGGTCGTGAAAAAGCAGATAAAGGCCGATTAGACAAATGATGAATCCCATCGAAGTGCCCTTCACTCGCACCATGCTTCTATACACAGTGATAGCTTTATATAAATACAATAGCTACACTATGTCAATATTCTAAAGTTTCAATTCAACGAAAAAGCCACACTAGTGGCTTTGATTTTCGTGAATGAGGATAAACTATTACAACGCAGCCTCTACCGCAGCCCAGGTAGCTTCTTGGTTGTCAGTAGGAACAATAATAGTAACTTGGTCACCAACATTGATGCGGAAGTACGTTACGCTAGCAAGCAAAATGCGGTATTCGCGCCCATTTGCCTCGACATAGTAGGCGCCGTCGTGCTGAACGAGCGTACCGATCACTTGCGTACGGTCTACAGGGCCAATTTGTTTGTAGATAAAGCTTCCATCGTCGGCAATTGTAAGCTTAAGGATGTCGCCTTCGACGAGCTTTGATTTCGACGCGTAGTTTGCGGGCACGGGATATTCTTTCCCATCAGGGCCAGCCATTTTTTGACCGTCGAATACACCTTCGACAACTTTCCCGCTAACTTCTTCGCGGCTTGAGCTAGGCGTAACAATGTGGTCGTCTTCGCCTAAGATGCTCAATAATAATTCTTTCGCGGCAGCGATATTTGTTTCTGCCTCGCCGATCAGCGCTTTGAGGCGCTTCACTTGTTTTTCTGGTAATTCAGACATATTCTCGCAGTTTCCTTGTCTGTTTTCAAATGTTGTATTACCTCTATATATACCGCAGAAGTGCTTGAAAAGCAAGTCTAAAATTTTCCACAAATTTATAAGAGGTAAAGTAAAAATCGTTGTAAAATAAATACCCGCAACGGACTTGCCTGCGGGGTATTTACTAAATTTGTATAATGTGGTCTGAATCGAACTATGAAAGTTCTACGGTAGCACCAGCCTCTTCGAGGGCTTTCTTAGCAGCTTCAGCGTCGTCTTTCGATACTTTTTCCTTTACGGGAGCTGGAGCACCGTCAACGATAGCTTTTGCTTCACCAAGACCAAGACCAGTAATTTCTTTTACCGCCTTGATAACCGCTACTTTTTGAGAACCTGCATCTTTAAGGGTTACAGTGAACTCGGTTTTTTCGTCAGCAGCAGCTGCACCAGCGTCAGCGCCAGCAGCAGGACCGGCAACAGCCACAGCGGCTGCGGCAGGTTCGATGCCGTATTCATCTTTTAGTAGGTTTTTTAGTTCGTTTACTTCAAGAACAGTCAGTTTTGTCAGTTCTTCAGCAAGTTTTTTAACATCTGCCATTTTATATATCCTTTTCGAAGGTTGCTTCACAAATCATTTTCATCACCACACTCTACAAGGCTATTTCGCCGAGAAGCCTCTCGGGAAATACGCGCCTGTGGCGTTGGGCTGACAGGGCAAGCGCCTGTCACACGATTCTGAAAAAATTTGTGAAACAACCTTCTCTATTAACGTTTGTAATTGTACGCCGCAAATTACGCAGCGGCTTTGTCTGCAACTCCATCGAGGAGTGCGTGTAGGTTGCCTAGTAGGGCGTTGGTTGTGTCGTGGACCGGTGAAAGCAGTTGTGCAACCACCTCAGCGATGAGTTGACTCTTGCTTGGAAGTCCTGCGAGCGCTTTGGCATCTTCGCTTGAAAGCGCGAGACCTTCGTCAGAGAATCCACCCGCAAGTGAGAGCGCAGGATTGCTCTTGGCGAAATTGTGCAAGACTTGACTTGGGGCGACTTCATCTTCTGTGCTGAAGGCATAGAGGAGCTGTCCAGTCAAATTTGCAGTGTCAGTGCTTTTATATACTTTACTTTCTGCCATCGCAACGCGCACAAGTCGGTTTTTTACTACCACTATTTGTACGCCAGCTTCACGTGCTTTTGCACGCAAATCTTGCATATCGGCGACACTAAGCCCATTGTAGTGTGCAAACGCCACGGCTTTTGCCCCAGCGAGCGCCTCACTAAGCTTGGCAACCAAATCTTGTTTTTTATCGCGTGTAATTGCCATAAAATCCCTTTCAGTTTGGTTAGTTGCTACTAGATATGACCACATTGTTAACGAACGTGACAGTACAGATAAAACAAGTAAATTGCCTCGGTAGCACTATTAAGTGACTGGATCACAGCTACTGTCTCTGGTAATGTCTGTTGTGATTATAGCACAATCTGCAACTATTGCCTAGGAGTAAATAGTGTACGAAGAGCGGTGCCGGCAATACCACGATGCCGCGGGTTGGGGTCGATTCGCCTGAGTTCCCTTTTGAGCGCATCGGCGCGCGTTAGTGAGGCACCATTTAGATCGTGTGTTGAAGGATCGAGCTTGCTCTTTCGGTTGTGTATGCGTTCAATACATTCCACGGCAGCATCTGAGCGAAGAAATTCAAGATTTGATTCGTTTTTCGCATACTTCATTAGTTTGAATAGCACATGCGAATCTCGCCCAACTCGAGATTCTCTGCGTGATAATTTGTGCATAAATTGGATCTCGATCGGTACACAAATCTCATCATCAAGCGCCCACTTTAGGGTAACTTTTGCCACTTCAAACCCAGATGTATTTTCTTTGACATGTATGGCGTCGTCCCAGACAATACGCACAATTCGACTGACTTCAGCAATGAATTCAGGCCTACCCTTTATATGGATTGCCTCGTTGCGACTAGGGGCGGGAACGAATGAAACATTACCTTCGTCTTTAAGTTTTTTAAGCACGTCAGCAAACACCACGCCCACATCTGTATCTTCAGGTACAATCACTGTTAGCCCGATGATATCAGCTGGAATTTCTCCTTCTCGCTCTGCTTTTTTAGCTGAAGAACCGAGTGCCTTTATACGCGAGTTGACCTCTGCTAAATCACCGGCTTTTAGAGCTTTTGACTCGCTAATGCCGGTGCTAAAGTACACGCCATACCCTGCTGGAGCATCAATGATTGCCTCGTGGTCGCTGTCTCCGATAAGCCGCTCTGGTAAGGATGCAACAAACTGTTCGAGGAGCTCCCTGTCTCCGAGGCTGTCCATGTAGGCCTTCATGTCTGTTACGACATCGTCTTTTCCGGCTCGAGTAAGCCGCTCCTGCAGCGTTGTATCAAGAATCGTTGCCGCCAGTGCGTCAAACCCTGTTATCTCACACAATGGCACATACACGCTTTCAAGCGCCGTAACTATCCTGAAGCGCTCAACTTCCGAGAGCGAAGTATCTTTTAGTCTAAGAAGTGTTTGTACTGATTTTACGAGTATGGTCTCGAGATTAACTTCTTCAGCTAGATCAGCAAGTTTGCCGAGCTCAGGCATGTCAGGTTCCTGCAACCAAAGTTCTTCACGAATTGTTTCAGTGCCAGGGTTTTCAAAGACTCCACGTGCCATGTCATCATTCTCAAGAAAATCAGCCAATCCATCGAGGTGATCACTAATATACTCGTTGATAACCATGAAATCGGTAGCGATTCCAAGAAAGTATGTTGATTCAGGCGATTGGTCGCCAACCGATGTTACGTATTGTTTCAATGAACGCTTAACATTTTTGCGTACCAGGTCGTTGTTGAGTCTATCGATGATATCTGTACAGAGTGCAACATCGTAGAGAGTCGGATTCACATATTCATCAGCAAAGTCAAAAACCATCTTGGCGATGTCTGTTCGAGGACCAAGCTCTTGATCAAGAGAGCCGACTTTTACGATAGAGTGGAACGTATCAAAAACATACGCGACATTTTCAGGCACGGATGGGAGCGTGAGGCGTTCGATTTTGGTCAAATCACTACTGTTCGGAGTAGTATCCATTTAAATAATTATATCATAATTACAAACAAAATACAATAGTCTCTGCACCTACAGGTGTGTAATCTCAACAAGATTGGCATGAATATCTTCGATACGCCGCATAGCTGACGCCTCGGTACAGGTAATGGCGATGAAATCATGGGGAAACAATGTGCACAACTCTTCAAAATTTGATTTTGCGCGCTCGAGATGACCAGAGTCAGCTTCGTGGATATCACGTTTTTGAGTTGTATAGCTTCGTGCATCCTTTTTATCGACGTTGGCCTGCATTAGGTTGGCTGGCACGATAAGCACTATATTTTTGTCGGGTTTCGGGATTCCTAGTACATCGTATTCGGTAATCATTGTACGTGTGTAGAATTCTCGGCGCTTAGCAGTGTCGTGGACTTTGGCACCTTGATGCGCGAGATTGCTTGCCATGTAGCGATCAGCAATCACGAGTGCGTTCGGCTTTTTCAGATGTGTTCGTATTTCGGCACTGGCTGCATAACGGTCGATGGCGTATGGCAAGACGCCAAGGTCGGCGGGAACGTCATTGGTGCCGCCGTAGGCGCCGTTGAGATATTGTTCGACGTAATAGGCGGAGTCCTTGCCGTAGCGTGGAAAACTAACTTCGAGTACATCATAGCCAGATTTACGTGCGTACTCGGCAAGTAGTTTGCTCTGTGTACCCTTCCCTGAGCCGTCGCCTCCCTCAATAGCGATAAATAACGAGGAGGGGTTTACCCCTCCGCCTGACTCGGAAATCAATTCCGAATCGGCGCTCCTCCCCCTAAAGCTCGCGTGATCGCTCGTGCCTTTGGCCATCTACTTATTTCATTCCAGGCGCGAGGCCTTTGATAACGGGTGCGGTCACGCGAGCGTCTTTGAAAGCGCGCGGGAGCATGTCCTGTGGTTTCCATGTTGCAATCAGCTCGTCGAGGTTGTCGGTGTGCTGGTATTTGCCACTCATGCCACCACGGCCACTGGCGTAGCCACCTTCAACTGGGCCAGTGTGGTGAAATATTAACTGACCTACACGCTCGCCAACTGGCAGCACAACACTTTCGTGCATATTAAGATTGTAGATTTCAAGCGTAATACGGTTGATGTAGCCAGGGTCTACCCAGCCAGCATCAAAACAAACAGCAACACCATTGCGGCCCCAGCTTGAACGACTTTTTACCTCGCAGGCACCGCCATGGGTGCGAATACCGACAAATTCATGGGTATGACCTAAGATACGTTCGCCGGGTGCGAGGACAATAATAGGATGATCTTCAGGGATGTTCGCAAACAGCGGCGTATTATTTTTTTTACACCAATCTTTGTGAGACATCGCCTCTAGAGGCCCCTTAAAGTAACGCGCCACATCACTTTCGTCGAAGGGATTATACACCCCTGTGGCTTCGGGCTGATCTTCTTGTTTATAAAAATAATGTCCTAACGTAAAGTCGAGGCTGGCTTCGCTGACATGCTTGTCATTGAACGGCACACAAACGATAGTGCCATCATTAATGGCGGCCGTGATTTCGGTGTTTGAATATACTCCCATAACTTAGAAATATTGTAGCATATTAGCGTTCGAGCAGCAGTAAATGCGTGTGCTGATGCACGATTGATCGGGTCACGTCTTTCGGCGCGCGTGCATAGATGGAGTACCCATCATTTTCATAGAGAGAAATTATCTGTAAAAGCTCCATTGCTTCCTGTACATTCATCTCGGAAAAATTAGCTACGTGCTGTTTAGGTACAGCCATCAAGTGTTCTTGAACGTGTTTTTCATCCCACTCTTCATACGGGAATAGTGCTCGCAAAATCACGAAATGTGGATAATCGGCAACTATTTCACGCTCTCCCAGTACACAGAATGGACATTCATCCCCAGCGGTTTTTTTGTACTCAAGATAGGCTTGTGTTATTTTCGGGTCTCTCGATGGCATCTCATATAAGTGTACGTGATATCATACAACTATGAAAGCTATTGTGGTTGCGATGGACAAAAAAAACGGCATCGGTGCCGATAACGACCTGCTGTGGCAGCGCGATTTACCAGCCGACCTGAAACATTTTAAAGAAATTACTACTGGCGGCACAGTAATTATGGGCCGTAAAACCTACGAAAGTATCGGTCGGCCGCTACCGGGGCGTGAAAATATCGTCGTGAGTCGATCGGATATCACGCAAGACGGAATTATTGCAGCAAAAAGTTTACCAGAGGCCTACAAGAAAGCCACGCGCGAAAATGTGTACGTCATTGGCGGCGGGCAGCTATATGAACAGGCACTTAACGACATGGACATGCTGTTTGTAACCCATGTGGACGCTGATTTTCCGCAGGCCACGGTGTTTTTCCCGCAAATTAGTTGTGAAGATTGGCAAGAAACTGCGCGCGATCACCATGACGCTGATGAAAACAATAAATACTCATTTGATTTTGTCACCTTCAAAAATAGCCGCTCAAGTGTTTAGCGGCTATTGATATGAGAGGTGCAACAGTGACTATTGGCCAGTTACAGATGGGGTCGAAACGTTCACGTTGGTTGTGGGCGCACTGCCACCAGCAAAGTACTGGTAAGCGAACCATGCGATTACCGCAAGTACCACAATCGCGACGACTGCCACGAGTGCGCTGCTGCCGCTATTAGTATCTTTTTCTACAACTACATGATCTGCCATATGAACTCCTTTATTACTATTATATGGTGATAGAATAGCGAATTGCCTGCTTAGAGCGTGTGAGAAATATCACGATCAAACAGCAATTGGTGCTTTAATGGCCGGATCTGGAGTGTAGCCCTCGAGACGAATGTCTTCAAAGGTAAAGTCATCAATGTTTTTGACGTCAGGATTGAGCCAAAGCTTGGGTAAAGCTTTTGGAACACGACTCAGCTGTTCGTCGACTTGTTCAAAATGATTACTGTAGATATGCGCATCTGCGAGCGTGTGTACAAATTCACCTTGCTTGAGCCCTGTCACTTGCGCAACCATGGCGAGCAGCAAGCTATAGCTAGCGATGTTGAATGGTACGCCGAGAAAGGTATCAGCACTCCGCTGATACAAGTGGAGATCGAGCTTTCCGTCGGCCACATAAAATTGGAACAAACTATGACAAGGAGGTAGCCCGCCAATGCGTACAATTTCGTCAATTTCCGCTGCGTTCCAGGCACTGACGATAATCCGGCGACTATCTGGCGTTTTTTTGATCATATCAATAGCACGAGCAATTTGATCAACGTATCCACCCTTGCCGTTTGGCCATTTGCGCCACTGGACGCCATACACCGGACCTAAATCACCCCATTTTTCTGCAAGCTCATGGTCGCTAGCTATTTTGGCGATAAAATCTTTCATTTGCTGTTTCCAGTCGTCGCTATTAACCTCTGGAATTGATAGATTATTCTTCTCCAGATATGCCTTGAATGGCCATTCATCCCAGATATGTACATTATTTTGCGCGAGGTATTCGATATTACCCGTCCCCTTTAAAAACCATAGTAGTTCATGGACGACGCTATTGAAGTAGAGTTTTTTGGTGGTAACAGCCGGAAAGCCATCGGCTAAATTGTAACGAACTTGCCTCCCGAAGACACTTACCGTACCTGTCCCGGTGCGATCCGTCTTAACTGTGCCATTTTCTTTAATATCACGTAATAGTGCTAGGTATTGTTTCATTTTGTTGCCTCCGTTTACGTTATTTTATCATAGGAAGAAGGATCTCGTGAGCGAGTCTAACGATATCTTCCTCAGTCGTATAGTTTGCAAGTCGTATGTGTGGCCGATGCTCAGTTGCTCCAAGTACTAAGCGCTGCCAGCGTCATTGAATGAATAATATGCGTAATAACCATAATAACTATTGCACATTACAATCATGAGCAGTATATTTAAAACATCGGACGTGAGGAGACCAAAACACACACCAAATCAAAAGGTTTTCGGATCACCCGCTGACGATCGGTGCGCGCGCTGTTCCGGGTTCCGTATGAGGCAACCCGGAACGCGCGCCACCGCGAACACCTCTAGAAATAAACAAAAAGACCCTGCTGATTAGCGGGGTCTTTTAGAATTTGCTACACTAGAAGTGCCTGACGGGAGGTGCTGCTACTGATAGCGGACAAGTGCTATTGGATTATCGCCGCCTCCCGTCAGGTTCCAATTCCCCGAGCATTTTGTCTCGGGGATATTCACGACCTACTTGTTTAATTAACGATGTTTTCTACTTTGATACCAGGACCCATGGTAGTGGTAATGGTAGTAGACTTCACATACGCGTTCTTGAGGGAGCTTGGCTTCTGACTTTGTAAGCTATCAAAAAATGCTCGGGCATTTTCTTCAAGCTTTTTGGCGCCAAAGCTTACTTTACCGATACTAAGGTGTACGACCGCTTGCTTATCAACACGGTATTCAACTTTACCAGCCTTTGCTTCGGTCACAGCTTTTGCGACATCCGTCGCAACTGTACCGCTCTTGGGGTTTGGCATTAAGCCTCGTGGTCCCAGCAGGCGTGCGTATTTACCAAGTTTTGGCATGTACTGAGGAGTTGCGACGAGTACGTCAAAATTGAGCTCTTCTTTGTCAAGTTGTTTGACAAACTCTTCATCGCCCACGATATCGGCTCCAGCTTTTTTGGCGCTGGCGTGATCGCCTTCGGGTGCAAATACCGCAACACGAACGGTTTTACCGGTACCGTTTGGCAGGCTGACAGTCGCACGAATGTTTTGATCAGCTTGGCGAGGGTCAACACCTAATCGAACATGTACCTCGACACTGGCGTCAAACTTTACTGGGCTTGTTTTTGTTGCAAGCTCCATAGCCTCTGCAAGAGTGTATACTTTACCGACTTCTAGATGCTTTGCAGCTGCTTGGTAGCCTTTGCTACGACGTTCAAGACGGGGACGCGTGACTGGCTTCGGCCCTTTCTTTACGTGAGCCTCAGCCTCTTGGCTTTGCGGCGTTGTGTCTCCAGCTTCCTTACGAGCCTCTTTTTCAGCCTTTTCCTCTGCTTCTTTGAGCGCCTTTTCGCTACGCTTACCAGCTTTAGCTACATGCGCCTCACGTACTTCATGCTTTTCAGTGGCAGCAATCGCTTGTTCGATTTCAGCGATAGTGTTTTTTTCGGTCACGTCAAGTTTGAGCTCGGCGGCCTTTTCAAGTAATTCGGCTTTTTTAGCCATAGTAGGATGTATCCTTTCTGTGGTACAAACGGCTTTTTTGCAGCCTCCCAACATTGATTGATGTGTACTTACATTATAGCATATTCAAGCTATTTTTACTAGCTCCCACACCCCACCCTTGCCTCTGCTTCGCATATGAAAGACGTGAAGCCCGTCGGTAAATGACATTAGCGTGCAGCATGCTTTACTACTCGCTACACGTAGCCTGATACCCGCTTCACGTATGTGGTAGCTAATGCCGTCTACTTCAATACGAGTCGGCAGGCATACACCCTTCTGAAATCGATACGATGTAATAGCGTAATTTGATACGTTCATAGCATACTCTCCTATGTGGCGGATTGACTAGTTTTATAAGATGTGCGGCGCTAGGTGAGTATGAGCTACAAATCGTTTATGGCTTCGCCGCAACAGCGCTAAACGTGTGATTGAAGTAGCTGATTGTGTAAATATGTATTCGTTGTAAGCTTGCGCGTGGAAAGAACAATGTTCAGTACGTGCATAACTACCTACAAGTATACTGTATCGATTAGTTGGTAGGTCAATAGCATAAGCGTTGTGAAATTCGAAAAATTGCTATCGATTTGCGTAATGATTGTAATTAATACAATCTGGTTTTTTGACAGTAGTGTGAAAAACAAATAATAGGCCTTTAGCCTATGAATTATTGACACAAGAAATTTAGCTTGTTATGCTTGTTCTTGTGTTTTTTCAACTTAATGCATGAGAGACATTAAGTTAACAGAGGCATAACGCCCACGCTTATATAATAATACAAGTCGTGCGGGGGTATTTTCAAGGAGGAAATTAATGCAAATCAATGTAAAATTAACAGCAGTTGTGCTAGCGAGTGCTTTTATGCTGTTTGGTATGCCATCTTCGGTGTCTGCAACGGACAGTAAAACAGTAGCGGAGCAGAAGAAAGCAGCTGATACGTTTGTGGTGGTCAAAGAAGGCGACTCGCTGAGTTCCATCGCAGACGCTAACAAAACGACATTTGTACGATTGTTCAACGCGAACGAATCAATCGCGAATCCAGATGTCATTAATGCGGGCGACAAGCTGCGTGTTCCAGGTGATACCGAAGAGCTCGTAGACCGATATAGTGAATATGTGGCTACGGCAGCAACTGCCCCCGTTGTCGCTAGTACGGCGAGCACTTACACTACTCGTAGTTATTCATCAAAGCCGGTTAACTCAAGTAGTTACTACGTAGGTAACGGTATGTGGTGTACGGATTATGTGTATTCGAAGAGGGGTGACCTTTCTAATTACGGTAATGCAGGATACAACTGGATTTCTAAAGCCCAGGCCCAAGGTAAAAGCACCGGTAGCACCCCTCAGGCTGGCGCTGTTGCTGTTCAGAATGGTCATGTAGCGTATGTAAACAGCGTCAACACAGATGGAACATACAATGTTTCAGAAATGGGCTGGAACTACCAAGCTGGTAACTATAACGAACGTACCGTTTCACCTGGAACCTTCGGCGCCTTTATCTACTAATTATCCTCGGGTGCTATAATGGTAGATACACATGAGGTTGTATCACCAGATTATTGTCTCGAATCGGTTGCCGATTAATATTGAACGAAAAAATGGCGCTTTGTCCATATCTATAAGTAGCGGTGGCTTAGCCACCGCTATGAGCTCGTTGGATGCAAGTGAGCGAATTTGGGTCGGATGGCCTGGAATTGCTAGCGATGAGCTCTCAAAGAAAGAACAGCAAGAGCTCACAAAAGAGTTGGCAGAGCAAGGCTATGTCCCTGTTTTTCTGACAAAATCACAGATTGATAATTTTTATGATGGCTACTCGAACGATACCATTTGGCCACTGTTTCACTACTTCCAATCCCTCGTTCGGCACACGAGTAGCTATTGGCATAGCTACAAGGAAGTAAACGATATTTTTGCTGCAACAATTAGCAAGTACGCGGCATCGGATGCCAAGATATGGATTCAAGATTATCACCTGATGCTGCTGCCGCAGCTTATGAGAGATATTGTGCCAGGTGCAGCCATCGGATTCTTTCTTCACATTCCCTTTCCTTCATTCGAGATTTTTCGTCTCCTGCCAGAACGCAAGGAAGTACTTGCTGGGCTCCTCGGCTCAGATGTAGTCGGGTTTCATATTTTCGACTACGGTCGACATTTTCTTAGCAGCTGTATGCGGCTTCTTAGTCTACCGTCGACAAACGGTGTGATACCTCTTGGCGATAGGTCGGTAAAAGTCGGTACCTATCCAATAGGTATTGACTACGAGAAGTTTCAGAGAGCATTAAAAACTGCTCCGTGCAAACGTGCGCTGAAACGACTTGACGCACATTACAAAGGTCAGAAGCTTGTGCTCTCAGTCGATCGGCTCGACTACTCAAAAGGCATCCCCCATCGTCTCGAAGCTTTCAAGAAGCTTCTTGGGGGACACCCAGAATATCATGGAAAGGTGCGACTGCTGATGATTGCGGTGCCCTCACGGGTGGATGTCGAAGCCTATCAGTCGCTTCGTGAGCAAATTGAGCAGCTCGTGAGCCGGATTAATGGCGAGTACGGCACCGTAGATTGGACACCCATATCATATCAGTTTCAAAACTTGCCGTTCTCCGAAATTGTCGCCCTTTATGCACGTGCTGATGTCATGCTTGTGACACCGATTCGCGATGGTATGAACCTCGTGGCAAAAGAGTATGTTGCGAGCAAAACATATCGTACAGGCACGCTAATACTAAGCGAAATGACAGGTGCAAGTGACGAGTTATCAGAGGCGCTACTGATCAATCCAAACAATATTGATGAGACTGCGTGCGCCATACATCGAGCACTCTCCATGCCAAAAAAAGAACAGCGCGAACGCTTGCGAGCTATGCGCGAGCGACTTGAAGAGATTACGGTACAGACATGGGGCAACGAATTTATGCGCGACCTTGAAGTTGCAGCTGGTGAACGCGATCAGCAGTTCAAGAAACGTATTGCACGCACGCAGAAGCAGCGTACGATCACCCGTTATAAAAATGCTCACTCGAGATTAATTATTTTAGATTATGACGGAACGGTCCGGCAGTTTGTCGGCTCGCCATCTACGTTAGCAGGTACGCCATCTCTAAAATTACGCCGTATCATTCGTCAGCTCAGTGAACAGCCCAATACTACCGTCGCGCTTGTGAGCGGTCGACCTAGGAAAGCGCTTAGTCGATGGTTCTTTGGGCTCGATATTATACTTGCGGCCGAGCACGGGGCATGGACTCGCTACAACAAAACATGGCATCACATTGAAAGTGACTTCTCTCGCTATAAAGATAAAGTACTCAAGGTGATGGATCGATACGTGCGGCGCACAAAGGGTTCGCAGGTTGAAGAAAAAGACTACAGCCTGGTGTGGCATTATGCGAATGTTTCGCCCGAACTTGCCTACAACCGTGCTCGTGAGCTACGAAACGAACTAGCAGCAGAACTTAAGAATGAAGATATAGCGGTGTATTCTGGACACAATATCCTTGAGATTAAGCCACAAGATATCACTAAATCGCGAGTAGCGACCGAGCTATTACGAAAATATACGCCTGATTTTGTATTTTGTGCTGGGGATGATTATACCGATGAAGACATGTTTAAGGTGCTTGATGAGCGTGCAGTCACTATTAAGGTTGGCCAAGGTGAAACGGCAGCTCGATACCAAGTGAGCTCAGTAGAAGAAGTTCTCGATTTGTTAGAGCAAATGATCGCGACTACTCGCAAAAAGACTCTACTAGAAAAACTACCACTTCCACTAAAGAAATGGTAGTTTTGGTATATCCGAGATAGATTAATCGGTAACTTCGACGCCCATACTGCGAGCAGTACCGGCAATCACCTTGATGCGACCTTCTTCATCGATAGCGTTCAAATGATCTTTTTTGGCTTCGGCGATCTCAGCGAGTTGCGCGCGGCTGATTTTGCCAACCTTTTCGCTGTGTGGCTTGCCGCTACCCTTTTTGATACCAATTTTTTCACGGATAGCATCATCGACCGGTTGGCCAAGACTCTTCCATGTAAACGTTCGATCTTCAAAGACCTGAATATGCACGATGACATCTTTGCCCATGTCGCCTTTGGTTGCGTCGTTGAACGGGTTGATGAAGTCCATCATATTAAGGCCCCATTGACCGAGAGTACTACCAACAGGTGGCCCAGCCGTGGCGCGGCCAGCCGGAATACGAAGCTTTAGGTTACCAATAACTTTTTTTGCCATTATAATTTCCTTTTAGATTACTGCTATAAAGTTGAAGCGTTAGCAGTGCGTAACTTATCTATTATAGCATATGTGCAGTTATTTACTAGATGCCAGGATTCTTATCCTGTGCTAGTTGGAGGGCTCGCAGCAGTAAGGCAAGCTCTTCTTGACACCTTAACATGTTACTCTGAGCATTTACTAAAGCTACCTGGGCATCTACAACAGCAGTTTTTGAGCGATCATGCCGATTTTGTGCGGCAACAATTTGGTCATGTATTTGCTCAGGAGTTAGGCTATCGACAATAGACTGCACGGTATCTCCTGTATATCCAAAAATACCCTCCACAGTTAGGTCCGTAACATCGCGTTTACGTGGAGCGCCTTCCTGGGACATTGCTATACCTTCTTTACCTGAAGTGCATCGAGCTCGACAGGTGTGTCACGGCCGAACATGCTGACCATCACTTTAATTTTTCCTTTCACAGCATCGATTTCTGAAATGGCACCATCGAAGCCCTTAAACGGACCATCGGTGATAGATACAACTTCGCCTTCCGCAAAATCAATTTGGTGTTTTGGATCTTCCACGCCCATGCGCTTCTTGATCTTCTTAATCTCAGCATCTGAAACTGGCGTCGGCTCGGTACCGCTTCCGACAAAGCCGGTGACACCAGGTGTATTGCGCACGATATACCATGTTTCGTCGGTGAGCTTCATTTCTACCAACACATACCCTTGAAAGATCTTGGCTTCGACAACTTTTCGTTTGCCATTTTTGATTTGAATTTGTTTTTCTTTCGGTACCATTACATCAAAAATTTTGTCGGCCATGTCGACGGCATTGATACGCTGCCGAATACTATCTGCTACCTTTTCTTCATAACCGCTGTAGGTGTGTACGGCATACCATTGTCGTGTTGAGTCATAACGATTTTTAGACACAGTGTTATCCCTTCTATTGTTTGTAGATTACTTCAAATAAATATTTAAATCCGGCATCGATGAGAAGAATGAATACGACGAAAAATGCAGAAAATAATAGTACGGCAATCGTCAAGCCCCATGTAGCTTTTCTCGTCGGCCATCGAACGAGCCGTAGCTCTTGCCATGCACCCTTGAAGTAGCCAAAAAAGCCGGCTATAATGCCGCGTTTTTCATTGTCATCTCGCACGGGTGCTTTTTTTACTGGCTTAGCCAGGGTAGCTTTTGGCTTGGCTTGTTTTTTTGGTTTTTCATCACTTGCGCTAATGCGAACAACTGTCGTATCACTTTTCGCAGCTAATGATTTTGGCGTTGATTTCTTTGCTTTTGCCACATTTTTCTCCCAATTAAAAAAGTTTGCCGGGGCAAACTGTCAAGTCCCATTATAGAGTTGGGTATGGTATTTGTCAAGCATGGTACACTAACAGTATGGGAAGCGAGTTTTGGGGCCTGGTTGTATCGGGCGCAGTCGGTGCGTTTATTGCCCTCAAAACTGGCTTAGAACTCTATCGTTATTACGGGTTCAATACACCCGACGACGCGCTTGATGACCGTGAACTGCCGACTGTATCGGTGTGCATACCGGCACGAAATGAAATGCACGCACTTGAACAGTGCTTGGAGTACATTCTAGCCAGTGATTATGAGAAGCTTGAAATTCTTGTACTTGATGATAGTTCGAACGACAACACGCCACATATCATCCGTTCATTTGCCCATTCCGGCGTACGTTTTATCCCTGGAAAGCCGTTGCCAAAGGGCTGGCTGGGCAAAAATCATGCGCTCGCAACGCTTGCAGATGCTGCAAGCGGCGAGTATGTGCTATTCCTTGATGTTGATGCGCACATATCTGTAAAATCAATTTCGAGGCTTGTTGCAAAGGCGGAACTCACTGGAGTAGACATGATATCAGTTATGCCCAGACGTGACGATATGTATCATGCCAGTGCTATCTTTGGGACAGCAAGGCACATGTGGGAGCTCGTGTGGGCACGAAAATCGTCACCCCCAAGCTCAAGCACATTTTGGTTGATTAAACGCGACGTACTTAACGAACTTAATACCCGCCTCTCTGATTATGGTACGTCGGTTCGACCCGATCACCATATTGCACGTCAGCTTCGTCGACGTGATACCTATCGATACTATGTCGGCACTCCTTTTATTGGAGTAAAGTATGAAAAACGTGTCCATTCACAGGTTGAGACTGCTGAGCGACTATATTTCGCAATGCTTTCGAAATCTTGGTGGAGGTGCGCGCTTGTTTTACTACTCGGTGCGACATTGCTTTTACCCTATTTTTACTTGCGAGCAAACCATTGGACGCTTTCACTGTTGTCGATTGGCTTACAGATTGCGGCATTCGCATTGTTTACTGTTTCGACTTCAGTTGCGGGTCCAGGCGTCATATTACGTGTGTTTGCATGGCCATACGTGCTGGTACAAGATTATATACTGCTCATTTTTAGCGCACTTCGCTACGCCTCAAATCATGTTGCCTGGAAGGGTCGAAATGTTGCGGAACAACAACGATCGACCTCAGTTGAGATAAATGAATAGCCGTTGTAAATAATACTTCTTGTCAGCACTATACTATTAGATTATGCTGAAAGCATAACAACGTGGAGGTTGTATGGGTAAACGGAGTAATCTGGTTCCGAGTAGCAAATTTAACGTAAAGAATACGGGATTTATCACGAAGGCGCGCCGAGTCGCGCTGTTTTTTATTATCGGGGTTATTGCATTTGGCGTTTTTGAACCTGGTGCCTACCGTGCGCTGGCTGTTTCGAATGCCAAGCTGCCCCCAGCAAAAGTAGCCGTCGCTCCTTTGCAAAACGCGCCGCTATCAAAGGACACATTGCTTGATGCTGCCACGCAGGGCTCATTAAAACAGCCTGAAAGAAAGGTTGATCGATCAAAGCGAAAAGAGGAAGAATCAAAGCGAACGGCCTTTACGAATACCTATGTAAATGCAGATGGCACCCACACGCTTGAAATTGCCAAAAAGCAAATAAACTATAAGTCAAATGGAAAATGGCAAAAGATTGATAACACTATGCAAACTGCCGCGGATGCAGGATTGCCTACAAATTCGGGTGTTGACTTTGCCGGGAAAAGCGGCAATGTTAAATCAAAGATGAAGCGGTTCCAGAAAGGGATAGAGGTTTCCGCAGGCGGAAAGACCTTTACTGTTATTCCGGTAAACGCGAACAACGTGAAGCCAGAAAAGAAGGATGCTTCAACAGTAGTTTATCGCGATGCTTGGAAAGGTGTTGACGTTGAGTATGAAACGACAGGAGAGCAAATAAAAGAAACAATCTATATCAAGGACAAATCAGTTGCGCCAACATTCGAATTCACTATCAAGGGCGCTACGCTTGTAGAAAATACCAGCACACCAGGTACCTACAGCATTGAAGGAACCGATAGCGCATATAAGTTCGGGCTGCTAAATCTTATTCTTAAATCATCAGGTCAAGTTGATGCAACACCGCTACGGCATGAGCTTACGCCGAATAACTCTCTGAAAATTTCTGTCGATAAAACCTGGCTTAATTCACTAGGTAGCAACGAATTCCCTATTGCGATAGACCCTACGTTTGGTCGACTGGACCAAAATGGTACAGATTGGATGTTTAAGTCAGACGGCTACTCGTGCCAAGGCAATACTTGCTATATGAACACCGGCAGTTTGTATAATAACGGCTGGAAATCATGGCGTAGCTACGTGCAACTTCCTTATCCAGAACTAGCGGGAAAGACTATTATCTATGCTAACATTCATGCAACATATGCTGGAATAGCCGGTAATTATACGGGTCCGCGCTACTTTGGCTTCGGACATGCTAACTGTATTGGCTGGAACTGTCTCGGGACCTGGCTTGGCGGGTACGCCACTGCCGGTGATTACGACGTCAATGTGACGAATCACTTGCAGCAAAATATCAACAACGGTGATTATTATGCGGTATGGAGTATGTGGGGCGAAGAAGGCGCATACCACACGTATAAATCATACAAGAATCTTTACCTTTATGTTGACTACGATACGCCAACGCCCATGGCTCAACCAGTAGAGCTAGCCGATAAACAAGTGATTGTTCACACGCAACCTTCATTCAAGGTCGGCACTGTTTCCGACGGTGATGGTGACGCGGTCAAGTACTACTTTCGGGTGAGTACAAGCCCAGATGCCGAGACGGGTGCGGTCATCAACTCGGGATGGATCAATTCACCTCAATGGACAGTACCAGACGGGATACTGCAAGACGGAACGACCTACTATTGGCATACCTACACCTTGGGACGATTACAAACAAATCCAAACTGGGTACGCTCGTTCAAGGTAGATTTACGTACGGGCAAAGATAGCACACAAAGTTACGACGCTGTTGGCCCTATTGGCGTCGACCTTGCGACCGGAAATGCCACCACTAGCGTAGGTACACACAGCATGTCAGCACTCGGTGGTTCTATAGGGCTGAATCTTAGTTATGATAGTCCTGCGAAATCACAGGTAGGACTTACCGGTCAATATTGGAATGTTCCTGCTGGATACAACGCGGGTGCACTAGGAGCTCCGACGAGTCCTGCGTCATTGACACGAAACGATGACAACGTAAGTTTCGATTGGTCAACCGGTTCACCTGGCGGGAGTATTGGTGTAGATAATTTTTATGCACAATGGACGGGATACTTTACGGCTCCTGCCACTGGCAATTACCAGCTCGGTGCAGCAGTGGACGATTACATTAAAATCGAGGTTGATGGTAATACAGCATATGTAAGAGGTTGCTGCACTGCGAGCTCCAGTACCGTTGACTACACAAACTCACAAGTTCTGTCCCTATCGGCAGGCCAGGTTGTTCGACTCAAGGTGGGCTATCTTGAAAATAGCGGTAATGCATACGCGCGCATTTATGTAAAAGGCGCGGTCCCTGAGCAACTATTGTCTCGCGATTGGCTCCGGACAGATGTGAAAGCAGCCAAATCACAGTACGGTCTTACGGGCCGCTACTACACAGATGACGGCAGCCACAACTTCCCTACGAACAATGAAGACCCAATGCGATTCATGATGCAAAGAAATGATTCGCAAATTAGCTTCAACTGGGGCCTTGGTAGCGCCGCGCCTGGACTGCAAACAGATAACTTTATGGTGAAATGGACTGGCTATCTCACCGTGCCTACATCTGGTAGCTATACCTTGGGGGCGATAAGCGACAATGGTGTGCGCGTCAAGTTAAATAATGGCATTGGTGGCACTGAGAACACTATTGTGAATTCTTGGGCAAATACATGGGGAACCTATATGGCAAGTCCGATGAGCCTTACGGGGGGCCAAGCTATCCCTATAACAATAGAGTATTTCGAACAAGATGGCGGCGCTAACGTCCAATTCGTCGTGATAGATGCTGAGGGCAAAACTGTTCCAGTGCCTTCTACCTGGCTTACACCAAAAGCCTCTGCGCTTCCTGATGGCTGGCAGCTAGGAGTCGATGTAGATGGAAATGTTGGGTATGAGCGTCTTAGAAACGCCGGCAGCAGCGTTATTTTAGAAGATTCTACTCGCTCTACCCACGAATACACCTGGACAGGAAGTGGCTACAAGCCGCCTGTCAACGAGGATGGCGTGCTAACAAAAAATACAGACAATACGTATACACTTGTCGATACTGATGGTCGCACCTATATATTTGGTGCTGATGGTAAACTAAAAAGTGTTACGTCACCGACCGACGACAAGCAGCCAGCTGCTATTAAGTATGAATACGGCGGCGACCCCTCTCGTCTTCTTAGAATAACAGATGGTGTGACGGCGACTAGATACGGAACGTTGCACTACAAGTCCGTTAACGAAGATGGCAACTGTACTGCTCCCGCAGGTTTTGATGCAGCGCCCGACGGTATGTTGTGTGCATTTAAGACAAGCGACGGAGACCTCACGAAGCTGTATTACAAAGACGGCTATCTAGCCAGGGTCGAGCTTCCAGGTAATCAAATTACTGATTATGGCTACGATAGCTATAGTCGCATAGTTACTACTCGTGACAGCGGCGTCAATGATGTGGTAGCTGCTGGTTTGCGGTCTGCTGGCGACGTTATTACAGATGTTAGCTATGACGACATTGGGCGCGTACGAAGTGTAACGGCCCCTTCCGCAACACCCAATGCATCCCGCCTAGAACATACTCTAAAATATACATCCTCTGAAATAGTTAAACTATACAGGCACCACATATACGATAATAATTCACATTCACACTTCAGTACGACAGCGCCAAGAGTCGTAGGATCTGACGCATCTGACCAGTGGATTAACATTCTTCTGGTGCAAAAACCAGGGACGCATGCGATTTACCAGTGTAAACGACCTGATTCCGTTTGGATTAATCAAGGATGGAATATCAATAGATATTTTACGAGTTCACGATCGGATTGTTACGGGGGAAATACAGTGGTTGGTATCATTGGGTATCTTTATGATACGCCAACAGCCCAAGCTACGGTGCCGCTTTCACGAATTAGAAATAATTCAAGCTCGTACACAGTAGACTACCCGGCTCTAAATCTCAGCGGGTGTACTACCGAGGAAGTCTTAGGGTATGGCTACTCTCCTGAAATCTCGAACGGCTCAACCCAGATGAATATCACTGACGCTAGTGAACCGCTCGGATTCAGTAAAAAAATCGAATACGATACCCTGCTTCGTACTACGAAAGAAACTGATTTAACTGGCAAAACAACGCAACAAGAATGGGATACGGTAAAAGATCTTCAGCTTAGCACCACTGACGCAACTGGCTTAAAGAGCACAACTATTTATGATGCAGATGACAGGCCGGTCGAAAGTTATGGCCCAGCACCAAATAGTTGGTTTGGCGCAGATAGAAAGCCCGTTACGGCTCAGGTAGCAAATGTACCAAAAACAAGCACGGCCTACGATGAAAATATTGCAGGTCTCGCAACAAGCTGGCACAGTGTTTCACCGAACGGAACTTTACTGGATGCAAAAGCATATACTACAGGCATTAACGCTGCAGATAGTAGCTGGCTAGGCAGGGACTTCAGAAGCGCAACTGTATCTTCGACAAGTAGTGCTCTTTCTCAAGATTTTGGCTTCAGATCGACCGGCAAAATAACCTTCCCGAGTACTGGCACCTATACTTTGCGGCTATACCACGATGACGGTGCGCGAGTATTCATTGACGACACTCAAGTTTTAGGAAATTGGACAAACAGAAGCGAAGGTATCGCCCAGGTAGTGTCTTCGGGTACGTTCGCAGCCGTCGCTGGAAAGAGTTATCGAATTTCATTCGAATACATTCACTATGGAACGCCTGGCGGCCTGGAACTATGGATGGCCGGCCCAGGAATTACTGATACGAATGCTGGCTTGGGCACAAGTAAACCGACATTTACCAAGCCGGGATATAATCTACAAACATCAACTAAAGCTTACGACGCAGTCGCAGGTGATGTTGAAACTAAAACCGTGTACAAAGACCCTGCCTACGGACAGGTCGATAAGACCGTACTTGATCCAACAGGCCTAAACTACGAAAGTAAGGCCGAGTACGAAGCGCCTGGTGCAGGCTTGCTGCGTCAGACAAGCAAAACACTGCCTGGTGGCGCGAAAACTACCTATTTGCACTATGGCCGGGAGGATACGATGGATAACCCATGCACAACTGCGGTTGAAGCGTACCACCAAGCTGGTCGGCCAAAGGGCAAAACCGAACCAGACCCAGATGGTGCTGGGCCGCTTCAGGGGCGAAAGAGCGAAACAATTTATAATGAGAGTGGCGACGTGGTGGCGACGCATTACAATAATGATGACTGGACGTGTACGGAGTACGATGCGCGTGGTCGCGTCACCACCACATCAGTACCTGCCCGCATCGAAAATGGCGTGACAATTGCTGGTCGCACCATTACGAACGATTACGCCGTCGGCGGCAACCCGCTCATTACCGCAACGACCGACTCTTCCGGCACAATCACCGTCGAAAACGACCTGTTAGGCCGTACAGTTAGGTACACCGATGCCAAGGGTAACGTCACGACCAATACCTACGACCAGTTTGGAAAACTCACAAGCCGCACTAGTCCTATTGGCAACGAAACTTACGAATATGATGCCTACGACAGATTGACAAAGCACAAACTCGATAATGTCACGTATGCCACTGTCACCTACGACGAGTCTAGTCGGATAACTAATGTGCAGTATCCTGCTGGTATTCAGCTAAGTAGTATCGGTCGGGATGTCTTAGGTCGTGAAAACAGCAATACATATACGCTAGCAAGCGGTCAACAGCTCAGTGATCAAGTGAACCGTTATGTAAGTGGCGATATTCAAAACGGCACGGAACTAGGTGTAAATAAAAGCTATACCTACGACAAAGCCGGCCGTCTCACTGGTGCAACCATCGGCGACAACACGTTTGCATACGAATTTGCCAATCAAGGAGCCGGATGTAGTGTTGTTTCAGGCTACGATGCTGGAAAAGATGGCAACCGCACGAAGTCCACGGTGAATGGGCAAAGTACAGATTACTGCTATAACAGTGCCGACCAACTCGTCAGCAGTAGCGACCCGAAGCTTACAGATGTAACCTATGACAGCCACGGTAACACCGTAAGTTTGGGTGATGCGACACATCAAACAACATTTACCTACGATAGTTCCGATCGCAACACCAAGCTTGCTGGCGGCACGAAAGTCACCGAGTTCGCTCGCGATGTTCAAGGCCGCATCGTTAGCCGCGAAGTGCGCGACAACAGTGCGACCACTTCCCTCTCTAACTACGGCTTCACTGGGGCTGGAGACACACCGGACTTCGTTAAAAACGCGAATGGTGACATTGTTCAGAAGTACCTTACCCTCCCAGGCGATGTGCTAGTGACATTGAACCCAACCAAAACTAGTGCCGGTATGACGACCTACTCACTGCCGAACCTCCACGGCGACATCTTCGCCACCGTCAACGCCGATGGCGCTCTCAATAGCACCTTCATGACTGGCCCATTCGGTGAAGTCCTGCAGAACGCTATCTCACAGCTCGCAAGTGCGGTTGCTCCAAGTGCTACCCCCGGGAATACGGTCGACGGCACGACTTACAACTACGTAGGCCAGCACCAAAAGCTTACAGACCTAGAAACATCTGGTATAGTGGGTGGTATCACCCAAATGGGTGCGCGTGTATACATAGCAGGGTTAGGACGGTTCCTGCAGGTTGATCCTGTTGAGGGTGGTACGGATAATAACTACGTGTATGCTAATAATTCTGTAAACGAATGGGATTTGACAGGACTTTCTAAGGGTGGCAAGCAACCTCGATCTACAAACAAGAACACTCCCTCCCAAGCTGAAAAAGATGCGGCTAGCAAAAGAAACCGCGGGTTACCCTATAACAAAAAAGATGTCAAATCGTATGATCAGAAGCAAAAGAAAAATCAAAAAATGGATGGGGATAGAAACAAACAAAAGCGTGATAATAACAAAAAGGGCGGAGGGAAATCCTCCGGAGGCTCACCACCCTCTGTTCGCCAGCCCAATACTCCAAAGAATAATAATGGGTCTGCAGCAGCAACAGTTATAGGCGTCGTTGGAGCAATTGCGGTGGGAGTCTGGTGGGGCGCCAAGGTATTAAGCCCTGCGTGTGGACCTGCTTTACCAGTTTGTGCTGCAGTGTTGTAAATAGAAAGATATTTTATATGAGACATTTTAGTTTAGATAAACCAATACCCGATCTAACATCAGACATTGCATCCAGGACAGGAAATCCTAGGATGGATGTGAAACATATACTGCTAAGCTCAGCTAGCGGTCTACCGACTGGAACAGTGTACTTTAGTTCAGAGGATGATATTGACACCGACAACTACCATTGCGAAAGTGTGGTAATTAGGTGTAGCGCCCCGACAGATAGTGAGTCATTAATTATAATTAATGAAAAAATTCGTCAGTGGGCGTCTGACTACAACGGAGACATATTAAATGTACTGATCGAGTTTGAAGTCGGAAGTGACGGACAGAGCCTGTCAACAGCAACGATTTATTTTTAAGACATAAGGTAACGTGATCTTAAGTATGTTATCAGATATTTATGTCACAAGATCCATTGGTGAATAGACGCCCGAATTTACCATATAAAACGGCATCGATTACAAGGATTACAAGGACGTACCTTGCATAAAGTGAAAATAGTATATAATATTGCTCATGCCTTCCAGAAATGTACTAAAAATAGACATTGAAAACTCATACTATCACGTGTATGCTCGCGGTGCTTCTCGCAAGGAGATCTTTATTGAGGATGACGACTTTAAGTATTTCGTGAGACTAATCTCTCGATACCTCAGTAACGAGCCGCAACATGACTCGAGTGGTAGAGTGTACGCGCATCTTCGAGATGATGTCGTGCTCCTCGCTTACTGCTTAATGCCCAATCACTTTCATCTCTTGTTTTACCAAACAACGCAAGGTGCACTTAGCACACTGATGCGCGGTGTAATGACAAGTTATAGCAGGTACTTTAACCACAAATACGATCGAAGTGGTCCACTCTTTGAAACTCGGTACAAATCTTCACGCATCAGTAACGATGCCTACCTAATGCATATTTCTCGCTACATTCACCTAAATCACGCCCAGTGGCGCACATGGGAGTGGTCAAGCTATCCGCTATACGAAAAGCGAATGGATCAAGAATGGCTTCGTAAGGATAAGGTATTGAGTCTCTTCTCTTCTTTGGATGAGTATCTTGCATTTGTCGCAGATTATGAGGATAATCAACGTATGCTTGAGCAAATAAAGCACGAGTTAGCAGGAACATAATTACAAAACAGTTATTAACTTTACAAGGTACATCCCTGTAACCCCTGTAACAATACAGTATACGCGTTTAGACCCGTGAATTGGTAGGCAGAGATATCGTAAAGGTTGAACCGTGATTTAAACGGCTTTTTACTTCGATGTGTGCGCCTAATTTTCGGGCTAGTTTCGCTGCGACGTAGAGGCCAAGGCCGGTGCCCCCAGTTTCACGCGTGCGGTAATCTTCGCTACGGTAGAACTTATTGAAAATCTTCGCTTGATCACTCTTTGAAATCCCAATGCCCGTATCGCTGACCGAAAAACGAACGGCATTCTTTTCGCGATGAACGGTCAATTTAACCTCACCTTCCTTGGTGTACTTGATAGCGTTCGTAATAAAGTTCTGTAATAATTCTTCAAGATAGAGACGGCTCGTCGTAAGGCTACCAAGCTTTGCATCGGCCTCTAGATTCATCTTGAGCCCCTTCTCTTTGGCCTGTGGAGCATATTCATGATAGAGCTTGGCAGCGAGCTCATCAAGATTTATTTCTTCTGTACCATCTGCGACACCGCGTTCTGCGCGTGAAAGTGTCGACAGGTCGTTTACCATATTTGCAAGGAAGCGAACTTGATCATGCGCCAACGTCACGCCTTGTTTAACTTTTTCCGCAGACATATCACTGCGGTCAAGCATGATAATTGCATTACTAATTGTGCCTTCTGCAATGGTGATTGGAGTACGAAGTTCATGACTTACGACACTTATGAACTCATCGCGCTCTTCTTCGAGGCTTTTTTCTTTTGTGATATCGCGCAGGATGCAAACATACTCGTCTGACTTTCGCGATTTGTCGGAAAAGGAAGACTGAATATTGTTGACATTAATATGGAGACGCATTGAATCGCTCTCGTCAATTTTGATAGAAAGATCATCACGCTCGAAGTGCTTCACTGATTTCATCTGTTCAAACAGCGAAACGTTCTTTCCCTCTTCGTTTGTAAGTGGGAAAATGGCGTCAACAGGCGCTCCAGTAAGATCGGTATTTGTATCGATTAGTCCTAGCAGCGCTGAATTATATAATTTGATTTTTCCTGTTGAAGACACGGTAATAATCGCGTGCGTCACACTGTTCATCACCGTAGAAAGTGCCTCCTCTTGACGGAGCGCCTTTTGCCTCGCAGCGTCAAGTTTTCGGCGATCCGCCTCTTGTAATTGACTAAGCGCTATGGCGGCAATGCCAATAAGGATGCTGGTACCTACGGCAACCATCTGATTAACAAATGTGTGGTTTGGTATCGGCAACAAAGCGATATAGAGAAACCAGCCACCGACTATCGACATAACACTTAGGGCAAGACCCTTGTATGAGAATAGTACGTAGCTAATGAAATAAAGTATCGACCAGCACGCTATCACAGGCGACTCGTAGCCCATAACAAAAAAGGTGTATACGAGTGCGAATATATGAAAAATAATGACGTGAGTAGTGATAACTGACTTTTCATGAATCGGATATAGCAACTGGTAAAGTGCGAATAATACCCAGGTAGCGGTAATAGCATACAAAATAGCGTCACTCGCATAAGAGGTAGACGGCGCTAGTCCAAATAAAATCAGCACGCCATATAGAAGCAACGCTATCGGTAATATAAAGCTAACAGTTTGCGTAATACGCAGCATTCGAGGTTCATAAGTATCATCGCCCACAGCCATTCTGCTATGTATTATAGCGGGGGTCCCTGTTTTATCAAATAGCTGGCGAGTGCGATTTTAATATTTTTCTATGCAACAGATATTCTGCATCAACCGACTCGACTAACTTCCAGAATTTTGTGCTGTGATTCATTTGCTGTGTGTGGCAAAGCTCGTGGAGCAATACATAATCAATAAGCTCAAAGGGTAGTTTCATGAGTGCAATGTTGAGGCTAATTGTACCACTCGAGCTGCAGCTTCCCCATCGCGAACTAGCATGCGAAAAGCGCACAGAAGCATACGAAAAACCGTAGTTAGATGCGAGATATGCTAATCGCTTAGGTAGATAGTGCTTTGCCTCTTTTCTTAGCAAAGGGATGATTGACTTTCTTATCTCAGCTTGAATGTTTGCATCAGTTATTGCCGCATCCTCGGGCATGTAGACCGTCAGCACTCTATCATGTCTTCGAACACTAAATTGTTCACCGCCAACTACTGTGAGCGTGTGACTCTTTCCTATTTGCATTCCATCTGCGTAAAGGGTTTTACTGTGTTGTTCCAGCATGCCCCTAACAGATACGCGTGACGATTCAAGCAGACGCTTTGCCATAAATAGCGGCGCATAGGGAGGCATCGTGATGCGTATAGCGCCGGCTGGCGTAATTTTTAGTAGTACCGATGAGCGACCTTTTACCCTGTGGATTTGAACTGGGCCAAACTCTGAGTCAATGATCTCGTTGGTGGCCATTCTATTGAACTTTTACTTGTTGGGTGCCCGGTCGTGGTGCTGGGCGCTGACTATGTGCCAAAGCAGCGCGAGGTTCGGTAATGCGTTTTAAGACTGCTCGAGCTTGCGCCGTGTAGGTATGCTTGCCACTAATGACAATCGCCTTCTCGCTCGGATGCGGTGGGCTGAATTGTTTTAGCTGCGAGGCAAATTCGTCTTTTGTAAGCGACTTTGCCTTTAAGGTACGCCTGAGCGCCGTGGCATTATCTACTTGTACCCACACAAATAGCGCGGTGTAGCCGGCTTGCTTTACAAGCTTTGCAATTTCAGCACGGCTGGCGCGTGTATCGGTGCTAAGTTCAAGCATGACGGTCCCTTTGGTCTTGAGAATCTCTACAAGTTGACCGTACGCAAGCTCAGCAGCGGTTTCTGGAGTGCTCGAACGATCTGCAATATAAGCAAGGTCAACACGCGGAATCTCGAACATTTCTGTAAATCTATCCGCAAAATGTGTCTTACCGCTCCCTGGAATGCCAACCATTACAATGGCGTGCGGCTGCTGCAAACTCTGTAGTTTCATTATTTAATAGTATAGCAAATATAGGTTAATTTTTGAACGGATTAGGATACGGGGGCACGTGGAAATTGGCTAAAGCCTCTTCTGCTTCACTCACTTCACCGGACCACGATCTCGTTCGCTACGCTCACCGATTGAAGTTCGACTCGTATATGCCAAATAAAACGGATCTCTTTAGCAGAGATCCGTTTTATTTGGCAGGGGCTCGAGAATGGGAATATAACTTTTTCAGATGAGTTAGACTTCGACCCCGCTGAACTCGATATAGTCTACGAAGACCCTGAGGAGATGGCATAATGAGTTACTCAAGAAGTGGATCATTTATACCAGCTGTCCTAGGTATAGGGCTCGTCTATACCTACTGGCAATATGCTCAATACGTTCTACTTGGATTGGTAGTCCTGTTTATGAGTAAAAGGGTGTATAGCTTTATCCGGTACATCCGCTCAGTAGTTCAAAACTCTCGGTTAAAGAGCGTCGATACGATGAGTGGTACCAACTTCGAATACTACATCGCAGAAGTGCTCCGAAATACCGGCTACTATAATGTGACGTTGACTGAGCGATTTGACTACGGTGTAGATATCATTGCCGAAAAAGATGGCATCCGTTGGGGTATTCAAGTAAAGCGATACTCAGGACTTGTAAAAGCTGCCGCTGTTCGACAAGTTGTGACGGGCTTACGTGTCTATAATTGTGATCGAGCGATGGTCATTACGAATAGTATATTTAGTAACGTCGCACGTCGACTTGCTGCAGGTAATGACTGTGTATTAGTAGATCGAGCTGGACTATATCAGCTCACTCACTAGAAAGGAAAAATGTCTGATGATTTTACTTTTAAGACTTTGGCGATTCGCTCATACATATCAAGGGATGGTTTTACCGCAGCACGTTCTATTTTGGAATAGTACATGGGATTCATCTTAGCCTTTTCTGCAAGTTCAACCTGAGTCAGATCACGCTCACGACGAAGTGTACGAAGTCTCTTTGCTGCATACTTTGTAGTGTCATCAGGGGTAGACATACCTCTATTTTAGCATGTGGTGACAAATTGTTGTATGATTGTAGTAATGAGCAAAGAAAAAGAAACGCAGATCGTTATCAAATCAGGCAAAGCAACTGGTTTATCAAGTCGTGCTTTTGGCGCGAACATTGACGGCGTTGCGTTCAATCTTGAATATATCGCAGAAAAGAACCCTAATTTAGCTGCGCAAATTGCCAAAAACTACAAAGAAGCAAGTGCAATCACCGACAGCACCCCTAAACATCCTGACGAAGACTTCGATCTTGCTTTTGAAGACTTCAAAGACCTTTTGAACTAATTTGCACCGCCAGGTGGCACTACCTTGGCTCGAGTTACGGTCGGAGCAACTTTCTTTATCTCCTCATTTTTAGTCTGTTTCGTTGCTTGTTTCTTCGGTTTAGCTTTGGCTGGTTCGGGTTTTCGAGCGTAGAGTTTTTGTGACATTGCAATGGCCGCTTTTGCATTCTCTTCGTCCTCATCCTCTTTTATGAGTAGGGTTTGACCTGATAGCGGTTCTTGTGCGATGACCGAAGATAAGCGAGCAAAAAAGTTGAAGGCAGAAAGGTTCGCAATTTCACCCTCTTCAATGTATGGACTAAAGAGTGGCAGCAGCAGGCGTTCATCGTGAGGATTGCCAGTACGAAAACAAACTACCGTGCCGACGTTCGCGAGAATGACGCTCACCATCTGTTGATCCTCTTGTTGTGAGGTAGATTGTTCGGCCATCGTCAGGAATAGTCGGTATTTTCGTGATTCACTGAGCATTTGCACGAATGACGGGGTGGCAAAGTTTTGGAACTCGTCAACATAGAGGTAGTATGGCTTTCGTTCAGATTGCTTCACCCGAGCGCGACGGAGACTGGCGAGCTGAAGTTTAGCGAGGATAGTGATACCAAAGAGTTCAGATACGTCTTCACCGAGTAATCCTTTTGAGAAATTACAGATGAGGATCTTGCCGTTATCCATAATATCTTCAAAGTCGATTGTAGACTTCTCTTGTCCCAAGATCGCTTTGGCTGCCGCATTGACGTTAAAACGTCCAATTTTGGCGGTAATACCAGCAGACATTTTAACCTTCTGCATATCCCCGGCTTTACCGAGTTCGTTCTTCCAGAAATCACGGAGGTTTTCATCTTCGAGCTTGTTACTAATATCTCTTCGGTATGTCGGACTCTGGAGTAGCTTAAGGACGGTAAAGAGTGTTGCACCTTCGACGGTGAGTGCAGTATGTACGGCATTCCGTAGCACATACTCAATGCGGTGTCCGCCTGAGTCATCATCTGAGAATATTTTACGAAAAATCGATACAACAGACTCGGTGATCATGTCCTTTTCTCGGAGGAGATCATTACCATTTAAATCTGGAGATAATTCAAGCAGATTCATCGCAAAAGGATGTTCGAGGTCATCAGGGTTGAAGTAAACCACGTCTTTTACGCGGTCTTCAGGTATGTGACGAAGAATTGTTTCTGCCATATCACCGTGCGGATCGACAATCGCGACACCTTTGCCTTTGTGAATGTCCTGGATAATCGCATACTGCAGTAAGGTTGTCTTACCATTGCCCGTACCGCCAATGATATACATGTGTCGTTCCCGTTCAGTTGAGGTAAGACCAATGAGGGTGCGCTCTCCGTGGTGGAGATTCATGCCGATAATAACGTCCAGATCTTTATTTTGTTTCAGTGATACTGGTGCAGCTAATGTCCGACTCAGTGAAGTAATAAGGTTATCTGTCCGACTAATGTAGCTCGATGGAAAGTGATACAACCCAGCAAGCTCAGAAGCAGAAAGAATAATCGCACGTTTTCGAGAGAGTGACGGGAGTCGTCGCTCGGCATTCTTGGTGCGGAGTGTGTTTGCAATCGGTAGTCTCATTTTTGCTTTAAGCGATTGGTACGGCGGCACGCTAAAGCCATCTAGCGCAGATCTGAGCGTAGCAATATGCCCTTTGGCATCAGGACTGGTCACTAAGATACGAAGATTCACTTGGAAGAGTGGCTGGGTGACTTTGCGGTGCATCGTTTCCATAAGCTGAGTTTCAAAAGCACTGAGTGTGCGACGTGGTCGTTCACGGTTAAATGCCTGAGTCTCGGTTCTGAGTCGCTTAGCTTTTTCATCGTAGTAGTTTTTGTAGCCATAGCTGGTACTAACGACCGCTTCGCTGGTCATCTCCATCATGCCCGTGGTGGCTTTGTAGAGGATGTCATTGAGCTTACCGAAGATCGTGAAGCGTTTGTTACGAGCTTCGCTTAATATATTCTCATTGCCGAGAATCTTGTGTGAGAAGCTGGTTGCTTCTTTGAGTCGTACCGGCTGGACAACTAATTGCATGCTAATCTCTTCGCCATCACTCAGCTTCGTCATAGCTCCCGTGATGTAACTTAAGGGATCATGCTGGTCGAAGGCATTAGCCAGCGTCAGTGGCAAGACATAGTGTCCGGTTTCGGTAAATTCGATCACCCGATCTGAAGGCGTATCTTCGCGTTCAACTTCTTTAACTTTTGCATCAGGTATATAGGAAGTAATCATCTTCTGCATGCTGTCTGAGCGATACTTTTCAATTTGCAGGAGATAGCGGATGCCGTCTTTACGAGTTGAGACGATCTCAAAACTCATGGTTGGTGTGCGAGCTAATAACTTCTCTTGCAAGCTTCGAACCGTGCGCATACCGTGCACCACTGAAAAGAGTTGCTCGGTGGCTTCAGGTGTCTTCGAGATACTAGATGGTGGCGTAATTTCAATCCACACCATGTCGCGTCTCTTTAAGTGGCGACGGTTCATAATTGCCAAAACGAGCCGGGCCGTGAGATACGTGACGGCAATACCTATCGCGGCGTAGATGATGACTGGCCAGTATACTGTGAGCCAAGTGAGATATCTTGCGGGATCCATGACTGTGCTCCTTTCTTGTTATGGATGAACTTATAGTAAAAAGCGGAGTCTTTGGCGAAGGTGCGAGTGTTGACTATATTGAGGCCAAGGTTATTCATCTCGGAAATTGTCCAATCGCCAGTTTTTGCATCGACTTTAATCACATACGCAACGTGCCCCCATTGACCAGCATCAGTTTGGTAGACAGCTCCGGCCATTGGCTCGTGGTTGACGATATACCCATCTGCTTCCGCGCGGTCATCCCACGTGTTGGCATTGCCCCACGTCGTCGGAATCGGCGCACCTGCCCAAAGCCGCATGGCAAATGCCCAGTAGGTACAGTTACCCCAGGCGTAGGTATCGCCGGGTACGGGGCCGCCCATGTAAAAACCTTGTGTTTCGGCGGCTTTGGTATCCGGTACGCCATTCAAGAAACTCAGCACATCCGAACCCATGCTCATAACTGCCATAAATGGCAGTGACAGAATGACAACCATGGTGGCCAGTACCAGACCGATCTGTTTCTTCATGTCACCACCCGTAACGACGTGGAGCGTTAAGAGGGCTGGATTCACGAATAAAGCTCCTGCGGATTGGTCGTAATGAGCGGATGTTCTTTGTCACTGGCGACCACTTTTACCGCGACGTGGTTTTGGTCTGCGACCAGTAACGCATCACCACGTTCGCAAGTTAGCAAGTAACTCTGCTCGTATTCACTGAGATTGAACTCGCTTACTACATTCTTAATGGTTGTCGTATCTTGCCGCATTAGGATTCGTAATGCAGATTGTGAGGCGATCGCGCGGCCATAGTCTGATTTCAGGAAGTCGTTTGCTTGCTGTGAGATAATTGATACTCCCAAGTAGTACTTTCGTGCCCTACGGACGAGACCGGCGACGAATCGGGCTGATTCTTCGTGCTCGAGAAGTAGCCACCCTTCGTCGATAATGAGTAGACGTTTCTCGGGTGATGCTTTCACCTGATTTTGTACGAAATTACTAATGATGAGCATCATTATCTGTCGAAGCGACTCAGGCAGGTCTTTAATATCAAATATGACCAGACGATTTTTCAATTCGATGTTTGTTTGCGCATTGAACACGTTAGCGAGTGAACCAGAAATATACTTTTCAAGTCGTTCGCAGAGTTTCATTTGTCCAAGTTCCTTTAGTTGTACATACAAGTCTTCGAGGAGAGGCTGTTGCTCTTTGGCTTTCTTGTACACTTTGAGGATGGCTTTATCTACGGCTGCTTTTTCTCGAGCAGTCAGTCCTTCTGCCATCAATGAAATGACTTCGGTTAAGTCCTGTGCGTGTTCGCTGAGGTCTGAAATATTGTGGAATGTGGTGGCGAGATCGAACGGGTTGATCTTTTCTTTGCTCGTTGCAGAAAGTTTAACGTATGTACCGCCCACGGATTCCGTCAGACGTTTATATTCTCGTTCAGGGTCAATCACGATGACCTTTGTGCCTTGCATGAGCTGCCTCAGAATCTCGACTTTCGTCGTGTAGCTTTTACCAGAACCGGACTGTGCGAATGTAATGCTATTGGCATTATGTAGGCTGAATCGATCTAGAATCACCAGAGAATTATTCGATTTATTTACCCCATAGAGGATGCCAGACTCTTGTACCAATTCCGAACTCATGAATGGGAACGTCAAGGCGGCACTGGAGCTGTCCAAGTTTCGTTTCTGGGCGAGTTGGTCTTCACCGCGTGGGAGAATGCTCTGAAGGGCTTCAAGCTGTTGATACCGTGCTACTTTCGTGTAGAAGAGACGTGCCGACATAGTTGCTTCAAGCAGCTTCGTCGTCTTATTGAGTTCTTCTAAACTTTCTGCACGTAGCGATACGTATATTGCCATTTGAAATAGTTTTTCCTGCCCACGTTGAATCTTATCGCGGAGCTCAATAGCCGAATCGAGAGGATCAGTTATCTCGGAACCAACTATTTTTCCCGCGCGCATCATGGCTCGCTTGGTCGATTCCAGCTCAGTAATTTTGCGGTGTAGTTTCGGCAGTGCATGGAGGGCGTTTACTTCCGTGACGTGATAACTGATGTCCGTATCGTGATTAAAGTTGATGAGCGTGTCCATCCAGCCAGAGTTAGCTACGAATGGATAGCCTGAAATATACAGTGTTCGAAGATATACCCCATCGATGCACAAGTAGTCGATGTTTTCTTCTAAGCCTGAATATGACAGAACATCAATGGCATCTTGTTCACCAAAGGTTATGTTTAGTTCTCGCAGTTTGGCGAGTTTTCGTTCTTTTCGAGCTTGTAGCGGTGCAGTTAGTTTGTTCATGACTCTATTCCTCTCTCGACTAATGCCGTGTGTATGAGCTGAAGTGCGTTGTCAGTAAGTGGCTGGATCTTTGCTTGAGAGGGGCTGTAGAAGCTGTAGAACAGATCGAGTGTCTCTAGTGAGGATAGTTTCTTCGTATGCATCCCGATTCGCATCATGCCTTTAGCGACAATATCCAACTTCAAATTCAATTGTTCCTGTATCAGTTCGAAATCCGCTTTACTGGTGGCGTGGTACGGTACCACAATGTAGAAGTGTCTGGTTAAGATTTTGTTGGATTGGATCAGGGTGCGGATAAACTCATCGTAGTTCTGTAGCTGGTCGCGATAAATTTGTTCTGGTTCATCTTCAAGTCGAACTTTGAGGTCTTCGAGGTACTTATCCATGTCGATTTCACGGGTTCTAATTAAGATCTGGAGGCTTGAACCAACGGAATTCAGGAAGCTCTCGTAGATGTCCATAATAGCGTCCTGTTCTTCTTCGCTACGGAGCTCAAAGTTCAAGGATGACACCTGTAATATGGCGCGGTATTCGTTATTTGGTAAGATGAGTATCCCATCTCGAACGCCCTTTATGGCGATTTGGTGTCGTGAGCTAGTTCTACTTTTCGATTTCTGTAAGGCGAACATTCAACACTCCTTTCTTGTTGACTTCGAATCTCAGGTTGGATGCAGGATTTTCAATGGCAGCGAGGACTTGAGCGGTTTCATGCAGTTCAAGTTTCGGTATGCGTGTGCGAGCCTCTTTGGCATTAGCTTCTGACTTTTCTTCTTCTGGTTTTATCTCGGCATAATCTGCTCTGAGCGTCGTGACGTTTTTGTTAAATAGGTAGTACTTCGGGCGGAGGTTATACCGGAGTATGGCTACAATCCAGAGGGCGATAATTTTGCCCTTGATGCGGATACTGAGGATGCCGCAGACAATGACGAGTAGCCCGATAAGCACGTATTTATATATCGCTGAACCCATTGCCGGTGGCAAAATAGCGAACAGTGCAGCACCAACGAATACCGGTAGCAGAAGGATCATGAGCTGGGATAAGCTCAGTGATCCCATAATCCTATCTTCGACAGTCGTGACTTGAGCGGGTACAACGGTTACTTTCATTTCACGATATCCTTTCCATTATTCTTCGGATGGTTCGTAGGAATTGAGGCGGGATACTTATTGGTCTTTATAGGTTGCACGTTGTCCCGTGGCGTCACCTTCGGAGCTTCGTAGGTAGAGCCGGTCTTTGCTTTGGCATTGTTGCCCGCAGCATCACGCGGTGTACCTTTTGGATTAGGTTTGACCGAGTAGACTACTTCTGCGCCCGACTTTTTGCTGTTATACGTCATAGTTTGGCGACGACCAGTCCGAACAGCCGTCGCTTCAGTGCTGGCCATAGCACGGGATCGTTTGGCTGAGTCAGCCTTACTCGCAACCGCACCAGCCGCTACCTTACCTTTACCCGTCATGTAACTCACGCCATTCATGAACTGACCACCAAGCTTCCGGGCATTCCTCGCACCGCCACTGACGTAGGAGAATTGCATCATGACGCCTTGGGTTTTGAGCAGTGCCATGATGGTTGCCAGTCCGACAATCATGGCCATAAGCGTGTCTGGTACGTCATTACCACTTGTCGAGCTCATGCCTGTAAAGAGCGATGCGGCGAGCATCAAGATGACCACATGAACGAACAGTGTAAAGATGGTCGTAATGTACGTTTTTATGGCCGTCTCTGAAAAGTCCCGGAACCCCGGGACTAACCAAACCAAGATGACGAGCGGAGATAACACCGCCCCAATAAAGAGGGTCACTAAACGCCCGACGTAGAAGACGAGGAGCATTACCGAGAAGATCACGAAAGCGAGCATTACCAGTAGTGCCGCTAACCCTTGGCCACCGGCCTCCTTAAATACTTCAGTCAGTGTCGTCCAGACGGAACTCGTGCCAGATACTTTGCCGATGGCAGTTATGAGCGCATTTGATAGTTCTATAATCCCATCGATGGCAAAGATGGAAGTGTTGAGCAGCAGGAAGACCAGACCAATTCTTGGTAGTAAGTGCTTGAATTCGATCTCATCGAAGCCGAAGCTGGCGGCACTCATAACATGCAGGCCAATAAGCCCCAGTATGACCACAAACAACACATCCGTGATGCCGACAATAGCCAGCCAGAGGTTGAAGACACTGGCGTTTTCGGCCATCAGCGGCGTCGCTTTCGTGAAGTAATCTAAGGCTCCAAGAAATGGTGAGGCTACCGCTTGAATGATGGCATTGAGGAAACCGACGACGGCATTTATGAGGACATCGATCAGACCGCTACCAACATCTTTTGGCGGTATAGCTTCAAGGCTTGGTAGAGCGGCACTAGTTGGGCTATGCGGTGTGCCGTAGGCACTGGACAGAATGGAAGTAATCGTGACGGCTGCCAGGACGATGAGCAGTCCGAGCAGTGCATTGCGGATCACTCGTTTGGCGTGGTCAAGCGTATCCGGCTTTCCAGCACTCGTCATGTAGAGATAGCCGCCATTGACGAGGAAGAATACGCTCGCAATACCGGCGAGTCCAGCTAAGGTACGAATTGTTGGTGTGACGTAGTTCTGCATGGCCGTGACAGCGGCAGACGTATCCCCGAATAATGTCATCGCACTAAAGAAAACGCTTTCCATATACCCCCTGTTTCGTGTTTGACCCTCTCGTTACATGGTTTGTTTGGAACGGTATTTGTTTTGAATGGCTCCTTAGACTTAGCCGCCGAAGGCGTTTTTTGCCAAGGTGGTCACAATGTTACTGAGCACAAAGGCGCCGATCACGATTGCCAACCCCATTGCGGAGAAGAAGAGTGTTCGCTTGGCTCCGTCGAGTCGCTCGGGGTTTCCCGAGCTCGTGATGTATATCAGACCTCCATACACTAAAAAACCGGTCGCTATGAGACCGGCTAATCCTGCGATGGTGGTGATGACGCTCCGGATGAATGACTCAACCTGGGAGATGTCACCACTCGCGGCGAACGCGGGAGGTGCAAACAGCACCGGTATCCCGATGGCCACGATGAGCCCGACTATTTTATATGATGTGGAACTTCTGATCATTTCGACCCTCCGTTGGAATAGTTGGTTGTAACCAGAACATAATTCATAAGACAAAACAAATGCAAGCGGCATAACCGCTTTGAGTCAAAACATAAGGATTTTCTGTATCTGTCAAATGTGTAGATAATTCTACAACTGATTTTTTATTGAGATAGTCGTTTTGTTGCCCCTGTTGGCGCCAAACTTTTGTGACGGGATTTTTTTAGGATAACACTCGAAGTAGATGGAGCGCAAGCATGAGCGTATTCTCTAGAGTCCGCAATACGAACGGTCGTTGGGAAAATGTTGGTACTAGTGTTCTTCCAGAGTAAAAATAGAAACAATAAAAAATTGGGCCCGCATCCGCAGCCCCAATCTATACCATAGATGCTAGCAAAATATTGCGGATATGTCATGTGACAATTTGTTTTGAAGCTCGATAAAACTTCTTAACCCAAAATTTCAACTTTTGAAAACGTAGGTTGAGTGACAGAGTGAAGAGAATAGGACGGATGGAGTGCGGGTGGGTGACCTAGGGTCAACTTGCAACCTTTCGGTCACCCACCGCACGAGGCTTGCACTACGCCAGTCCACTGACCTCGTACTTTGCCGTGTCAATGAGGCATGCGTAGGCGAGCTGCCGGAGCATGTCTTGCGGGCTGGTTGTGAGGGGCGCATAGCTGTCGTCCCAGCCAGCGGCCGTGATGACGATCTGGTAGACGGTGTCCAGGTCAGAATCCTTGGAAATGGCTTCCAGTCGATCCTGAAGCGCGTCGCTCAAGATGTTTAGCTCCTCGAGAAGCGGTTCATTCTTGGCTTCGGTTTCCTGGACGGCTCGAACGACGTAGTCGAGACACGTATCAGAACGCATTTACTTTCCTTTCGATTGTTGGAGACTTGCTAGCGACAGTCATATAATAACTGCCTGTAGCAAGCCCCAACCTTCACTCTGTCAAGGTACGGAATCTTTGGAGCTCTTCAGCTCAACAAAAACTCCTGAAAATACAGTAGATCACTGTGCTAACAGCAGATTTTGTTATTCGTTAGGTTGTAGGGTGTTACGGCAGGGGCTGGTGGTTGAGTCATCAAAGAGACTCGAAACCGAACCAGCACCCCGCCGGGAAGCTATTGTTGGCTAACTTCAGGCCAAAACGATGCGATTACTCGCTTGTACACATTCGTTCAATGCGGTTCCTCCTACGAGGGTACTACTTGTTGGAGCCGACAGCGACCGGCGGAACTGAAGTGCCCGGCCAGCAGGTGAAGCCGTTCGGCAACGCCTGACCAGCCTGCACCGCAGCAGCGAGCAGGTCGATGCACTTGGAAACGAGCACGTTCGGATCGTTAGACACCGACTCACTCAGCTCCTCGTTGGCCGCCGCCTCAGCCTGCGCCGTGAGCTTCTTCTGCTCAGCGATGCGGGTGTTGGCGACCTCAGCCTGCAGGTCGTTGACGCGCTTCTGCGTGGAGTCGTCGTACTTGATGTACGGAGTCGTCACGGAGACGACCTCGATACTGGTACCGACAGCCTTCTGCAGCGCGGTCTTGACCGGCTCGGCATACCCCGACACGTCCGGAGTGTCAGCGATCGTCTTACCGTCTGCCACCTGGGCAAGCGGGTTGTACGATGCGAACACCTTGGACAGCGTGGCCGTGGTGTTGTTGCCGACCAGCGTGGACTGCACCCGCTCGAAGTCCTTGTAGTCCTGGTACAGGACATTGGCCTCCGACGGCACGATCCGCCAGGTGATGACAGCAGACACACACGCGGTGGTCTGGCCAGCCATCCGGACGGTCACACACTTGTCGCCGGTGTACTTGTCGACCTGCACGGCAGCGTCAAACTTGTGCACCTTGGCCCACGGAGCCTTGACGTGGAGACCGCTGTCCATCGGCGTGCCCGAAGGCTTACCGAACGACGTGACGACTCCCACCGTCTTGGTTCCGACCATCGTCAGCGACGACAGTCCGAGCAGCAGCGCCGACACGAACAGCGCGATGAGCGTCGCCATGCGGTAGCTGGCTCGGTAGTCGGGCGTGGAACGAGAGTAGGAGTAGCTCCTGTCCTCGTCCTTGTCCTTCGTGGTGGCCTTGGGCTGGTTGAGCCAGATGATGCAGAGCACCACCGTGGCGATCAGTGCGAGCATGGCCAGGATGAACAAGATGGGCATTGGGAGCCACATCCTTTCTGCGAGTAGTATTTCCCTGTTAGGGGAGCGAACTTCGGAAAACCCGGAGCCGCAAGTGCGTGAGTATGCATCTTCACGCAGTTGCGACCTCGGTATATCCTTTATTCGCTTACAGAGTTGGATTATTAAAGAACAGTTTGTATGGGGTTAAAAGGTGCTCGTTGTTTGCACCGGTGTAGTAGAGGGAGAGGATATGCGCTCGGGCGTATTATTTGCCAACGAAAAAGCGCCTCTATCGTAGTAATCGGTACAAACTATTCGCCTTAGTGTGCGAATTGCTTATCCCGCTGCGACAAAAGCGCTTTGGCTTGGGCAATGCTGTTTCGGTATCCCGAGGGAACACTGGATGTCCTTCTCGGCATAATCGTTGTTTCGAACGATCGTAAGTACACTATAGCGCACTATTGCTATTTTGTCAAGAGGTTTATGAAAAAACAGTGGCTACTACCCTTACACAAACAACCTAATAATCGCGATTAAGCCAATCGCTGCCCAGAAAAAGTTCAGGATTACTGACTGTAGAACACCCTTAGATGCTGCCACGATCAGCAGCCCGATACCACCAGTAAGGTTAATGATCTGGAATATAAAGCCCTCTCCCTCGAGAATACCGAAGCTCACGAGGAAATATGCAACAATGAGGGCAATCATGCCATACCAGCCACAGAGCTCAGCGAATGTACCGCTCCTTATACCTAGGATACCTTTTGGTTGTTTTTTACTCATACGAATTTGTCCTCCAGCTCTTTTGCTTGATAGGTAGTAAAGTAATCGAGAATCTCATCGAGGTTGTCGCTGACGAGTACAAATTCAGTGATTGGTATCTTTGAGAAATCCTTTTGCTGCATCTCATCAAGAAATGTAATGAGGGTATCGTAGAAGCCGTTGAAGTTGTATAGGGCAATCGGTTTATCGTAGAGCTTGTTTACTTTGCCACCAATAATGCTCCCAATCTCTTCAAATGTACCGTAACCTCCAGGCAGGATAATAAAGGCATCTGACAGTTCAACGATGCGATGCTTGCGATCTTCCATGGTTTCTTCAAGGAATGACCGGTCTAATCCTTCATAGGCAATGTAGCCTTTAGTGACCGCCATGAGGTCTTTTGCCATGACGCCAGTTAAGTCTCTTCCTCCAGCCGCTTTGTATGATGATGCCAGTGTAGACATCATGCCATAGTCAGTGCCACCGTAGACAATACCGTAGTCTTTTTTGGCTAAAGTTTTTGCAACTGTTTCAGTGAGACCTATGTATTCTTGACCGACTGATAGCGAGGATGTGAGGGTTATGCCAATTTTCACTGCCAGCCTAACTTCTGCGGTATTTTCGTAGGAACTCATCCTTGAACGAGAATTGAGGATTGAAAGCGTTTCCGCTGCCGAAGGTCAATATCTGACCGTTATCTGCTATATATTCGCTCGACCCTATAAGTACTTCCGGCTCTTTGTCTGGTCGATTCGGGTAAGCATAGAGGATTGACCAGTAGTGTATATCCGTTCCTTCGATGGTGAGGGCATCACCGGTCACGACGGGGATAAGGCCGTCGGGACGTTTCATTAACTCTTTTACTTTTGCGTCTGCTTCAGTTGTTGTGGTAATAGTACTCATGGTTTGATTATATCAGGTTAATAAACAGGCGCATCGACACGAACGATAAGCTCCGAGTCTTGCTTGATTTTCGCTGTTAGTTTAGCGATCTCCTCTTGTCGAGCATCTTCTCCGCGTGTTGTTTGTAGCTCATATTGACGCACCGGCGCAACCTCGAGGTTACCCGTGCCGTCTTGGGTATACTCAATCTCGCTACCCACGAATCCTGGAGTGCCTTCATTGGACTTTGCCTTTTCTGCTGCCGCTTGCATGAGAGCTAATTCAATGTCCCTTCTGTATGAATCGACTCTATTTGATGGACGATGCTCAGGATCTTGATCTTCACCCCATTCCATAGCAGCGGCGACACTGGTAGTAATAGATGTTGCAAGGTCTTCGGCGGAATTTTTATGACCATATTCTCGCACCGGACTCGATTCAACAATCGTAGTATCTTTAGGCGTGATAGACTCATGAATATTGAATACGTTGCCTTCTTTTCTTTCTTCGGAATAATCAAAGTGTTTTCTGAACAGTTTTCCAACATCACCCTCAACGGTACGTTCAAGTTGATGTCCAAGGATTTCGTGGATAATGACACCCCGTATTCCATCGACTATACTCGTATCATATTTAGTTGCGAAGGCCCTCAGATCACTCACATCTACGTATGTCAGTTCGTTACTATTGAATCCATGAGTATCGGCGTCTTTATATTGTAATCCCGTTCCTAAGACCACTGGCCTGCGTGCTTCTTCGGCAGATAATAGTCCACCCGACAGCTGATCAATGAGCTTCATAGTATCGACTGCAGCTTGTCGCTCTTCATCCGTAAGAGGCTCATCACCGACTTCAAATATTTCATAGTGTTGATCAACGCGGCTATTACGAGCCTTTGCCTCTAGTACGTGCTTAGCCAAGATATTGATAGGCTGGGGTTCGCCACCGTGAGAGAGCAATTTATCTAACTTAACCCACCAAGCTTTGTTTATTAACTGGTCTACATTCTGCTCAATGTATTCACTTTGCAATTTCGGTAGTAGGTCGGGAGACTTGACATCAATCTCTGCATCATCGAAATTAAGTACCCGAACATTTGGCTTTTCACCCGGCTCCATAAGACGCACACGAGAAGGCACTGCCAGCGAAAGTTCAGCCGACAATATATCTGATAACTCTTCCGCCGTAGGTAGATGGCCGTTAGTCTCATGCGTCTTCTTTGCTTCGAGTGGAGTTTGGATGCTATCACTCAACGCCTCTTCGCCAATCTCAATGATCTCACCGATCAAATCTTGTTCTGCTGGCGGTAGGCTATCTATCTCTGGTACGGCATGACGCGCGATGTCTACATGAGCTTGATGATGCTCGGGTGATATCTCTAAGCTGGCTTTTACGCGCTCGAAATGATCTTTTGCAATTGCATGCAATTCAGGATGTTGACTCGTATCTTCAACGGCCTGCTTCCATCCGTCGAGTTCACTTACCGATTCTTGTATCTGTTCTGACATAGTTTTTTATGTTTATTGAATCTAGCTATATTATAGCATCTTTTGCTCTAGGTTACTTGCGCAATGAGTCTATTGATGAGCTGTCTGAATTTACAAACCCGCTATAAAAGGCAATTATATACTTGATGTCACCAAATCACACTAAAGGCGGCTATTCTTGAAAAGTAAAGCTACCTGTCATTTTCTAAATCTTCGATCTCTTTGCGTTGATCTTTGACCCACTTTGCAACTTCGTTATTCGTCATAGGCGGGGCTTGCGACATTTCTTTTACCGCGTCCTGAAAAGCAGCGCCAACTCTTACGCGGCGCTCATTTTCGCGTACAGGCTTTTCTTGATCGGCTTTAATTTGAGCCTCTAGCTCCTTGATCTCTGCCTTAGTCGGCTTTTTATCTGTTGTCATGCCTTGATTATAACAAAACGCCACGACATTATTTAGTGATACAATACATATGCACTTTTGCAGACGTCTCGATAGAGCCGCTCTGCTTCTGTCCTGTCAAAAGTACCTGCATCGTAATCAATTATCTTATAGTTAAAGTCATCGTATGGCATGACGTACCGCGCATTACCATACCACGGCACTTCATCAAACTTTTTGATGAGTTTTTGCCATAACCTCCCACATTCGGTTTCGTTCATCAGGCGCATCGTATATATCACGCCACTATGATGCCGGAGGATTGCCATGCAAATGAAATCAAATTGTTGTGCGGCAGGCTCGAGGCCCGCCATATACCGCACTGTGTCGACTTCTGGGCCTGACATCTGGTGCTGCTCACCGTTTTTGCCGCTGATGTAGTGGCCTT
>CAZUDH010000002.1:0-163598 GCA_964618945.1 uncultured Candidatus Saccharibacteria bacterium
GCGCGCGCGGTTTGGGACCGTGAGGTCGAAGGTTCGAGTCCTTTCACCCCGACCATTAGAAAATACCTGTCTTTTTAGGCAGGTATTTTCTAATGGTAAGAGAAAAGCTTGATAGCTCTCTGGTAAACTGTTATCAATCGTTGTATACTTTTGATACAAAATGAAAAAACAAACAGCACTATTTTTATCCTTAGCCACGGCATTAGTTGCAGTACTTAGTGTACGATTTTTCAGCCTTCTTCCAACGCCGCTTCCGACGAATATCGTAAGTACGCCAACAAAAGAGATTTCCTCGCAGATCTCTACAGGAGGTATCGCATCTTCACACTCATCAACACCATCAACACAAAACCACCCTGAAGGTAGCCAGCATTCTAATGACAACGGAATGAATACTCCCACGCAAAACATAGATGTGGCGCCGAAGCAAACAGAAATCACAAAAACGGTATCAAAAGAACATGTTTATAAAGCACTTGGAACGAGTAATGATCCACTTTCACAGAATAGTTGGTCGCTCACCGCCACTAAAGCACCCCAAGCATGGAACCTGTCTACAGGACCAGGTGCAGTCGTTGCAGTAATTGATAGTGGATTTGCCCTGGCGCATGAAGACTTGGTGAATCAATGGTATAAAAACATTCAAGAAACAGGCTACACTGTTCAGGGCGATAGGTGTTGGACGGGAGTGAGTGCAGACAAGTCATCGAATGTCTGCGATGATGACAATAATGGCTACGTGGATGACTGGCGTGGATGGGACTTTGTGGGGCGGACAAACAACCCGCAAGCTGGACGCACGAATCCAGCTGGACAAGGCGTTGCTCATGGAACAGAAGTTGCAGGACTCGTTGGCGCTACTGGCAATAACGCCAAAGGTATTGCAACGTATTCATGGAATACAAAGCTTCTGCCTTTACAGGTACTTGGCGATGACGGATCCGGTTATACCAGCTCTGTCGTCTCAGCAATTTACTATGCCGTAGATCGTGGAGCATCTGTTATAAACATGAGCCTAGGCGGAGACACACCAGACAGTGCACTCGCGGCCGCGATAGCATATGCATATGCGCGCAATGTTGTTGTCGTTGCAGCGGCAGGTAACTGCGGGACCGGGCAAGAAGCGGGATGCGACCCGACAAAACCTGGAGCTATGGGTTACCCTGCGCTTGATAAACATGTTATCGCAGTTGGAGCATCAACCAGCACCAACGCACGCGCAAGCTTTAGCAGCTATGGCCCAGGACTCGATGTCATTGCACCAGGTTCAGGAACAATTCCTTCGACAATGTGGACCCAAAATAATCAAACGTCTGCCTACGCGAGCAATCTCTACGGTACATCATTTGCATCGCCACTTGTTGCTGGCTATGTGGCGCTTATAAAGTCTGTTCGTCCTAATTCAACGACTGATGACATCATTGCACTGGTCGATGGTACCGCCCAAAAAGTTGCGGCCATGCAGGGAAATGTCTATACAAATGAATATGGTCACGGTTTGATCGATGCAAACCAGGCACTGATAGTTGCTACATCCCTAAACAACTTCACCGGAACTGTTAGTCTACTACAAACGGGAAGTGAAGTATCAGAGCATTCATTCTCCTCAACCACCCAGCTCTCAAGTGGCTGTAAAACGTCCTCCGCAAGCTACTGTACAATTTGGGCAATGGACGAGCAGGGCAACGAACGATTTCTCCCCTACACTGCCTCGTCAACACCGGGCGTCGGTTGGTCATGGAAAGGATCAATATTGTCTAGTGGTCTGTGGAATGTTTCTGCACGAAGTGGTCACGTCGTTTCACCTCCCTACGTTCTCTTCCAGAAGTAGTCTGGTATAGTAAAGTCATGAGTAAACGACGGCCATTTTTCGCACAAACTATCGCAAACATGAGTGGTCTTCTTGGGTATGCTTCGGTGCTGCTCCAACTGCTATGGGTGATGATCGTTTTTCTACCCGGTATTTTGAAAAGCGACATTTTTAAGGATATCTTCTTACCTCAACCAGCCGAGGTTCAACCGATACACGAACAGGGCGCTTTAGTTTCACAATCTCCTCTATTGGTGATTGGCGTCGGAATTGTCACTATCGTTATGATTATGCTCACGCTATACCTTCTTCTAAAAATACCGTCAGTCATATCAAAATCTGGCCATACCGTCACCAACGAAATAGCGAACGCAGCTGTTCCCATGATCACTCATAATAAAAAGGTAAGCGCGAAAAAACGACGTGCGCTTACCTTTCAACTTTCATTTTTTGTAAAATTTTTATTTGTTGTATTGCTGTATACACTAATTTATATTCCATCGGACACAGCCTCTAGCCTCGATGGCGGAATAATCTGGGCAGTCGGTACGGTATTTGCAGCAGGGAGCCTCGTGTGGTTCTGTGTGCAATATTCGCTTACAAAGCTGTTTTCTTTGCCACCCGAAAATGTACTCTAAACTATTTCGCAAATTCAATAGCGCGAGTTTCGCGGATCACATTCACTTTGATAGTACCTGGATACTGCATTGTGCTTTCAATTTTGTTCGCAATATCTCGTGCGAGTTTGATGCTTGAAAGATCATCGATGCGTTCAGGACGTACAATCACGCGAACTTCTCGACCAGCACTGATTGCATAGGCTTTATCGATACCATCGAAGCTAACTGCTACGTTTTCTAGGTCACGCATGCGTTCTGCAAAATTTTCAGCCGATATATTGCGGGCGCCTGGACGAGCAGCACTCGCTGCATCCACCACACGGACTACAAGGGCTTCAGGTGTTGTTGCTTCAATATCATCGTGGTGCGCTTCAATAGCATGACATATTTCATCACTGAGACCATATTTTTTTGCGAGTTCTGCACCAATGTGATGATGCTTTCCCTCAATTTTGTGAGTAACCGCTTTGCCCATGTCGTGGAGCAATGTCGCAATCTTTACAGTTCGCACGTTGGCACCGATTTCTTCAGCAATCATACCAGCGATGTGAGCCATCTCAGTGCTGTGAAGTAAGACATTTTGACCATAGCTAGTACGGAATTTCAGTTCTCCGAGTAGACGCAGAAGCTCTTTCGGTATTCCCACTACCCCAACTTCACGTGCGGCGTCCTCACCGGCACGGTCAATTTCTTTTTCGATTTGCTTCTCGGCCTTTGCAAACACTTCTTCAATACGTCCCGGATGAATCCGGCCATCTTTCATCAGCATTTCAAGACCTAAGCGGGCTACTTGACGACGGACAGGATCAAAGCTAGAGAGCACTACCATACCAGGTGTGTCATCAACCAAGAAGTCAACACCAGTTGCGCGTTGCATCGCCTGAATATTACGCCCTTCTTTGCCGATAATACGCCCTTTCATTTCATCATCAGTCAGCTTAACAGCCGTAACGGTGCGTTCAGCAGTCACTTCACTACTCATACGCTCCATCGCACTGAGCAAGATTGTCTGAGCGCGCTCCTCTGCATCTTGCATTGCATCATTCTGCAGTTTGTTAACAAGCCCCAAGAGATCATTTTTGATGTCACGCTCTGTCATCTTCATCAAGTGAGCCTCGGCATCTTTTTTGCTTAACTTGGCGATCTTTTCCAGCTTGTCTTGCTGCTTGGTACGAATCTCACGAATCTCACTCTTTAATTTTTCGACTTCATCTTCTTCGCTTCGAAGCCTTTCGGCACGCTTGTCAAGTTCGTCGAGTTTTTTGTCTAACGACGTTTCGCGTTCTGCAAGACGTGTTTCGGTTTTTTGCCACTCTTTGCGCCGTTCTTTTTCGATTTCGAGTGCTTCGTCTTTTGCCTTTAAAACGATGTCGCCAGCTTTTTGCTTGGCGTGCGCTAAATCCTTCTCAATTTTGTTTTTACCCGATGTAACTTGCTGCTTGTCATAGGCCATTTTCCCGCCCACACCCAAAACAACACCAACAATTGCTAAGATGGCTTCTACCATAGTGTTCTCTCTTTCCCTGCTCGCTCCGTCAAGTGTTCGTCTTGACGCACATACGTTATAAAAGCTCGCAGTGTAAAATTATCGTAATTAGTCTGCCCAAAATAAACTGACTATTTATATTGTAGCGCGCTTTTTATATTCCAAGCAAGTGAATTATTTACGAGGTGTGGTAATATTTGCGTTTTGGCCATACAGTGGCAGAACTATGTGGTCGTTCTCATTATTCATTAGGCGTTTGACAGCGGCATCTGTCCAATCTTCCCCAGTTTCGCCAACGATTGGTACATTATTAGCATCAGCAATAGTATTTAGGACAGTGATCCCGATACGAAGGCCAGTGAAGCTACCTGGCCCTTTCATAACACCAATCCCTGATATATCCTGAAATGAATTTCCGTGCTTTGCCAACTGATCACGTAGATACGCAAGAAGATTCTTTGCAAGCGTGCGATCTGCCTCCCATTCATCGTGATAGCGGTTATCCCCATCAACGAGTGTCAATTTGCACACTGGCGTCGAGGTATCAAGAAGTAGAATCATATACCTAACTCCTTTAACGCGGCATCTGGTGTTCGGTCGGTAATTACGAGTTGACGATCGTTTTCACTCGTTGGCGTGATTTCTATAGTAATACGATGTGGCGTGAGAACGTCAGCGACAATGTCGCCCCACTCTATGACAGTAATCGTGTTTTCATCTTCAAGCGTTTCGCCCAATTCTTCACTCATAAGACCAGCTTCGTGTAACCGATAAAAATCATAGTGAGCGAGTGTCAATCCATTTGGCATTTCGTAGCGATTACAAATCGTAAAGGTTGGACTTTGAATTGGCCCTTCAATGCCAAGTGACTGCGCAATTGATTTTGTGAGTGTCGTTTTGCCAGCACCAACATCACCTACAAGTTCAATACATTCGCCCCCATGAAGCAACTCGCCAATTTTCTTACCGAGTGCAGCCATTTCTACCTCACCATGAACTAGAATTTTCATACTAGAGTTATTATACTAAAGACATGAACGTGCGACCAGCTACACGAAACGATCTTGCAGCAATTAAATCACTCGAGGATGAGCTTCATGACTATTCTGTTGATCCTTCTTTGCAGTGGCATCATTTTGAAGATACCAATGACCGAGTTGTCTTACTTGCCGAAGCTGATACGGGCGAAATCGCAGGTATGGTCAAATTAAATCTTGTTTACAAATTGTCCAAAGTGATGTGCTACCTTGATGAGCTTGTCGTTCTCCACTCGCAGCGTGGTAGCGGGGTTGGTTCACTGCTTATGCACGCAGCTGAAAAATGGAGCTGGGAGCACGGTGCAGATATTATCGACTTTAGTAGCCGTGGCAAACATCCGGGCGCACTTGAATTTTATGAGAAGCTCGGATATGAAAAACGACATGCAAATTTATATCGAAAGAAACGGGAGGGATACGATGGCTCGAGTTAAACTTTCTGAATACCGTGCTAAGTCATTGCTGACTGATGCATACAAGGGTGTATCACTTCATCTTGCAACGTTGGATGACGATTGCCAGATGCTTGATGGTGACACACAATATATCGTAAAGGTTGATCAGGGCATAAAGAAACGTGGCAAGCAGGGGTTGATCCGGCTCAACGTTAGCCGAAATGAAACAGCTGCCGCTTGCCGAGAACTTGCGACAAAAGGTTTTGAACGCTTTATTGCTGAGCCGATGTTCGCACATGAAGATAGCGAAGAAAAATACCTTAGTTTTGAACGAACTCGTGCGGGCATTGTAGCGACCTATGGCGAACATGGTGGTATTCACGTTGAGGACAATCCAGAAAGTGTTCAGCTATACACTCCAGATAACCTACCGCTCCCAAAAGATTTTGTTGACCATATTGTAGCAACCATGAATAAACAACATTTTAGTTTTGTAGAAATAAATCCTTTGGTCGTGCGCGATACTACGTGTACGCTGCTCGACGCGGCAGTGCTTGTTGATAGTGCAGGCGAGTTCCAAACTAGCTGGAATGATGACGATATCGTTGAGGCACACCAGTCGACGGATGCTGAAGCGAACGTTGCTACGTTAAATAATAATTCCCCAGCCGCATTTTCACTTCGTATTCTCAACCCGAATGGAGCACTGTGGCTACTGCTAAGTGGTGGTGGTGCGAGTATAACAATTGCTGACGAAGCTTCAAACGCCGGACGTGCAGATGAAATTGGCAATTACGGCGAGTACAGTGGCGGACCAAGTACCGAAGAAACATACTTATACACAAACGAGGTGCTAAAAGCAGCCTTCGCCTCAAAAGCACCGAAAAAGGCAATCATTATCGCTGGCGGAGTTGCAAATTTCACCGACGTGAAAAAAACGTTTACAGGCATCATTCGCTCTCTTACTGAAAACTTAGAGGCATTACAAAAAAATGATATGAGGGTATTCGTGCGTCGCGGTGGTCCGAATGAGGTGGAAGGTCTAGCCATGATGAAACATTTCCTTGAATCGAACAAGCTGCTTGGTAGTGTGCATGGCTCAGATACGGTACTTACAGATGTGATTCACGAAGCATTGGAGGCAATTGATGCGTAGCATTAGTGACATTCGAAATAACCCTGGTCGAATTCTTGCACTGGGAAACTACAGGCCTGGTTACCAAACAATCATTGATTTTGATTACCTTTGCGGCAAATCTGAGCCATCGATTGCCGGTATTGTCACAGCCGCAGGCAAATTCCAGAAGTTTTTTTGGGGAGAAGGCGAAGTGCTTATTCCTTGTTTTGCTTCTATTGCGGCAGCGAAAGACACGCTGGGTGGTGTTGATTGGCTACTTAACATTAATTCTGGTCGACGTGCGTTCACGTCGACGGTTGAGTTTTTTGAACGATTTCCCGATGCTGTGGGCGGACATATTTTTGCTGAAGACGTACCCGAAAAGTATGCCATTGAGCTCTACGAACGGTACCAAAAATCAGGCAAGACCATCATTGGACCTGCGGGCGTAGGGCTGCTGATACCGGGAGCATTGAAACTCGGAGTAGTAGGCGGGGTTGACCATCGACAACTCGAAGCAAACCACTTAATGACACCCGGCTCAGTTGCGGTACTCTCAGCGTCAGGTGGGATGATAAACGAATTAATCACTATGGTTGGCTCTTCTGGTCATACGATTAGTTTCGCTCTTTGTTTCGGAGGCGACCGATTCCCTGCTACGACACCTCGTGAAGCATTTTTGGCGGCCGAGGCAGATGAGGCAACAAAACAGATTGTTTATTACGGTGAGTTGGGTGGTACGGACGAGTATGAGCTCGCTGAGCTTATGCAGTCTGGCCAGATAACAAAACCTGTTGTTTGCTATATTGCAGGTATAATCGGTGAGAACTTTGATCAGCCGGTGCAATTTGGCCATGCTAAAGCGCTTGCTAACTCGAAGAGCGAAACCGCCTCAGCAAAACGAGAGGCATTACGCACGGCAGGCACCGTCGTAGCGTCGTCGATGCAAGAATTTTCCGAATACATTACATCACTTGCAAAGAACGAGGCTAGTGATAACGCTGAGCGGTCTATTGGTACACGACACGCTAGTCACTTTTCATCGACGATTAGTCATGAAAGTACAGATGGCTACGAATTTGTCGGCAAGAGCCTTCAGGCATGGGCAAAGGATGGTGACATGGCCGCCCAAATTACAGCTGGACTACTAGGAAGACCGGCCAGCTCAGCCATTACAATCGAGCTTGTCAAAACGGTATTTCTCCTCTCCATCGATCACGGACCACAAGTTTCTGGTGCGTTAAACACTATCGTGACCGCTAGAGCCGGGAAAGGGCTCATCGACAGTCTTGCCGCTGGCTTGCTCACTATTGGGCCACGCTTTGGTGGAGCAGTGAGTGATGCCGCCCGAGAGTGGTTTGATGGCGTACAGCAAAATCGCGATGCTGCAACGCATATAGAATCGTATGCACGAGCCAAAAAATATATTGGTGGTATTGGACACAAAAAATACCGTCTTGGGCTGCCAGATCCACGCACAGAACTCCTTGCCCAATTTGCTACAAAACTCTCATCGCATCGGTACTATGACTACGCGAAGCAGATCGAAGCAATAACCAGTGCCAAGAAAGGTACATTGATCCTAAATGTTGATGGCACAATTGCTGCTCTGATGCTCGATATTCTCGAACAAGAAGAAAAGTTCGATGCAAAAAAGCTAGATGAGCTAATAACGGCAGACTTTTTCAACGCATTATTCGTCATTCCACGAACGGTAGGATTCATTAGCCACTACTTAGATCAAAAGCGCCTGGATGAAGGTCTATTCCGGCTTCCAGAGGATGACATTTTACTAGCGTAATTACTAGCGATAGCCTATACTAGAGCGTAAGCACTATGCAAATCGCTGATGTCACAGTTCTGAAGCTCCTAGAACAGGGTGGGAAGACATCACCCGAGCAACTCGCCGCTTTAAAGGAGGAAGCGGATCATTCAAAGCGCCCTTTCCAAGCACTTGCGATAGAAAAAAATTTGATTTCAGAACTGGATCTAACAAAAGCCTATGCATCAGAGGTAGGCATTCCTTTTATCGATCTAAAGCCGAATGATATACCGTCTGAAGTTTTAAATAAGATTCCTGAACGCATTGCACGGCAATACAACGCCATCCTCTTCCAGATCGACGAAGACGGTACGATGCATTTAGCCATGGATGATCCAGATGATGTTCAGGCAGTCAACTTCATCCAAAAGCAAATTGGCACAAATACGCGACTGTATATTGCAGCAAAAGATAACATTCTTACCTGTCTCGAAAATTACGCCGGAGACGTTGGTGAAAAGCTATCCGATGCAATTGATGTACAAAGCGAAGATGACGGCACGACACAAACAGTTACCGATGCAGACATCGCCGAGGATTCGCCGATTGCAAAAACGATTAATCTATTGCTCGAATATGCCATTCGCTCGAGTGCAAGCGATATTCACATTGAGCCACGCGAAGATTATGTGCAGATTCGTTACCGTATCGATGGTGTACTCAAAGAGGTAAACCGCCTTCCCCGCAATGTGCTTGGTGCGCTTATCAGCCGTATTAAGATTTTATCAAACCTAAAGATTGACGAACACCGCGTGCCGCAGGACGGTCGATTTAAGATTAAAGTTGGCCCCAAACAATATGCCTTTCGTGTCAGTACACTCCCAATTGCTGACGGTGAAAAAATCGTCATGCGTATTTTGAACGAAAGTAACCAAGCGGTAACATTGCAAGACCTTGGTTATTGGGGCCAATCAATTCGTGTCCTTAACGACGCAATGACAGAGTCGAATGGTATGGTGCTTGTGACGGGTCCAACAGGAAGCGGAAAGTCTACAAGTTTGTTCAGCGTGCTGACAATCCTTAATACTCCGAATGTGAACATCTCAACAATTGAGGATCCTGTTGAATACAAGATTCCTGGTGTTAATCAGACCCAAACAAATCCGAAAGCTGGAATGACATTTGCCAGCGGATTACGCGCCTTGCTGCGTCAAGACCCAAACATCATCATGGTGGGGGAAATTCGTGACAGCGAGACTGCCAACCTAGGCGTGCAAGCTGCACTGACTGGACACTTGGTGTTTAGTACACTCCACACCAATAATGCTGCGACATGTCTGCCGCGTTTGCTCGATATGGGCATCGAGCCATTTCTTATCGCAAGTACCGTGCGTGCGGTTGTTGGGCAACGACTTGTACGGCGACTTTGTATGACGTGTCGTCAAAGCTACGCACCGACTCAGGAAGAGTTATCTGCACACTTTGCGAGTTTTGCTATCAATGCAGAATACATGAGGGGACTAAATGCCCTTGAACAAAAAGCAAAAGAAGAAAAGATTGGTGAAGGGACTGAGCTAAGTTCTACGCCTTCTGGAATTGCTACCCTATGGAGACCATCGCCAGAAGGTTGCGGTGATTGTCGAAACACCGGATATAATGGCCGAATTGGTATCTACGAAGTTTTAAGTAATTCACAATCTATTCAGAAGCTCATTATGGCCAATGCGACGAGTGCAGAGATTCAAAACTTGGCCGTTTCTGAAGGAATGTTAACGATGCAGATTGATGGCATAATCAAGGCGCTACGCGGTCTCACGACAGTCGAAGAAGTCCTACGAGTAACGAAAGAGTAACCACTATGCCACTATTCAAATATCAAGCACAGACAAAACAAGGTACCTCGGTCAAAGGAGAGGTTGAAGCGTCGAGTCATTCTGCTGCCGTTACGCTAATACGCGATAAACAACTTCGGCCAATTGTCGTTACGCAGAGTCGCTCTGGACAAAAAAAAGGTAGCGGATTACTTGGTGGCAATAAAGTAAAATCCGACCAGTTGGTCATCTTTACCCGTGAATTGAGCGCAATGGTCGGGGCAGGAGTACCGCTTCTACGCTGTCTCACCTCCCTTGGCGAGCATGCAGAGAGTCCAGCACTCCGACGCATACTAGAAGTAGTGACCGCCGATGTACAGGGCGGGGCTCCGCTTGCTGATGCGCTCGAAAAACATCCCAAAGTATTTGGACCGGTTTATACAAACATGGTGAGAGCTGGTGAAGCAGCAGGTATCCTAGACGACATCCTAAAACGGCTTGCCTTGCAGCAAGAAAAAAATGCTACGATGCGAAAAAAGATCAAAAGCGCCATGATGTACCCTATGGTGCTTGTGGTCGTAACTATTGTCGCATTTTTTGGATTGATGATTTTTATCATCCCGCAAATCGGAAAGATCATTAAAGATCTTGGTGGGCCCGAGGCTCAGCTCCCGGCACTGACTGTTATTATGCTTAGTATTAGCAACTTCATTACTTCCTTGTGGTTCATTGTGTTCCCTGTAATCGGTGCGGGTATCTTCTTCCTACTACGATACCTTGGTACCCAAAAAGGTAAGCATACGCTACACCGTCTGATGCTAAAGCTCCCTGGTATAAAAACGATTGTTACGAAGGTCGCCGTTGCTCGATTTGCACGTACATTTTCAGCGCTGATTGGCTCTGGCGTCGCCGTACTTGAAGCTTTGGAGGTAACTGCTCACTCCGTTGGAAATGTAGTCTACGAAGAAGCGCTTCTAGGAACCGAAGCCCGTGTTCGAAACGGTACAGCCCTATCGACCATTATCGCTGAGAATAATCTTTTTCCATCAATCGTATCGCAAATGTTATCGGTTGGTGAAGAAACTGGACAAACAGATCAAGTGCTCGTCAAAGTGGCAGAATTCTATGAGGAAGAAGTTGATGTGGCAATTGATGGACTGAGCTCCATCATTGAGCCAATCATGATTGTATTTATGGGTGGCATGGTAGGACTAATTGCCGCAAGCGTCATGCTTCCAATTGCCAACCTTTCCAAATCCATTAAATAGTATCTGAAAAACGTGGTAAAACTGCTTATGCTCCTGTATACTTTTAACTAGAACAAACGAGTGGGCAGATCTGTGGCGAAATTATTTTTTAAAGACAAACCGATAATTGGACTCGACATCAACCAAACTGGCATGAAGGTCATGTCTGTTGATGCAAAAAAATGGCTTGTAACGGGGTACAGTTCAACCGATTTAGACCCAGCCAAAGTCCAAGCGTCACTTGAAAACTCTGACGATTACCTTGAGATAAACCTTAAAGATATGCTTTCCTCAGGGCTACTAGGTTCTCTACCGAGCAATCATGCCGTCCTGAGCATCCCCACGAATCGAACGTTTACACACGTTTTCAGTGTACCTGTAAGCGCCGAAAAACACCTTGGTGACGCAGTCGCTCTTGAGGTTGATCAATATATACCACTACCTCTCGAGGCACTGTATGTTGACCACGAGATTATTGGCCGAACCGACGAAGAAATAAAAGTCCTTTTGTCTGCTGTTCCAAAGAATATCGTGGACCGCTGTGTCTCTGTAGCTGAAAGTTGTGGTTTGCGTGTGTGTGCGGTGGAACCTAGCATTAATGCCGTGGCGCGCCTACTTGAATATGCTGAAGACGCGCACCTTACTACATTAATCGTCGACATCGGTCCTGCCAGTACTGACATCGCAGTATTTGACAAATCTATCAGGGTAACAGGCGGAGTGGGCATTGGCAGTAACACATTCACTCTTGATATAGCCAAGCAACTTAAGGTGCCTCTCGAGAACGCTCATCAACTGAAGGTTCTCAGTGGTCTTAACGCGGGGCCGCGACAACAAAAAATAAGGAGCGCTATCGAACCGAGCCTGAAAAAGATCCTTGTTGAAACACGTAAAGTCATGCGCTATTACTCTGAGCGTATCGACGCTGAAAACAAAATTGAACAACTCCTTATTGTAGGGGGCGGGAGCAATGTTCCAGGTATCGGCGATTACTTTACCAACGATCTGGTGATGCCTGCACGAGTTGCGAGCCCATGGCAACACCTCAATTTTGGTAACCTGCAACAACCAGCAAAGCAATTTCGCCCACGTTACATTACAGTTGCAGGCCTTGCCTCTGTTCCCCCTAAGGAGCTGGTGGCATGATTAATCTACTGCCTGATGATTACAAGGCTGAGGTGAGAGCCGGTCGTTTGAACGTGATTATCCTCAATTACATTATTATGACACTCCTTGCAATCGCACTACTCGCGGTATTGCTTGGTCTTGCATTCGTAACCCTTAGTGCAAGTCGCCAAGATGCTCAACGAAGAGTAAGCGAAAATAATCTCGCTATAAGCCAATACAGTAGCATAAATGCAGCTGCTGAACGCTATAGATCAGACCTTGGCACGGCAAAACAAATCTTGGATAAAGGCATAAACTACTCAGATCTTATCCTCAAAATAGCAAACACCATTCCTTCCGGAGTAGTATTGACTAGTCTCAATCTGGACGCCAAGTCTATCGGGTCGCCTATGATTATTAATATTTACGCAAAGGATCAAGCCGCTGTCCTACAATTCAAACAAGCGCTGCAATCCCACCCAGAACTATTTAGCGATGTTAGTCTACAGAGCATCGAAGCGAAAGAGGGAGATGTGAAAAACCCCTACAGCTATTCGGCAACCGTGAATGTAACAATTAGTAGGCAGGCACTTCAATGAAATCTAGCTTAGATGCACGAAAGCTTCGTTTTGTTTTACTAGGAGTGCTACTACTACTCATTGCAGCCGGTGCAGGCGCTTTCATCTACACGTACTCCCTCCTCAAAAGTTATACAGCGGAAACAAGTACCCTTGACGCACAGGCACGACTGAGTGATACAAATGTAGCGAATCTAAAGAAATTAAAGCAATACTTAGCAGATAACGAACTTGAGGTTCAGCGTGCTCGTGACATCGTCGCAGAGAGTAAGCAGTATCAATACCAAGATGATATAGTGCGTGACATTAGTTCATATGCCAGTCAAAGTGGTGTGACAATCACTTCATATAATTTTACTACTGCCCAAAATGGTGCGGCAACAAGCCAACCTACGACCCCAAGTGCTGCTGCGTCACCTGGAAGCGTAGCCCCTGGCGCCAGTGCCCCAGCAAGCGGCGTGAAGACCACTACTGCCAGCGTGGTTATTAAAAGTCCTGTTGGATATACGAATCTACTTAATTTTATCCGACGAATTGAGCGCAGTCCTATGAAAATGCAGATTGCAAGCGTGTCCCTAGCCAAGGCAGATGGATCTGACCAAAATCTTGTCACAACCCAAAGTTTCACAATAGAGGTATACATACGATAATGGCAAAAAAGAAGATTACCAAACACATCACGCCCCAGCAACGATACCACGCCTTTATTCGTTATAGTAATATCGTTTTCTTCTTAGTGCTAAGCACCCTTCTAGCACTTGGGGCAGGAGCCTTGATACTAATGGTGAGCGGCGTAGAGCTAACGACAAGTTCAGCACAGCCAATTAGTAGTAGTTTTGATGAACAAACAATTAAAAAGCTTAAAGGCCTTTCAAACGATAACACATCGCAGGTATCTACCTTCCCTCCGGGAAGAATAAACCCGTTTGTTGAGTAAATACGAGCTTCGCTGATATACTATAGTTATGCTTATCTCATCATCACGACTTATTGGTACACCAGTGATGAGCCTGCAAACCGGCGCCCGTTTAGCCGTGACAAAGACGCCAGTAATTGACCCGCGCAACCTTTTTATTCTTGCATTCGAGCTCGATGGCAATCTCCTCGACCAACACCCTTCTTTTCTCACAGTTAGTGACATACGCGAAGTAAGTACAATGGGAATTATAATTGATAGTAGCGACGAATTCATAGGCCTTGGCGATGTTATTAAAATAGACGAAGTATATACATTTAAATTTTCGTTAGATAATTTACCTGTAAAAGATACTTCAGACAATAAGCTTGGCCGAGTAGCTGGGTACAGTATTGAACCAGGGAGTTTTATGGTAAAGCAGCTCAAAGTTCGTCGACCCATCCTAAAAAGTTTGACCGATACCGAGTTATTGATTGATAGGTCTCAAATTGTAGAAATTAGTAATGATGCCATCACCGTGAAAAGCGAGGAATCTTCAGTTCGCTCACATGTAAAAGCAGCCGCTGGTGCCTATACAAACCCCTTCCGTTCGACGGCTACGCCCCAACCCGAAACTATTGATCACCAGTAAGCGCTTGTTTGATATCATCGTACGAAAAACCTTGACGCGCTAAATACTGCATCAATTTCTGTTCATCATCGTATCTCTTAGCCTTTTTGGCAATTATTTTTTGCAGCTCGTGGTAGTCATTTCTGTCCGTAACACTTAACGCATTATCAATTATCACGTTCGGCACACCTTTTTCTTGAAGTTCACTCCGGAGCTTTCTAAGGCTACTCCCCTTCGTCTGGTTGCGATTCTCCACCCACCAGCGCGTAAATGATTCATCGCTTACGTAGCCTTTTTGCTGCACTCGCTCAAACACTCGATCAGTAATTTCCGGCGCAACCCCAGCCCTCTCAACCACTCTTCCTCTTTGCAAGGCCGGTCCTTGCAAAGAGGTGGGGCGAGATTTTATATAGCGTTTTGTAGTACGTGTTTTTCGCCACAAATAATCACGAACTTCTTTGACACTCCGTGGGCGAATCATGCAATATTCAAGCGTCCGCGCATAAAGCTTTCCAAAGCTGCTCTCAGCTTCAAACGCGATAATTTCTGCTTCAGTATAATCATTACCGCGTTTAATTCCGAGTTCACCAACCTGAAACACATCTAAGCTAAAGCGATACTTACCATCGACCGAAATATTCACGCGGTTGGCATTTTTCGCCTGCAGTGAAATATCAGTTATTTTCATCATTCGACTTATTGTAGTAACGTTCGAAGACCACCTTCAGGCCATCTGTCACCTCTGCGTCCTTGAGGACGAGAGATCGAACGTGGTCCACTGATGCCCATTTTATCTCAGACACCTCTTCCGGTTGTGGCGTGAACTTTGTTTCATGTGGTAGCACTACTTTGTATACCGTCGTGAAGCGGTTGAGGTGCAATCCGTTTGGTGTTGTTGCTTCGGAGTAAAAATAGTCTACCTTTTCTAGTGACAAATTTTCATCCGCGATGCCAATTTCTTCAGCCATCTCCCGTCGGGCGGTCTCAATATATGATTCACCCTCATCCACGTGTCCTGCAGCAGAATTGTCCCAGCAGTTAGGGTAGGTGTCTTTGTTCGGAGTGCGTTTTTGAATAAGTATATTGCCAAACTCGTCTTCAACTATGACACGAATTATGCGGTATCTATTACCGTATAATTTAGCATCTTTTCTAGACACCCCTCCAATAGGCTTGTCGTTTTCATCAACTTCCTGTAGAAGTTCATCAGCCATGTACATAACTACACCTCTTGTTCGGCGACTTTTTCGCGGACAGCCTTTTCGATTTCAGCCAGAACTTTTAGGTTTTCTTTTAAGTACACTTTTGTTTGCTCACGGCCCTGACCAATCTTGGCGTCTTTGTAGTCGTACCATGCGCCGGCCTTGCCTACGATGCCGTGCTGTGCTGCTAGATCGAGCACGTCACCGGTTCGTGAAATACCTTCGTTGTACATAATGTCAAATTCGGCGACGCGGAACGGCGGCGCGATTTTGTTCTTTACTATTTTCACTTTGGTACGGTTTCCGATAATATCCTCACCGGCCTTGATTTGACCAATGCGACGAATATCGATACGCTGCGAGGCATAGAATTTCAATGCGTTACCACCTGTCGTGGTTTCTGGGTTACCGAACATCACACCAATCTTCATACGAATCTGGTTGATAAAAATCACTGTGGCTTTCGACTTATTAATAATACCAGTGAGCTTACGTAGTGCTTGGCTCATCAATCGGGCCTGAAGACCCATGTGGCTATCACCCATGTCACCGTCAATTTCGGCTTGCGGCGTAAGCGCAGCGACCGAGTCAACAACAATCAAGTCAACAGCATTTGAACGCACTAACGTTTCAGCAATTTCGAGCGCTTGTTCACCATTGTCTGGTTGACTTACAAGCAAATTCTCGGTATCAACACCAAGTTTTTTCGCATAGGCTGGGTCAAGTGCATGTTCGGCGTCGATAAATGCCGCTGTACCACCCTGCTTTTGAATCTCTGCAATAGCATGAAGTGTCAATGTGGTCTTACCGCTGCTTTCAGGGCCATAAATTTCTATAATGCGCCCTTTTGGATAGCCACCGCCTAATGCGATATCGAGACTGAGGGCTCCACTCGGTAGTAGCTCGACGTCCACTTTTTTCGCTTCCCCGAGTTTCATGATCGAGCCATCCCCAAATTGCTTGGTGATTTGATCCATCGCAAGGCCTAATGCCTTGAGTTTTGCATCATTATCAGTCTTTACCGCACTGGCGTCCTCGGTCGCTTTTTTCGCCATATTCCCTCTCTTTCGTTATGTATCTATTATACGGTTTTTGTTATAATTAGGCCAATGAATACGCAAAAAGGGTTTACAGTTATTGAGCTTATCGTGCTTATACTATTAGTTGGATGTATTGGCTTAGTGGCCTGGACCCAAATCAATCATATCGAAGTAGCAAGGCGTGATGATAAGCGGCGGGTCGCAATAAATTCAATGTACTACACGCTCGAAGAAGTGTATTATCCAGCAAACAAAAGCTACCCAAAAACCCTCGATGAAAAAGCACTTCCATCAGTAGACAAAGATTTGTTCAGTGATCCAAACAACACTAAAATTGGAAAAGGCGAGTCTGACTATCGATACGAACCAACTGACTGTAGTGAAACGAGTTGCAAGAGCTATACTCTTCGTGCTGACTTAGAAGCTGAAGACGACTACGTGAAGGCAAGTCGGAATAAGTAATTAGTTATCGTGACCGTTGTGGCCGTGCATGCCATGATGGTCGACGGGGCGTCCGTTCTTGAACGCCTCGATTGCATTGTTGACGACAGTCACTTGGTTTCTAGGATTAGCAACATACGCAAACATATAGGTTGTTTCATCTCCTTCGGTGCTAAGACGGATTGTTCCATAGTTTAGAATTGTTTGCAGTATACCAGTTTGTCGATAGCTTGCATCTTCAATACTTCCTAGGCTCACCATTTGCTCGCGCTTTGCGAATAAACTTGTTTGAATTTCCTGTATAACACTCTCGTTAGTAAGAAAAAAACGATTCTGCAAATATACCCATATCGCGATGAATGTCCCAGCGAGTACCAAAGCCATTATTAGAATCATGATAAACATTGCCAATCCAAAACTAGGTAATCCACTTGCTTCAGCGTCGGTAGGGTATACAATCATGCCGACTAAAAATGCTATAAGTACTACAGCTGCAGCCCCAAGCGGCATAAACATGCCAATCGGGTGACGCCGAACATCAAGAATAACAAATTCTCCGTCACTAATACTGAGATGTGGATACTTGCGACGAGAATCCTCGCAGCGTTTTTGAGTTTCGTCACTTATCTGAAATGGTTCGGGGTCAGGGCTGCGCGTCGTATGGACAACCATCGGCTCATTTGCATACTGCGCCCGAATACGTGGATCATAGTTCTCGCCTTCAATCACATCTGGTGCTGTGGTGATGTGTGAGCTTATTTGCGTAGGTTTTTCATATTGTTCCGACGTTGCTTCGGGCTGCTGTAGCGGCGGCTGTGGACGAGCATAAAGAGGTTGACCGTTTGCATCATACGCGACTGGGTGATCACCTGTTGGTGATGGTGGCTGTGGTGGAACTTGAGGCGTATATGGTGAATTGTGGTCCATAGTAGCTATATTATACCATGTGACTAGTGTTCAATATGTTTTTTCGCCTTTGGGGTTACAACGCGCCCGCGTGGTGTTCGCTCGATAAATCCGATCTGGAGCAAGTACGGTTCGTAAAAATCTTCAATAGTTGTTGGTTCATCGCCCATCAGTGCAGCAATTGTGTTGAGTCCAACTGGCTTATCACCATATGTTTCGATAACACTACGCAACATCAGCCTATCGGCTGGATCAAGCCCCAGCTCATCTATTTCGAGCAGTTCAAGAGCTTCTTTTGTGCGAACACTATCGATAATCCCATCGCCATTGACATCAGCATAATCGCGGACACGCTTTAGCAAACGGTTGGCGATGCGAGGCGTCAAGCGTGCGCGGGTACTTAAAAGCTCGGCTGATTCTGGATGAATTTTCGTATTCAAAATCTGTGCAGCCCGAGTTATAATCTTTGCAATTTCGCTCGGTGTATAAAACTCTAATCGATATAAGTGTCCGAACCGATCGCGTAGTGGAGCCGCTAAGCTTCCTGTACGAGTTGTGGCACCGATAATCGTAAACTTTGGAAGGTCAAGTCGTATGCTTCGCGCGGCTGGCCCTTTACCAATAACGATGTCGAGCTTGAAGTCTTCCATGGCTGCATATAGGACTTCCTCAACCGTACGGCTCAGACGATGAATCTCGTCGATAAACAAGATGTCTCCGTCAGCAAGATTTGTTAAAATGCTCGCTAGGTCGCCGGCGCGCTCAATTGCTGGACCGCTCGTGACGCGTATCCCTGCGCCCATTTCATTTGCAATTACCGTCGCCATGGTCGTTTTCCCTAAACCTGGCGGGCCATACAGCAGTACATGATCGATGGGCTCACCGCGTTTTTTCGCTGCCTCGATTGCAAGCTTTAAATTGCGTTTTAAACGCTCCTGTCCAACATATTCTGAAAAATACTGCGGTCGCAATGTAACTTCAATTTTTTGCTCCTCGCTATCCTCTTCGTGACTCGCGGTATCGACAATTCGTTGTATGGCCATTACCTTCCATTATGGCACACAGCGTACCATTTACCAGCGGGCCATCGACATAAGTACTGATAACATAGGCCATACGACAAACACAAACAACAACACTGCAACAATAATTCGGCCTGCAGCTTGCGTATCGTGTTTGGCAGTATTTGTAGCAAGTTCTGGGTGTTTTTGCAGGTAGAGTCGATGCATTACAGCGATAACAATGCTTAGCGTCACATCAACAATTGCAGTAGCAGCTAGAAGCCGTCCGTAAAACCCAGAAAGCATGTCCCATCCAGACGGCAGGGCAATAACAGCAACGATGAGTGAGGCAACTGTGATAATAAGCGCGCAGTTAGCAAGTACATATGGCTTGCTCTTTACATACACTACAGCTACGTCCATCAGTGTTTTTGCGTGAAGTAGTGCAAACAATACGACGGCATATGTCAAATATAGTTTTGTCGCAATCTCAGCGTCTAAGAATCCCCACACCGCAAATATGGACGTGAAAAAGCTCAAAATCGCAATTACCATGGTAGTGTTAATGACGGCGTCGGTTGAACGTTTCGTAAGTGGGTTGGTACCTGTACCAAAAGAAATAATCGTAAAGACGATACCAATGTGTATCATCGCGGATAGCACGGTGCCCACCGATCGCCAGACGGTATCGTTTATCTCGCCGATAAGAATTGCCACCACGGCAACTGCCGCAGCAATAATCAGTGTCGCCAGGAGCGCTTTAACAAGCCAGTTCTTTATGATTTGTACGTTCATATACCCTCTTTTCTATAACGTAGCATACTCCAACTAACACTCAGAATACAATCACGATTTTAATGCTTGCGTCACTCTTTGATTGGTCGGAAGGTTCGCATCGACATTCTCGAGTGCTTTCGAGGCATCCGCCAGCGTATACCCAAGTGCCATGAGTGCTTCAAGTGCTTCGTCGCTAGTGTGTAATTCTGTTTGCACGGGTTCATTTGTGCGTCCATAGTGCGTAGGCAAGCCAACTTTGTCAGACAAATCCACTACCACACGTTCAGCGGTTTTTTTACCAACACCAGTTGCCTTTGTAACGTAACCGCTATCGCTGTTTGCGATTGCATTACGCACTTCCTCGGCACTTCCTAGGCTCAAAATTGCCAATGCAGCTTTTGGCCCCACGCCTTGTACGGTAATTAATAATTCAAACATTTTTTTGGCCGCCAAACTACTAAATCCAAAGAGCTCCTCGGCTTGTTCGCGTATGTGGTGGTAGGTATACAACTTAATGGTTTCTTCCAATGAAATTTGCTCATAGTCGTTTAATGCAACTTGGACTTCGTATCCTACACCCGCGACATCAATAATGACCGAGTTAGAAAACTTTTCTGCGACTTGGCCCTGTACGTGCGCAATCATACTCGTACTGCCCTTCGCTGACCTGGAGGAAGCGAGGCCGTTGGCGTCTGCCCACTTGCACAGCCTGAAGCATCTACTGTAGCGCCAGTTGGAGTGTTCGGACATTGGTCAAGCGTGTCAACAACGCCGTCCTTGTCGCTATCTTTCGCTGCGGCATCTTCCTTACAGTTTGGGTCATTAGCGGCAAGGTCTTCTTTACCTTGAATCGTACACATGTCTTCCTTGCAGTTTGGATCGGTCGCATCAAGTGCTTCCTTGCCTGCAATCGTACACTTCTTCGCTGGGGCAGGAGTTTCGGTTTTTGCTTCTTCCTTTTTTTCACTACATTGAGTAGGTACATTATTCGCTAAGAATACATCAGTGACTGTACCTGCCGATGAACAGACGGTTGCTTTTACTACTCCTGAGGGCTGTGAAAAGACCGGGGTAGTTGAGCCAATTGCGTGCTTCATTAGCGCCTTCCAGATAGGTCCCGCCATATCAGAACCACCACTTCCCATTGGTGTGTTATCGTTGTTGCCCGTCCAAACACCCACGGCTACTTGCGGCGTGTATCCTATTGTCCATGCATCACGTGAATCGTCGGTAGTCCCTGTCTTTACTGCCACTGTTTTTTGACGGCCATCGGTTCCATATACTGCTAAACTGTTTCCAAAAATTCGTTGCTTTGTCTGGTTGTCACTCAAGATATTTGATATGAGATAGGCACCAGCTTCACTAATGGCACGTTCTGATTTTTTGTTGGCAGTAAAAATTGGCTTATTGTATTTGTCACTAATGCTAAGGATATCGTGGGCCTCATATGAATCGCCGCCATTAGCAAATCCAGCATACGCATGTGTCATCTCGACAAGTGGCACTTCAGCACTTCCGAGTGCAAGCGACAATCCGTAGTTGGAGCTGTCTTTTAAGGTCGTAATCCCTAGACGTTTCGCCGCATCAATTGCATTAGACAGTCCTTCCTTCTGCATAATCCTAACAGCAGGTATATTAAGTGACCATGCGAGCGATTGGCGTACCGTAACGTTTCCATAGTACGAGCGACTAGCATTCTGAGGAGAGAAATCTCCAAGGTCGGTTATTTTTTTATCCTCAATAACTGTTGCTGGAGTGATTTTCCCATTTGCAAGCGCGTCAGCGTAATATATCGGCTTAAAACTACTCCCCGGTTGTCGCTTTGTCGCCACCATGTCGACTTTTCCCCACGACTCGTTGGTATAGTCAGCGCTCCCGACATATGCCAATATTTCGCCAGTCTTGGGGTCAATCGCAATCAAACTAGCGTTGGAGCCACCACGTGCTTCAAGGTGCGCACGACCATTTTCGACGGCCGTATTTGCTGCTTCCTGCATATCTAAATCAAGCGTAGTCTTTACCTGATAGCCAGAACGTTTCACTTGTTCTTCACCATACTTGTCATACAATTCTTGTAAGATTTTTTCAGTGAAGTGTGGTGCTTGGTTATTGACCGGCGAGTTATACGGCGCGTACGTGAGCTGCTCGGCTAGCGCAGCGGTCTTTTGCGCTTCAGTGATATAGCCATTTTTTACCATTCGAGTTAATACCGTAGTTTGACGCTCTTTCGCTAATGCAGGGTCACCCGTGACAGGCGAATACGCACTTGGCGCAGGCAGCACGCCAACAAGCATCGCACTTTCGGCAAGAGTTAACTGCGAGGGGGTCTTATTGAAATAATTTTTTGCTGCTTCTTCGATTCCAAATGAATTATCGCCATAAAAGACAGAGTTAAGGTACATTTCCATAATTTCTGCCTTGCTATAGCGCTGCTCTATTGCCATAGCGATAGTTAGTTCTTGGTATTTGCGCATAAAGCTCCGTTGGTCAGAAAGAAGTGTATTTTTTGCGAGCTGTTGTGTGATGGTCGATCCACCACCCGTCACACCACGTGCCACGATATTTGTATACATCGCTCGAAGAATACTAAGCGGAGAAAACCCACTGTGCTGATAAAAATCCTTGTCCTCTGATGCAACAAGGGCATGCTCCATGTCATCAGAGATCTGATCGAGCTTTACGACATTTCTGTGGGCCGCCTTGCCTATGCTAAAAAACTCTTTTCCATTTTTGTCAGTCAACACTATACCGGTATTGTTCCTATTCATTAGGCGTTCCATGTTACCGATATCGTTGTAATAATACAGATAGGTGAGTACCGGCACAATAATCAAAAACGCGAGGATTGGTCCACCGACTACCAATACTTTTTTCCACCACGGTAGAGCCTTAAACCATTGCCAATATCGCCGTGCAGCGCGTTTCGACTTCTGCCAGACTGTCAATTTTCGGGTATATCTTCCTTGTCGATACATTGTCTTACTAGTATAGCAAATCTATGAGGCTCTATACCCGACTCATTAATGCGTGCGTTATTGCCGCCGCAAGTGCGTCGGCTGCGTCATCTGGCTTTGGCACTGATTGCAAACCAAGTTGTAGGCGTACCATCTCCTGGACCTGCTTTTTGTCCGCTTTCCCATAGCCTGTCAATGTTTGTTTAATCTGGAGAGGAGTATATTCTGCAATGTTCAGCTTCGCTTTTCGTGCAGCCAACATTGCTACACCGCGCGCATGGCTGACGCTCATAGCAGTCGTAACGTTCCGGGCAAAAAAAAGTTTTTCAATCGATGCAACAGTTGGTTTCGTTTCCGCAATAATTTCTGTCAATCCGTCATAAATTTCTTCAAGTCGCTCATCGAGCGGCGTGTGCGCAGGTGTGCTAATCACTCCTGCGGTTACCATGATATATTTGTTTTGTACAAAGTCAATTACACCAAAACCAAGTATTCCTGTCCCTGGGTCAATTCCCAAAATTCGCATGCTTTCATTATCGCATACTACGTGCGAATAATCTGCGTCTCAGCGCCGCTAGCTCACTTCGCCATTCCCAGACGCCATATCCAACGAGCCCTGCTCCGACAATCGCAAACGCTAGCCATCCTAATCCTGAAGATCGAGCTTCCTCGTACGGCTGTACGGCAAAATCAGCGAGTGATGAAGTACCACCCTGGCTCTTTCGACATCTGTTTGTCTCAGGATTTCGTTCCCAGCCTGGTTGACATGGAGTAAGACTGCTGGCTTGTGACGCGATTGATTTACACCTGTTCGTTTCAGGATTTCGATATTGACCTTCATCACATGGCTGCAAAGCTGTAGACGATGCACTAGCAACTTTTTTGCACCGACCTGTATCGGGATTACGATATTCGCCTACGTCACACGCAGCTGGTGCGGATGCAGTTTCGATTGCCCTACAACGATTCGTCTCAGGGCTTCGATATTGATCGGCTCTACAAGGAGTTAGGCCATCTATGTCACTCGCCAGTGTTTCGGTTGGCAGCGGAGTGTTTGTCCCTCCAGGATTTGGCGTTGCCCATTGCCATACATTAGCAATACTTGCCCACGACTGTCCTTTGTGCGCATCACTCGTGGCATCAGCGTAGGAAATAACTGTTGAAGGGTAGGATACAATCCCGTAGCTATCTTCAAGCCAAACATACCCTCCTCCATTACTGATGCTAAGCGGTTCATCGTTTTCGTTGTGATCAAATACGGCATATTCACCCGGCGCTATAGTACCGCCGAGTACGATGGTGTTCGCACTTGAAATTGATTGACCCTGATAACCGATTCGTAATCGCGTACCATCAAATGAAATTGCTGCCGACGTATTATTATAGAATTTCACATATTCATGGCAGCTAATATCATTTTCGGTTGGCGAACAAATGCGCGGATTTGCCAGCACTTCAATCGGAGCGAGCGGAAAGTCTCCTGCAGCTGGTGCATACAGCCCGTTGTCGTAGAGCGCTGTTCTAGAATCAAAACTATATGTCCCTGTCGTTGTATACCCTGTACTTGTTTCGCCAAGCATCATACGCTGTGTCTGTACGCCCGTGAAAGTCTTTATGTATGGTTTATATTTCGCGTTTTGCAAACTAACTTCATTTATATAATTACCCACCTCCCCAGTCACTGCATCAGCTACAATCGATGGCGCAGTCACCGCCGACCCAAATCCCACAACGATGTAATGATGGCTTGGTAAATAGCTAAGGGTTGTTGCAAGTGGGAATGAAAGCGGCGCACTAACTGTACTCCCTGCGGCTGCGGTTTGTAGTAATGACCACTTTACTACCAGTGACCATTCACGCAGATCAATTGTCTCACTACCAGAATTATACAGTTCGAAATATCCCGGTGTTCCAGAAGAAATATAATAGGCCGTGATTAAAAGCGGTGAACTGGATAGTCGTTCCGGCGGAATCGTTGTTTCAATCGCACTCGCCTGTAGCGGCTGCAATAGCAAAGCAGCCAAAAATGCTAGTACAATTCCCACCCGCATCTTCATTCTGATGTAATTGTACAGCTTTTGCTGATTTTTTGCGATATTATTGCTGAACTAAACTTGCAACAATGAATGATGTTTGTGAAACCATCCCTACGATTTTTAGCTCTGGCTGCGTTGTTACAATACCCACTCCGAGATCATCAGGGGTCGGCGCGTCCGTCTTTGTTACGAGACTCTTCACTACGTAAGTAAATGTCGTTCCATCTCCGCGTTCGAGCTGTACAATTGTACCTTCGTTAAAAAACGCCATTGCTTCAAGTGCACCCTTTTTCTTTGCGCTTCCGCTGAGTACAACACTAGAGTATTCCCCCTGTTTGGCGCTTCCAGCGTACCAGCCAAGAACGTCTTCCGATACGGGCTCAATACTGTTATGTTTTTGTTCGGATGCTACTGGTGCTGATACACCATTTTTTGCAGTTAACCACTTTGGACTGGTTGACTCTACTGTATAACTTGCAAGACTAGCTTGTCTTTTAACATTTTTTGGAATCGTGACCACACTATCCTTAGTGGGTTTTACATACGAAACACTCTGTTTATCGTGTGGAGATACGAACAAATCATAGCCCATCGCAACCATACCGACAAGTGCTGTTACGAATACTGCAGCGCTAAAGAGCTTGCGCGGATTCGCGCGCATTTTTTCTTTTTTTTCTGCTACATGAGGTTTAGCGTGAGCTGTACTACTACGATTCGTAACTTCATTAAATGTAATGGTTTCGAACACTGTTGAAATGTCTACCCCTGCCTGAGTAGTGGTCGGAATAGTGGCTCGGTGATTTGTCGATGTAGGAGCCGTTTTTACCTGTGAGGGCTTTGGGGTAGTCGGCCGCACGTTCTGGTCATGAGGTGCAGCTGTAGCGTGTTTAGGGGCATGTTTTACTACAGACGTGTGTGCATTCGCGAACGAGCGTTCAGTTTGTTGACGATTACTTGGCAACCCAAACGCAGACGACATCGCCGCTGATCGTTCCAATGCCGTAGCTGGGCGAGTATAGTTCGCCGAGCGCACCCGATGTTTGGGCGATACGAATTCCATGTGGTGTTTCCCCTTTGTTTGTTTTTAGACTACCAATACAAATATACTAGTGGTCATATCTTGTGATTACTCCGTCACGAAAAAATTTTGTTCCCGTGATCATCCTCATACTTTTTTATTTTTTGTTTTAAGTATCAGTATCACTAGTATTGCTCATGCTTACTACTTTTGCAATGGTTTTATTTACAACAAATTATTCAGACAAATCTGCATTTGTATGTACAGCTACAACGTCGTCCAAATCATCAAGTGCATCGAGCACTTTCATAATTTTTTCGCTTGTTTCATGATCAGGAACTGCTACGAGGGTGTCTGCCACGTATTGTAATTCTGCATCCTCAACTTTCAGCCCGGCGTCGACAATAGCGGCTCGTACCTTCATTAAATCTTTTTGGTCAGTATAAACAACAATTTCACCATCTTCTTCGATAGCATCTTCAGCGCCAGCTTCAAGTACCAAAAGTAGCGCGTCCTCTCCGCTTGCCGCGACGCGAATCACTCCCTTGCGAGCGAACTGAAACATCACACTCCCAGCGTCAGCAATCCGCCCACCATTTTTTACAAGCGCAGTCTTTACTTCAGGAAGCGTTCGATTGCGATTGTCAGTGGCAGTTTCGATGATAAATCCAACACCGCCCGGACCGTACCCTTCATAGGTAATTTCTTCCAGCGTCGCGGCATTTTTATCAGCCACACGGTCAATACTGCGCTGAATGTTGTCTTTGGGCATATTGGCCTGGCGAGCTTTTTCAATCGCCATGGCAAGTGCAGGGTTCATCGTTGGGTCCGTGCCACTACGAGCTGCAATGGCTATTTGATTGCCGATTTTTGTAAACACAGCGCCACGCTTGGCATCATTAACACCTTTATCGCGTTTAATCTTGCTCCATTTATTATGTCCAGCCATTGCTATCTCCCGGGTTTTAGACGGTTTTCTTATCTGTTATTGTACCATATTTCACTCTATCAAGCTACTGCCTGAAAGTTGGTATCGTGTACGAAACCACATATACCAGCAAAACAATCCAAGACTTACGTATGCTAATACTGCCACCCATGCGCCTATGTGAATATCACGTTGTGCCCAATCCAGCTTTGCAGTCCAAGTGGCAAGTTGCGTCATATAACTTAATAATGCATATGCTGGGAATGCCAATACCGGGGTTAGGAAGGGTGTGACCCAAGCCATAATGCCGGCCACGAATGTTAAGAGCATCGCCATAGGGATCAGTGGCACAATCAATACGTTTGCAAATACTGCGACGTTACTCATTTGTCCAAATATTACTAGCAAAATAGGCAATGTAAATAACCACGCCGCCACTGTTTCACCTATGACTTGCCGTATCATGCCTGGCTTTTTTTCACCGAAATAATATGCCTGCAGCAGCGGTGCGCAAATCATCACACCGGCAAATGAACTAAAACTTAGCAGCCACCCGATATCTCCCCATGCATAGCTAGGATTTACGAGCACCGTTATACCCATGGCAATTATCAGCAATACAATCGGGTTAATTGTCCGCCCATAGTACCAAGCCGCCATACTCAATCCTGCGACCAGCCCAGCACGAGACATGCTTGGGCTGAGGCCAGTGATAGCAATGAACCCAACTATCAGCAAGCCGGATGCGACAGTCGCAAGGTACTTTGATAGCTTTTCCAATGACCGTCGAGCCAGTCGTACCAGTATCGTCAGATTATAGCCGCTCGCTACAACAATATGCATTAGTCCAGCAACTTTCAATGCATTCGCTAGTTCGTCCGGAAGAGCGCGTCGTTGCCCAACCAAAAACCCAACCCCCAGGCTGGCTTCTGGTTCAGGAATAGCCGCTCTCACCAAACCAGCAAACCAATCACGCACATGAAGCGCCACATCGCCCGGCATAGGGCGTTTTGCGCTTATGACATCAGCGTTATACATTGTACCCACAAATGTTCCAAAACCTTCGGTAATCTTTCCCTTTACCCGCACAACATCGCTCCGTTCAATCGGCTTTTTATCGTTTAGCACTACCCAAAGCACGCCCCCAATTTCTTTGTCTTCGTACACAACGTTTTTTAGGCGCAAAACACTTTCGCCACGTTTATTCACATCCTCGTCATCCGCGACGACACCTTCAACCAAAATAGTGTGTCCATAAAGTTTGGTATAGATATCAAGCTCTGCACGCACCAAACTGCCGCGGTTGACGCCAAAAAGACATCCAGCAATCATTGCAAATGTCAGTAACCATGCACGCTGCTTGATAAAAACGATTGCCGACAACGCTATCGCAACCAAAATCCAAGGCAAACCTACAAAAAGATGAGCGTTAGCGAATTGTGCCGACCACACACCGATTACGCATCCTAACAGTACTGTCGCAATATGCCACCGAATGTGTACAATACCAAAACCCCACCGAAAATTCATACTATTCTCAGTATACGTTACCAAAATAAAAAACACTCACCCTAAGGTGAGTATCTTTATTTGGAGGTCCACCAAGGAATAAGTTTATATATAATTACAGCCGAACTGATTAGATGGAGGGGCCTGCTAGAAAGCGCATTTCAACAGCAAAGATTGGAGCACAAACGAAATGCTAGTATACATTCCCTGTAGTGATTAGATACACGTAGGAGCCTAGCTTGATACCTTTCGCCTTAAGAAGTCAATAGCTTCTGCAAGCGAATCGTAGTCCATCTTAAACTTTGAGTCATTTCTTTGATTATTTGGATGGTGAAACTTATTCCGTATACAAGAATACACAGAAAGCCGTTGCTTCTGCCCGTCCTCGCGCTCCCACTCGACAAGTTCCGCATCGGCGACCGCAAAAGCCCTGTCAATTGCACCAACACTGTCGAGACCATTGTTTTCTCCAAACTGGTTATAAAGCTCGATAAAGTACTCCATTGAAGCAAGGTTAAACGCGACGTAATTGGTTTCGCTTACAGTAGGAAGAGGAAGCACATATTTCTTTATCGGGTTGACACTAATTCGAGCGTCCTCTCTAACGACAGCATTAACCTTATGAGCGTTGTTTTTACGCAAATCCTTCACCAATTCTGGAGAATGAGATGTGATGATAACCTGAGCATCCTTCGAAATCTCCAAGAGTAATTCAACCAGCATACGCTGTAGTCTAGGGTGCAAGTTAAGCTCAACCTCATCGACTAGCATGAGGAGCTTTTTTCCAGACTGTAAGCTTAATTTATGCTGCGCGATTAGCGCAAGGAACATTTGGTACCCACTCCCTATCTTGTTAATGGGTATTTGTGTGTTATCTGAATCGTTAAATCCTAAGAAAGCGTTTTTATATGGCAGGGCATCATTTATTAAGTTTAGTTGCACCTTGTAACCAGTAATTGATTCAAAATACGCGAATGCTTCTTGTAGAAAATCGTTGCCGATATGCTGCTCACCAGGGTTTATTGTGCCATCAAGAACGTCGTTAAGGTTGAGCGGCGAATTATTGTTCGACTTAAGGTACTGAAAGTTAAAGTTATCCAACAGTCTGTCGAATCGAGTCGTCGAGTAAGTGCCCGATTCCAAAGTCTTTATGCGATTTTTATCTATGAACACGTAATCATTTTCGTTAAATCGTGGGCCTGCAAAAGGATTCTCAACCGCCACTCTCAAATCAGCACTTCCTTCCCTGGGAGCACCCGGGCCACTTGGCATGAAGTACGCATCACTGACAATCGTCCCGACTGGGTACTTGGTGTTATTCTGCCCTCGCACTTTGGCTACGAATTTGAACCCGTTTGCGGTGAATTGGCCACTCATCGATTTCTTCACTGTAAAGTCAGCATCCGCCTCAATCACCACATCTACCGGTTGGGATATATCACTAAAATCAACGAGCTCAACTGATTCTGCTTTGTATGCAATCAAGGGGTAAGATATAGCGTCAAGAATCGTACTCTTACCAACCCCATTCTCTCCAACGAACACAGTTAGACCAGAGCCCGGGTTTTCACCATCAGGTATGGCTAGGTTGGCTTCGTCCAGCACAAAATCATCTTTAAATATTCGGAGATTCTTAACGCTTAATTTTCTAACAAACATACTTTGAGTGTAGCACTTGTTAGTGCTGGGCGATTATTCGATTACTGGAAACGATAGTTTTATCTTACCTAACGGCCTTAGTTCACCTGATTTGTTTGTCGATTTCTCATCAGGCACCCAAACTGCCTCTGCTGTATTCGTTTCGAGCTTTTCATCTCCTAAATCAATCTGATAGTCGGCTCCGCTGGTTAAACAGAACAGCTTCTGCGGGTCTTTAGCCACGTCTTTTTTTGGCACAAAGCCTCCAAGAATCCATACTTCATATCCGCGCGGGTTGTTATTCTTTACAAATTCCATCAAATCTGGAAGGTCTATTTTTTTACCGTGGTCTTCCTTGCGGGTCATATAGCAGATGATACGAGTTGTCTGGTCGTACGCCTTATCTAATTTTTTCTTTAGTGTAGCCTTTAGCTCAGTGGAGTTGTCATCAAATTCGGTCACCTCAATAAGGTAGATTTGCCTATTGGCGCCCACGTCGTCAATATCAAAATACGCAACTAACGCGTCCGGAGCTATATCACTGACCGCGGAAATCCAATGTTCCTTGTTGCTCGACAATCTCATGCACACAGCAAAGACGCTAGCAACCCACAATTCCCTTGCTAGTTTAAAGTCAGGACTTTTGTTAGATAGACTAGCCTCGCCACCATACAGAGATGTAACCCCATCCCACCAATCAAAGAAGAACTTGGGGCTTAGCATCAAATTGTCAGGGAGCTCCGAGAGTATATAACTCTGTTTCAAATCACGACTAGTCATTATTAAACCCGATATTCTTCAATGCTACATTCTTTGCGCTAAGCTCTCGCCAACTTTCTGTATCGCACCCACTACCAATGCATTACCTGCGATAAAGGCTCTCTTTCCATCTGAAACACCGTCTAGCTTTGTGTGGTTATCCGGGAACATATCTAGTCGTTCAAGCTCAACAGGAACAAGACGACGATATCTTCCGCTGGGCGTTTTGATAACGTGTTTGAACCTTGAGGGGCCTGTTCCGCCCTCTCCAGTAATAATTGTTCTTGATGGTTTATCGAGCGCATCAGGGAATGTCATTGCACCTTCCGAGTAGAAGTAGACGTGTCCGTCGGCGGTGCGCCGCTCTTCTCGTTTAGCTCCTTTTAAATACTCCCAATCCTTTAGCTTTTCCTTGGAGATATAGAATTCCTTAGGAACGTCGTTTTCGTCAATCAAGATATCACCGAGCTTTGTGTACGGGCCCCGGTAAGAAGGTAGGACATGTGCAGTTGTTACTTTTCTGTCAATCATTACACCTGCATTATCGAAGGGACTCAAGGTGGGGTGATTTGAAGAGAAATTATTCGTAATATCAACCTGCGTTCCCTCGATTACGAATTCCTTATGCATAGGCGCGTCCTGTTCAATAGGAAAGGCATCTACGAACACTCCTTTTTGCGTAATCCAGTCGACGCTGCTGGAGAGAGCTTCTATCTGTCTGTATAACTTGGTACCTTTCTTGTAACCTAGAATAAACACCCTTCGTCGGCGCTGAGGAAACCCATAGTCTGCGGCATTTACTACACGCCATTCAACTGCATAACCCAAATCAGAAAGGGCTGAAAGCATAACTGCAAAATCTTTGCCTCGTTGCTTAGCGGGAGATTTAAGTAACCTATCTACATTCTCGAGAAATAGATAGTCTGGTGCCTTATCGCCTTTCAATTTCAAAATATTATATATAGACCAGAAAAGAATTCCCTTTTTACCAACAAGCCCCTTTGAACGCTTAAGAGTACTTGCAACAGAATAATCCTGGCATGGAAACCCACCGACTAATAGGTTGTGGTCTGGAATCGAATCGAAATCATTTTCGATAACTGTCTCGATATTCTCTGCGCTCAGGGATTTCTCACCAAAGCGAGCTGCGTAAATTTCTGCTGCATGTTGCCTTACAGTTGATGGTTCCCACTGACTTGCCCATACAGTCTCATACTTGTGCTTCTCGTCGCTTGCGTTGTCTAGCCCTATACGGAACCCGCCGACACCTGCAAATAGTTCCACTACTTTTATTTTCTTCATATTGATATTGTAGCAATACAAAAGGATTCGATCAATAGTCAGTTTAATCTGTTACAATCGAAGTTATGAATAATGGCTTACCATACGACATCACTTCACCAGCTTCGATACTTGAGTATGCGCATGGTCTATCAGGCAAGACATTAGAAGAGGTAGTCGCGTTAGACGACTTCTTTGAGAACGCGAAAAACAAAGGCGACCTCGGTACAATGGTTGAACGTTACTATTTCAGGCATACACCGCCAAACACTCATGACCCTGACTTCGCGGAGGCGGGAGTAGAGCTAAAGACTACTGGTGTGAAGAAAAACAAAGCTGGCCAATTCAGGGCAAAAGAAAGATTAGTACTAACTAATATTGACTATGTCGCATTAGATAAAGAAGTCTGGACGAACAGTAACCTAATGAATAAGTGCGGACTGATGCTATTGTTATTTTATTACTATGAAAAGATAGAGGTGTTTCGCCGTCGCTTCGTGTATGAGCCGTTATTATGGAGTTTCCCAACGACAGACCTTGAAATAATCAGAAAAGACTGGGAGACAATCAAGCAAAAGGTTCGTGAAGGTAAGGCACATGAACTTTCAGAAGGAGACACTTTTTACCTAGGAGCATGTCGTAAAGGTTCGGGCGGCGAGAAAGAACCGTTGAAGCATCAGCCTCATTCTGTAATAAAAGCTAAGGCTCGTGCCTTCTCGTTAAAGCCAAGTTACATAAACACTATCATCGATAACCATGCGCAACCAGCACTCATTAAGTCAAAAGATGATGCACAAATCGGTCTAGAAGAGCTAGTAACTCGAAGGTTCGCGCCGTATATAGGCAAGACGGTCGAAGAGATTAGTGATATGCTCGATTTCCACAAGAAGAGCAAGAATCATAAAGGCTTTGGTAAAGCTCTGGTGATGCGAATTTTAGGAACGACAAAAAAGACTATCCCAGAATTTGAAAAAGCAGATATCGAAGCAAAGCTAATCACCCTAAATCGTAGCGGCTCACCCACTGAGTATTTGCAGTTCCCGACTTTCGACTACATGAAAATTATTGAGGAAGATTGGTCTGATTCTAGCTTTTTCGCTAAGTTAGAGAAAAAGTTTCTATTCATTATTTTCCAAGTTGGCCCCGATAAGAAAGTCAGGCTAAGCAAGACTATGTTCTGGAATATGCCATATTCCGACCGCATGGAAGCTAGAAAGGTATGGTCTACAACTAAGAGTCGCGTTGCGAACCACCAAGCAACGGCCCTGCCAAAAATTTCAGAAAATGACGTTGCGCATGTTCGCCCTCATGGCGCAAACAACACTACAGCACTATTCCCAACTCCGGAGGGAAACATGCTTCCAAAGATGGGCTTCTGGCTCAATAAGAAATATATAGCCTCACAAATCACTTCAATAAAAACAGAATAGCGTTTGCATCTCGGCCAACTCTATAAGTGCGATTGTTTCTATCTCACTATTAGAAAGTGTCGATTCATAGTCTATGTTATCGATGCGCTCCCTATCTGGTAGTGCCCATTCATTCATTACTAAATCATCATGTAGTCTAGCTGCAAAACCATATGGTACAAATAGTGCTATCTGAATCCAATACGGGTGTAGGACACCTCTACGGCGCTCTACGAGGGCTTGTAGTGTAACTATCTGGCTAGGAAGCAGTCCATGCGATAAACAGATTTCCCAGAATGAGCGAATTGGTTCCATAACCCAATAATATTGTCATGTCCACCTAAGCTCAACTGATAACAGAAAAACCCGTCAGGCGTGACGGGTTAAATCTGGGTATTGCCGATTTAGCTACAGCAGCGTATCAACCTGCACTTTCATATTTGCATAACCAGAAATACTATCTGTTGTCATAAGACTAAAGGTTTTAGTTTCACCTGGAGCGACATCATTGACCGCACCCGTCGCAGTACCCATTATCTTGCCGTCTGCGGCGTAGAACGTGGCTTTAAGGGTAGCCGAGTGCTTCCCGGTATCATTGTTGGTTATCTCGCCATCGACCTGATTCATCCCGTAACCCTTATCGGTAACCACTGAGTTTTTGATGGTCATTTTTTCTGTTACTGTTTCGGCCTTCGCCGTTGTGTCTGTGGTCGTGTTTGACGTAGAGGTCTTGTCGCTATTACTATTTGTTACGGTTTCGGTGTTTGACTTATTACCCGTGGCACCGCCTATGCCGATTAGTACGACTACGATAATGAGCCATACCCACCATTTTTTGAACCATGGCTTAGATTCTTTTGTATTCATTTGAGCCCTCCTTAAAGGCTAGTTAGTGTTGGCGGGGTTTCCATAAAAAAGGACGACCCGCAGGTCGTCTAAAACCAGTACCAGCTTACGCTAAATACTTTTACGCGAGTCGCCCATTTCTAAGCGTAAACACGCATTGTGCGATGTTTGATACTGGTTTTAGACTCTTTTATTATATAGCGTTTTGATAAAAACAGTGGCAACAACAGTGACTTTTTCGAATTCTGGCTATAATAGTAGCTATAGTGAAGAGGTCTGAAAAGCAGGATAGATTACTAAAAAAGCTAGGGGCAGATTTCCATATTAGGAGCTTCCCGGAAGATGGCACTACTTTTTTTCGTCCACCGGATGTCGTTCTCCATACCTTTCTACTTAAATTTCTCGATGACTATTCTTGGCGCGAGGACATGCCTCAAAATCACATACGTCTCCACATCTTCGAGAGAGATGAATTCTCTCCCGAAACACCAAAGCCTGCCATTAACGAACAAGAGCAATACGACTTGTTACGCTGGTTGAGGCTCAATAAGTATCTGACTTTTTCGAATGCAGATGGAGATGGTTTCGTTGATATACACGATGTTGATGACTTGGCCCTTGAGAACATTCTCGATGGCTTATCCCCTGAAATCAAACCTGCAAAAGTCACCTACGTACCCTCAGACAGGGTCGTCATCTACAATGGGCTTAGGCACAAAATGCGCGGTCGTAACCTAAAGATATTCGACCTACTTGCAAGGAATCCGAACGACCGCATTTCAAAAGAGAAGATTTGGCGAACAGCCGGCATTCGAGCCGTATCAAAAAGAGATTATGCTGCTTTCAGCAAGATGATAAACGACGTACGTATCACTCTCAAAGCTAGCGGCGACGAGATAAAATTGGACGGTTCCGTGACACTCCATGCATATGTAGAAATTATTGATTAAATCAGTGTACTTCCGTACAAATAATTGGCTTTGCGAGGCTAGATAACCCCTGTTATTTTGTGCTTTTCCGGTTTTTACTCAGCTCCAGAAAGGGAGCAGACTAAATACATGCTCGAGGGGAATTGGCAAGAAAAAATATCGATAAGTGAGTATGAAAGGGCTTTCACGGAATTCGCTAGTTTTCTGCATGAGCTATATAGAAAACAAAAACTATTTGAGCAACAAAATGTACCTACTAAATATCCTGAGGAGGATTATGATGTCAAACAAGAAAAAACACAGTAAACAAATTGGTGTGGCATTTTGTCGTACCCATAGAACGTATGAGGCTGCAATACACCACTTGAACCTTCAAGAACGTGTCCTTATAGAGGCTGCGGCTAAGCAAGGCGTAACACTTAAGCGAGTTATTAAATATCAAGGTCGGTCAGCAAGTCTTGAAGGACTAGTTGAGCTAACCAAGGGCGCGGACATCTTGTACATTGCGTCCAAAGACAGATTAACTAGGAGCTACGCGTATTTTAGCCGAATAGTTGATTCGCTAGCGGCTCATGGCGTAGAAATCCGATACGTCAAGGAAGATATCGACTCAATATTTGACAATTGGGTGCAGCATTTTCGGAGTGAAGGAGACTACTGGGAGAAAGTCGCAAAGCAGCACATAGAAAAAGATAGTAAAAAGCCTTGCTGAATTATATAAATTATTATATGGAATATATAATTATAGAAGGAGGGTAAAATATATATGCCAAGCACAGTAAAAGCAATCGCACTTTGTCGTGTTTCAACAAGGGGGCAAGAGCTCGATGGTAACCTTGAGCCACAGATTGAGAATGTGAAGAACGCAGCGAAGCTCCTAGACGCAGACCTGGTTAAAACCTGGGCAGTCGCCGTTTCGAGCCGAAAGGGTAAAAACATCAACCGAAAAGACCTTACGGAAATGAGGGAGTACTGCAAGCACTATCGCTCCGTTAAGTACCTTATAGTGGACGAGGTCGACCGTTTTATGCGCTCCATTAAGGAGTACTACTGGTGGAAGGTGGAGTTTGAAAGACTAGGCGTTGAGATTAGATTTGCTCATAACCCTCTCATTAACCCAGAGGAAGACAGAGCTATATTTGACGAATTGATTGATGTTTACCGTGCAGAACAGAGCAATAACGAACGTATAACAAAAACACCCGAGAAACAGAAAGCAAAACTATATGCGGGCTACTACCCAAGTAACCCGCATACAGGTTATAGAATATCGGAAGTTCCGGGCTTGCACATACCAGATGAGCCAAACTGGACTGCAATGCGAAACTCGTTTAAAGCAATTGCTGCTGGCGAGTGCAGCATTGACGAAGGCTTGCGACGCGCCCTCGCTGACGGCCTTAGGACACGAAATTATGGCCCGAAGTCTGTCGGCGGAAATAAAATAGACATGTATCGCTGGAAAGTTCTGCTGTCTGACCCGTACTACTGTGGAATTATTAAGTTTTCAGACTGGGACTTGGGCGATAAAGAGATAGATGGTCTACATCAGCCAATGATTTCTAAAGAGGAACATGAGATACTCGTTCGACTCGTCAAGACTAAAGGTAAACGGTTCACTATTACAAAAGGCGGCAACCCTGATTATCCCTTGGCGAATATTGCAGAGTGCGCTCGGTGTGTGTTATCGGAATATAAACATCCTAGGCTGACAGGCGCAACACAGAATAACGGCGCCTCAAAGGGCTATAAACAATACCAGAGATACAGATGCAGAGCCTGTAATCTAGAGGTGAGAAGAGACGCATTCCATCAAGATATCACAGAGGAGCTATCGCGGCTCCTTCTTTCTAGTGAGCAAAGAGATAAGCTCAAAGAAAGTGCTCGAAAAATATGGAGCGCATATGAAAAAACAAGAATTGAAAAAGCACGAATCGCCCTGGGAAAGCTAACCGCATTAAAGGGGCGCAAGAAGGTAATTGTAGACCGCTTAATTGATGCGGAGTCCGTAGGCGACGAGACTGCAAGTGATATCAAGGAGCGATTAGAGTCTCTTAAGGCTGAAATTGCAGAAGCTGAAAAAATTGCAGATGAGGCTCAAGATTTCGAAAAGGATTTTGAGGAGTTCATCGGGTTCGCATTCGACTTCATAGACAATCTAAGGAGTGAATGGTGGAAATTAGACAGGCGAACATTAGGAATATATAAACAAATGCTATTTCCTGGCGGAATTCAACTGACACCAGACAAAAAAGTTTATATACCAAAAATAAGCCCGATTTACCTCTATAAAACACAAAAAACAGCCCCCGAAGGGACTGATTTTACTAGACTGGAGGGTCCGATGGGGCTTGAACCCATGACACCCTGCTTAAAAGGCAGGTGCTCTAACCAGCTGAGCTACGGACCCATAATGGATGTGAACTTTATAAATACTACCGTATAAGGGGTAAAGTGTCAATGCTTCTTGCGTTTTGGATGGTCGCCAATACCTGTGTGCAATGATAGCATATCAATAATTGCAACGATTAAACCTGCCGTCACAATATATACCCGATTCTCTACCAACCATTTATACACCATTCGATTTTGATCAGTTAAAATAAATGCGCTCCCTACAGGCTCAATCAAAAATACAGTAGCCAGCAGCCCAAAAGCCAGTGCGCCAAACCAGCGTAGATGCGTGCTGCGGTAGCTTGGCCCACTGAACAACAGTAGTGCGGCAGGCAACAGAACCAGAACGACTGCAATAATTGTTTTTAGTGGCGGGTTGTCCGACGTAAACCCGGCCTGAGAAACGATAGGCGTTAGAGCACCTGTCCACAAATTGCTTAGCATTGCACCGGCTGCTAGTGCCAGGCCAAGCACACCGAAGCGTCGTTTGGTAATAAATGCCAAAAGAAACAGTGGCACCAACAGTGTCAATACAATAAGCGCCGTGTCCATACTGCTAGTATAGCAGCCAGTTCGCTATGCGCCGACTTTGTCTTTTTTCGGACGTCGCTTTGCGTTTTGTTCGATGTATTCAATAATCTTTTCAGCAACATTGCGCTTCGTAATAAGTTCTGGAGTTTTGATACTGGCGCTGCTGTTCACTTCGAGTACCAATGGACCACGCTCACTTCGCATCATATCGACACCACAAATTGATAATCCCATGGCCTTGGCGGCTTTAACAGCTGTCTTGCGTTCTTCATCGGTTAATTTTACCGATACACCTTCACCACCCTGATGGGTATTGCTACGAAAATCGCCATCGAGGCTTTGGCGCTTCACACTCGCCACCACTCGCCCACCAACAACCAATGCGCGAATATCAGTACCAGCGCTTTCTTTAATAAACTCTTGCACCAAGAAATTCACGCCCTCCACGTAGAAAGCCTGCATTACTGCTTTGGCCGCCTTCGGGGTTTCGGCAAGCACTACCCCGTTGCCATGGGTACCGCGTGCTACTTTGATAATCAGCGGTGTTCCACCAGCAAGTTCGACAATATCATCAAAACTAGCAGACTCGCGAGCAAACACTGTCTTTGGAATTCCCACTCCAGCTTTCGCCAAAACTTGGTACGCCCGTAATTTGTCACGCGAGCGATTGATAGCCAAGCTTCCTGCAGTCGTGAATGAACCTTGCGCTTCAAACTGGCGTACGATTGCCGATCCATACTTGGTATAACTTTGCGCAATGCGCGGAATAATTGCATCGAAATGCTCCAAATCTTCACCCTTATACCGAACGGCGTTGTGATTCGATTCAATCGCCGTGTACGCATCTTTGTATTTGATAACACGCACGTCATGCCCACGCTTCTTCGCTTCTTCTTTGAGACGCTTTGTCGTGTAATTGGCGGGTCCGTTACTTAAAATGGCGATCTTCATATAGCCTCACTTTCTTTAAATTCTGCTTCTTCCTCTGGATACTTGTACATCATGGCATCACCAGGATCTGCACTATCTACCAGAAAGTTGCCCCTCAGCGTATTCCGCCCTATTAGTATAGGGTAGCTTTGCGTTGAACGATCAGATAGGGTGAATTTTGCGTTTAAGCGCTTTCCATGCATGCGAATTGATAAATTAACGACCAACCGTTGCTGCTCATGACCGGTCGAGCTTGTCACCTCGCGAGTCCCAACTATTGGCCTGCGAATAACTTTTCCTGTATACCATTTCGAGCCAGCACCAAACAACTTGAACGTTACAGTATTATTTTTTACCTGTATGTCGCTTGCCCAGAGTGACGAAGTTCTGGCACCCGAATCAATCCGAGCTGGAATTTGTTTTAAATTTTTATACCCAATAAAATCAACAAATGCTGAAACGCCTATTATTTTATTTGCCTTCATGCGCTCAAGCGCTACGTGCTCAAGCGCACCAAATAACTCTTCAGCAACATCTCGAGGCTTACCCTCGGCAGGAAATTGGTGCATCCGTATCCCTGGGCATACATTCACTTCGATTACATAGCTTTCTGCTATGTCAGTAGATCGTACGTCATTTGTTATAATATCAACCCCTGCCACGCCCAAGAAAGTAGCTTTTGCCGCCCTTACAGCAAGCTCTTTGAGCTGCTCAGATACGATATCTGTAACGTCAATGCTTTCCCCTCCCTGGCTGAGATTTGATGTCTGAAGAACAAAACAACGTTCATTTTTTTTAGGAACATGTTGAAGAAAACCGTCTGTGTTGTGATACCGTACATCTTCAATATTGATTCTCGTCAGCTCTGCTTTATGCCCAATACCTCGCCTTGGATCCCTATTTTTCTTCCTGATTAGTTCTTCTACCGTCGAAATACCGTCGCCTAATACATTTGCAGGTATCCGTGTTGCAACTGCAATGACGTTATTATTCAAAACAAGGAATCTATACTCATTTCCCTCAACTTGCTGCTGCAAGAGCACGTCTGGCTGCTTTACGCAAAACTTTTTCGCATGCGCGATTGCTTTTTTCATCTGTTTTGATGACGTTACACCTATACTAATTCCATTGCCATGATTTGAATCAACTGGCTTTACTACAATTTTTTTATACTTTTCTAGAAACGTATGCGCTTCTTTCTCCGAAATATTTTTGCTTAAAACAAAACTTTCGGGTGTATGCACATGATGAGCCATGAGCAAATTATAGGTCAATACTTTATCTTCAGCAGCAAAAAGACCATACGAAGGAGTAAGGTCGGTATATAAACTTTTAAAACTAAAGCTAACACCCGGCTTACTACAATATACCATTACCGAATCTGAGGATGGAGCACTTTCGCATAATGTAGTTGCATATCCTTTTTGCTGCGCCTTTTCCACCAACAGTCTGGTAGTGATATTCAATGTTTTATTCTTTTGCATATCTGCCATTAATGTAGCATACGAGTGCACAGATATTGCAATCAATTGAATTAGTTGAGCTGCTTGATTTGTCTGATACGGTGCTGGAACTCCAGGTTGGTCGTTCACTTCAATAAGCTTCCACCCACTAGAAGACATAAAAAAGTCCAAACTGACGAAATAATGTGAATTTACATTGGTGATTTTCTTTGTAATACTTTGCGCCAATACCTTTAGATCCTTTGGGATCATATCACTATTATAAAATTTAATCGATCCGCCATTCGCCGTATTTGCCAAAAACCCGCCCTTGACAGGCTGGCGAACTGCCATAAGACAAATGATTCCATCTATAACATATAAACGTACGTCATGTCGTCCGTTTACAATTTTATTTACACCTCTTTTAGTCTCAACAAATTCCTGGATTATATAGTTATGCCTATTATGTAATTGAAGATGGCTAGCGACATCGTCTACAGCCATGCACTCAACGCCTTTACCGCCGTTTTCACGCAATGGCTTAATGACTACCTTGCTACCGCTAGGAAACAACCGGATAATGGCCGTATCATCTGCCGCAAGACACGACTTAGGCATGTAAGACGCAAAGACTTCGAGACAATTTTTTTTATTTCCAAGTTGAGCGATTTGGTAGGAATTATATACTGGATACGAGATGCTTGTTGCATCTACTTTTTCAAAAAACTCATCCTTGCGTCGATTTATTGCAACCGAAGGATTTACATTTTCGCAAACCTCTTTAAATGTTAGCTCGTTCTTGCATTCATCTTCAATCAATACGTAATATTTGCTAAATACTCCATCGGGCAAAAGATCACAAATTTGTACATATACAATATGATTAAAGTATTTTTTTAGCGTGGTGTGCAGACATATTGTACTTGCGCGAAACTGCTTATCGGCTGAATCGATATACTTCTTATATATTCCACTCTTGTCAGATGCCATGAGTTCTGTGCAATACGCTAATATCGATAAACGGTTATCTGCCATCATGTGTTTTTATTATTCTTTATATAAAAATAATAACATAATTTTGATAAAAATGCAATTATACTATCCTACATTTTAGCCAAATAGTCCTTTTTTGCGTACACCCCTAAAATCTTCGAGCAAATCTTTTTGTTTTTTGCTCAATTTAACTGGAGTATCAACAATAATGCTTACGATATGTGCACCGCGAGAATCTGCACGAAGATGTGGAACTCCATGGCCGGAAAGCTTGAAGTCGGTGCCACTCTGCGTGCCGGCCGGCACCTTCATACGAACTGACCCGTCAACTGTCTCAACATCTATCTCAGTACCAAGTGCGGCGTCCACCATAGAAACATGCTCCTCGCTTAGTATTAAATTGCCTTCACGAGTAAACTTTTTGTGGGCTTTTACACGAACGTGTACATATAAGTCGCCCCGAGGGCCTTGGGCCATTGCTTCACCGCGTTCCCGGAGACGAATCGTTGACCCATCATCAATTCCTGCGGGGATTTTTACCGTAATTGTCTGATCACGACGTTCGGTACCCTTGCCTTTACACATACTACAAACTTTTTCTGGTACTTTGCCACGCCCGTGACAGGTTTCGCAGGTTGCAGCCTGCTGGATTGGCCCAAACATCGTATTCATTACGCGCACTTGTTGACCAGCGCCCTTACAGGTTTCACAAGTTTTCATGCTGCTCCCAGGCTGGATAGTAGTGCCTTTACAGTGCGTACATTCGTCTTCCATTACAATATTGAGCTTCTTTTCAACACCGAAAACTGCATCTTCAAAACTAAGTGTTACCTGTGTTTCGACGTCACGCCCACGCTGCGGACCACGTTGACTCTGGCTACCGCCAAAAAACTGTCCGAAAATGTCACCCAGCCCGCCGTCGCCACCGAAATTAAATTCGAATCCCTGCCCATTACCGCCAAACCCTTGAAAACCTTCAAAGGGATTGCCACCTGAGCCAGCGCTGCCACCAACACCAGCGTGACCAAATTGGTCGTAGCGCTGACGCTTCTGTTTATCTTTTAAGACCTCGTATGCTTCGTTTATCTCTTTAAATTTAGTCTCATCCCCACCTTCTTTATCTGGGTGGTACTTAACAGCCAGCTTACGAAAAGCTTTTTTTATTTCATCGTCACTAGCGCCTTTTGTAACGCCGAGGAGTTCGTAATAATCTTGTTTTGACATCTGTTACTAGTATAAGAAATTAGCACTCGAAATTCAAGAGTGCTAATTATTGACCCAACTCGCCCATGTACTGTTACGAAGAAAATCGACATAGCCATATCCAGGATCACTAGTCGGAAATTGGATAGCCAGTATTGTATTCGCACTACAGGCGTTGTTGGTATCAGAGCCTCCCCAAACTGTCACTACTTTTGTAAATGAACCATTTTTCGCCACGTATGCATTTCCGCTTTTACTTTGTGCAACAAGACCGTATTGACTATCCGTCCTGCAGTAAATGAATGATGCGCCTGATCGTAATACATAGGCGCTTTTGGTGGCCCGTACTATACTCTGTAGGCCTGCTTGACTGGCGGCTGGCGGGACACCATCCGAATCAACCATGTAGTTGCGAATCTTGTCGTTTATTGTGCGGATATCTGCCTGGACTGTCGTGTCGTTGGCTCGATTCTGGATACCGTTGTATGCCAAAGACGCCACTGTAGCTAAAATCGCAATAACAACCACTACAATCAACAATTCGACAATCGTGAAAGCTTTATGTTTGCTGTCCATGCTCTTATCTCCTAAAAATGTTTTCGTATGTGGCTAAAACTAAAGTCCCAAGTGGCATCAGTCTTCTTGTGTGGATTGAAAATATTGTGGGGGTCATACATCCTCTTTACTTGATCCATGATGCCAACTATTTTCTTGCCATATTGCGCCTCAAGCCATGGACCACGCACCATGCCATCGTTATGTTCACCGCTAACGCTCCCCCCGTATTTAATAACGAGGTTATTGACTTCCTTCATACATGGTTCGAGTTTAGCGCGCTCTTTAGGATCTTCGATTTTCATAAGTGGAATCACATGGAAATTGCCATCTCCCATATGGCCAGCAATCGTTGCGAACAATCGGTATTTCTTGATGATTTTTCGTAGCTTCGGCAAAAATTCTGAAAGGTGTGCTGGTGGCACAACGAAATCGTCAATAAACGGCGCGGTGTGCTTGTCTTTGACTTTGCTCCTAAGAATCTGGAAGCTGTAACGGCGCATAATCCAAAACTTTTCACTTGCGTGCTCATTTGGCGTTTCTTCAAATCCATTAATTTCGTAGCGAGCTTTGTGCTTGTTTAAATCTTTATGAAGTGCGTGCACTTTTCGTCGTACCTCCTCTTCAGTGTGGCCATTAAATTCCACCATCAACACTAGTTTTGGAATACCATGAATAAGCTGTAGGCCATCGGGGATCAGAGTTAATAGCAGATGCACAAAGCGCACAGGACCAAGCATCTTCAAGAAACTGGGCATAAACTTGATGGAAAGAAGCAACGTTTGGTCGTCGAAGCTCTCGAACGTTGCCGGCTTGTGCTTGAGCACAGTTGGTATTAGCTCGCCAAGATCATCAATATCGCGTAAAAATAATACAAGGAGTCCTGAGTGGTTTCGGTGTGGAACCAGCTTTACGGTACCTTCGCTAATCAAACCTAGTGTACCTTGTGCACCAATGAAAAGCTTTGTGAGGTCAAAAATTCCGGTTTCTCGATTCCAGACATTCCATAGGTGATAGCCAGTTGAGTCTTTACTAACATGAGGCTTAGCCGCTTGGATTTCATCATAGTGTTTCTCAAGTAGCTCAAATGTTTGTTTGTATAGCTTCCCTTCAAAATCTGATTGGCTCATTTTGCGCACAAGTTGCTGTTTGTTGAGCGGTTTCACGACATATTCGTTGCCATCTGAAAATACCATTTTGAGTTCGGTAACGAAATTATCTGTCTTACCATATTCAAGCGATTTTTCACCACCAGAATTATTACTCATCATACCGCCGACGCTCGCAAGATCACGGCTCGCAGGGTAGCTTGGAAGTAATGCGCCTTTTTTCAGTGTTTCAACTTCAAAATCTTTGTACATCATCCCAGGCTGTACGGTTGCTGAGCCGCTCGATACCTTTATGAGCTTATTCATGTGCCGCGAAACGTCAAGTACGATCGACTGACCAATCGCTCCGCCGCTCATATCGGTTCCTCGCGAGCGCGGGGTGATACTCAGCTCTGGGTGATCTTTTCGATGATGATTCACAAACTTGACAACGTTTTTCAGATCTTCTATATCCTTTGGAAACGCCACTAGCTCTGGCTTTAACTCAAACAAACTGGCATCGTGACTATAGAATTCACGAGTATCATGAGATGTATCTAACTCCCCTTTAAAAATTGCACCCAGCTTTTTTACGAGATCATTCATACTGCTTATGATATCATCTACGGCACTGTATTTACACTCTTTTAGAAACCACGGTGCTGTTGCTGCATGTACTGTACATGGTGCATAATGGCGGCATGGTCAAACGAAAAGTCTATTCTGCTCCCGCTAGCCAGCTCTGGCATTTATTTTATTACCGGTACTTCAGGTCACACAATAAGTTTGAAGGTAGTGCCGAAGAAATTAGTAGAGCAATTGTCGATAAGTGCTGGAATGGCACGTTCTACTGTACAAGTTTGGGCAATTTTGACTACTTCTGGATTCGAGATTTTGCAACCGTTGCAAAATCGTTGCGTCAGCTCGGACATGTTGATAAAGTACGCGCCACCATCTCATGGGCGCTCCAGCAGTATATGCGCCATGATGCAGTGACCCTCTGCATTACGCCTGCCGGAATGTTATTCGACGCACCTAAGCGTGGTATTGATACACTACCTTCGCTAATCCACTGCATATGGGTAGCAAAATATGAGCTCGACGAGCACGAACGTAATTTTCTTGAACGCAAGCTCCAGGAATATATCGAGGATTACCTTAACCCTGCCACTGGGATGTTATTACCCAAGTCAGATGATGCCGAACTACGTGATGGCGTAATATACGATCGCAGCGCCTATGCCGTTGCTATGGTAGAACGAATGGCATGGGCATGTGAGCATCTCGGACTGCAATCATTCCCATATTCGCACATGGTCTATCGACAAGAGCTTCTTCTGCATTATTGGAATGGTGACTATTTTAATGCCGACTTTAATAATACTGCCTTCAGCGCCGAGTGCGCGCTAATCCCTTTTATCATGCGCTCTGTTGAAGACACTGAAAAGTTGAACAAAACGCTCGATTATATTCGCGACCACCATATTGCTGAGCCGTATGCTATGAAATATACGGATACACCGAAACGTTTCCATTATCGACTATGGGCACGCACTGTCATGCGCAATTATGCTGGTGATACCATTTGGACGTGGCATGGTGCATATTACTTACGATTGCTCTGGGGACAAGGCCGGCCAGAAGCTGCCGAAAACGAGGCGAAATTTGCGAGTATGATTGAAAAGTATCACACCTTTCCCGAGCTTTTGCGTCCCAATGGTTCGCTCTATAATTCATTGCTTTACAAAAGCAGTGAGGGTATGATTTGGGCAGCGATTTTCCTTACCATTGATAGCTACAAACCAAAATCATAGGTATACTATAGCTATGAAATACGAAGGAACCAAACTGATAGACTTTACGCCCATTAGCAAAGTGGATGAACTAGAAATTATCGATATTGAAGCAGGTACCGGTGCGGTCGTAGAACCAGGCGCTACCGTCACCGTTCACTATACGGGCGCACTCTGCAAAAATGGTATTATTTTCCAAAGCTCACACGATTTTGGTAAATCTATTAGTTTTGGCCTCAACCAAGTGATCAAAGGTTGGACCGAAGGCCTACCCGGTATGAAAGTTGGTGGCATGCGCCGACTCGTCATCCCAAGCGAAATGGCCTACAGCTCCGCCCGTGCTGCGAGCAATATTCCACCAAATAGTGATTTGGTGTTTGATATTGAGCTTATGGCAATACGCATCTAGCTCGGGTGCAACGCTTGTGGTTGCAGATTAGTCCTTTCAACTGTGACGTCTAGTTTGCAACCGATTTTTTTTCATCGATGCTTCCTAGTAATGATACGTAAAGTATTAGTGTGGTAGGAAAACTTGATTACAAACGGCCCAAACCGTATACTATAAGCGCTATGAAGATACTTAAACATCCTGGATTTACGCTCGTAGAGTTGCTCATCGTTATTGTTGTGATTGCCATACTCGCAGCTATATCTGTCGTTGCATATTCCAACGTACAAAATCGTGCCTATAATAGTACGGTTGCAACTACGGCAGCATCCATAGCCAAAGGGTTTCAACTGTACAAAATCCAAAACGGTCACTTACCGCTTCATCAGCCCGATAATGACTCGAACACTGGTAACATTTCTGGAATATGCGTCAGTAGTGTCATGCCGGATATTGCCAGCGAAGGGCCTGAGAATGAATGTATATGTTCAAGATTTTCAAATGATTCTCCATGGAGTTGTTCATCATCAGGATATACCGTAACAGACATTGCTAACGAGCTAAAACCAGTGTTTACATTGCCTGATACAAGCAAGTATGTCGTTAAGAGTGACAATACAGCGTGGCGCGGTATAGTATATAGCGCCAGAGATGGTGACGCAGAACCTCACGCTGAGGAAGGCTATCTATACTATAACCTTAGAGGAAACGTTGAATGCCCCACAGGCGTCCCCGGTGGAATGATTGAAAGCTACTTTTTTTCTGGTGATATGCCCTATGGTGGCGTAACCTCATGCACAATTAACCTATAGTATACCTAGCCGATTATCCTCGGTCAAAAAGCACCTCTGTTATACAGAGGTGCTCGCCGTATTTTACTCAAGCTCTACTTTTCGTCGACGACTTCACCTTCGACTGGTTCGTCCTTGTCGGACTTCTTCTCACTATCGTCTGGTTTTACTTCCTCGCTTGCGGCTTGGTAGAGCTTGGCGCCAATTGGCATAATAGCATCGTTCAACGCTTTAATTGCAGCCTCAAGTTCGTCTTTATCGTCGCTTGAGGTCTTTTCCTCGGCAGCCTTTACGGCTTCTTCGATTGCATTTTTGTCATCGTCAGAAATCTTGTCCTTAAATTCATCAGGCATTTTTTTGGCTTGGTAAATGGCATTTTCGAGGCCGTTTTTGGCATCGACGACTTCGCGCTTTTTCTTGTCATCGTCTGCGTGTGCTTCTGCTTCTTTTTGCGCTTTCTCAATGTCGTCTTTAGACATATTGCCACTGCCCTGAATGGTGATACTTTGCTCTTTACCGGTTCCCTTATCTTTGGCCGTTACGTTCAAAATGCCATTCGCATCGATGTTAAACGTCACTTCAATTTGTGGCACGCCGCGTGGCGCAGGTGCAATGCCATCCAAGATAAATCGACCAAGCGATTTGTTGTCGTTCGCAAACTCGCGCTCACCCTGCAACACGTTGATTTCTACTTGCGGCTGGTTGTCGCTCGCCGTTGAATAGATTTCACTTTTGCTAGTGGGTATAGTCGTGTTTCGCTCTATTAGTTTGTGCGTTACGCCGCCCATTGTTTCGATACCAAGCGACAATGGTGTTACGTCGAGCAGCAATACATCCTTTACATCACCAGCTAGCACACCGCCCTGGATCGCGGCACCCATGGCAACAACTTCGTCTGGGTTCACACCTTGCATTGGGTCTTTACCAAAAATCTTCTTTACTTTTTCAACCACAGCCGGCATACGAGTCATACCGCCCACAAGCACGATTTCATTGATGTCACTTGCCTTTAGCTTGGCATCCTTGAGTGCTTTTTCTACCGGACCGGCAGTTTTGTCGATAAGCTCTGCAACTAGATCTTCCAGCTTGGCCCGAGTCAGAGTATATTCAAAGTGCTTCGGCCCATCAGCATCAGCCGTAATGAATGGCAAATTAATCTCAACTTGCGTGGTAGTCGAAAGTTCCTTCTTGGCTTTTTCGGCTTCGTCCTTTAGACGCTGCAAGGCTGCGTTGTCTTTCTTAAGATCAATGCCTTCGGTGTTTTTGAACTGATCAATAAAGTGATCCACGATGCGGTTGTCGAAGTCTTCACCGCCAAGGTGTGTGTCACCATTGGTACTTTTTACTTCAAATACGCCGTCTCCAAGTTCAAGTACAGAAACGTCAAAGGTACCGCCACCAAGGTCAAATACCACTATTTTTTCTTCCTTGCCCTTATCTAGACCATACGCAAGTGCGGCCGCAGTTGGTTCGTTGATAATACGCTTGACTTCAAGACCTGCAATTTTCCCAGCGTCTTTAGTAGCTTGGCGCTGCGCGTCGTCAAAGTAGGCAGGTACCGTAATAACTGCCTCAGTAACTGGTTCACCCAAATGCTTTTCGGCATCAGTCTTGAGTTTCGTCAAGATCATGGCCGATACTTCTTCTGGCGTGTAGTCGGTGCCGCCCATTTTTACAGCTACGCCATTTTTGTGCTTTACAATCTCGAATGGCATAATGCCGATGTCATTTTGCACTTCTTTATCGCCAAATTTACGACCGATCAAACGCTTTACGCCATAAATCGTATTTTTTGCGTTCGTAACACGTTGACGCTGTGCCACTTGGCCAACCAAACGATCACCTTTTTTAGTGACGGCTACCACGCTTGGTGTTGTACGGTTACCTTCAGCATTTGCTATCACTTCTGCTTTGCCTGCCACCATGTAGGCAACAGCGCTGTTTGTCGTACCGAGGTCGATACCGATAATTTTACCCATGAGTTTTCCTCCTATTTTGTTATAAAGTGACGAATTTCTTATTCATATTTTAGCACTCCTCGCAGGATAGTGCCAAAATCTACCCCTATAGTAGCAAAATTGGCACTCTCATGTCAAGAGTGCCAATTTATGTTTTTGCTCAACTTGGATTATTTGCGGGTGACTTCAACCATGGCATGGCGTACCGGACGACCGTTCAGTAAATAGCCAACCTGTAGTTCTTTGGCGATGACTTCTTGTTCGCCCTCGGCCTCTTCATCAAACTTAATCGCTTGGTGAAGCTCAGGGTCAAATTGCGTTCCAGGCTTTGCTTCTATGCGCCGGAGGTTCATACCAGCAAGTGCAGTATCGAGCTGTTTAATCAAACTGCCCACGCCTTTCATCCATGGGTGTTCGGCAATGTCGTTTGGAATATGCAAAATGGCGCGTTCAATCGTATCGACAACCGGAAGAAGCTTAAGCACGGCGGCAGTCTGACCATTTTCACGGGCTACCAATTTTTCTTGTTCGACCATTTTGCGATAGTTTTCAAAATCTGCCCGCATACGTTGTAGATCTGCAAGTAATTCGGCGTTCTTTTGCTCAAGAGCCTGTACTTTTGAATTCTTTGTCATATTATAGAACCTCCTCTAACATAGCGCCGGTGTGCCTAACAAGTCGCATTACTTTGGCATAGTCTTGCCTTGTTGGACCGAGCACTCCTATATAACTATGGTCACTGAGCGGTGAACGAAAACGACTAATAATTAGGCTTGCCTGCGAATTGCGCCCGATAGGGTTTTCGGTACCAATAAACACGTTCAGTGGTTCATTTGGAGCAGCTTCGCGTAGCCACGGCTGCAAGTTATCAAGTAGCCTGGCTACCGAACTTGGATTTGCAGCAAATTCTGGCTGGCTAAACAAGTTACCCATGCCATTCATATACAGCTGGTCGCCAATGGTTGCCAGCCCCAAATTGTGTGTAATTTCGACTAAACTATCTACCGCGCTGCGTATTGCACGGTCGGTGCGATCGGCATAGTTAGCAACGCGGGCATCGATTGCTTTAGCGCTACGATCGAGCAAGTATGGCGTTTCGTTTGGCTGTGGTTGATCGGTAATTTGATTAACATAATAGCGATAGCCTTTGTCAGTCGGCACGCGGCCGGCACTTGTGTGCGGCTGGGTAATATAGCCGCTTTCTTCGAGTGCCGCCATTTCGGCACGAATTGTTGCACTACTCACGCCAAAAAGTTTTGCCAGAATAACGCTTCCCACTGGGGCTGCGATTTCAGCATATTGTTCGATGATAGCGGCAAGTAGTTTTGTTTGACGTTCAGTCATGATGCTATTATATCGCATATTTGGCACTCATTCAATTAGAGTGCTAGCTTTGGTATTTGCACTACACACCTTCCAGTAGGTATACTAATCCTATGGAAGATTTACAGAAACTCTCTACAATCAAAAGTTGGCTCGGCACCGGTTCTATCAATCTATTCGGCCGACAATTTTGTGGCAAAGACACCCAGTGCGATCTTTTAGCGCGCGATCTCGGTGGAATTGTAATTGGTGGTGGTGAGATACTACGTAGCGGGGATACTCCGCGTGAGGTGATGGAACAAGTTAATTCGGGAAACTTAGCACCAACAGAGGCTTATCGTTCAATCGTCACGCCCTATTTGGCTAAACAGGAATTTGCGAATGTTCCACTACTCCTCAGTACCGTTGGTCGTATGAAGGGAGAGGAACAAGTCGTGATTCGCGCTGCTCGCGAGAGTGGACATGAGATCAAAGCAGCTATTTTTCTCGATATTAGCGAACAAGTGACGTGGGAGCGATTTCACACGAGCACTCAGGATGGTACACGCGAAAAACGAGTCGATGACGACGAAGAAGGTATTAAAAAACGTCTTCAGCTTTTTAATGAATCAACGATACCGGTTATCAACGTGTATCGTGAGCTTGGTCTTGTTATTGACATTGATGCTTCAAAGCCCGTAATGGCCGTCTATGCAGACATTATTGATGAGCTATATAAAAGAGCGCAACAAGCTAGTCGCGCTTCAGCATCACAGTAAACGCCTCACTCGGTATATCTACTTTGCCAAAACGTTTCATGCGCTTTTTACCTTTTGCCTGTTTTGCAAGCAGCTTTTTTTTGCGACTGACATCGCCACCATATAAGTAGCCTGTCACATCCTTGCGGTAGGCACTTAAATCTTCGCGCGCAATAAATTTTCCGTTAATTCCCGCTTGCAAACTCACCTGAAAGTTTTGGCGCGGAATGACATCCTTTAATTTTTTGGTAATATCGCGTCCTAAGCTTTGGCTTTCGCTACGGTGTGCCATGACACTTAGTGCATCCACTATTTCGCCTGCCACATAAAAATCTACGCGCACCAAATCTTCTTCACGATATTCTGAAAGCTCGTAATTAAAGCTTCCGTATCCGCTCGTGACACTTTTTAATTGATCGTAAAAGTCTGTCAGCAGGTTGGCGAGTGGTGCTTCAAAACTGATTAGGGCACGTTCGTCTATATAGCTAAGGTTTTTTTGACGTCCGCGTTTTGAAACGATAAGCTGAATAACTGCACCAATGTATTCTTGTGGCACAACAATTTCACCATTAATCCAAGGTTCACGAATACTTTTAATTTTTGTCACCTCTGGTAGATCGCTCGCGCTTTTGATATCGAGCTCTTCCCCGCTATTCATTGATACCTGATAGTCCGTGCTGGGATTTGTCACTACAAGGTCGAGGTTATACTCACGCTCTAAACGTTCGCGGATAATGTCCATGTGGAGCAACCCCAAAAAACCAATGCGCACACCAAAGCCAAGCACGGGTGAATTCTCTGGCTCAAACTGCAGCGCGCTGTCGCTCAAGCTAAGTTTTTCGATGGCTTCTTTGAGCTCATTATAGTCTTCATTGGAGACCGGAAAAAAACCGGCATACACAAACGGCTTCACGTTTTGATAGCCAGGAAGTGCCTCAGTTGCACGAGATCGCTTGACGGTAATTGTATCCCCAACTTTTGCATCGCGTGTCGTCTTTAGATTGGTGACGATATATCCAATTTCCCCGGTATCAATTTCGTTTTCTGGTTTCATGCTCGGGCTAAGCGCTCCAACTTCAAGTGCAATTCCACTCGCACCAGTCGCAAGCATCTCAATTGTATCGCCTTTTTTTATGGCACCGTCAAACGTTCGTGTATACAAAATCACGCCACGATAATCGTCGTAATAGCTATCAAAAATTAGGCTACGCGTCGATGCACCTTCATTACCTTTTGGTGCTGCAATACGCTCGACAACCGCATCCAAAACTCCTATTACACCTTCGCCAGTTTTAGCACTTATTTTTAGAATATCTTCGTCGCTGCAGCCCAGAAGATTTTTTACCTCTGCGCTTACGCGCGGTACGTCAGCAGCAGGTAGATCGACTTTATTAAGAACTGGGATAATAACAAGATCGGCGGCAAGCGCCAAATAAACATTGGCAAGCGTTTGCGCCTGAATGCCTTGGCTAGCATCAACTACTAACACCGCGCCTTCACACGCTTCTAAGCTCCGCGAAACTTCATAGCTGAAATCGACATGTCCCGGCGTATCAATCAAATTCAAATCGTAGTTTTTGTATTTCATTCGCACTGGTGCAAGTTTGATAGTAATACCTTTTTCTCGTTCGAGCTCCATACTATCGAGTAGTTGTGATTTCATGTCACGTTTTTCGACTGTTCCAGTCAGTTCGAGCATGCGATCTGCAAGCGTGCTCTTACCGTGATCGATATGAGCAATGATGCAAAAATTTCGGATATGAGCCTGGTCCATTTAGGCTAGTATAGCAGGTTTTCTAGAAAATAACAGGGGTAGCTACTTGCGCGTTGGATCGAGATATCCAAGGAATGTACGGCGTGCGACACGAATCACAGGGTTTGCTTCCTTTAGGCCAAGCATTCGACTAAATACAACATATGCGATCATACTAAGCCCAACAATCGCTGTAAACTTTGGAAATGTTGCGATAAAGCTATTGTCCGTAATCCTAAAGGGTAAAAGAAGTACGAGTGAATAACAGACGACTGCCATAAAGCCTGTGGCACTCGCCATGCGAGCAACGCCATGCCAAAATGCTTTGTCAAATAGCCCGCTGATACGTCTAGACATCACGACAAATAATACGAAAACTTCGATTACTGCAACAATTGACTGCGCCCAGGCGAGACCATACACTCCCATGTTTAGAGACGGTGAAGTAAAATACAGAGCGAGAGCGATATTAAGTCCGATGGCAAAGATCGAAATATACAGCGGAGTCTTTGTATCCTGCTGCGCATAAAAGCTGCGTGCAGAAATAAAGTAAATGGACCTGAAGAATATCGCGATAACAAATGCACCCAATATGCCGGCAATGAGTGCATCACCTCCGTTTTTTATAAAACTCACAACGTATCCACGTGTGAAAAACGTGATGATCGCAACGGGAAGTGCTAACCATACAATTATGCGAATTACAGCCTGTAGCTCATTTTTGAATAAGTCCATCCGACCATCAGCAAGTCGTTCAGTCATCCGAGGAAATGCAGCTGTACTAATCGCTACCCCTATCAAGTTAATTGGTGCCATGTGCAGCGTAGAGGCCTGGTCGAATGCCGCAATTGAACCAGCTTTAAATTTCGATGCAATATTTGTTTCAATGATACCGACGACATAATCCATCCCTTGGTCGATAGACCGAGCCGGAAGTAATGTCAGCACTTTGCGAAAGCCTTTATTTTTCCAGTAAATTTTGAATTGGTAGTCAAAACCAAGTCCAATCAAGCCGATACTGCTGACAAGTAATTGTAGGATTGAGCCAAACACTACTCCAAGTGCAACCCCCATAATTCCACCCTCAAATGCTTGCCATCCAAAAATATTGATACCATTCGTAAACCACGTAATACCAATAACGATACCGATGTTATAAAGGATTGGCGCGAGTGTAAAGAACGCGAAACGGCCAACTGCCTGTTGCATACTTGCCATTACGGCAGAAATCGCGAAGAGGAATGGGTTTACCGCGATAACGCGCATCATGCTCACCGCGAGCGCCATGCTTGTTTCATCAAGGTTTGGTGCAATCAAATACCGCATCAGTGGTTCGGCAAAAATAATCATCGTGATACTGGCGATCATCGTGAGAACAGCCATGAAATTTATCATGCTACTTGATAGCTCCCAGGCAGATTTACGGTTGCCCGTCATGAGCCGTTGATTAAACACCGGGATAAACGTCACGCTTAGCGCGCCAGAAACCAAAATAAAAAACATGAAATCTGGAAGCTTAAATGCCGCTATGTATGCATCAAGTCCTGGTTTGTATGTATCATAGTAGGCGGCGTTAAGAAGGCGCAGACGGAAAAACCCGAAGAGGAACGAAACGAGCGTTGATCCAGAAATCAACGCTGCAGCTATTTGAATCGTGACTTTTTGATTAGCCCTTTCAACCGCTTTTCGTATTCGTCCCATACGTTTTTTCTTCGCTCATTATGAATGTAGCGTCGCTTCTTTCGGTAATTTTGCTGTTTCCAAAATTCGATTTACCGCATCTTCTTCCAGCGTCTCTTCTTTCAAGAGTGCCTTTGCCAGAATATCAAGCTGGGTTCGATTTGCTTGAATAACAAGTTCAGCGCGTTTGCCAGCTTCTTTCATGAGTTTGGCAACTTCTTCGTCAATGAGCTTAGCAGTGTTATCACTGTATGGACGTTCATGAGTGATTTTGTCAAACACCATGCCGCCACTGTCTTCGTGGAATACTTGGTCACGCAGAGCTGTTCCCATTCCTTGTTCGATAACCATATCACGAGCAATTTCTGTTGCCTTTCGCAAGTCGTTTCCGGCACCTGTCGTAATTCCATCATTACCATAAATAATTTTCTCAGCAATACGCCCGCCAAGCGCTCGAGCCAAAATATCTTTGAACTCGTACACATTCGTATAGCTCTTGTCTTCAGGTGGCAAGAACCACGTTACACCACCTGTACCACCCCGTGGGATAATTGTGACTTTGTGTACTGGGTCGCTATCGGGAAGCACATGCCCAACAATTGCGTGTCCAGCTTCGTGATAAGCCGTAAGCTCTTTTTCCTTATCGCTCATCACCTTGGCTTTTCGCTCAGGTCCAATGGCAACCTTTTCAAACGCTTCCGTGAGGTCGGCGCCAGTAATTGCTTTTGCATTTCGACGTGCAGCAATAATTGCGGCTTCATTTGCAATATTTGCAAGGTCAGCACCGCTACTGCCGGCGGTTTTGGCCGCTAGTTTATCGAGATTAACAGTATTATCTGTAGGTTTATTTTTGAAGTGAACCTTCAAAATAGCTTCACGATCTTTTCGTTCTGGCAGCATAATATTGGTGCGACGGTCGAATCGTCCTGGACGAAGTAGGGCAGGGTCGAGCACATCGGCACGGTTCGTCGCAGCGAGAACGATGACGTTTGTATCGGTTTCAAAACCGTCCATTTCTACCAAAATCTGATTCAACGTTTGCTCACGCTCGTCATGTCCGCCGCCCATGCCGCTTCCACGCTTTCGACCAACGGCATCGATCTCATCAATGAATATAATAGCCGGAGCATTTTTCTTTGCTTTCGCGAAAAGATCACGTACCCGGCTTGCGCCCACACCGACAAACATTTCAACGAATTCGCTACCAGAAATACTAAAAAATGGTACATTTGCTTCGCCAGCGACAGCACGGGCGAGCATTGTTTTACCGGTTCCAGGGTTACCAACTAGCAATACACCTTTGGGAATTTTGGCGCCGAGTTGCTGGTATTTTTTCGGATGCTTTAAAAAATCAACGACTTCTTCAAGATCTTGCTTCGCGCTATCATTGCCTGCGATATCATCAAACAGAACTTTTTCTTTGTCGCTTCCATATAGCTTGGCCTTACTTTTGCCGAATCCGAGTGCTTGGTTATTTTGGCCCTGGGCTTGGCGCATCATGTACATAAACAGTGCCCCAATCAGAATGACTGGCAGAATGATCGAAAGCACATTCCATATCATGCCACTTGTTTGCGATGGTGCGCTATCGGCAACAATCTTTTTCGCCTCAGGCGTGAGCGCCGTGTCTTTCAGCAACGTACTAACGCCACCCTGAATATAGGATTTTTCAGTTGCCTTATCTTGGCCTTTTACAGTAATCCTTAAGTCATCACCTTGGCCTTCGATTTTTGCGAGTTCACCTTTGTTCGCTCGCTCGATGATACTTCCGATATCTTTTTTTGTGAGGTTATCCTGAGTAACACCAATATTGAGAAGCGAAATACCGATTAGTACTAGAATAATCCAAAATAATGTCAGTCGAAGCATGTTTCCGAATGAACGTTTTGGTGAGTTAGGTTGCTTTGCCATAATGAACGCGCGTCTGTCCTTCCTTTTTGCCTTAAGAATGTCGTGCTCTAATAATTCCTTTAATTATAGCATTCTAAGATTGAATTCATCTAGAGTAAATTGAGCCAAAACGCCATTACCGCTTTGGTGTTTAGTTCCAGGACGAGCTACTTTAATTGCGAGCCATAGAGCCTTTAGCTGAGGACGTGTCAGGCGTTGGCCAGTGAGAGCTCGTAACACTTCAAGATTTTCCGGCATATCTATCATGCGGTAAGGATATCGCGAGGCTCCCCATTCTTTTGCTATTTTTTCCGCCTCCTGGTCAACACATGTTATAAGCTCAACCTGTTCGTCACGGAGTTTGGCGATGCTGCGCTTCACGGTATCATCCAGCGCGCATACTCGTTTTCGTACTCGATTACGGTGGTACGCGGGTTCTCTATTGGTTTCATCTTCAACCCATTCGAGACTATGCTCGAGTGCATATGCATAAATTTCCTGCTTTGTCATTGCCAACAGTGGCCGCTTAACATCTTGCGCATTTAGCACTGCCAAACCGCGCCAGCCTGTGCCACGCTCAAAATTAATCACGACTGTTTCGACCAAGTCATCAAGATGATGGGCGGTTACAATCTGGGCATTGTGTTTTGTCGCTACCGACCGCAAAAATTTGTACCGGCGTTCGCGAGCATAATTTTCGCTTGATGTTTCCCTTAATTCTTCGCGCACAGATTCAAAAGGGAGGTGATGTAGTTTTGCGAGTCCCTCAACGAACTTGGCGTCGGCAGCGGATTCAGTCCGAATGCCATGATCAAAATGGGCAACAACAAGATCATCTTCACCCTTTTTTACGAGCATATCAAGCAATACCACCGAGTCCACCCCGCCACTCACCGCAACAATATATTTCACTTATCCAAACCGTTTACTTACTACAACCGCGAGCCATATCCCCAAAAAGCCGCCCAGCGGGCTCAGCAGCAAGCTTGCCAGGCCAAAAACATCATTGTCACCCCACGCCATTGGTAAAAACGCCCCCAGCGTCATACCAATCATTGCACCAGCCATTACTACGTGTTTGTTCATACAGATAGTATAGCAAGTACTCCTATAGATAGCGTGTGCTGCCGAACGGGATTTTTTGTTTGACATACATTCCTGTCCCTAGCGTATGAGCGCTATGGACGGTTCTATCACCAAAGCGTTGATTTATTTCATCAATTGCCTTAGTGGCATACCGCTCTCGTAGTAGTTCATCGCCCCACAAGTTCAGTTGTGTGTCGCCGCAATCAGTCAGTTCGTAGCATGTCACACCAATTTCTTTTGGATCACTTGGGCTATTTTGAAAAAGCCAAGCTGCCAAAGTGTAAATAGCTTGATTAGAGCTAAAGGGTACATTCACCATGTGACGTGCTTTCCAATACCCTTTGCGGAGGCTTTTTGCATACACATAAATGCCTCGCGCCTGCTTGCCCTGACTGCGTAGTTTATAGCCAACGCTTTCGCAGAGGTTATGGAGCCGCTGCAGCACTTGATCATGCGTCAGATTAAATGATTCCAAAACATACTGCCGACCAGCGGTTCGCATTGGAAAATCACGCTTATCGACTTCCCAGCCACGTAGTCGCTGATGCCATTCTTCACCACACACGCTTTTAAATACCATGTCTTTTAGTAGCTTTGCATCAGCGTCCAAAAATTGTAGGGGAGTGTAAATACCTACGGCATTAAGGCGATGTTCATTACGATGGGCAATGCCCGTAAGGTCGGTGAGCTGTAAGGTAGAAAACACTTCCCGTAGATTGTGCGACGTTAAAACATCCAGGCCATCTGGCTTATGCAGCCCCGCAGCTGTTTTAGCTAAAAACCGGTTAGTGCTAATACCTACATTACAACGCATCGCGCATCCCACCTCACTCTTTAATCTCGTTTTTATCTCGTACCCAACTTCTTGCAAGGACCGTCCTTGCAATGCTTTTGTGCTTTCGTTAAAATCAATCACTCCCTCGTCAATACTTTTCATGCGTACATGGGCCGAGTAGCTGTTCATGATGTCCATAAGTTTGTGATACACGTAACGGTATTTGGGTGGGTCACTTTCGAGCATTACCAAATCTGGGCACAGCAGCTTTGCCTCTTTGTAACGCATACCGAGCTTTACCCCAGCTGCTTTTGCTTCATAACTAGCAGTAATAATACTAGTATGCTCTGTTCGTCGATTCACAATCGCCACTGGCCGGCCTCGCAGCATCGGCCGCGCCTGCTGTTCTACGGTTGCAAAGCAGCTATTGAGGTCGATGTGCATGATGTGAGGCGGGGCAGGGTTATAATTGTTTTGCATGTTACTTAATTCCCTTTTTCTTTGCATTTCCAAACAACCTACCCCTCATCTTTTTGACCGCAAAAAGATGCAAAAACTCCCAGGTAACTGTCCTTGCGCCGAGTAAGAAATAACCTGCACCCAAGGCTCACGAGAACGACCCTAAAGGGATCGCTCAGCCATAATGAATGAGCTACGGATGGCTGAGGAAACTCGTTCGCATTACTCTTGGCTGCAAGCCATTTCTTAGTCGGGCTCGTCCAAATACCTGGAAAGCGGGCTCCGCGCCGCCTCAAGCAGCCGAAATGTCCTCTCAAATTTCCTGGACGGTATATTCGTAAAAACGACAATCTAACAGATCGCCACGACGAACGAGCCGGACTTGAACGTTTTGCTTCCTTTCGTTTCAAGACGAAAAGAAGGCGTTTTGGCTCTTTTGCGCGCAAAAGAGCAGGTGGTTTCTTTGGCCATGCAAAGAATAAGTTAGTCATATCCTATCCCCCTCCATCGTCAAATGCCATGTCAATCGCTCGCTATCGAACTCCAGCCGGTAGTCTAGCGAGCCGTCCGTCACATCAAAAATATGCACCATGCGCCTGCCTTGTTCAGTTGGATGCCGTAAGCCAATTTCCGTTATTTCGATTTCCCGACCATTCGGTCGCCTAAACCGACGCGGCACACAAGCGTTCAGACCAATGCCAAACGTTGCTACCACATCAACACGTTCGTTCAAGAATACTTCATCGTTCATATTAGTCGCCCCGCTCTAGCCACTGCTTTTGACGGCGTCGCAACATAAATTCGTACATACGTCGTTTCAGAATGGTATCAATTTTTTCAGGCCGGTGTGGTGAGCAAGGTATTTCGATATACGCAACTGTTGGGCTTACTGGGTAACTAGAAAGTTCATCATTCATCAAAAATATCTCCAAAATTAGTTTGAAGAAACGATTTACTTTGATGTGTTGCCCGTTTGTATCTCGCCCGTTTCTTAGCGATTAGCCCGAAGACAACGATGAATCCTGTCGTGAGGGACGCTTACTATTGCTAGCAGTAGTATCACGTGGAGATGCTTTTATTATACCACTTTGGCAACAGAATCTGCAGTTATCCGCACCGGCTTCGCAGCAATACCATATTCATGTAACAAGCGGGCTAGGGAAGTAGTATTGAGCCCCATCACTGTATCAAGATCCCCTTCTGCATGTGTAATCAGCGTTCCATAAACACTTTGTATACCGTATGCCCCGGCCTTATCCATTGGGTCACCCGTTGCGATATACGCATCGACTGCTGCTTCGTTGTACGGACCAAAAACTACTTTCGTTGTATCAGCATGGGGTTGTTCAATACCTTTTGCCACGCATACCAGTGCCATGCCGGTTGTCACATCATGTGCTCTGCCCGCCAAACGTTCTAGCATTGCCTTGGCATGCTCTGGTGATTCAGGTTTGCCAAGCTGTTCACCATCGATTGTCACAATGGTATCAGCACCAATCACCAGTGCATCAGGAAACCGCTCGGCCACATCACGTGCTTTTCCCAATGCCAACTCGCTAGCAACCTCATTCGGCGAGCGACTACTGTCAAGCAACTCATCGTAGCTACTTGGAATAACTTCAAATTCCACGCCCATTTTTTTAAGAAGTTCACGCCGACGTGGCGATTGACTAGCTAGAATAATCTTCATTACACCTAGTATACCCTAGAAACCAGTGCATTTTTTTGATACAATAACCCAAGTGTCCCGTAGCTTGCCGCTAAGGGAAAAGAGCAGCCCGAGTAGCTGGCTTTGCCAGTGCACGGCGCGATGATAAACGTTTGTCTCCATTACGGCACCATAGCTCAGCTGGAGAGCCATCAGCGAAAATAATAGCGCCGCTCTACCCAGCTGTTTACATCAGCTACAGAAAGCTAGTACCTTACGATTACAATACACGGCACCATAGCTCAGCTGGTTAGAGCGCAGGACTCATAAGCCTGAGGTCGGTAGTTCAAGCCTACCTGGTGCTACCATGAAAAGACACTCACAACTGTGAGTGTCTTTTCATGCAACGTGTGATGTTTATCACAATCAAAATCGTCTCTCGGACATATTATGAAGTCATCACTTAGAAAAGGAGACAGTATGCAAGATCAACAAACTACTGAAGTTCGTCGTCAGGACGTTGTTACCGATAACGGTGAACGCGTCCAACGCGAGGTTGTTCACCAAACAGGCCGCGCCGCAGGAAGCACTGTAGCACAGCGAGTCGTCTACTATATTGGTGGCTTTGTCGTTGCTCTACTTGCCTTGCGATTACTTCTATTATTGCTTGCGGCAAACCAAGGAAATGCGTTCGTTGACTTTGTCTACAGCCTGTCGGGCTTATTTGTAGCACCATTCCAGGGAATTTTTGGTACTCCGACATATGGTAACTCTGTATTTGATATCAGCACAATCGTAGCGATTATTGTGTACTCACTGCTTACTGTTGGTGTAGCAAAATTATTTACGCTTACGCGTCCTGGTAACGACGTTTAACTAGATTTCAACGTCAAATTCAGACTCATCCTGGCAACTTTCAAGACGACCAGTCACAAACGAGCGGAGTTCTTCGGAGCTCCGTTTTTGATTCCATGTTTCTGGAGCGAAAAAATCACTAATGGTACTCGACAGAGTCGATAGGGTGGCTGACATACTATTTGTCCTTTTTTTGTTTTTATTGCTTTATAATCTTACTTTAGCATAAGCATCAGAAAAAGTCAATAGCTATATCATATTTTATTGCAAAATCATGTTGTTTTCTTTACGGAGACACACCGCTTATGGTATAACTAAGATGCAGGAAACTAACGAAACAAACATATGGATATACTGTCTGCATTTGCAATTCTTACCGTCGCCGGGCTTATTCACGCTAGTTTTCAACTAAGTGTAAGTATGCTGACCTTGCTTTCAAGCCACACTATCGGACGCAAGCAATCACAGAGACGGTTGATTCTGCTTACTCATTCTTTCGTGCTTGGCGTAGCCGTGATGACGATTTTGCTGCTATGCGCACTTGGCCTTGTTTTCCAGGCAACCACAAGTTATGTATCATTTGATATGCTGTGGACTATTCTTTGCGGCGGCATGGCTGGGCTAGCTGTTGCCGTGCTGCTCTTTTACTACAGAAAAGAGCAGGGGACTAGACTATGGATTCCCCACTCTATGGCTCGTTTCCTTACTCGTCGTGCTAAAGTGACGAAGCATTCTGCCGAAGCCTTCAGCCTTGGTCTTGTAAGTGTTCTAGGTGAAGCGCTTTTCATCTTTATTCCACTCGCCGTAGCTATTATGGTGTTGGTACAATATAGCCCCTTACTTCAGCTCGCTGGTATCGCCTATTATACCTTCATTTCCCTGTCTTCCCTGCTGATTGTTCATGTATTGATTAGTGGCGGTCACAGTATAAGTCGGCTTCAACGCTGGCGCGAACAAAACAAAAACTTCTTGCAGTTTGGCGCTGGCGCGGCACTCCTTGCGCTTAGCTTTTATATCTATGTAGATCAAGTGATGACGATGGCTGTGATGGCTGCGGAGCGATCAATATGGTAGCCACCCCAGAGGTAATAAAACGTGGTGGTGCTCGCAAGACAGAGCAATTTGATCACGGCAAACTCCATTCAAGTGTACGTGCAGCATGCCTAAGCGTACGCAGCCCTGAGGGTGTTGCCGAAACCGTCGCCGAGCATGTTGTCAGTAGTGTCGCCAGCTGGTGTCATGAAAAAGCTGCCGTCACTTCTGAAGATATCCGTCGTGTTGCTACCCAAACTCTTGAAGTATTTCATCCCGAAGCAGCGTATTTATATCAAAATCACCAATGTGTTGTATAGGAGCTAACCCGCATGGCAAAAAAACCTAATTTTGACTACGACCTCATCGTTATCGGTAGCGGCGCCGGTGGCAGCCCTGCAGCGACGCTAGCAGCGGCGGCTGGAAAGCGGGTTGCTGTTATCGAAGCCAATATGTTTGGTGGCGAGTCACCAAACTGGGGCGACATCCCGCTAAAAGCAATGCTGCACGCTTCCCAGCTCTACGATGAAGCACGTCATGGAGCGCGGTTTGGGATCCGAAGCTCTACTATTGGATATAATTTTTTGTCGCTCAAAGCGTGGAAAGATGTTGCAATCAAACGCACCGGTGCTGGGAATAACCGTAGTTACTACGAAAAACAAGGCATCGCTACGTACCATTCCACTGCCCATTTTTTAAGTCCAAATGAAATTAGCGTGGCGAGACGTCACCTTTCTGCCGAACAATTCCTCGTTGCGACTGGATCGCACTGGGAACAACCATCGGTAGCAGGCTTAGAAGATGCCGGCTATCATACTCCCCAAACTATTTTGGATATTCCTCGTCCACCTAAAAGCTTGCTCATTATTGGCGGCAATGGCCTTTCCGTCGAATATGCACAGCTTTTTGCTGCACTTGGCACCAAAGTATATCTCGTCGAAAAAGCTGCTCGCATCCTTCCAGAAGAAGACCAAGAAGTCGGCGAGCTGATAGCTAAACTTCTCGCCGAACAAAAAGGCGTCAGCGTACTAACACAGACGCGCCTGTTAACTGCCCAAAAAGAAGGGTTACTCCGAAAAATTACCTTTAGCCGTGGCGGTATTGAAAAAACCGTGAAGGTCGATGAGATTTTACTTACAGTTGGCCGCACACCGACGGTTGATATCGGACTCGAAAACGCCAGTGTTCACTACAGCCAAAAAGGTATTGAAGTAAATGACCATCTGCAGACAAGCGCACGCAACATTTACGCTGCCGGGGATGTCCTTGGGAGCAAGCGCTATCTGCATACCGCCCTGCTCGAAAGCCGCGTCGTGGCGCACAACATTTTGAACAAGCAAAAGACGACTCCCGATTATTCTGGTACGCCAAATGTCATGTACACCTTCCCTGGTGTTGCATCAGTTGGCTTCAGTGAAGACGATTGCATCAAGCGTGATTTAACCATTCGGACTGCTGTTGCTCCACTCACAATGATTGCTAGGGCCAACACCAGCGATTTTAGGGATGGATTTGTAAAACTTATTGCAGATAGAAAAGGTGCCTTGATTGGGGCCACAGTCGTCGCACCACACGCTGGTGAAATTATTCACGAACTTTCGCTCGCTATCCGTACCGGTATGACAGCCACGGAACTCGCCGCCATGCCACATGCGTTCTTAAGTTGGAGCGAAGCCGTCCGCGTTGCTGCCGCACGTCTGGGATAAGTCTATGGCAACGATCTACCCCACTGTGTATTTCGATAATAAACTCGTTGCAAGCGACACGGCGACCCTTTCAATTGCCAGTTCGGCAGTTTTGTACGGGCTAAGTGTGTATACGGTATTTCATGTGGTCTACGAAGACAGTGAGTACCACGCATTCCGTTTGCCCGATCACTACAAGCGTTTGAAGGATTCGTGCAAAATTATCGGCATTGATACCTTTTCACACGATGAGCTCACTTTTGAGGCCTTTCGTGAATCGATGCAAAAACTTGTTCACGCTAACGACCCAAAAACAAACTGCTTTGTGCGTGCCAGCTTCCATGTCAACGAAATTCTGCCTGGTACTCGTTCACGAGGGCTCTCCACAATACTTAGTGCGTTCGTGTACGACGCGACACCTATTGTTCCGACTGACGGCGTTCGGCTAAAAACTAGTGTGTGGCGACGCAATCCAGATTTTGCCATTCCTTCACGCGCCAAGGTCAATGGTGCGTATGTCAATTCAGTCCTTGCTCGGCAAGACGCCATCGATAGCGGCTATGATGATTGTATCTTTCTGGATAGCCAAGGCCACGTAGCAGAGCTTTCGGCTGCGAATATTTTCATCGTGCGCGATGGCGTGCTGCTAACCCCGGGCCGCGACGCTGATATTTTAGAAGGTATTAACCGACGGACAATTATTGAACTTGCCAAAGAAAGCGACATCCCGGTTGTTGAGCGTCCTATTGATCTGACGGAACTATATATAGCCGATGAAGTGTTTGTCTGCGGCACTAGCGCGTTTTTATCACCAGTTGTTGAAATCGATGGCCGACAAATTTCAAACGGATCAATAACGCAAACATTACGGTCTGCATATTCGCATAGCCTCCTCAATTCTGCAAGTAAGTACACAACAAAGCTTTAACTTATTCGCGCTTTTGCCACATTTTCTGAAATCTAAAGTGGGAGTATCTGGATTTTAACAATTTTCTGCAATCCAGCGTTCGGTTGTGCCATCAGAATCTTTTAGCTGCGCTGGATGTATGAATTTGACGTCGTGACACATTTCGGTGGGTGCAAAATTAGTGTGCTCAGTTTTCACTTCGTACACAATCCAGAGCAGCCATGCTTTGCGAGAATCGAGCCACCAAACGGCTGTTTTGTATGGCTGTGCTATTAAATTACCTTCATAGGCTACCTCTTCACTCAGTTCACGCTGCAAGCAATCAATTTCTGTTTCACCGTGGTCCCAGCCACCGCCAGGCAAACTATAGTGATCAGCGCCGTATTCTTTACATACAAGCACTTCGCCTTTTTCATTGCGAATAATTGCTTTTAAACTGACCCGATAAAAAGTCGATGGGTACTGAGAAGTGTGCACGATATGTCTCGTGTTAGTCCTGAATAGTTTTAAAGGCTTCGAGCTCTACCGAACCAGTTGGCGTTTTGCCAGTTGGTGTCACTGGAACAACAAATTGCACCGATTCACCCTTTTTCACCTGTTTCTTTTCACTGTAGGCAGTACCTGTCCATGCGCCTAAATCGCAAGCAGGGCCGTTACACCACTTTTTCGAATAGTCATGTTCACGCTGGGTTGCCTTGATGGTAATAAACAAATCATTCGAGCTAGCATTTTTGTAGTCAACAGTATAAATAACTACCTGCTGAGGTTTAATGGTTACCTCTTCACCGATGAGCCCCATTAGGCCATCGGTGGTTTGTACGGCGACGGTCCGCTTTGCGATAGAAGAAAAAACTGTGGTCTTTTCAAGATAAGAAAGTAATGCCGAACATAGTAGTGTCGTTATGAACACACTCAACGATACAATGAAGATGGTGCGGTATGGTAGTGGAATCGCGATTGTTTTTTTACGAGATTTTATAGTTTTTGCCATAATAGCTCCTTATGGCTTTAGTATAGCATGAGGTAAACTAATTATGTTTTCATGCCGTATTTCAGTTTTAGATAAAAGACAGAAATTGCCATAATAAATGTTATGCTACTCATAATTATGAGTGAGTAGCTGGTAATCATGAACCCGTACACTATCCACATTACCTGCCCCGCAAGACTGGTAATACTCCAGCCAAGAGATATGTCAGCAGTAGATTTTGTTTTCCATGACTTTATCACTTGTGGCAGCAACGCCGCAGCAACTAAAATGCCTGCTATAAACCCTACTATCTCTGCATTCATACTCGCAGTATAGCAGAGTAGAGAGGATTATAACACTTCGTGTCAAGAAAAAAGTTCGTCAAATGACGAACTTTTTTCTTGGTTGCGGGGGCAAGATTATCGGCAATAAATTGCCTCTTCCGTTTGCTCGTTCTGGCAAAAGTAAACTTTTCCAGAACTTCGCTGCACTTCACGAACTTACGACCATGCGCTAGATACATCTAGCGCGGTCGATGGTGCAAATCATCCCGCCGAAAAGTAAATACCCCCAGCAGCCGCTGAGGGTATTTACTTGGTTGCGGGGGATGGATTTGAACCATCGACCTCGTGGTTATGAGCCACGCGAGCTGACCAGACTGCTCCACCCCGCGATATAGTGATGTAAATCCTGGTCATTGCTTCATTTGTTCATAACCAAATGGTTACTCGCTAATGATTCGACGGGGAGCTGACCAGACTGCTCCACCCCGCGATATAGTAAAATTCTGGATATTTGCTTCGCCTCGTCATAACCATACGGTTATTCGCGATTTATTGAGACAGGGAGCTGACCAGACTGCTCCACCCCGCGATACGTCTTCTATCGTAACAGATTGCAAAGCTTTTTTCAACACTAGTCGCGGCGATTTCCGCCCAAAAGAAATGTCATCCAGGTTTCAAAATTGCTTGGTTTTTCTAACGGTTTATTTGCGGCCTGCTTTGTTTGCTGACTCGCATCCCACTGTTTGGCAGCATCGCTATTAGCTGGTAATATGACCACATTTTCACCTGGCATTACTAGTCCAAGCCGTTGGCGTACTGCCATTTCTTTGTATTCGTCACTTTCGTAGTATTTTTTTTCGTACTTAAGACGCTCATTCTCGAGGGTCATAAGTGTTGCTTGGCGCTCTTTTGAATCAATCTCGCGCTGCAATTTGTAGTTGCGCTGCATTACGCTAACAGAGCCCCACGCCCAACTAATGGCAATAAAAAACGCCACAAACACGACCGCATTGTTCGTTGTGGCATACTGATTTTTTAGTCGGTACAATAATCGCCGCAGCTGTGCACTATTCATATTTGTTTCCTATTTGGTGGGGGTGGCTGGGATTGAACCAGCGACCAACAGGTTATGAGCCCGCTGCTCTGACCGCTGAGCTACACCCCCGTGCCTCCCAAGTATACCGTAGTCGCCTCTGTTACGCTAGGGTTATGCGGCTCGAGTATAAATGCCGAGGCTGTGATCGATCATAACCAGAAGTTCGTCACGCTGCTTGGGGTCATGCATGCGATCTCTGAATTTGCGGAAGTAGGCAAGTCCTTTTTCATAATGATCGATTTCCGCCGACGTCGGGTTGACGCCCAACTGGGATGGAAAGCCATAAAACTCGAGAAATTCTTGCATGACACGCCAAAGCGTATGGCGCGCGTCTTTGGATACTTTTGAACGATTCGATTTTTCAGAGGCTATGACATCGTATGCTTTCGCCGAATCGATTGCCCATCGTTTCAACGAAAGTAGTTCTGCAGCTCGCGGATTGGGCTCCAACGTATCAGTAGTATCGGTATCAAGATCGGCTATTGGTAATACATTGCCTTCATTATCTACGAATGCGCTCCAATTGTGTAAAATTTCCGAAGGTTGATGACCATGCGTCATAGTTATATATTACCATAAACATTATCGAAAGTCAATCACTACGCTATTGCCAACTTAAACCTATGATGGTACGCTAAATAACATCTTTGTTGAGCGTATGCTCCAAAGTACTTTGACAAACAGACGCTAAAATAAGATGAGTTGTACGGTGAAGATCTGTCGTCAACGTACAACTCATCTTATTGTTACCGAAGACAATACCTCCCAACGTGGGGACCCGGATGAGTGCACGAAAGCGAGAAAGCTCATGACCGCATCAATCGCCGCCGCCTATCGGGGGGCGGCTCAGAGGATCAAGGACATCGGCTGGGTCCAGCGCACCTGGACGGGTGACGACGGATCCGAGTGCCTTGTGCAGGCGCTCGGCAGGTGGACCGGCGTGGTCGCACAGGGTGAAGACACCACGAACCAGCTGCCGAAGGCCTACCTTCAGCCGCTGGTGACAGAGCTCGGGGTCACCCCCAAGAAGGACACTCGTCGCGGGCTAGCCGCTGCCGTGTGGGGCTGGAACGACGAAGACGGTCGCACCGTCGAGCAGGTCACGGCGTTGCTGCAGCGCGTCGCGAAGCGGCTCGAGGCCGAGGCCGAGGCCGTCTACGCGCCGAGCGCTTGGAATATCCACCTCGACACCGCCGAGAAGAAGGCCACCGCTCCGGTCGGCTGAAGGCTCTTCGCCATCACTGCGCACATGACAGTTCAGATGGAGGAGAAATGTATTGTTTTCGTTTCTCCTCGCGTCTGTTTGTCATGTTCGCATGGTAGCTATTCCCCAACTGGGGGTTTTTTTATTCCCAACGGAATACTTTGAAAGCAATGAGATAGATAGCTACCGTCCAGGCTGCCATCATTCCCAGTTGCGTGCCGAGTTGCGTGAAGTGATAGCCTTCGGTAACAATGTATCGTATGCCATCGATGACTGGTGTAAGTGGCAAGAAACTCGAGGCATTTTGTAACCACTCTGGCATCAAGAAGCGTGGGAAAAATGTTCCAGAAAGGAACATCATTGGAAACGTGACAATATTGGAAAGTGGCGCTGCTTGACGTTCGTTACTGGCCCATCCACCGATCGCGAGGCCAATTCCAAGCACCAGAACGATACTAAATGTCAAAAACAACCCCAGCTCTGCGTAATTGCCTAACACCCGCAGTTTAAAGACAGACACTGCCACAACGAACATAGTGGCAATTGAGACGAGGCCAATAATTGTTTGTGATATCGCTGTTGCGCAGAAATACTGCCATACCTTCAGCGGCGTCGTCGAGAGCCGGCGCATAATTCCTTGTTTTTTCAGTTCAGGGAAAACATTAACCGGCCCGAAAATACCAATACCAAGGAGGCTGAATCCAAGTAAGCCTGCAAACGTATAATCGAATTGTGTCAGTGATTTGTTTTGAAGTTGCTCACCTTTTACGCTGAATGGTTCACTCGCTTTTGTAATCTGTTGATTGATGCCTTTGAACAATCCTTCAAGAATAGTGCTTAGCGTTTGACCAGCCGTGGAATTGTTTTGCGTGTAGTAGACTTTTGCCTGTCCGCTGGGAGTTTTGCTCGTTTCATTAATAGCACCGAAGTTTTCTGGAAGCACGATCGTGGCATCAAGCTGGCTACGTGTCATTTTTTCTTTGGCCTGATCCAAATTTTTTGCTTCTGTATCTATATTGAGAGTTTTCTCTTTGCGTAAATTAGCGACAAATTCTTTTGAAAAAGCTGAGTTTGAATTATTAATTAAAGCAACTCGGAAACTTGCTAAGTCGTTTTTACCAAAAATCCCTCCAAAAACAAAAAGAAAAATAAGTGGGAAAAGTATACCGAAGAATATTGAAAGCTTATCCCGAAAAAATCGCTTAGTGCTAATGCGTGCAAAGGTAAGGATAGTAAAAAGTGAACGTGGCATATTAATCTCGTAGTGCCTTTCCTGTTAAATCAATAAATACGTCTTCGAGATTGGCTTGATCAACTTGCTGCTTTTTTGTAAAGCCTCGACCAAGGAGCGCCTTGATAAGATTCTTTGGTGTATCGAGTGCGACGATTTTGCCGGCATCCATCACGGCAATACGGTCACAAAGAATTTCGGCTTCATCCATGTAGTGGGTGGTCATGATGACACTGACGCCCCGATCACGGATCCGTTCGATCATATCCCAGAGGTTACGACGGGCTTGCGGATCAAGCCCAGTGGTTGGTTCATCGAGGAAGAATACTTTTGGACCGTGTACCAGAGCCGTCGTAATGCTGAGGCGCTGCTTTTGCCCACCCGAAAGCTGTTCGACATAGTTATCAGCTTTATCTTCGAGCTCTACGTCACGGAGAAATTGCATCACATCGACTTTTTCACCATATGCTGCAGCAAACAACTCTACGACTTCTTTTAGCTTAGTTTTATCTTGAAAAGCAGGAGCCTGGGGCTGCACGCCAATCAATCTCTTCACTGTCTCAGGGCTATCGGCAACATCAATACCGTCAATAGTAGCGCTTCCACCATCAATTGGCCGAAGCGTCTCGATCATCTCAAGGGTTGTTGTTTTTCCTGCACCATTCGGTCCTAAAATACCAAAGATTTCACCTTTTTTGACCTGAAACGACACGCCGTCAACGACGGTTTTATCACCATATCGCTTCGTCAAGTTCTTGACGTTTACCATGTATTTCATCAGTCACAGTATAGCACTATTAGGAAAACTCATACTAAAAATGCCCCCGGCCGGGACAGCTAGGGGCAATTTTGGCACCTGTTTGTTTGTACTATTTACTGTACAGCAAACGTGCTTGTGCTTCAAGTGTTATTTTTTCTTCGAGACAGTCAAGAAACCGTTGCGTGGGTTTTCTTTTACAACGCGGTCTGCTGGTAGGTCACATGGTGCACCTTTATCGTTCTTTTCTACCTTAGCAAAGAAGTAGATAGTTTGTGGTTTGCCACCACGAAGAGTTACTTCCGTCTTGTGCAGGTAGTATGTTACACCTTTCGAGTTTGTGTGCTTGTAAGCCATTTTGGTAATACCTCCTATTAGTTCTTACATCTACTACCGTAGCGCCTCTTTAGGCCCCTGTCAACAGGTTAAATTGAAGAATAGTGTTTTCGAAGAAGAAGTTTAAGAATGATAACACCTATCCAACGTAGTACAATTACCCCTGTTAGAATAGCAACTACAACCAGCGACCAGCCGGCAAAATCTGGGCTCCAAACAGGGCTTGCAAATTCTTGACGGTAGAGTTCGGAGTTGGGTGGGACAAACTGTGCCGCGTTAGATGCTGCAGGATATTTTGCCTGTTCTGCTGCAACACACAAAACATATGATTGTGACCAGCCAGCAAAACGCTGCTTGCAGGTAGCATCGGCGAGGGCAAGCGGACTCGACTGGCCAGACATTGCAGCCTCGGCAGCCTGAAAGGCTCTTTGTGTATCACGCTTGTAACTTTCTTCGAGATATACCGTTCCGCTACTAGCATTCATGTGCTCTGCCGCATAACGCTGTAGGCTATACAGATTGTTCTTTATCGCTGTTTGGTCACCCGACTTGTCGGACTGTAAAACAGCTGTTCGCCGTTCGATCATTCCATTATTATTAATGCGAAGAAGTGTTGCACTCACCATCGCTGCTATCAATAGCAAAATGAGCAGCTGCCATGTTTTCAGGCTCTGGAGTCGTTTTAAGCTATATTTTATTTGACGTTTATCGGCCACAAATAACCCACCTTGGTTTCTATGTATCAGTATAGCTTATTTTTGATACAACATGAAACGAGGAAAGCCTATGAGAACCGTAAGTGTGGCGGCAATTGCAAAGAAAGGCGCAAAACCATTTGGCCCGCCCGCTATGAGACAGCAAAGCCCAAGGATAAGTGCACCCACCATAGCGCCAGCGTTGACTGTGGTTTCTATCAAAAAGAGATAGGTGATACGAAAGCCTGATCTGTCAGCTGTATCAAACATACCTCGGGTAAATGCCATAGCATACCCGGTGGTTGCGATTTCATTCGCTGCATTATTTGCCAGCACTCCCGCCCAACCTTGGACCGTAGGACGAAATAGGTGAGTGACCGCATTTGCTATGCTGCTAGCTACCAATAGTGCACCCCCGCCTTTTTTGTCAATTACTTTGCCGTATACAAATGCTGAGAGAAGAGACACAAAAAGTGTTAAAGACACCAATATACCGACTTTTGCATACAGCGAATTTCCTTCTCCTGCGAATACTACCAGAGCGATAAACAACGTCCACGCGCTATTAGTAGTAAAGAAGTCCACCCCTATAGCCGTTTCGGCAATTAGACTTTGTTTCGTTAATCGCCAAGGGAAGCCTTGAAATGATATTTTTTGTTTCGTTCGCACAGGTTCTTTTGTAAGTAGTAACGGCCACGCTGAAAGGAGGAAAAGTATGGCTGAAAGAACCATAGATATAATAGGGCTCCAGATTGTAGCAACCACACCACCCACTACTGGACTAAGTCCCGTGGCTATTTTTTCAACTATGTTCATAAACCCTATTTCTTTACCAGCGTGATCTGCATGTTTTACTTTCGAGAAGTCAATTAAATAGCATAGATCATAGAGCGTTGACGAGAACCCCTGAATGACACACCATATATACAGTGCGGAAAGGCCCCAGACAGGAACAAGTGCAAGAAAGACGACCCCGACAGCTGCCAGAACGTTGCTGTAAAGTGTCCCATGTTTTGGCCCGAAATAGGCGGCGATTTTTGCGGCCGGCCAACTCATAAATACTTTTAGGCCATAGAATAGTGCCCAGAAAAAGCACAAGAATACTAGGTTATACCCCTCATTTAATAAAAATATCGAGGTAAATGTTGTCACAAACCGTAAGGCAAACACGCGCAGCAAGCGAGAAGCATACAACTCCGCTACTTCGTCAAAGCTAGCATAGCGCCAAAAGTGACGTCGTGCGAGGATGCGGTGAAGAATTCGTTGTAACATGTTTGTGTTATTTTATTTCCTGATTCATTATACTACATATATGCGCATATTTTTCTCGGGTATCGGTGGGGTTGGTATCGGTCCATTGGCACAAATTGCCATTGATGCAGGCTACGATGTTATAGGTACGGATAGAGCACACAGCTTAATGCTTGATGAATTAGCGAAGCAAGGAGTTCACATATCAGATGACCAGTCAGGAAAATTTCTAGAGCATTCACATCATGTTAAAAAAATCGATTGGTTTGTACACACAAGCGCACTTCCTGACGATCATCCAGAGTTATGCACAGCCAAAAAGTTCGGTATAAAAACAGCTAAACGAGATGAACTGTTAGGGCATATTTTGAAGGAGAAGAACCTTAAGCTCCTTGCGGTAGCTGGTACGCATGGTAAGACTAATACAACAGGAATGTTAGTATGGTCGCTCAAGCAGCTTGGCATTCCTGTCAGTTATTCAGTCGGAACCACCTTATCTTGGGGACCAAGTGGAGCTTATGATACGAAGAGCGAGTATTTTGTATACGAATGCGATGAGTTTGATCGGAATATGCTACATTTTTATCCGCATGCAACTATTATCACCTCACTCGACTATGACCACCCTGATACCTACCCCACTCCATCGGAATACTTTGATGCGTTTACTGCGTTTATTCGTCAGTCAAACCATACAATTTTATGGCAGCACGACAGTGCTAAGCTCAGTGGAGTTCTCGAAAACCTATGGAGCCTACACGACAGTGAATTGCTCCCGATCCAACTACCTGGAGTTCACACCCGGCAAAATGCAACACTGGTGATAAAGCTACTAGAATTTTTAGGAGTGACGAACCAAGTAAAGAATATCTCTGTCCTTGAATCATTCCCTGGTACGAAACGTCGTTTTGAAAAACTTGCCGCCAATCTTTATACAGACTACGGTCATCACCCTGCAGAGATTGCTGCTACACTGCAGATGGCTCGTGAGATTTCTGATAATGTTGTGCTTGTATATCAACCCCATCAAAACGTCCGCCAACATGAAGTACGAGAGCTCTATACGGACTGCATGGAACTTGCTGAGCAGATATATTGGCTACCCACGTATCTCAGTAGAGAAGATGAAAGTCTAGAAGTCCTCACTCCTAAGCAACTGACGCGCAATCTTACGAATCGATGCGATGTTACCTACTGTGACCTCAACGATGAACTATGGTCACATATTCAAATTGAGCTTCACAAAAACCAATTGGTGCTTTGTATGGGCGCAGGCTCTATAGATAGCTGGCTCCGTGAGAAGCTAGCGCTATAAGCAGTGCGTACGATCCGCTATGTATTTGACGAAAACAATCTTCTTAGTTAGGCTTAAAGCATAAGGGGGAAAATGAACTATCGAATCATCGCTTTAGCGCTAACATTATTCGGGCTTTTAGGTAGTATCGCCTCATCTTCTGCTGTGCTGGCCACAGACAAAAGTGATCTTTGTAGTGGCGTTAATAGCACAACTGCAAATAAAAACTGTGGAACTGAAAACGGTCAGGCGGCACTGCCAAAAAACCTACAACTCATTACTAATGTTCTTTTGTTTATTGTCGGTGCTGCCGCAGTTATTGTAATTATTATCGGCGGAATACGCTTCACAACAAGTGGCGGTGATTCTACAGCTGTAGAATCGGCAAGGAAGATGATTTTGTACGCGGCTATTGGACTCGTCGTCGCAATACTAGCATTTGCGATTACGAACTTTATACTCTCGAATATGACAGCGAAGGGCGTGGCGGCTGATAAAGTTACTACGGCGTATAATTATCGCGATGAACTCTATAAAAAACTTCAGGACGCGCAGACTGCACTTGATGTCGCGAATGAAAATGGCGATCCTGACGCCATTACAAAGGCGCAGGCAGCGTATGACAAAATACTGAAGGAATACGAAGCAGCACAAGATAATGTTGACACTGCAATAGATGAAGCTGAAGAAATAGGTGCAGATATCCCTGATGATCCGATTGTTAATGATAACAATACCGATGACAATGTTGGTGGCGATGATTCGAGTACCGATCCTGACCCAAACCAAGGCGATGACGGTGATAATAACGATAACGGTGGTGGCTCTGATCAAGTTCCGACTGATGTAAAAGTTTCAAAGGCTTTAGTTGTCGTTGTCGAGAATCACTCATACGACCAAATGAAAAACAATATGAGATATACCTTTCGTCTTGCCGAAAAATTTGGATATGCAACAAATTACCGTGCGCTCACGCACCCTTCGCTGCCTAACTACATTGCCATGGCCACCGGAAGTATGCAAGGCATTACCGACGATGCTGCACCGCAATCAAATGGCTTTAGCGCTGGAACAGTGTTTGGTCAAGCAATCAAGCGCGGCAAAACTGCGAAACTTTATGCCGAAAGCATGGCCAAAAATTGCCAATTGGTAAATAGCGGACGCTACGTGGTTCGTCATAATCCTTGGGCATATTCCACTTCAGAGTATGAAATGTGCAAGAAGCACGCCGTGGCAACCGACGAATTCCATGACGATGCTGCTAACGGCGACCTGCCAAACGTCGGAATGCTTATTCCAAACAACTGCAACAATGGACACGATTGCTCGCTCTCAATAGCCGATGATTGGATAAAAAGTAAAATGGGAGCGATATTCGACGGCGAAGACTGGAAGGCTGGAGGCTTAGCGGTCATTATAACTGCTGACGAAGATGATAAAGTTGGTACAAATGATGTTTTGACAGTTGTGATTCATCCATCCGTAAAAAACAAAGTTCGTGGTTGTGGACTAAACCACTACTCAATCACAAGGTTCTATGCAGAAGTAATTGGGGCAAATCCTCTTGGCGCTGGTAGCGGTGCGGGGTCAATTTCAAACTGCTTTGGCCTTAAAGTGTAGTATGACGCACAGATGCTTGGACACACCCGATAGGTTTTTGTTCACTCGTCCACCGCTGTTCGTACGTGGTCATAATTTTGTATTCCTCGGAGAGCGTACTCTCATGCAGATCAAATGCTAGTTCATTCAGTACCCACCCGCTTGTTACTAGTTGCTCAATGCTCCAGCAGAAAAAATCTTGGTCATCGTGCTTTATGTATAGCCTGCCATTTGGAGCTAAGAGCGTTTTATATACTGTAAGAAAATACGGATGGGTCATCCGTCGCCTTTCGCTACGACGTTTTGGGAAAGGATCGGGAAACGTGATCCAAATTTTTTCAACAGTGTGTTTTGTAATACAATCTGTGAGCTGGTCTGCCCGTGCACGAACGAAATAGACATTTTTTACCCCTTCTTCGAGTGCTCTATACGCGCCTTTTTGCAAACGATCTGCCTTCACGTCTACCGCAACGATAACTTTGTTTGGATAACGCTTCGCTAGCTCAACGGCAAATAGCCCTGTACCTGCCGCGACCTCTAAAATATCAGCACCCCTTTTGTTCCACTCCTCATATTCATAGCAATTTTTTGCATTAGCAAACTTTGCAAACTTATATTTTTTGCGTTTTCGAGTAATAATATAATCATCCGGGTTCATCAACGTAGCTGCTCGATAGTAGTATGATCGGTGACCCTAAGAATTCGAGATGGAGCGACATTCAGAACTTCTCCTCCGTCAACATAAAAATCAACATCGCTACCAAAATACTTTACTGCTTGGGCTACCGTTACTGCTGGTGGTTTTCCTTGAGGATTGGCACTCGGCGCAATAAGCGGCCCCGTTTGTTCTAGCAAGGTTTGCAAATACGAACTATCTGGAAGACGGTAGGCGACTGAATTGTTTTCTCTACGAATCCATTTGGGTGCGCGAATACTTGGAATGATTACACTTACAGGACCGGGCCAATACTTGATAAGCACAGTCCCTACGAACGGCGACGGACTATCAAACAGCTGCTCGTTGTTTGCTACAAGAACAATAGGAGACTTATAGTTGTCCCGTCCTTTAAGCGCGTAGATTCGCTCTACTGAGGCTTTATTCGTAGCCACACAAACAATTCCATACAATGTATCTGTCCTAATAACGCCAATCGCTCCAGCTTGTAGCATCGACACAATCTGCGGATCATTTATATCTGTAAATACCTTCATGTCACGTGCTATACTACCACATATGGATATATTCAAAAACCAAAAAATCGTCACTGAAGTAAATAATTGGCTAACTGAGAAATGGTTCGCCCTACTAGCAGTTATTATTATTGGTTGGCTAGCATACTTCATCGGCGCGAAATTAATCCACTTACTCTTGAAGCGTTTGATAAAAATTGGTCGGGGTCATGTCTGGCACCAGCGCGATATTGAAAAACGTCAAAAGACTCTCGAAGATTTATTTATTAGTATTTGGCGAATTGTCGTGTTCTTCACGATGCTATACGCTATTTTACGAGTATTTATCCCAGATATATCCACCACTCTCGCACCGCTCTTCGCCAGTGCTGGAATCATTGGGGTAGCGCTTGGATTTGGTGCACAGTCACTTATTAAAGATTTCTTGAGTGGCATATTTATTATTTCTGAAAATCAATATCGTGTTGGCGACATTGTCGAAATTGAGGGCTTCAGCGGAACCGTCGAACGGATTGGGACACGTTCAACCATGCTACGGGATGTGAATGGGAACGTTCACTACTTCCCTAATGGGATGGTGCAGCACGTTATCAATAAAACGATGGGGTATAGCATGGCACGATTTACGGTAAATGTTCATCCGGACAGTGACGTTGACCGAGTGACAGAACTCGTTGACCGCGTTGGTATTGAGCTCAGCGAAAAAGAGGAGTGGCAAAAGAAAATCTTGAGCCCACCAGCTTTTGTTTCTGTCGGTGAAATAACGGGAAATTCAATTGAAATTATTATTGCCGGCAAGACGCAACCCTCTGACCAGTGGAGTGTGATTGCCGAAATGCGCAAACAGTTGCTTGAGGAGTTTGAGCGAAATAAAATCCGCCTGGCAGTTATGCCAACGCCTCCCCAAACTGGGTCAAAAAAGAAATAGTGTTATTGCGCCTGAGCAGCTTCAGCTGAAGCTGCTGCCGTATCCTGGTCAATCTGTAGCGATTTCTGACTCAGTGCGTCAGTGGCAAACACGTCTGAACGCTGCAGCGATTCGAGTTCTTTATCATATTTACTGGCAAATTCTTTTAGCGCAGTCTCGTCAAGCGTACCAGTGGCAGAAAATGACACAGTTGTCGTATCTTGCTGTGCTTTTTTACGGATGTCTTCATATCCCGGACGACTAAGATCGAGTTGTGCAGCGCCGCTACTGTTATAGAGAGCCATAGCAACAAATACCAGAAAAAGAGCAATCACTATACTTATTACAACCATCGTAATAAGCTTATGGTCCTTAACTTGCTGTACCGCTTGATGGTAGTGTGGATGTGCGCCATGTGGTTCATCCTGATGTTGAGCCGGTTCACTCATCGGGCACTTCCTTGTTTGGTGATTACTGCACGAAAGGTCGTGAATTCGTTCTTGTACTGTTGTGCCAATGTCACAAGCTTCGCACTCGCTTCGTGGACCGCGGCGCGTTTGTTACGGGCGCCTGCTAGGCTATCATAAAAGACGACTGGTTGTTTTGTGCAGTCAATCTGCAGTGTATTACGGAGTGACAGTTCATACGTTTTGTATGCGTTAAAAAAGTTTTGGTACTGCGTATTATAGTTTGCCGTTATGAGCACCAACGTGCTGCCATCAAGCTGGTTTGATGCAATACGTTGATTAAGCGGCGCCATCAGTTTATCGGAAAGAAGCCGAAATAGCTGCCCCTGATCATGCCGCGCTAATGCATCGTTTTGGTGAATTCTATGAAGCGTTGCCTGCAAGTCACTGCAGTTTGAAATAATCAAGTTTCGCTGTTCGTCCGTCACAATATCTGCTTGATCCTCAGCATAGGCGCTTATCGAAAAAAGTACACCTACAGAGAGTGCCATGACAATTGCCAATACCAAAGGTCGATATTTCACTTCTTTATTATTTCAAGTTTATGCCTATTTGGTCAAATGGTATTTGCTATTCGTATATTCAATTAGCCCGTCGCGGAGTAATCCATCGAGTGCGATGTTGAATCGGTCGTCATATAGTATGCCGTTTTCCAGCATATCGAGCGTAGTTTCGCCATGAGACAAAGCCTTTATAATTTGCCCCCTCGTTTCGCGAATGCTTCCTGTAAGTGGTGGTTGTTTTTTATAATGTTTACTCTTGGTATTGTTACGTACGCCTTTTGCTTTTAGGTATGAACCGTAGTCCATTAATGCCCAGTAGAATTCACGAGGATGTTCATGATCAATTGTTTCATGAAGCTTTGCAACAATCTCTTTATCGGCAACTATCAAGGTATCGGCAAAAAAATGATGAATATAAACAGTACGAATGTTGGTTTCAACAAAGATACTCGGGTCGTTAAAGACATAGGTACGTAGAGCCCCGCAAGTGTTTTTACCGACACCTGGCAGCCGAAGAATATCCCGCTCTTCCCTAGGAAATGTGCCATCAAATTCATTGACAATCATTTTGGCGGCATCATGTAAATATTTTGCCCTGCGGTTGTACCCCAAACCTTGCCATGCTCGTAACACCGCTGCAAGGTCAGACCCTGCAAGGTTTTGCTCGTCTGGAAATTTTGCAATAAAGTCATTAAATTTCGGAATCACCCGCGAAACTTGGGTTTGTTGTAGCATTAGCTCACTCACTAGCACATAGTACGGCCTCGTATCCGCTCGCCACGGCATTGGACGAAAATGCTTGCGACCTTTCCGTCTCACAAATTCTGTAAACTCTCGATTTTTCACTCCATCCATTATACTAAGTGTATGGAAAAAGCGCTTATTCGCCTTGCAAAAAACGATTTAGTGCTGGATGTACTTATACAGAAATATCCCGCTCCGGATTTTACAAAACATACAAATTACTACCAAGAACTTGTTGAAAGTATCATTTCCCAACAGCTTAGTATAAAAGCAGCTGCTAAAATATTGGGACGGTTTCGTACACTATTTGGTACAAGCTTCCCTACTCCGGATGAAATACTGGAAATATCGGCTGAAGAACTACGCGCTGTTGGACTCAGCCGACAAAAAGCTTCATACATTCAGGATCTAGCCACAAAGATTTTAGATGGAGTAATTGTATTTGATAGCTTAGACCAACTATCAAACCAGGAAATTATTGCTGAACTAACAAAAGTGAAAGGCGTCGGTGAATGGACGGTACATATGTTTTTGATGTTTTGTATGGCGCGTCCAGATATTCTAGCATATGGAGATTTGGGAATACGTAATGGCGTGACGAAACTGTATAACCTGAAGACCCTTGCAACACCTGAAGACGTAAAACATATTGCGCGTACAAACAATTGGCATCCGTATGAATCAACAACCTGCTGGTATATATGGCAAAGCTTAGATAATGCAGCAAGCATGCAGGCATCTTGAAATTTAAGATATATTTGAATTGTGAGTTATAAGGTTTTACGCACCGCTTCTGCGATTGCTGCACCCAACTTCATAGATTCAGCTTCACTCAAATGAATACCGTCCTGTCCGTGTGAAACGGCTACAGCGCGCATATCTATAAATGTGTGATCATGCTTAAGGCCATACAATTTTAGAGCATCTACCGTTGATGGAATCTTTTCTGCGCTACCTGAAAAAATATCTTTAAATGCGTTAAGACTTGACTCTTCAATATTAGTCGGCGAAACAATTATTATTTTTGGCATACTATAGCCCATAAATGTACACCAAGCATTCATTTTTTTCTTATATTCATCGAGGGCAGATGTAATGGATTCTGCTGTGTGACGCGTTTTACTATTTAAATCATTCGTTCCTAGGCAAAATACAATTACCGTAATGGGCAAATGGCTCGCAAAAATAGGACCAAACTGTTCAAGACCGTCGCGCTCTGGAAACCATCCATTTTCGCCGAACATTGTTCTGCCTCGTAATCCCTCGCTAACAACCTCGATGTCCTCTCCAAGCAGTTCACGAGCTACCGTATCGACTCTGTATTTTCTCACATGTCGCTTACCAGTACATGCATTGACGCCCCAAATTAGAGAATCTCCGTACAGTAAAACTGTTTTTTCACTCATAAGGCAATACTAACATATTGGTCTTCGTCTCGCACAATTGCAAGAGGCAAGGACCACTCAATTCAACTTCTTGAGGATTTAGATCTCAATAAATATGGTACGTATATCGTTAGGCTGAAGGCTATGGCGAGCATATGAGTTGGTAAATAAATCTTACGCTTCGTTGCTCCGGTTGTTATGGCATTTTTTGGAAACACCGTTGTGTCGAATGGAGAAAAAAGTGAGAGGATGTTCTTTGCATCCGGATAATTATTTGGGATGTTTTTCGTGGCAGTATGAAGTGCTGGTGCGCGAGTATCATAGAGCGTGCTGATGTGTGCCGTATTTTTCGCCACACCGCAGAGTGTAATGCATTTATTGACATTCTTCTTGTCATTAAACGCACGCAGCGCCAAGGTGGCTCCGGCACTTTCGCCGATAATAGTCACTTGCTCGTGCCGCTCAACTTCGTTTAGTAGTCGCTGGTATTTTTCTTCGTAACTTTCAGTTGATTTCCAATTCATTGGCACAAGCTCAGCTGTTATTCCCCATAACGTCCAATACCTGAGTAGTCGCCGCCGCATGGCGTCGAACGAATCGCCGAGACCTGGGACATATATCACATGTATTCTTGCCATACTACTAGTATACTGTAGCTATGGATTCAAAAATCACCGTAACACGAGTTATTGGCAAAATGATGCTACAAGATGTTTTGCGTATACTTACTATTATCACGGCCGTGATACTAGGTGGGCTACTTATATTTGCTTGGTGGTTGACGACAAATGTCAGTGCGTGGTGGGGCGCATTACTTGCATTTGTAGTGATATGTATCATTTTGGCGGGTATCATTCGTCAACTAGTTCTATGGGGCTTAAAGCAACTCTACCCCACTCCACTTACTGCCGAGCAGCACGACTATACGAAAGAATTCGTTGGCAAGCTACGTTCTATCGCCGAAACACGAAGTATGGGCTGGCCGCTGTTTATAGTTCAGAACATTAAGGATATTATCATGAGACGCGACCTGACAAATCTTAAAAAATTAATAGGTGACACAAAGAGCCTTCGGCAAGACTTTAAAGATCTAGAGGATTTGTTTAAGGTCTAGGGCGCGAGGCGGTTAATATCGCGTGGGAAGAGTACGGCTTCTTTGATGTTTGAAAGGCCGATGGTTTTTTGGACCAAGCGATCGACACCAAAGCCACAGCCACCGTGCATTGGCAGGCCGTATTTAAAGGCCATCAAATAATATTTAAATCCATCGTCTTCAGGATTGAGGCCGGCATCTTTGAGTTGCTGGATCATTTTTTCATAGTTATTTTCGCGCAAGGGGACAGTCGAGATTTCGAGGCCGCGGAACAGTAGGTCTGCCCATGCAACGGTACCGTCATCTTTAAATTTATGGTAGAACTTTCCAGCTTCGCGCGGAAAATCGGTAGCATACACTAAGTCGCTACCCAGCTGCTTGCGCGCATAATCTGCAATCCACCGTTCTTCGTCTGGCGTGAGATCTTTTTCGGCAGTCGTGTCGGTTTTGGTGGCCTTGGTGTACATTTCGTGAATTTGGGCAATCGTAAAGGCCGGTACTTCGTCAGTCAACTTCAATTCTGGCGCATTGAGACTTTTTAGATCATCGGCGTGCTTTTCATAGATTTTCGTCAGTGCGTATTTCGTCATGTTTGCGACCATATCCATAACTTCCTGGTGACCCGACACAAAGCCCATTTCTAGGTCGAGCATAGTGAGCTCTGTGAGATGTCTTGTAGTAGCACTTGGTTCGGCGCGGTAGCTATGTCCAATTTCGAACACTCTTTCAAACACGCCGACCATAATTTGCTTGTAAAATTGCGGACTCTGAGCAAGCGTTGCGGTTTTACCAAAATAATCGAGCTTGAATACTTCTGCACCGCCTTCGGTTGCACCAGCCAGAAGCTTGGGCGTATCCATTTCAACGAATTCGCGCTCGATGAGGAATTCGCGCAAGGCTTGGGTGAGGCTAGCACGAATTTTAAAGATTTTTTGCTCCTGTAGATTACGTAGGTTAAGAACGCGGTATTCAAATAATGTATCAAGGTTTTCAGATTTGTGACTGATCGGTTTGTCGATTTCAATTGGCGGCTCGTCGACAACCGGGCTCAAGACTTCAACTGAAACTTCATGAAGTTCAGCACCGCCCGGTGCGCGCTCATCAGCAACAACCGTGCCGGTTAGCGCTAGCACTGTGCCGATTTGCATGCCGCGGAGTTTTTCAAGTTCGTCTTTGTTATCAATCAGCGTCTGTACAATACCGCTGCGGTCACGTAGTGTAACGAAATTTAATCCGCCTAACAGACGTTTTTTGTGAAGCCAGCCTTCAACTTTTATTTGTTTTCCGACGTTTGTCGCTACATTTCGAGTAAGTGTTCGTTCCATATCTACTGTATTATACCGTATTCGCCCCCGTTTTTCTTGATGAGAACCAAAAAAACTGGCATACTGTTTATGTATAGTAACGAAATATCAACATGCATAATCAAGAAATATTTACCGAACTTAGTCTCGTCCTCGTAATTGTAGCCCTAGTCGCAGGTATTATGCGCCTGTTCCGTCAGCCATTAATCTTGGGATATATACTTACAGGTGTAATTGTAGGGCCAGTCATGCATGTTATTCACTCCCAAGAGGCGTTTGATGGATTTAGTCAAATTGGCATTGCCCTGCTGCTGTTTATCATTGGGCTTGGCATGAATATTGGCACCGTTAAAAGCCTGGGAAAAGTGAGTTTATTAACAGCATTCGCGACGCTTATCGGGGTGGGCGGTATCGGTGCGATAACCATGGCGTTACTTGGCTTTAACACGGCAACTGCAATTATCATTGGCCTGTCGTTATTCTTTAGTAGTACAATCATCATTCTCAAGGTTTTGACAGACAAAAAGGAAATCAGCCGACTCCATAGTCAAATTGCTATTGGTGTTTTACTAGTTGAAGATGTTGTTGCGACGCTTGCTATCGTGGCTGTCGCAGCGATTGGTCGCGGAAACGGTATTGATGCCGCTGATGCTACGCTGCTTGGTCTCAAGGCGGCTGGGCTGGGCGTACTCTTGTACGGTATGGGAGCGTACGTTATTCCAAAACTATCGCGTCGCTTTGCGCAAAATCAAGAACTATTGTTTTTGTTCGCGGTAGCATGGGGATTTGGTATTGCCTCGCTATTTGAAAAAGCCGGATTCAGCCATGAAGTTGGTGCGCTGTTCGCAGGTATAAGCTTAGCGAGCTTACCGTACGCAGCCGAAATGGGTTCTCGGCTGAAGCCACTCAGAGACTTCTTCGTCGTTCTTTTTTTCGTCAGTTTAGGCGAATCATTTACATTTGATTCGATAAACGACGTTCTACTTCCTTCTCTGGTTCTCGCAACAATTGTAATGATTGTCAAACCGCTTTCAGTTATGGCTGCGCTTGGCATGCAGGGTTACACCAAACTCACTGGTTTCAAAGCAGCAATTCATCTTTCTCAGATTAGCGAGTTTTCGATTATTCTCGTTGTATTTGCGACAAGCGTCGGCGTGGTCGATGCAAAAGCTGGCGCTATCATTACGCTTGTTGCACTTGTAACAATTGGACTCTCGTCATATTTGATGCACTTTGATGAAGTTTTGTATCGAAGATTGCAAAAAAAGCTGACACTATTTGAGCGACATGAACTTCGTGAACGCGGGCGAAGGGAGCAGCCATTTACCAGCATCCTATTCGGATACCACCACGGAGGGCACGAATTTTTGCAGATGTTCCGCGATATGCGCCAACGCTATTTGGTGGTTGACTACAACCCAGAAATTGTTGAACATCTTGAAAACCAAGGCATTCGACATGCTTACGGCGATGCTACTGATATCGAATTTTTGGATGAAATTAATGCTGGTCGTGCAAAATTCGTTGCTAGCACTATCATTGATCGCAACGTAAACCATATTATTTTGACCCACCTGCATCGCTTTAATCCAGATATTGTCTACATTTGTCACGCACGAACCTACGAAGACGCATTGGCTCTATACGAGCAAGGTGCGACGTATGTGATCCTGCCACGGTTCCTCGGAAGCGAATATATTACTACCCACATAAAGCGTTATGGCATGGACAAAGAAGCCTTTAGCCATTTTCGAGCAAAACATATCGTTAGTATTGGTAAGCACGCCGTCGAAACAGCGAGCTAAAGTTTAAAGATAAATGACACCAGCAAAACCAGTGTGGTAATTAGCATGGTTCCGAACGCCACCCATACCAACCCGGTTGTAGGACGACTCATTTTATACTCGCCCATTACTGTTTCGTCACGGGCAACTCGGGCAATCATAGCAAGAAGCGGCACAGCTGCAATCCCATTAAACACTGCAGCAAAAACCAGCGCTTGGATTGGATTAATACCTAAGAAATTGATTCCAAGCCCGATGATTGTCGCCACAATGATGATACCGTAGAACCCGGCTGCCTGCCTGAACCGTCGGTATAGGCCTTCGCGCCACCCAAAGCTCTCGGTAATTGCATAGGACGAACTGCCCGCAAGAACTGGTACGGCCAGCAAGCCAAGGCCGATTACGCCCACTGAAAATATAATTTTGGCAACGAGACCGGCATTTGGAAAGCCCTGCACAAGTGGCTCGAGTGCTTTTGCGGCGTCTGCTGCACTGTTAATCTCGGTAATACCGTGACTAAACAGCACTGTGCCACAAGTAAGCATAATGAACCATGCGGTTAACGATGCTAAGCTCATGCCTGAAAGATTATCTATCCAGATAGAACGAAGAAAATGCTTGGTAATTTTTGGCGGATGTTTTGCTAGTATCCCGACACGTTTGTGAGCTATTTCATCCTCAATCACTTCTGATGTATCCCAAAAAAAGAGGTACGGAGAAATTGTTGTTCCAAGCAGACCAACAATAAGTGCAATTGTCCCTGTTGACCAGTCAATATGAGGAATTACCGTATGAGAGAGCACCTCGCCCCACGGCTGTCCAACGACAAATGCCGTAACAGGATAGGCAAAGAGAAGTAATGCGAGCCATTTTAAAATTCGTGCATACTGTCGATATGGAATGCTAATAACAAGTAGCAATATGATTGCTGTAAATACTATGGCAGCAAGCTGAAATGAAATTGGTACAATCAGTTGCAACGCAGCTGCCATTGCCCCAAGATCAGCACCAATATTAATAATGTTCGCGGTAACAGCAAGACCGACTGTCACAAACAGCAGCGGCTTACCATAATTGTCTTTAATGATAGCAGCAAGTCCACGTCCAGTTACTGCGCCAACTCGTGAACAGGTTGCTTGCACAGCCACTAGCATCGGGAACATGACTGGTATCATCCACAGCAACCCGTATCCTGTAGTCGCACCAGCCTGCGAGTAGGTTGCAATCCCTGATGGATCATCGTCTGCAGCACCAGTTATAACGCCAGGGCCTAGAATCCGTAAGAACCTACTAAAACGCTTCCTGAGCGTAATGTGTTGCTTCAGGTGCTTTTTATGATGATACGACATCAGACATCCTCGCTCTTTAACGCGTGGTTATTCTTTCGTGGATTCTGCTCGGCAACTGCGCGAAGGTCGTCATGTGCATCAAATTCGTCAACAATTTTCTTACCTATGAGCTTTTCTATAACGTCCTCTAGACTGACGATACCGACTGTCTCGCGGTATTCATTCACAACGATAAAGAGGTGGTGACGAGTACGTAAAAAAGCTGCAAGTGCTTGGTCGAGCGTTTGATTTTCGTGAATGTAATACACTTTTTGCTCCATAGCCGTTTCGACCTTTGATGTGTGCTTTTTCGTCCCGTCAACGACAATAACATCCCTAAGATGCAGGACTCCGACAACATGATCGATATCTCCATCAAGTACCGGAAAGCGACTATGGCCTGTTTTATGAAGCTGATCAAGTACTAACGGATTGAGCAGTTCTGTTCGGCCAATAGTGTCAACGACGCTTCGCGGCGTCATAACTTCGCGGATTGTTTTTTCACCAAACGTGAGCGCATGAGCAATAAGAGCTTTTTCATCGTGATGTAACACTACGCCAGATTGCGCTACCAAATGCAGTAACTCATCGCGCGAGCCCAGCTTAGCGTCATGCACAGGAGTTGTGATAGTTCGAACAACTTTTGTGATGATAGGGTAGTTTTCGATAAATTTCACAAGCGATGGTTCAAATTTATCGTAGTGCCTTTGGGCGAATGAGTGAACGAAAGACAACCGCGCGAGCAGGCCGTACTGCAGGGCTATGATAAGTGCAATAGCAACACCCACTACCCATCCCCACGCTGCTACAGATAGTGCTGCTACTATTACCAATATCAACGAAATAGCCACGCGCTGCAAGGAGAGCAAGTCAGCAAGATGCTCCTTGCGACGAGCAAGCGCTATAGCAGCCTGATCTCCCTTGCGTTTGCGGCGTTCAATCTCAAAAAAACTCACGTCTGAGGCATCTATAACACAACTTGCCAGCAGCACTAGCGTAAGAACAGCAATAGCAACCATTACCGGTATCATACTGTTCATTCTACGCTATTTTCGCTACACTAGGTAGAGAAAAGGAGATTTTGTTGTGACAAGGAATTCATGGATCGTATTTGTGTCTGTTTGCGTACTAGTGTTTGCTGGACTGTTCGTTTACTCGAAAAAAGATGCTGTAGATGTATCAAATATTGACGCGCTAAAAATCAATACAGGTAGCCCCCAATCAGGGAACCTCAAAGACAATGTATTCGGCAATACGAATGCAAAGGTGACGCTTATTGAGTACGGTGACTATCAATGTCCTGCCTGCCACGATATGCACGCGGTAGTAAAAACTTTGACAGAGGATAACAAAGATTCACTACAGTTTGCATTCAGAAACTTTCCTTTAAGTGACAAACACCCGAATGCTCGCGCCGCTGCCGCCTCAGCTGAGACAGCCGGAATTTTTGGCAAGTTCTGGGAGATGCACAATGGCCTATACGCACGCTACAATGACTGGGTCAACATAACTGGCGAAGATCGAACACGTGCATTTACGTCGATTGCCAAAGATGCCGGCCTTAACCCTGACGAGTTTATTAAAGTACTCGAGGATCGATCAGATGATATCAACAAAAAAATAAATTTTGATAAGGCGCTCGGTTTGAAAATTGGCGTTGATGCCACGCCAACCTTCTACTTAAACGGTCGCAAACTGGGAGGGGACGATCTAAAGAGTATCGATAGTTTCAAGAAAGCCGTTACTGACGAGATAGCCAAAAACAAGTAGTCACGACAGAACCAAAAAATCACCCCGGTGCCTTGGGGTGATTTTGAATTTGTACCTCGGGGGAGGTAAGAGTGTTGAACTGTATGTTCTTATGATGCGATATACAGTTGCCATTCGGCAGGCACCACATCCACTGCGATCTTCTTGCTTCGGCTTGGAGCCGTCACAACGTCGATTGCGATTGGCATGTGTTCTCCTTTGGTCACGTATGCGTGACGCGATAGTTTCGATACATTCGACCTTTAAAATTACGAGTTTCGTTTTTTTCGTGTTGTGGTACCGAAACACGCTAGTAATCATAGCAAAATACTAAACTTGCGTCAAGCACAAGAGCATAGTATATAATGCTCATGTCCTGCTAGAACACTTTTAAAAGCTTCGCAAATATATAGAGAATACTCGTGATACAAATCGATATGGCCAGAACGAACAAATACCCCCATGGCTTATCATGAAACGGTAGTCCTGTCACATTCATACCGTACATTCCGTAAAAAAGGTTTGGTAACGCAATAAGAACGGTAAAAACCGTCAACGTTTTCATACGTTGGTTCAACGTATTATTCGCGACAGTGCTATAGGCACTACGAATACTGTCTACCCTTCCTCTGTAGCTTTCAACAGCGACAAGAAGCTGTTGAACTTGCAAGGAAATATCATCGAGCATCTCCAAATGCTGATGTGTCAATGCTGTGCGGGTCGTGTCTTTTAGGCGTTGCAGTGCAGCCAGTATACCGCTCAGATTCATACGGCAGGTTGTGAGATTGTCTTCAACAATAACGAAGTGAATAAAATCTTGATTGGTAATCTCACGGCTTTTTAACCGAGCACCGGTATCGTCGATGCTTCGTTCTGTGTGTTTTAAAGCTTGTTCATACTGACTAACAGCGCTCGCAATTACCCCAAGCAATAGATTGGTGCTTTGTTTTGAAGTGATTATTCTCGCGTGCATCGCTGCTTCACTTGGGGCTACCGTCATTTTCGTTGAGATTGTAAAAAAATTACTTTCATGAATAATACAAAGCATCGGGTGCGTGATCACTTTTCCTGATGATTGTAGGTGTGGCAGACGCACGAAAACATAGGTGTCTTTCCCAGAAAATTCAACTCGTGAAAGCTCTTGTTTGTCGGTAACGTCTCGGACAATACTTGCGTCAAGCGTAAATGTCGCGATGAGCTGTTCTAGGTGGCTAGAAGTAATCTCAGCGGCATCAACCCACATTCCACTCGAAATCGGCGCTTGCAGCCGCTGAAATTGCTCTGCGTGCGTACGCTTTACGTAGTATCCCACCATAGTACTGATATTGTAGCACAGCAAATGGGCTTATAGCTCGCCGGGGCCGGTCATTGAAACGGCTTTTTTTAGTGGCCGCTCTTTGATAGCAAAGACAAATGGTATAGCAAGAGCCATGAGAACTCCAGCAACGGTAAAGATTTGCGTGAGTGCATGACTGAAGGCGTGAACAATCTTATTCGTGTAGTCATTTTGTGATGTTTCAAAGGCACTCTTTATCGTGTTCTGAACCGGTGCAGGGACTGTTGTTAATGAAGAAGTAAAGCCGTCGGTAATCTTTTGTTTGACTTCAGGTGAATTTAGCAAAAGCAAGGTGTTGCTATCATTTATATCACCGAGTTGCTTTATAATAGGTGATTTTTGAAACTGCTGTATATATGGATCGTTGTTCATATCACTAAGACTTGCAGTGATACCGCTAGTTAAAAGCGCTCCAAAGATTGCGATGCCAATAGTTGAACCCAATCCTCGAAACAGCTGAATAGAGCTTGTTGCAACGCCAAGTTCACGCTGCTCAAATTCATTTTGGACGGCAATGTTCATAATTGGCATTACAAGACCAAGGCCAAATCCGAGTAGTGTCATCATGACTGCCTCGTGCCAGTATGGACTTTCTGGCGATAATGTCGCAAGAGCAGCCACCATGGCAGCGCTAATAACAATGCCAATGCGCATAAATCGCATGTAGTGTCCAGTTTTTGAAATTAACTGGCCAGAGCCAATACTCGATATCATCAGACCTACCACCATCGGAATGAGCATCAGCCCACTCATCGTTGGCGATGCGGCAAAAACTTGTTGATTGAACTGCGTAAGATACACAATGGCACCCATAAATCCGACACCGAATAATGCGGCAACACACATGACTAATACGTAAGTACGGTTCCTGAAGAAACGAAGTGGCAGAATTGGTTCTTTGCTTCGTCGTTCGACCCAGACGAACGCTGCGACAGCGGTGACAACAATGATGCCCATGATGATTCGCAACGACTCGAGGCTGAGATTGAACTGCTGCATGATGTCGGCAAATATCGTTTCGGTATTATCGACAGCGAGTACTAACGTAGCTAGCGCAATCGTAAGGAAGGTGGCACCGATATAGTCGATCTTTGGTTTTGCCGTGTGACGAAGTGGCGGGCAATAAATTGCGATAGTGGCGAGTGCGACTATCGCGATAGGTACATTGATATAGAAATTCCAGCGCCAATCAGTTATTAGACCCAGAATGTTTTGGTGGTCTGTAAGCCAGCCACCAAGAAGCGGACCGATTAGTGATGATAGACCGAAAACAGCGCCAATCATTCCTTGCCACTTACCGCGTTCGCGTGGAGGGAAAAGGTCACCGATGATCGTGAACGCATTGGCAGTAATGATACCACCCCCGATTCCCTGTAACGCACGCCACAAAACAAGCTGGTTAATATCACCGCTCATACCACTGCCGAGCGAGCTTAATCCAAAAACCAATACACCAACCAGTAATACAATACGTCGGCCGAACAGGTCAGAAAGTTTTCCTGCAATCGGAACAGTCACTGTCGTAGTAAGAAGATACGCAGTTATCACCCAGCTAAGGCTGTTGTAGGCATTGAATTCTTCGACAATTTTACCGAGTGCTGTCGTAACAATTGTTTGATCAAGCGCTACCAAAAACAAACTAGCCATCACGCTTAGCATAATAATTATCTTATTCCGCAGAGGAAGATGGTGTTGCATAGTTAGCCTTTAGTCCACCGTAGTACCGTTTCAAGTGCCGAAACGTGCTCACCCATTTTATTAATCATAGCTTGCGCCGATTCTTCAGTGATAAGTCCGACTGCATTTTTGTCCTCAACATAAAGTGCGATCAATTTATCCCCTGGTTGAACTTTCATTTTTTCACGAAGTTCAACTGGTATAACTATTTGCCCTTTTTGCCCTACTGTTACGGTGCCTGCCAATGAAATATTTTTAAGACTCATGTTATACATGTTATACATGTTGTACTTTTCTGTCAAAGTCATTTACGACTACGAAGAAAGTATGCAGCAATTGCAAGCGCGCTAACTGCGCTGACTGTAATAATCTGCCAGAAGATGTATGGTGAGTCTGCATCTGGCAACGGAACGTTCATACCAAATAACCCTGCCAACATAGTCGGCACTGTAAGGGCAACAGTCATGACAGTAAGCAACTGGATGGTTTCGTTTAACCTCGTGTTCATGACTGCGCTGTAGCTATCCCGTACGTTTGTAATGGTACGAAGCAGGCTTTTACATCGCGCGATGAGCTGCTCGAAGTCAATGGACAAGTCTTCAACAAGCTCTTTATCATCTTCGTGAAGAGCGATAAGTCGACCTCCAAGTAGTTTTTCAATGGCTGTGTTTGTTGGAATAAGTGCATCGAGAAAGTCATTTAGCTTTCGCTCATATTCAGTAAGAATAACAATGTCTTTTGAACTTAGTTGCACAACATCACTGGTTGCGGCACGCATCTGTCGATTTATTGTTGCTACACGGCGCTGGTACAGTTTTGCAATTTCATCAACCATTTCGATGAACAATGCAGCTTGATGATTCTTCTCAGGACGAACTTTATCTACAAAGGGGCCCCATAATCGCCCTAGACTATCCCGACTGACTGTAATGATATAATCTTTCCCAAGCGCGAATAAAATTGGCGTCGTATAATCATTAAAGTCATCGTCGGTATCAGGCAGACGCGTTATAAAATATGTCCAGCCGTCATCGAATTCCACACGAGGAACCTCGTGGGGGTCAAGGGCATCTGACAGAATATCATCATCAACGCCAAGTGTAAGTAGCGCAGATTTTTCTTCCTGATTCGGTCGTTCTGTCCGTATCCATTGACTAGTAGATGAGAATTCTTGCGTCTCAAACGATTTGCCGGCTTTTGCAGATAGGTATTGTAGCATTGTATTAGTGTACCCTATCTAGCCATGATTCATGAAGTAGACGACCAGTAGAAGAATGATTAACGAGCCCACGAATACTACGAGTTCGAGGAGCGTAAATCCAGCCTTTTGTTTCATAGGTTTATCGTAGCATATTTCCATTGGTAGAACATAAGCTTTTTGGTATACTTTACTCTATGGATGGTGCACCTATACATCGCCGACACATTGTTTTGGGTGGGATAAGTATTTTTACGTATGGTCTTTTTGTATGCGCGTCTGCCTTCGCAACTACCACTATTTCCCAGTCGTACAGTAGTAAAACCGACCTCCCTATTGGTTCTATTGTCAGTCTTGAAACGAACACCACTGATAAAGTTGTTGCCTCTTCGACAGAAAACGCTGACAACATTTTTGGGGTAGTCATTAGTTCGACGGGGTCACTCCTCACCGTTACTACTGATGCCCAGAGCCAAGTGCAGGTAGCAACAAGCGGTACTTTGCCAGTGCTCGTATCAGACATCAACGGCGAGATAAAACGTGGTGACCATATTACGGCGTCTCCTTTCACTGGTGTTGGTATGAAAGCGACAAACAACACCAGAATCATAGGCATATCCCAAGGAACAGTTTCAGGAAAAAAGAAAGAGACCTACAAGACCAAAGACGGACAGCAAAAAACGGTCACTGTCGGCGAAGTTCCGGTTCTTGTGAACGTTGCCTATTTCTTCAAGGAACCAGAAAAGACTATTGTACCAGCGGCCCTGCAAAACGTAGCAAATGGTCTGGCGGGCAAAAAGGTCGAATCACTTCCGATTTTGCTTGCCGTGGGGGTATTTTTAATAACACTCATTATCGTTGCAAGCTTCATATATTCAATGATTCATAGCAGTATTATTTCTGTTGGCCGCAATCCTATGAGCCAAGCTGCAATTTATCGTGACCTTCTGCAAATGTCTTCCCTCGTTTTGACCATTCTAGCGGCTGGTATGGTAGCAATTTACCTAATTTTAACGAGGTTATAAGTAGATGAGTCCTTTGGTATTCCAGATCATCATCGCCGTTAATGCCTTCTTGGTAGGCATTGTCAGTATTTTGGCCGTGCAGCATGGACGAGCGCATTTTAAGGGCAAAAAGCCAGAATTACCATCACAAAATGCAACAACTGCACCTCAGTTACGTCAACAGATTATGGCACAGGCACAACAGCGCTATAACGAAGTGCTCGAAAAATCAGCGATAACCTTGTCTGAAAATCTCAATGCCACGACCGCAGAATTAACAAGCACGCTCACCGAAATTGGCTCAAATATTCTCGAGCAAGAAACGAGATTATTTGGAGAGAAGTTGGCAAGTCTTCGACAGTCCTCTGAACATATGCTTGACGGAGCGAACGGTACAATTGCCAGGCAGCAAGCTGATGTAGAGGCTGAACTTCAGCAGTACAAAGCCAAGCTTGAGCAAGATATGACTGCGAAAATGACTGCCCGCGAGCAGGCGATGAATGCAGAGCTCGCCGCTCAAAAGCAACAAATGGTTGCAGCACTCGATACCAAACTGAGCGATGCCGTCAGTGCGTTCCTGACAGAAACGCTTGGTAATGAGGTCGACCTTGGAGCCCAGACTCCATACTTGCTGCAAACGTTAGAAGAGCGAAAGAAAGAATTACTGAATGAGGTGCACGATGGAGCCTAGTCTTTTACTACCTGAGGACATCGTATCACCACAAGATTTGGCTGCGTTGCTATTTGAAATTCGGCAATACAATGCGTGGTATCAATCGGAGGTCATCAAAAACCGCGTCGAACTATCATCGCAAGTTATTCCGCCAAAAATTTCCAAAACGGCCGTAAACATTCTTGGAAACGCCGCAAAAGACGGACGCCTTTCGCCCGAAGCACTTGATGAGCTAATTCGTGGACTGGAATATGTAAAGAAATCATCACCTACTATTACGATTACCCTTGCGGATCTACCGACAAATGCACTGCGAACTACACTTGCCAAGTGGTGTCGTACCAACATAGCCCCCACGATTTTAGTGCAATTTACCAGCAATCGCCGTATTCTCGGCGGTATGGTAGTTCGCTATGGCAGCCGTATCTATGATTGGTCATTTCGAACAAAGCTACTTGCAAACAAGGCAGCAATTCCAGAGGTACTACGACGTGTTTGATAATCAGTATTTCCAGAAACTTGTTGCTGCTGGAAACCTTACCGGTGAGGTAGTAGCAACGAATCGTTTTATTATTGAAGTAAAAGGGCTCGAGGGAATTCGTGTCGGCGCTCAGGTACTATTTGAAGACGGACAACGCGGTATGGTGCGTGAAGCCCATCAGGATAAAGTAATCTTGTATAACATCGACACCGAATCCATCGCGCTTGGTGCGCTCGCCGTCGTTGAGCATGACCAATTACAGGTTCCTGTCGGTCCAGAACTTGTTGGCCGCGTGGTTGACCCCCTTGGACGACCGATGGACGACAAGGGACCGGTCATTGCCAAGGCAAGCTCAGGAATCTTCACTCCTGCGCCAGGAATTATGGATCGTAAAATGCTTGATGAACAACTCGCAAGCGGTGTAACGGCTGTTGATAGCTTTTTTCCTATCGTATTAGGACAGCGTATTGCCATACTCGGTGATAGTAAATCAGGAAAAAGTACATTTTTAAGCCAGCTTAGTGCCAATCAAGACAAAACAAATCGGATTGTGGTATATGTGCTGATTGGTAAACGCAAGGTAGATGTCGAACGACTCCTTCGCATGCTCAACGAATCGGGAGCTATGGAGCACACGATCGTAGTGCTCGCTAATATCTTCGACTCGCTGACACAAAGCTATATTGCCCCGTATTCAGCGTGCTCAATGGCCGAAAATCTTTGGTACGGTGGCGAAGATGTCATCATTATTTACGATGACCTTTCGAGTCACGCTGAAGCCTATCGACAACTAAGCCTGCTCCAAGAAGTGGATCCAGGTCGTGATAGCTATCCCGGTGACATTTTTTACACCCACTCCAGCCTTCTCGAGCGTGCAGGAAAGCTACTTACAAATGACAAGACCTTAACGAGTCTCCCTGTAGTGCTTACGCCAAATGATGATATTACTGCCTACTTGCCAACAAATATTATGTCAATTACCGATGGTCAGATTATTTTTGATCTTGGCTATTTCCGTCGCGGTGTTCGACCGGCCGTTAACGCCGGACTTTCAGTGAGCCGCGTCGGTGGACAGGCTCAAACAAAGCGACAAAAACAACTTTCGACTGCGCTTTTTAAGGCCCTTGCCAAATACCGCCAAGCAGAAGAATTCTCACACTTTAGTTCGCAACTTTCTGATGAAACCAGGATCGACCTCGCACGCGGTAAGCACCTCTACAAAGCCTTGCTCCAGCCACCGGAAGAATTATTTTCTCTTGTTGAACAACAGCTAATGCTCGAGACAATTATGTCGGCAACTGATGACCGTGATATCAATGTTGAGGGGCTCAAAAAAGCCGTTCGCGAACGCGCAGCCGAAGCCACCACAGAAGAGGATTATGACCGCATTGAGGCAGAACTTTTCGAACAATTTGGCGCCAAAAAACTTGAGGAAGTGGAAGTAAAAGAAGAGACTATGGGAGACTTAGCGGACGATGCCGAGACAGCCCAAAAATCAAAAGAGGTGAAAAAATGAGACGCGCCAATGTAATTGAAAAGGATATTGGTGGGATTGGTACACTAAAAGATCTTACGAATGTATTTGAAAGTTTGGCGAGTACTCAGGTCGCAAAAGTGAAGAGCAATGCCCAAATGAGCCAGCGATTCTTTGAGCTTTTATGGAAGCGCTATACGAGTTTGCGTATTGACCCCGCGACACGGCTTGGTGGGCGCGAGGACGATGGGAACGGACGAAAAGTGATGATTCTTATTTCGGCAGAAGCAGGTCTAAGTGGCGACCTCGATATGCGTATGATTGAAAGTATGCTCGAAGAATACGACAAAGCCACGACAGATATTATCGTGCTGGGGAGCCACGGCGCCAATCAATTAACGCAGCGTGGTATCCCATACATTCACTTTTTTCAGGTACCAGAAAGCGACAACTACGTCGACGTTAGTCCTATCATTATTGCTGTTCTTCCCTATTCTCGAGTGGTTATTTACTATGAAGAGTATTTGTCATTGGGTCAGCAAGAGGTGCGCTCCATCGACCTCGTAAGCCGCATCCAAGAAATGACTGATGAATGGGATGAGGACGCTATGACTGCAGTTGATACAATATTCGAACCTTCCCTGGATGAAATTGCCGACGAAATGGAGATTACAATGATGAGCCTAGCGCTCTCACAAACCATTTTGCAATCTGGATTAGCTCAAGCCGCTAGCCGTTTTAACGCCATGACGGTCGCCGAGGACCGGGCTGGCGAACTGCTCGGTGAATACAAGCTTGAGTTTCACCGTGCAAAGCGCTCCGAAAGTGACCGTCGGCTACGCGAGGTACTAGTGGGCATCAAGAAAAAACGCCGTGAACGACTACAAGGGGCAGACGCATGAGTAATACTCCAGACTACGTTGGAACAATTGTTAGCCTACGCGGACTAACAGTTGAAATTCAAATTATTGGTACTCGGCCAGATAACAAGGAGCTCCTCGTCGTCGAGGGGCACCCTGAGGTATTTTTGGAAGTGAACTTCTTTCGTGGCGATCGAGCAATTTGCCTTAATCTCAACAATGATTCAAGTGTTGCGTGTGGACAGACCATCATGCGATCTCATCAAAAAGTTAGTGTGCCAGTTGGGCCAGCAACAATGGGTCGAGTGTTTAATGCACTCGGCGAGCCTCTCGATAAAGGTCCTGCTGTTACGGACAACCTCAAACCAATCAGTGTGCCAAGTGGAACCAGGAGCTACCGACCCAGTCAAAAACTTGAACTACTTGAAACCGGCTTAAAGGTTATCGACTTTCTGACTCCATTCGTCAAAGGACGAAAAATCGGTGTTATTGGTGGTGCCGGTGTTGGCAAAACAGTGCTGACGATGGAAATGATCCACAATGTTACCCAGGGAAAAAGTAATAAATCACTTTCCATCTACTGTGGTGTCGGTGAACGTATCCGTGAAGGTAACGAACTGTACGAAACATTGCGTGATACTGACGTTCTGAAAAACACCGTAATGTTTTTTGGGCAGATGGACGCAACCCCAGCCATTCGTAGTATGGTAGGACCTGCTGCGGCTACTGCTGCTGAATACTTCCGCGACGAAGAAGGTCGCGACATTCTGTTTTTTGTCGATAATATTTATCGACACGTCCAAGCAATGACCGAACTTTCGACTAACTTGGGACTGATTCCAAGTGAAGGTGGCTATAGTCCAATGGTGTTCTCAGACCTTCGACGGCTACAAGACCGACTAGCAAGTACCCAAGAAGGTACAATCACGAGCGTGCAGGCAATTTACGTTCCGGCTGACGACCTTTCCGACCCTGCCGTACAAGCTATTAGTCAGCAGCTCGATAGCGTCCTAGTGCTCGACCGTTCGATCGCCGAGCAAGGAATTCGTCCAGCTGTGAACCTGCTGAAAACTACCAGTTCGTTGCTGACTCCGCAAATTGTTGGCGATCGACACTACCGCTTAGCTGAACGCGTGCAAGCGATTATGCAAAAGTACGATAGCTTAAAGAATATCATTGCTATCGTTGGTGAAAATGAGCTTAGCCCAGCTGACCGCACAGACTATCAAAACGCGAAAAAGCTGATTCAGTTTTTCTCGCAAGACTTTGCCGTTGCTGAAAAATTTAGCGGTAAACCTGGTGAGTACTTCACGCTCGAGCAAACACTCGATGGTATTGAAGCAATTCTCGAGGGCAAAGATGAAACGGCAAAGGCCCAAGTCGCAGAACCACCTAATGCTCAATCAGGAACCTCTGCGCTGGTGGCAACTGAACAAAGACAAGCAGCTGAGGTCGAAAACTCTCCAAAGGAAGCGTCTCATGAAGAAGTCAGACAACCAAAGTAGCCCTTTGCGAGTTATTGCTCGATCGCCATTTGTGGTCCATTACGAGGGCGAAGCCTCTGGGCTCTCGGCGGCAAATCCAGTTGGAAAATTTGATATTTTGCCCGGCCATGCAGACTTTTTTTCAATGCTTGTGCCCTGTACAGTCACCATCGATACGCTTGAAGAACCAGTAACATTCGAAATAACGAGCGGCATTATTACCGTGCGCGATAACAGTATCAATTTATTTGTAAATATGTAGCAGTATACTACTGCATAATAATGAAATCGAATGTATAGGTGCCAGCTGGTAGCTGTGCTGATGTGAGCACTGTAAATCCGCTCACACTACGATTAACATATACCGTACTCGCACTTCTCCCAATCGGTGATAGTACGACGCGCGGTGTCGTTTGGTATTGATTTCGAAAAGCAATCTGAGCAAGTGTACCCGCAGTACCGTTGAAATCGACATTTACAACAATTGTTCCGACAGCATCACTCCCGCTTACAGAAACTGTACCGTTTGAGCCAACTGCTGACCCGGAGCCAATTGTGGGTGATGTGCCTCTCGTGATAATGTGCCCCCCAATTGTAAGTGTTGAACCAGAGGTAAGACTGTCGGCTTGAAACCCTCTAGTCTGTAGTGTGCCACCAATCGATAAGCTTCCAGCAATGTTGACATTATTGTTTACAGTAAACAATTGGCTGACAGTCACTGGACCTTGTAATCGTGAGGCGCCCACTATATTCAGATCTCTACGAGCATTGAGGCTGTTGGCGGTAATGTCATTATTAATGGTAAGTGAGTTAAGTGAGGCATCGCCAGCTTGTAGTTTCTGGAAGCTACCTTCAGGTGCTGTAAATTTTTTGCTGAGATTTAATTGCCCGGTTACTTGCAGATCATTTGATATTACGACCCGGCTGTTGAACTGCGTTTTCGGTCCAATGGTGAGCTCGGTACCAGAGGTACCAACATTATTTCGTGCAACACCGAGCGAGCTTAGGCTTTGTGTACTGAGCGTCACGGTTTCGGTATTAATCGGTTTTGTGCTCGCCGTAAAGTTTGCAAGATACCAGAATATTCCCGCATTTAGCGCAAGAATAACAAACACAATACTAAGACCAATGAACATGCCCTTATGGCTTGGCTTATATGTACGCTTTCTGGCCTGAGCGCTTGCATTTTCAACAACCTTTTCTAGCCCAGACGATCCATTGGTCTGGACTTGTAGTTGCTCCGGAGCCGGCGGCGTACCGTTATTTGCCTCACCCGACGGCGTTTGTGCTGGTTGTTGCTCCATATACTCCCTAAAGTATACCGTCTATGTTTATCTGTAGCAATGTCTCACTGCTTGCAAAATTGCAATGACTACCCGACAATAAAACCATGAGCAGTACACTGTGGTGGAGATGCGCAGTAACTACTACTGTATTTGTAGTGGTTTTTTTATCATATCCACTCTATGCGATTACCGAACCATCCTCTTCCAATTATAAATTTGACGAAACCGCCGTCGGTATAACTGGCCAAGGAGATGCAAGTTCAACGAGTTATTCAACTACAGCAGGTGCTGGTGATATTGCTGTTGGTACAGGGGCCTCAACCAATTTCCAAGCTCAAACTGGATCTCACACCACCCCAGACCCAACATTGAGTGTTCAGATACTCACTAGCACTGCAAACTTTGGAAGCTTCTCTCCTGGCTTGACTGCAACAGCAACAGCAAGTTTTTCTGTAGTAAATTACACAAGCTACGGATACGCGGTAATTATTGCTGGCGACAGTTTAAAGAACGGCAGTCATACTCTTCCGGCTCTTGCCACAGCCAGCGACCCGGTACCAGGATCTGAACAATTTGGATTGAATATGGTCGCGAATACAGTGCCGGTGGCATTTGGTGCAAATCCTGATAATGGCGGCTTTGGTTTCGGAACGGTTACAAGCGCGTATGGTACCGCCAACAAATACCGATTTGTTAGTGGAGAAAGTATTGCTTCAGCTCCAAAAAGCTCTGGAAAAACCATCTATACATTAAGCTACATAGCAAATGTGAACGGTCGTACACCTGGTGGCCAATATGTTGGCAACCAAACCATTATTGTTACGGGTACGTACTAGGCTGTGGAAAACTTTCAAAAATGTTGTTGACAATACAGAAACGCTCATGCTATTCTGCTACTCAAGAGTGCAACTCATAACCAAATATAAACAATAAACGAGAACCACCACATGACAACTCAAAGAAAGTATGTACGCAATTCTTTGTTGGCACTTGCCCTCACGGGTGCCTTATTAGTGCAGGCCTTCGCGCCTTCACTTGCCTTCGCGGCACAAATAACATCGCGCAGTCTAACGCTTGTAGCAGGAGCGACAGATGGCGGATCAAAACCAGGCGGAGTAGTGAATCACCTATACTCCTTTACGCTTCCTGGCGGCAGCAACGTTGGGTCAATTAAATTTGAATACTGTACGACAGCCGCTGGAGCCTGTACTATGCCAACAGGGCTTGTCACTACGAGTGCTACGTTAGGTAGCGAAAGTGGTGCAACAGGCTTTAGTATGGTAAACACTACAAACGGTGCACCATACCTCACTCGAACAGCTGCTGCGGTCGGTACAAACGTCGCTGTTAGCTACCAGCTTAACACTATCACCAACCCAACTACGCCAAACCAGACATTCTTTGTACGTATTACAACGCATGCTTCTACAGATACAACTGGCGGCTCAACTGATGCGGGTACTGTAACAGCAAGCACCGCTGAACAAATCATTCTATCAGGAACGATGCCCGAATCACTCGTGTTCTGTACTGGCGGTACTGTTAGTACAACTGCAGGTGTACCTGACTGTGCAACTGCAACAAGTGGCGTCATTAGTTTCAACCAACTCTTTTCGCCAACCGATACCGCTACTGCTCGCTCACAGATGGCAGCAAGCACCAACGCTGGATCAGGCTACGTAATTAGCGTCAATGGTCCAACACTCACCTCTGGATCGAACACAGTGACTGCTATGCCTGCTGCCGCTGCAGGAGTACGTGGAACGAGTCAGTTTGGCATGAACCTCCGTGCAAATACAACCACTACTTCAACTCCTGCTATCGGCTCTGAAACGTCTCCAGTCGCAAACGGCACCAACTTTAAAGGACAGGCAGCTACTGGATATGACACAATCGACAGCTTTAAGTTTGTCTCAGGTGATGTTGTTGCCAACAGTGCCAACGGTGGTGCTGGCGCAACTGACGCCCAGATATTCACTGCAAGTTACATCGCTAACGTACCAGGTAGCCAAGCAGCGGGTACCTACACCACGACTCTCACCTATATTTGTACTCCAACATTCTAGGTAAAAAGCTAGCGTACATAAAATCACCCTCACATTGGGGGTGATTTTATTGACACCACAAAAACGCTTGTGCTACGCTAGCGATATGAAAAACGTGAGAAGTGGGTTTTTCATTATTGCTGTTGTTGTTGCAGCAGTAGTGTCTGCCCTCCCAATACAAACAACATCGGCGCTACAAATAACAAATCGCTCACTGACTTTGGTGGCAGGCACCACTGATGGTGGCTCTAAACCCGGAGGTGTGGTCAATCACAAATTCGACTTCACTGTTCCATCACTCCCAGGGGGAACAAGCGTTGGGTCAATTAAATTTGAATACTGTACAACTGCATCCGGTACTTGTACATTGCCGACAGGATTAGTGACCACCAGTGCGACTCTCGGTAGTGAAAGTGGCGCAACAGGTTTTAGCGTAGTTAACACGACAAATGGTTCGCCTTACCTAAGCCGCACTGCATCAAACATTGCGCAAGACACCGTGGTTTCATACCAGCTCAACACGATCACCAACCCCAGTACTGCTAATCAAACATTCTTTGTACGTATCAGCACCTATACCAGTACCGATACTACTGGTTCAGCAATTGACGCTGGCACGGTGACTGCGAGTACCGCAGAACAAATCATCCTATCCGGAACGATGCCCGAATCGCTTATCTTTTGCACCGGTGGTACCGTAGGAACAATTTCATCGATTCCAAACTGCAGCACCGCAACAAGTGGTGTGATTAGCTTTAATCAACTCTTCTCACCTATCGACACTGCGACTGCGAGTTCACAAATGGCTGCAAGTACCAACGCAAGCTCTGGGTACGTTATTAGTGTCCACGGACCTACCCTCACGTCAGGCTCCAACACGGTAACTGCGATGGCGACAAGCGGCCCTGGAGTTCGCGGTACAAGCCAGTTTGGCCTTAACCTTCGGGCCAATACTACCTCGACATCAACCCCTGCCGTTGGTGTTGATGTCGCGCCAGCAGCCAACGGTACAAACTACAAAGGCCGACCAACTCCATCATCAGGATATGATGTTGTCGACAACTTCAAATTTGTAAGCGGACAAACAATCGCTGATAGCGGCTTGGGTGGAATGGACCCATCAGATGCACAGATATATACTGTTTCGTATATCGTCAACGTGCCTGGTAGCCAAGCGGCCGGTACATACACAACAACCTTAACGTACATTTGTACACCAACATTTTAGGAATTACTAACCAATGAAAAAGGCGATCTTTCTTGCACTCTCTATTGTCAGCTTAACGATAGCAGGACTACCACTTCAATCCGCGTATGCCGAGACCACCGCAGGAACCGGCCAGGCACTCGAAATTGCCCCGCCTCGGCTTGATGTAAACGCGAATCCTGGACAAACTGTAAAAACAAAACTCAGCCTTAGGGATGTCTCCGCAATACCGCTCACTGTAAACAATGATATCAATGACTTCGTTGCTGACGGTGAAAGTGGAGTGCCAAAAATCCTAACCGATGACAACGAGCAGTCCAGTCCTTATTCATTACGTGAATGGATTAAGCCTATTCCTCGCTTGAACTTAAAACCGCGCGAAATTGTTGAAGTTCCTGTTACAATTTCTGTCCCGTCGAATGCAAGTCCTGGTGGGTACTACGCTGTTGTTCGATTTACGGCACAAGCAACCGACCCTGAAAAGTCAGGTGTTTCACTATCGGCAAGCCTAGGCGCGCTCGTTTTTTTACGCGTTAACGGTGATGCAAAAGAAGAAATGAAAATTGTAGAGTTCTCGACTGCACAAGACAAAAAGAAAAGTTGGCTATTTGAGTCTGCGCCCGTTACGTTTGTTGAACGCATACAGAATAATGGTACCGTGCACCTCCAGCCAAAAGGCCGTGTTGTCGTAAAAGATTCATTTGGCAAAACTGTTGCAGCAGTCAATATGAACCTAGAGGGAAGTAATGTACTTCCCGACCAGATTCGACGCTTCGAAGGCAAGTTAGATTCATCTGTTATTGGCAACCGCATCTTGTTTGGTCACTACACCGCTGAGCTATCAGTTTCATATGGTACGAAAGGCAAAACTATAACCTCGACTACGTCATTCTGGGTCATACCATACAAGCTTATTCTGTTTATCATCTTTGCCTTTATCGTCCTGTTCTTTGCCTTCCGTCGAAGCCTCAGCAGGTATAACGAAAAGATCATTGAAAAAGCACGTGGTCGTCGTCGACGATAACCCCCCATGCTATACTAAAAGCATATGCGATTCCTTCGTATTTTAGAGCATCACCACAGTGGTAAATTGCGACCACACGAGCATACCTCCTACATGCCATTGTTCATGCTGCTTGCTGCTGTTGGACTGATGTTAAGTGTGTACACCACCTATGCCTACGACCGACCAGGGCCAATGGCTGGTACAACAGGACTCAGTGGCACAATGCCAGCAACGCCACCATCAGTGGGTGCAAATATTACATTACCACTTCCAGAGGCGCACTTCTCGACATCACCCATCACAATATCGGGAACGTGTCCAAAGAACTTGCTCGTTCAAATATACAAAAATGAAATTTTTGCGGGATCGGCCGTGTGTAGCGAGCAGGGGACATTCTCCCTGGAGGCAGATTTGATGTATGGTAAAAATATTCTGATTGCGCGTGTCTATGATGATCTAAATCAACCCGGTCCGGATTCAAGGGAAGTTTCTGTGTACTACGATGCACTATTCCCGCAGGGTGCCTTTGGTACCGCACTTGATTTTGGCGGAGCCCAGCTCCTTCTTAACACTGACGCGGTCTTTAGAGGCACCTTTCCAAAGGAAGAACTTGTCATGCCTATTAGTATCCTAGGTGGACAGGCGCCGTATGCTGTCAATGTCCAGTGGGGAGACTCAACGAACAAAGTGATCCCCAGAGCGAACAATGGTGATTTCAACGCAACACATGTTTTTGATAAAGCCGGTACGTATCAAGTAAGCGTACAGGCAACCGATGCCCAGGGTCGAGTGGCGTTCATAACAGTGGCGGCCATTGTCAATGGACAGCCAGACCCAGTAGCGGTAGGTACTACTCAGGCAGGCAGCGGTGCTACAAGTGTTCCCGCTCAGCTCTTAGCGCTGTGGCCTCTGTATACAAGTCTTGTTGCAATAGTTATCAGTTTCTGGCTCGGTGAGCGTCGTGAGAAGCGGTTGCTTAATCCACGCGCTCGTCACGCCTACCAATAGTTGTAAATTCTACACTGAAAATCGTTGCATCTACCCCGTAAATCGGTTATGCTAGAGGTGGATAAAACCAAGTGTGAGACAAAAAGTTTTTTCCAAAACAAAATAAAATCAGAGACAAAAATGCCAAACAGCAAAAAAACTGTTGCACGTCGTGCACTGTTTGCGCTCCTTGTCGCCTTAACGTTTATAAGTGGTGGATGGGCTCTTAGCAATGTTGCTAGAGCATCGTCTGGGATCAACCAACGGATTAATTTCCAGGGTCGCTTGCTTACCTCACAGGGAGCAACTGTACCTGATGGTTACTACAATATTCAGTTTAAGGTGTATCAAGACGGGGATGGGCAAACTGCCGGCAATACTACTGGTAGTCCAGCAGGTTCCCTGAAGTGGACGGAGAGCTATTTGAACGCTAATAGTCAAGGCGTTCTGGTTAAAAATGGCTACATGTCGGTCGAACTCGGCTCGATTACTCCTTTTGGCAGTAGCGTTGACTGGAATCAAGACACGTTGTGGCTCAGCATCAACATTGGTAGCACAAACGGCTCGTGTACACCGTTTTCTTCGTGTACTCCAGACGGTGAAATGTTACCGATGCGACGTTTTTCAGCAACGCCCTATGCGCTTAACGCCGGTCAGCTTAATGGGCTTACGGGTGGGCAGTTTGTTCAGCTCGCTCAAGGTGTCCAGACAGAGGCCGGTAACAATACCAGCAGCATTTACCTCAACAAAACTGGTACTGGTGGCAACTTTATGCAACTACAGTCAGCAGGCACTGACGTGTTTACCGTCTCGAACAGTGGTGATATATTGCTTGGCAACAATGCGAATCACTCACTGTCGGTGGCGACGTCGGCTGCTGATACAGTTGGTCGTGATCTCACCGTTGGTGCTGGCGCTGGCGGCAGTGGCACAGGAAGTGCCGGCGGTAATCTTGTACTCCAAGGAGGTGCCGCTGGTGGAACCGATGGTAACGGTGGAAATGTCACCATTAATGCGGGTGCTAAAACAGGCACCGGCACTGATGGTGTTGTTTCGATTGGTACAACAAACACGAGTGGTATCACTCTTGGCGTAAACACCACTGTCGCAGCGAACCAAAACCTCGCCTTTGCAAGTGGTAATGGATCGTTCGACCAATCTGCAAGCACTGGTACCTTCAAGACCGGCACTGGGGCAGTGAGTCTCAATGGTGACACTACCGTTGCAAGTGGCAAAGGCTTGACCGTAACCAACGGTACGACAAATCTAACCGGTACAACGAACATCAATACCACTGGAAGTGCTGGAACCACAATCGGTAGTGCTTCAGGTGGAGCTGTTTCCATCACGGCAAATGCTGCGTCGAGCTTCACGACAACATCAGGTTCATTGACATTGCAAGGTAGCGGGGGTACGGTTCTGACAACAGCCGCAGGCACAACATCAAGCGGCTTGACGCTGAGTACCGGCAACGCATCTTCGGGAGCTTCGGGCAACATTACGCTCGATGTTGGAACCGCTACTACAACGACTGGGGCAATCGCAATTGGCACTGTCAATGCAAGCAGTGTTACTATTGGTAGCTCCACGGGCAGCGTAATTGTTCAAAACGGTCTAACATCGGGGGTATCTGCTGGTACTGGCACCTTCACAAACAATGGATCAACAAAAAATACCTCGCTTGCTCTGGGTGACTTGGCGGCAGGATCGATTGGTTCAGCAGCAACGACCGTAGATACATATACGAGCTTCACCATTTCCCCCTCTGCCTCAGGTCGCACCTATACTATCCCTGCACCTACCGATGGTGCCGCGGGACGAATTATTTACATCAGTAACATAAATGCGACCAATAGCTTTATCGTTAACGGGACTACGCTAAACGCGCACTCGAGCGCTACATTGGTCTATGACGGCTCTGGCTGGAATTTCTCTGGAGTTGATGGTGGCAGCAGCTACATTCAAAATCAGTCGGCAAGCGCCCAAAGTGGTAACTACTGGATTAGTGGTGTAGCACGTGCTGATACAAGTGTGCTGACGCCAAATCTTGATAGTGCCACAGCAACGACTCTAAAAATCGGCGCAATTAATGCAACAGCTATCGAGATTGGCAATCTTGCACTTGCAAGCGGCACACAGACCATCAATATTGGTACAAATAACACTGCCGGTGGCACAACGAATATCACTATTGGTAACGGTGCCTCGGCAACAGCGGGTACCACTACTGTACAAGCCAAGGATTCGGTGAGCGTCGCAACAAATGGTGTTACTCGTGCGACCTTCAACAACACCAACACACTTTATCTCGGTAACGGTGTAACAGCCGGCGCCCCGAATAATTTTACACTTAGTGGTACAGGCAGCAGTACATCAGGAGTGAGCGGCGGCACGCTTACGGTGCAAGGTGGTAGTGCAACTGCTGGCAATGCGAACGGTGGTAACTTAGTTCTTACTGGTGGTACCGGTACTGGTACTGGTACGTCTGGTCTGGTGGTGCTTACTACACCGACATTCTCAACTATCACAAACGATGCCAACTGTTTCCCGAGCGGTACAGAATCAACCACAACAACCAACTGTACTATTAGTGCTAGCTCGGTAAACAGCAACTCGGCAGTAATTGTTGGATTCACTAACGATGGTCAGACCGCATTTATGCCAGATCCAACCATTTTGACTGCTGGTCGTGTCGTCTATGTCACTGCCTCAAACCTCAGTAAGGACTTTACCCTCTCTGTAAATGGTGGCGGTCAGGGCAATCAAATCGCAATGCGTAAAAACACTACAGCAACCATGATCTGGAACGGTGCCGATTGGACTGCTGCAGGTGCCTCTAGCTCAACCACACTGCAAGCTGCATACGACAATACCCTTCAGAGCGCTGGTGGTGCCGAGCTCGTCGTCAGCAAAACCAGCTCAACTAACGGTATGACAATTCGTGATAGCTCTGTTAATCCTGTCAACGGTACATTGCTTAGCGTTCAGACGTCAAGCGCTGCAAGCCTCATCTCGATCAACGGAAATGTTACAGAGTATGCCACAAACGCCGGTGCAGAAACTGCTGGTGCGAGTGCAACAACCTTCCCTGCAAGCACCTGGACGAACACTGGCCTGGCAACTGTTACGCGTCAAAATGTCGCCGGTGACTACATTTCAACCGGACAGGGCTCAGTAGCGGTTGCGACAACCGGTGCTGGTGGCGGCGCCAAGAACCAGCTCAGTAGTGCACTGTCAGCCAATACGACCTACAACGTTAGCTTCACAACTCGTCTCACTGCCGGTGCGGCAACGTTTACCGATATGAACGTACAGTATTCGGCCGATGGCGGTACATCGCTGCTTACAAGTTGTAGTGCTGCAGCTACCTCAAATACCAGTATCTGGACAAAGGTCAACTGTACCTTTACCACCCCATCGAGTGGTATTACTTCTGCTAATGGCATCCTCATTCGTCAAACAGGCGCAACCGCCCGCACCTTCTATGTCGACAACCTGAGCGTGACAATTGCTGCTGATTACAATTTTGCCACCGACGGTGGTGCAAGTGACAATACCAACTTTGCTACTAACTGGACAACGGCCGGTGCCGGTACCGTCAGCGTTACTCGAAACACGGCCGATGGCTACAACGCCAGTGATAGCGCTAACGTCAACATTACTGCTGGTGCCGTAAATGCCGGTCTTCGCAACAAACTCTCATCTACTCCACTTGCAAGCACGTTGTACCGCATTACTGCCTACGCTAAATCGTCGAACAGCTTTACCGACTTTAAGGTACGCTATTCGCGCGATGGCGGCACGTCCTACGTCGATTGTGTCGACTACAACACACAAACGATTAGTACGAGTGCCTGGACAAAAGTCACCTGCTACGTCAAGACCGACGCCGTAGCTGCGAGCAACCCATATGTATATTTCGTCGAAGGCTCATCTAACGTGCGATCATTCGGTGTCGATGCGTTTAATATGTCAATCAGCACCATCACAACACCAAATGTTCAAATTGGTGGTGGTGTCAATGGCGGCCCAACGACGCTGCTCACACTCGATAAGGGAGCATCCGCTCCAATCGCCAGCGACAACGATGCCTTGCTTGGTAGTATGTACTACGACACGACACTCGGTAAACTACAATGCTATGAAGCCGATGGATGGGGAGCCTGTGGTTCGAGCCCAGATAATATCGTCACTATCAGCCCTGAATATACCAATGCCGTCCTCTACGGCGACGGAGTGGGCACAATGACAAGCTCTCTTTGTTCTGATGCGCTAAATATCAACGATGCGTCAAATGGCACATCAATCTGTGGAACAAATGAAACATACAACTTCTACCGCTGGACAAGCCCACAGGCGTCTGATCAAAAATACAGCATTTATGTTACCTACCAGCTTCCAAGCACCTTCAAGAGCTTTAACTCAGGCCAGACATCTGTACAAGGGCGTGTCGACAATACCTCTAATGCATACGTCAAGCTGCAAATATATAAGAACCAAAACAGTGGTGGTGGTTTGACGGCCTGTGGCAACGAGAACTTCGTCACCACGACCGCTAACACCTGGCAGGCACCTGTGGCGAGCGGCACCGCTGATCCTTCGACATGCGGGTTTAGTCCGGGCGATAGTATCGTGTTCAAAATAACTACGGGAGCGAAGACAAATGCGAACGCCTATGTCGGGAACTTAAACTTCTCATTCAACAACCGTTAATACACCGATCATTCTCTCACACTTGGACGGTCTCTTCTTCTCTGTTGTTCGCATGCTTCTTATGGTAAAATACCACTAGTACATAAACAGGGGTTTACAATATAAAAATTTCTAGGATGCGTACGCCACCACGTACACTACTTCAGCGGGTGCGTTCGAAGGTCTATTCTAGTGCCAAAAAATCCCATCGTACCGATACGAAAGCCTTGGTATATGGCCTTGTCGGTTTTGCGGTGGTACTATGGCTCGGTAGTTGGTTTATCCCCTATCTGCTGCCGAAAGACTATGCCCTTGGCGCAGCCGCAAAACTGTTGCCAACAAGTGATCGGACGGTGGCTGCCAATCTAAAATACGATGAAAAAACCGCTGCATTTGTGTATTCACCGTCGCCACGCGCCGCTGATACGTATTCGCCAACGGTAGCGCGAGTTTCAAGTAGTTTATCAAAAGACCCTCGAAAAGGATTTACGGTCACAGATTCACTCAATAAAGCTAGTCTCAAAATCACACCCCAGTTTGGCCTTGCTATGGGCAAGCAGCAGCAAGATCGAGTGGTGTACCCACTGGTGCATGCTCCAGGCTGGCTCGTACAGACAGTCCAAGCTACTGGAACGAAAGAGGATATTGTACTAAACAAAAAAACTACCGACGCTGTAGAGTTTAGTTACAAGCTATCTCTAGATTCGTCACTGTCTGCTCGCACCGAAAAAGACGGCAGTATTGGGATTTATGGCAGTCAGCTCTTTAGCGGCGACGTAGCAACCGGAACCGAAGATGACGCAAAGCTACTCGAAAAAGCACGCCAAAATGCCGTGAAAGACCGTCTTCTTTTTGTTGTTCCTAAGCCGTTTGTCATTGATAAAACAACAAAAGTATCAAAAGCGACTGCCCGCTATGAGCTACGAGATACCGTGCTCACAATGAAAGTACAAGGGCTTGAAAAAGCCCAGTTCCCCATTAGTATCGACCCGAGTATCTACGTCGTAACCGCTCAGCAATTCATGGCAGGGAACAATGAAACAAATATCAACTTTGATGTCGCAAACAAACTCATCAAAAAAGGTCGAACAACCGGTGCTAGGTTTGACAGCTGGCAAACGACTACCCCATTGCCGAATGAAATTTGGGGTGGCGGCACCGCTGCTGCCGGTGGGTACTTGTACACGGTTGGGGGTACGACCTTTAACGGCCAAGTCTATTCCAGTCAGGGTGCGTCGACATTCGTGGTCCCCACAGGAGTCACGAGTCTCACTGTGAAAGCCTGGGGTGCTGGTGGTGGAGGTGGTGGTGCCAGCAGTAGCACCGGAAGCGGAGGTGCGGGCGGCGCCGGAGGCTATGTCACAGGAACGCTTGCTGTTACCCCTGGAGAAACCCTCAATATTTATGTTGGGGGTGGAGGAGACGGAGGGACCGTGAACACTTCGGGTGCTGGTGGAGGTGGTGGTGGCTATTCAAGTATTTACCGCGGAGGTACGCCTCTCGCAATTATTGCTGGTGGAGGAGGTGGTGGTGGTGCTCGTTCTACGTCTGCCGGAAGCGCTGGTGGTGCTGGTGGTGGTACATCCGGCATTGTTGGTGGTGGTAGTACGCTCGCTGGAAATCCGGGTACTCCAACTGCAGGAGGCGCGGCCGGAACGGGTGGTAACAACCCAGGAACAGCTGGGTCATCCCTAGCCGGAGGATTAGGCGGTAATGGACGCACCAACAACGGTGCTGATGGAGGTGCGAGTAACGGCGGCCTTGCAACCGGAGGTGCCGGTGGTGCTGTTACTACGACCAGGCGTGCCGCCGGAGGTGGTGGTGGATCAGGCTACTTCGGTGGTGGTGGCGGATCGGGCTCTACGACGGGCACTGTCGGTGGTGGTGGCGGTGGCGGATCAAGTTATACAGGTGGCCTAACGAGTGCCACCAACTCCGCAGGGTCGGGTACTGTTCCGGCAAATTCCAGCGACCCATACCGAAACGGTGCAGGCAACGGTGGCGCTGGTGGCACATCATCGGGTGGTGGAAGCTCAGGCACAACAGGTCTCGTTGCTATAACTTACGGAGGTGGCGGCACTACCGCTACTCAGGCGTTGAATTGGGCAAAATTTAACACCTCTACCGGAGTTATCGATAGCCCAAACCCTGGAAATGGCACGTGTAACGGATGGTGTACCACAGCCGCCTACAACCTACCGCAAGCTCGATCAAACTTCTCACTCGTTGCATATAATGGTTTTTTATATGCAATTGGTGGCGTTGATAGCACCAATGCTAAGCAAAGCACGGTCTATATTGCAAAACTTGGTGCTAATGGCGAACCGCAATTGTGGCATCCAACGGACGGCAACAAAGCCAACTGGAATTTTTGGTACCAAGATGCCGGCCTTTCAAACGTACGCAGTAACCTCTCTGCCGTTGCCTACAATAACCGGTTGTATGTTTCAGGTGGACAGAGCAGTAGCGGAGCAGTTTCGACTACCGAAATTGCTGACATAAAGCCCAACGGAACACTGGGAAGCTGGAGCAACTCAACTGCCCTACCTTCTGCCCGATACGGTCACGACATGCAAGTCTATAATGATAGGCTTTACGTGATTGGCGGAACACCAAGTCTGGGTGGTACCGCGCTTAATACAGTACACTACACCAAAATCAATAGTGATGGCACCCTTAATTCCTGGATTCAAACAACAAGTTTTGCTACCGGCCGCTACAATAACGGTGGCAATATGTCAGTGGTATGGGGTGCATACATTTACGTTTCAGGGGGGTGTAGTGCGGCCAACGGTAGCGGATACTGCACGACCACTCGAGATGATACGCAGGTAGCGAGCATCAACGCCGATGGAAGTATTGATGTGTGGAATAACATCGGGGGGGTCGCCAACCAACGTTCAGGATTTGGAATGGTAGCCTGGCGTGACAATATTTACGAAATTGGTGGCTGTAGTGCGCAGAATGCTAGCACCGGTGACTGTAGCGCCGCAATGCTCCAAGATATCATTTACGGTACAGTAAACAAAGATGGCGATGCTTCAACAGTAGGAGAAACTGTTGCGAGCGGAACCGCTCCCTGTAATGGCGGTTCGCCTACGGACTGTAACTTACCAGGCACGACGTACATTGGAAACATGTTGACTTCATCAGTCATTGTAAACGGGTATCTGTATATCATTGGTGGATGTACTAACAACGCTTGCTCGGCTACTAACGGTAACGTTATGTATACTGCTATTTCCTCAGCAGGAAAAATGACCGCGCCAACCTGCAATGCGCCCAATACTATTCGTGGCAGTATCTGGTGCGTCGATACAACCAACACTATTTCTGGAGGAATAGCGGCTGCTAGCCCGGTTGTGTTTGGCGGTAGGCTTTATCTTGTAGGAGGTCTTGATGGCACTAGCAACACCAACTCTTTACAACGAACCACACTGAATACTGATGGCAGCATCGGTGCATGGACAAGTCAAACGATGACGGGCTTAGGTATGACATCTGTCTCGTATTTATTTGCCTTTGCTCGGGCTGACCCTGCAAGTTCAAATGTAAACCCTGGAGATTTATATATATTAGGAGGCTGCGCTACCAGTTCTTCTGCAGGATGTACAGCATACAGCCAAGGAGTCTACAAATGTAACATCCAGCTATCAGGAGCAATAGCAGGATGTACTACTTCAGGTCAGCAACAAATTGGAATACTCCCGGGCGATACAGCGACAGGACTAGGCATTATGAGCGGCGCGGTCTATGCCAATTACATCTATCTTATTGGTGGTGTCTCTCCCAATCTTGTTGACTTGAAAACGGTACGGTATGCAAAGATAGATAATAGCAACAACATTGTAGCAGTCAGTGGTAATGCATGGATCGAATCACCCTACCAGATGGCGGTAGGACGTCGACGTTCAGCGGCCTTTGGCTATAACGGCTATCTATACGCTGTAGGCGGGTATGAGGCATCTACTGGTGTGCTCGCCGATATTGAGTTCATAAAAATCAATGTCAGCGATGGTAGTCTAGTGGATGGATGGACAGTATCGGCCGTAGAAATCAACCAGAGATGGGGACTCACCGTGCCAGTTTCAAACTCCTTCGCGTATGTAATCGGGGGGTGCACCGATGGGGCGAGCCCAAATGGCTGTACCACTCGCACCGACGTTATTCAAACGTTCCAAATTTACAATAATGACAGTGGTGCGCCTGCGAGCTATAGCACTTCGGCAAATACGTATTCAAACGTCGCAAATCGCATCGGTGCATCGGCAACTATTCTTAATGGCAAGATATACGTAGCGGGTGGCTGTACGAGCACGACAGATTGTACCGCAGTCACTAGTAGTGTTGAATATGCAAGTCTTGACCCTAATACGGGTGCGGTCGGAACCTGGTCGACGGCGAATACCCTTCCCGCAGGCAGAGCTTGGGGCCAACTCGAGACGATGGGAGGAGCTCTCTACTACGTGGGGGGTCAAGATGCTGCGGGTGCGCCTTCAAATGCCGTCTATTATTCTTCCTCAATTAGCTCTGGAAACCCGACATGGGCAACGTCTGCTCAGACACTCCCGGCAGCAAGACGAATTATTGGCGCAACAACCTGGAATAACCGACTCTACGTTGTTGGAGGCCTAAGTGATGCTACTCTTACTACACCCCAAAACACTGTCTACTATTCTTCGGCTCAACCAAGTGGTGGCGATATTGCATCATGGACAACAAGCAGTAACTCCATCAACACCGCGCGCTACGGGACAACGTTGGTAGCTTACGCGAACAATTTATATATCCTCGGGGGCACAACCTATGCAGCAACTGCTCCTGCTGGTACCTACTATCTCAGCGATGTACAATTTGCGAAGATAAACTCTGATGGCTCAGTTGGCTCTTGGACCTACAGCGCTAGCCTACCAACAACACTGTCTCAAGCCGATGGATTCGCAGCAAACGGATACATCTATTTGCTTGGAGGGAGAACCTCAAACACAACTTGTACGCCTTCAACATTGGTAACGCCAATAAGTGCCAACACAACGATCGCAAGTGGCAATAATCCGACTGGAGTCGGCGAATGGTACATGACAAATCAGCGGTACACCGGAGCGCGATACGGCAACGCTGCGGTATACCACGAGGGCAAAGCCTATGTGCTCGGCGGGGGCTGCGGAAGTACACTCACCTATGCTTCACCGGTTACTCAACAGACGGCAATACTTTCACAGCCCCAAGTTGCAAAATATTCTATCATGATTGATACCGACAGTGATGTCTTCCCTCAGTATTGGTTGCTCAATGGAGTAGATAACTCAATTGGTGCCAGATGGCAACTTAAGTATCGTTCAATGACAAATTACCCAGTAACTGGCTGTATTAGTCCTGGGATGTCTACTTGGGGTCAAGAGACGAATTTTGGTGATGTTACGCTGGGTGCACCACGGGGTTATTATCCAAAAGATGGGTCGGGTGTAAATACAAATTGTGCTCGCTTCTATTACTTCAATGTCACAGTGGACAGCTCTCAGGCATTTGGCTATCCAGATGATGTGTCTCGTGGTCCTACGATTACCGATCTAACCCTACAATTTACTGCCGATCCGTCCAAGCGCCTCATGCACGGCCGTACGTTCACAGGTGGGTTACAGCAACCTGACGACACACCGGGAGCGTATACACCGTGAAACGCTATCTGTTGTTTCTCGCTACACTGCTCCGTCCCCTTAAAAATGCGTGGAAACGATTGTCTGGCTTTCAAAAATCTGTTTTGGTAGTTATATGTGTTGGACTGGGCATTTACTGGATGCTATCGAATCCAATCTACCATGCTTCGAGCGACGGAACGCCCACAGAAAAATCTGATACCCAACTGAAATCAAAAACTGGTAATCTCGTAAAAGGGACGCCTGAATATAAAACATATCTACCAGCCGGTAAAAATATAGAATCTTACGGTGGGTGGACGCGCGTAAGTCCACCAGATCGAAATCCGGTATACGCATATTCTGACACGATTTTTGGAACCCCGATCAATGTGAGTCAGCAACCGCTTCCAAAAGAATTCAAGCCCGATACTGCTGATCAGGTTGCAGAACTTGCCAAAGGGTATCACGCAGATCACTTCATTACTGTCAAAGATACGAAAGTATATATTGGTACCTCTGCAAAAGGCCCTCAGTCAGTTATTTTCGTAAAAGGCGAAACGCTCATCTTAATCAAGTCGAGCGCCAAACTTAGTGATGATCAGTGGACGAGTTTCGTCGACTCACTACGCTAAGTTGACTGCGCACTAACAGCCAAATTGGTCTTTACAACTCCACTATATTCACGGTTACTGCAGCTAACTGTAAGTGGCCATGTGCCATTTGGTGTACCTTTTGGTATCAGCCACGACCAAGAAACGATTCCAAACTCATCAGCCGCCTTAGCTGTTAAGCTAGGGTCAGTTAGTTTTTTGGTTGGTGAAAGCACCTCAATGTTACACACCGCATCAATGTTTGTTCGAATCGATAGTTGTGCAGTCTCACCAGGCATGATAGGCGAACTAAGGTTACTAACCGTAACATTGATTCTTTGATTAATCCTCGCGGTTGGTTTCTGAATCGCAACCGGCCTGCGCTCAGTGTTTGTAAGCGCATCATTCGGCATGATTTGGTTGCTCATCAACCAGGTGTACAGATATCCCGTTCCAATAATCGCAATCACGAGAATACTACACAAGATAAATAGTATAATCCCTGTCTTGTGGCGCTGATATTTGGCAATGCGCTCACTCCCAGTTGTCGGGCGTTTTAGTACTCGCCGAGACGAAACTGAAAGTGCCATACGTTTACCGTTCTTGTGTTATTTCTTTTGAGATTGCTGGTACTGGGCGATCGTCTTCGATACACTGCCATCAGATTTCAGATTTTCGTAAAATAGGATCTGATCACGAGGTATCACCATTACATCCTCTGGTCCGTGAATTTCGTTACCAAGCTTGATGAGCTCAACATCGTTGGCTGTTTGGGCAGCCGCGCTCTGAGGGTTAGTTTTGTCATCACTCGCCGTCGCTTTACGCTGAAGATAAAACACACTACTTATTTTCATATAGCCGCTGTTTTGTTGGCTCAATTTTCCAAAATAGACTTGGCCATTTGTAAGAAATACCGCTTGATATTTGTCACTTTGGATAAGTGGTGCACTATTCCCGGAGTTGCCGCTTACTAGCCACCAGATTAGTCCGAGTACCACCAACGCCCCTACCGCTGCAGCGAGCAGCCCAGGGAGCTTTTTACTCTTGCCACCATTTCTATGCGATGAGCTAGAGCGATGTCCCGACTCACGCCGCACCGGTGCAGGCGGCATATTTGTTGGCGTTTCAAATGAAAGATTTTCGGCAGCAGATTCAGGTTGATCATCTTGGCTCGGCCGCGATTTACGGTACGATAAACTATCCATGTGTGTGTTCCCCACTTATACTCTTATGGAAATACTATACCATAAGAGGTATGAGCCGGACAACCACATGAATCTACACACTAAATAGGTGTTATGGGGTATTATGATGATATGCAGACCACGTTACTCTCGATTGCCAAAGAGGTAGGTACACAAAAATTGTTCCGCGCCGGCAGCTCACTCTACTTCCAGGGTGAAGTACCGCGTGATCTCTGCATTATTCAGGACGGCATCGTTCGTGGGTACAGCATAACCAGTAGCGGCGACGAGCGCATTTTAGCATTCTATAGCAAAGGAGACATCGTACCGCTTGCTTGGGCCTTGGGCGGTACAACCGCATCGTTCAGTTACTATGAGGCAGTCAATGATGTGCGAGCTATTATGATTAACCGTATCGCATTTACAGACTTAGTGGAAAAAAACTCAGAATTTGCTCAAGCAGTTCTGCGCGCAAGCGGTCGTGAATATACGGGTGCAGTCCTGCGTATTGCAAGTTTGACACAATCACGTACTATCGATAAGCTTGCCTACTCCCTCTATTACCTTGGATACCGGTTTGGCATCGAGCGTCCAGGAGGCGAAGTTCTCATTAACATGAAGCTCTCGCAAATTATACTTGCCTCGATGATTGGTCAAACTCGTGAAGGTACGGCTCGAAACCTGAAAGAACTTGTTGATAAAAAGGCTGTAAGCTACAAAGGTTCAGCCTATAGCGTGCAGATGGAACGACTACTGTCTCTGCTCGGTGAAGAAGATTTTCGTAAACTTATTTAAGCGATTTTTCCTGTGCAACCGACTCAACAAGCCGCAACAATTCTTTTGGTGCGGCGCGTGCCTTGAGCACGTATCGATGCGCTCCGAGTTGATAGGCTTCATCAATGTCATTATGCGAGTCATAGTTGCTAAACACCACTACTACAGTATCTGGGTGCTTGACTGGCTCGTATTGTTTCAAAAACCCAATACCATCAAGTACTGGCATACGCAGATCAAGTAAAATAATATCTGGCTGACGTTTGGCTGACTTGAGTTGGTTCAAGGCTTCCTCGCCATTCTCAGCCCGTATGACTTCATAGCCCGCGCTTTCCAAGATCATCGAGTACGCATCGTTAAGTGATTCGTCGTCTTCAACTATTAAAATTGACTGGTGTGATGCGCTCATACGTCCTCCTTACTTACGTTTAGTTGGTCATCAGTTGGTACAATAATCGTAAAAATACTGCCTCGTGGGGTATTAGCACGATAGGTCACGCTACCGCCGTGCATTTCAACCATGGTCTTCACCCAGTATAACCCTAGCCCAGTTCCACCAACCTTCGTTGACAGTTCATTCTCAATCCGTGAAAAACGTTTAAATAATTTATCCTTATCAGCTATACTAATACCCACTCCTTCATCTCGGACGCTAATTTCAACAGACTCAGGTTTCTTCTCGATACAAACTTCAATCTCTTTACCTTCAAAAGTGTATTTACTGGCATTCTCCAGTAGATTATCAAGTATCATCCGTATCACATCACTATCAACAGTAGCAAATATCGGCGTAGTCACCCCATCATACACTACTGTTTGGTTACGGGATTTAAAGGTGTCAAGGTGCCCATTTAATGCAGTGTGCACAAGTTTGCCGATATCAGTCGTTTTTTTGTGTAACGTGAGCTTTTTCATCTCAACCTGGGCCACACGGAGCAGGTCTGTTACGATGCGAAGTTGTCTTTCGTTATTATCGTAGGCTTTACTGACTAATGCTTCTTGGTTTGAGTTTAAGTCTCCTCCGTACCCCTCTAGTGCCATGGCTAAGTACTGCTTGACGGCTGTCGCCGGGGTACGTAATTGGTGTGATGCGATTGAAATAAATTCATCCTTCGCTTTGTTCATTTCAATAAGTTGCATGTTTTCTTTTTGTACATTTATATTTGTGCAGGTTCCATACCAGCGTTCAATTTTTCCACGTTTATTACGAAAAGGCATTGCTCGAGCAACAAACCAGTTATACTTACCCGTTTTTGCCTCACGAAAACGATATTCAACTTCGTAGGGATCGCCCGTTTCAAGCGACTTTTGCCACAAACCCAAACATCGTTCTCGATCATCAGGATGGATTACGTCAAGCCAGGCTGAGGTAATATCGGTACCTGGTTTCCGATTGATATATTCGTACCATCGGTTATTTGCATAGACAATATTGCCACTCGTATCGGCTTCCCATAAGATTTCACGAACAGTATTTACCAGAAATAACAATCGTTTATCTACCTCAGACTGATGATTATGTGCTTGCAACATAGTAAATGGCTCTGGAGCAAAAGGCAGTGCCTCGTCTATCATCGAGGCACTCAATTTGCTTATTAGTACATTATACTCGACGTCGACCGGTCAAAAGTTGTACCAAGAAGATAAGAATCATGGCGCCAACAACTGCAACAACAAAGCCAGGAATACTAAAGGTGTTTGGATCATAATTAAAGAGTGTACCGCTGAGCCATCCACCAAGCATTGCACCGACGATACCAGCTACAATATTTGCAACCATTCCCATTTGTGCGTCTGTTTTCATTACCATTGATGCTACCCAACCTGCAAGTCCACCAACAACAAGCCACATTAGTAAGTTCATATTTTCTCCTTTGCTTACTTAGTTATAGCTCTATCCTAAAGCCTATGCACTCTACTCGCTGTAACAATTATCACAACTTCCTGCCAAATAGGTGGTTAAGCTCGTTGTCTACCGCATGATAGAGGTTATTGCTGTTTCAATCTTTGCTGTCGCTGCATTATTATCCTTGACACTACCGTCCATTTCAAGTTCGTGACCAAACTGTAATTGAACGTGTTTCCCCTGTTTTGCCTTAATAATCTCGAGAGCAACTTTCAAACTTTCATGAACTCGTGACGGCTGATGCCAACCATAGCCTATCATCACTACTGGTTTATCCTTCCACGGTGCATATACCCAATCAATAGCATTTTTTTGGATTGCGCTTGGCCCCCCGTTGTATTCAGGTGTCAGCATGACCACTGCGTCAGCCTCAGATACTTTTTGTGTCCAAGCAACCACATTCTCGTCAGTCGGTGCGTAATCAGGTGCGGACGGAGGTATTGGTGCGTTAAAGAATGGCAAGTTCAGCTGGCTTGCATCAACCAGTTCAACTTCTGCTTGTTTAGCTTTGATTGCTTCGATAATCAGCGGTGCAATTGTGCGACCGACACTATTCGGTCGTGCGCTTCCAGTCAGTACAACTACATTCATAGGGTGCTTCCTCCATTACTAAAACTATACTAAATATAGTATACATAACTACTGGACTTTACGACGAGTTGATTTTTTTGTAGCCGTACGAACTGGCGGCAGTGGTATTTCATCATTAAGCGATGTCTCCACCGCGTGAAGTGACTCACTATCAACAAATACCCTGCCAAGTGTGTACATGTAGAGCACGTCATTGTGATTTATCACAAACTGCGTGGCCTCGCTCCCAGCCGGGCACGCTACTATTGGAGATTTTAGCTCTTCCTCGAGATTGAGCATGTCATCAAATGTTTTAACAGGAACGACGTTTTTATTTTTCAAATCAGCCGAACGATTCGCACGAATAATTATTCCATCGTGATACCTAAATATTCGATCTAATTCGCGCTGGTATGGTGTCTTAAATATTTGTTTTCGCATACCATAAACAAGCATCGACAAACCAAGCAAGAATAGACTTGCGGCTGCAATTTTTTCAATGAGGCGGATTGTCTGCTGACCATCTTTGGCTTGCTGCGTTACAACATCTTTTTTGTCATCTTTCACGCCACTAATTGAAAGTTTATAAATATCCTGGTCAAGTGGAGCCTTAATGACTTGCGTCCGGGTGTCATTAAATTGCGTGCCGTCAACAACCCCATCGACTTTTGCCACAAACACAACCTCAAGCTCGCATGTGGTCGGCAATCCCAGGCCCGTCTTAAAGTCATCCATCTCTTTTTTGTAGTCGGCAAATGGAATTGTTACCGTTCTCGAGATCGCAATGGTCCGTGTCGTTTCAGATTTTGGCGCTGGCTTTATTAATGGAAATGCTTTTTTCCATACTGTGTAGGTTTTCTCGCTATCACCAGGCAGTATGTAGCTTGCTCGAATAGTCGCCTCAACGCTGTGATAGTAGCTAAGCTGAGCGTCCCGCGAGGCCGCATAGCTATAGGTAAATGTTGGGGTAATTTGACGAGTAAGCTTTGTGATATAGGCATCGTCTCCACTCCCTGGCTTTTCATCAAAAAAGCTACTCTGGAAATACTGAACACTATGATCGATCGATTGTTTAACAGTGTAATCATATGACTGAGTTGTCTGGATAGGTGTTTTTGCTTGTTGCCACAGCATGTAGAGAAGCCATCCAGCGACCGCAACGAGTAGAGCACCAACAAGCAGGACGCCGATTGGGCGTTTTTCTTCTGCTGGATGTGTGATGTCTAGTGCCATGCCCCCCCTAGTAGTAAGTTAGTGAATAATCTCATTCAGCCACACGCTGGGATAGCCAACATATGGTATTTGTGCGCGAATGATACCAACAATCTGGTCTTCTTGAACGGGTACATCAATGCTTGGGCTATTATCGCCTTTTGTGATGAATGTACGCCTACCTGTCTCGTCATCACTCTCCTTGATTTTTATCACACGGTGAGTAACGCTCCGATCCGGTATATCATATTGTACGATATCGCCTACCTTCACGTCCATTGGCGAAGCTTTTTGAATTACCACTATCGCGCCTCGTTCAAACACGGGCTTCATACTATTGGATACAATCGCCCGTGGACTATAGCTGAGCGTCCCCGTCATGAACAATACTAGCCCGATCATAAGTAAGATAAACATACCGTCGAGCGCCATACGTGGGTGATGGCCTCGTGTACGATGCATCCTACTGTCATTGGCGTGTTCACGCGTTCGGTCCATCACCACGTAGACGAACATCACAAGTAGTACGATCGAGACACCCGACATGTACCAGTCGTACTTTGGAATAATAGGAAGCAGCACTGTCGACGCCACAAGTCCGAGCCGCAGCATCAGTTGACTACCAAGTCCAGCTGTCACCGATAGAAAGGTTAACAAAAAACTCAGTAGCAGCATTGGGATCGTATCGGCAACTACTATTTTAATGATGCTGCCCAACCCATCAGCAGCGATAAGCCCCACGAGATTCATTTGTTGCAACGCAAAAACGAGTGACACAAGCATACCAAACCCAACAATATTCCGTCGACCAGCAAGCATCATTATGCTGTGGCGAGCGTATTCAAATGCTGCTGCCCCTATCCCATAGACGGCCACGTTCAACGCCGCTGCAAGCAGACTCGATGTCAGCACATTGTAGGTATAGGTTACTACTAGCCCAGACATAAAATACAGCACAAACCAAATCACAAATACCGATCCAACAGTAAGACTCTTATCAAATCGATGACGTACCCGATCTTTGCGTCCATGCGCGTAGTAGTACGCTACGCTCGCTACCACAAGTGAGGCAAATGGAGACAGCACATACAGATACACCTCCGGAGAAACCACTTTCATAAACCGCAGTACAAGCGCAAGCAAGGGCAGTAATAACGCTGCTACCAGTAACAGCCACGCCTCGCCCCTGACTCTACGTAGCCAACCGCCCATTTAAGGCCTTCCTTTCACGGTTGCGGTGACCGTCCAGTTACCGCTGGTTGAGCCAAGCGTCGCAGTAAATACATAGTTTGTGCTCGTATTAATCGGTTGGGTACTGGTTATGAGCAGCTGGGTGGCGTTCGTCGTATAGGTCACCCCAGCGGGCATACTTATAACAGAACGGGCTGTGCTCCATGGAACGGTAATTTGCCAGGCGCTTAAGGTAAAGCCTGAATTATTGGTAACAGTAAACGTTACTGGCCATCGAAAGACTGAACCAACTTTTGTGCGTGTTCCCTGCGCTACCCCCACTGTCAGTCCCGTTATCGTCTGAAAGCCACTAATATACGTTCCAGAAACATAGACATTTTGCAGTGTGTAATCAGTAATAGTCGTTCTAAAAGACATCGTAAACGACCGTGTTGCTCCCTTGGCAATGGTTCCATTACCCGATCCGTTCACAATGGTTAAAGTTCGTCCGGCTTTTGTGCACGTTACACTTGTTGGGCACGTATATATCGTCGTATCTGCTGGCAAATCAACCTTTATTTGCCACGCCGTTACCGATGTTGGCCCGTTATTTTTTATCGTCATCGGGACCGAGTAGTTTTTTAAGCCGCCTACCGTGGTGATGGTTTTGGTGTATGTCAAAAACAAGTACTGAGTGGCAACGTACACCGGGTCATTGACTGTGCCGCTTATGGCAAGATTTTGCGAAAACAAGGCGTAAGTTGCACCAGACAGTGCTAAGGGTACTGAAAATAACGTTACCATGTGACGAAGGAGGACAGTGTGCCTTCGTGTACGAGACATAGCGCCCTCCTCCCTAATTTCGACCTAGCTTATTTATGTGTTTTGTATGTAGTTGAACGTGATAGTTGCTGCTTTTGATTGTGAAGTAATGTTGGTGGTAGACGCAGCACTCCACGTCACTGTTACTACTGGAGTTACTGTTGCACCAGGTGCAAGTGTGTCGTTTACTGCAACGCCGCTAATAGCGTACGTAAGGTCTGTTGGTGCAGCCGCGTTGGTTGCCGTAAGATCAGTCAATGTACTCAATTTTGCCGGAATGCTACCGTTGTTCTTAATGGCGACATTGTAACTTGAAGTTGCACCTGGGTATGCTAAGTCAACGTTAAATGTTGCCGAAGTGTTGGTGTAGGTTGGTGTGCTGGCGTGGTCGGTAGCACCTGTTTGTGCAGTCGGTGTAATGCTAATAATTTTTACGTCCCATGAACCGGTAGCTGTACCAGTACCGTTGATAGTAAGTACCTGCGAGAAAGCAGCGTAGGCGACAGATGCCAAGCCAACAACTGCGACCGCGGCAATTAGAATTTTGTTTCTCATAGTTAGTATGTTCCTTAATCCCCTAAGGTTATATTATCTTATAGATTTAGCATACAACAGTTTTCTCATGGCGACAATAATTATGCTTATCGCTACCGATACTAGTACAATTGAGGCATTACAGACTGCGATGGTACTATAGACATAGTAAGTTACGATATGTGTAGGAGACAAGCATCGCAAAAGGTTCAACAAAAATTGACAATGGACGAGCTTCCCATCACGACAGGCTGACACTCGTCGTTGCTCTTTTGATTCTTAGTTTAGGGGTTATTGCGTCATACATTTTTTCCGATGCAGCGCAGACTCGACAGGAACGTGATCTAGCAGTTCGCGAAACCCAAGCAATCACCGCACTTGAAAGTTATCTACAGGCACGATCAGCGTCGTACGACCAGGCTCTTCGTGGAGCTGCAGGCATGATAAGTATTGTAGGGCGGGAAAATGTCACCAAAGAGAAATGGAATGTCTTTGTTAAAAACCTTAGCGCAAACACACGCTTGGGTGAAGTTCTCGGAATTGGGATCGCAGACAGCGTCACCAGCCAGTCGATTTCCGAGTACGAACGACGCGAAGGAATTTCTGTCCGACCCGAAGGAACTCGACAGATGTATAGCGTTATTCGCTATCTTGAACCTGCGACAGAAAGAAACCAGGCGGCTATCGGCTTTGATATGTTTAGCGAATCGATACGTCGCATGGCAATGACGCAGGCGAGTCTAAGCAATAAGTCGATTATGAGCGGCCCAATAATTGCAGTGCAAGATAGTACATTACCGACTAATGAGCAGCCGTATAGCGTACTGATGTATCACCCCTTTTACCAGTTTTCTGATCAAGCAACTCGATCGCTATCGCAAGGGTACGCCTACCTAATATTTCGCCCAAGCGACGTGCTCAAGAAAATTGACGCACTCGAGAAAAACAAATATGATCTGAGCGTCGATGATATAACTAATAGTCGTGCACCTGTTCGCTTATTCGCAAGTGAGGGATACCAAAATGCACCGTCTTCCCGGCTCTATCGAGATATTGAGATTAATTCTCGAAAGTGGCGGCTAAACCTGAGCGTACGAGAACGCCAGTACACACTCTTCAACTCATTTTCACTTTTTATGACGGGGTTGGCAGGAAGCTGCGTACTAGCACTAATGGCATATATCCTTATGCGCAGTCGAAGCGAGCGTGTGAACGTTCGCCATCGTGATGATATTCAACGGACGAAAGATGATCTACTCGCCCTTGCATCTCACCAGCTGCGAACTCCTGCGACAGGTGTCAGTCAGTATCTCGCAATGTTGCAGGAGGGATATTTTGGCTCACTCAATGAAAAACAGTCAGAGGTGGCTGCCAAAGCTTCAGCCGCCAATCATAGACAACTCGAAATTATTGATCAATTACTCTACGTAGCGAAAGCCGACGCTGGACAGCTTATTGTTGCGCCAAGTACTCTCGACGTGACGGAAATTTTAAAAAATAGCATTGAAGAACATGCTGGACAGGCTGCTAAAAAAGACATAGCTTTCAAAACCAAGATTCCTAAACATCTCACCTGTTATGTCGACTGCAAGTACACGACTATGATTATTGAAAATATCATTAACAATGCAGTGAAATATTCCCACCCTTCGTCAAACATACATATCAGCCTCAAGCGTCGTAGGCACGATGACATGGCTGAACTTTCAGTCAAAGATAGCGGTGTCGGAATTAGTGACGAAGATCAGACTCGTATATTCCAAAAGTTTACTCGTATCAACAATCCCCTTTCACAGTCTGAGGGTGGGAGTGGGCTAGGTCTTTATCTCGCAAAAAAACTTGCCACCAGTCAGGGCGGCGATATACTAGTTGAAAGTATACAAGCACGCGGTACAACGTTTACATTGCTGCTTCCATTACACGAGCGAGATACAGATACTGTTGTTGATTTAAGCAAGGAGTAAATGATATGGATGAAATTAAACCCGCAGTACATACAACCAAATCGGTGCTACTTATCGAGGACGATGCGACGTTAAGCGATGCATTCTCGATGATGCTCGATATGTGCGGATACAATGTTCGTTGTGCTTTTAATGGCAAAGAGGCGCTTGATCTGTTGCAAACGTTCACGCCAGACATCATTCTTTTGGATTTATTGATGCCGATCATGGACGGGAGGGAATTTCTGCAAGCATTTCCAAATCATCAGCACCTACCAATTCTTGTATTCAGTAATCTAGATTCTAAATCGGTTGTGGAAGAAGTATTAGCACTAGGTGCTTCGCGGTATATGCTCAAATCATCTGTTACTCCAACACTATTAAACTCAATCATCGACGAAATGCTTTCTGGCGAGGCAAAAGCATGACAATACTCACTGGCGGAACCGTCCACAATCTGCCGCAGGATCTTAAAACGGAACTTTCGGCAGAAGAAAACATCATGAAACTATGGGAAAGTTTGACACCCCTCGGCCGCAACGAGTTTATCTGCTGGGTCGAAAATGCCAAAGCCATCGAAACGCGTGCTCGGCGCGTACGTCGCACCACCGAAGAACTTATTGAAGGCAAACGGCGACCTTGCTGCTGGCCCGGCTGTATGCACCGCGAACGAAATGGCCAGTAGCATGAAGCGTGTAATTGTATGGTTTCGTGGCGATCTACGTATTCACGATCACCCTGCCCTCTATGCTGCTTCAAAAAGCAAGTATACGATTTTACCGTTATTTGTTCTCGATCCGACATTTTTGAAACAGACCATTGGGTCCAATCGTAATCGGTTTTTGCTTGAAAGTTTGAAAGACCTCCAATGTTCCTTACGAGCAATTGGCGGTGACTTGGTACTTCAGCAGGGTACGCCCGAAAAGGTGCTTCTCGAAATCGCAACTACTTGGCATGCCGATGCGGTCTATTATGTCAGTGATTTTTCACCGTATTCGATAGCACGAGACAAGGCAGTTCAGAAAGCGCTACAAAAAAAATCTATCGAGTTTATAGGCTATGGCGGAAAGCTGGTGGTTGATGGCAGTACCAAACTCCGCACCAAATCAGGCAAGTTCTTTACCGTTTTCACCCCTTTTTGGAAAGCATGGATGGAAATAAGACGGCGCGATGTGATGCCTCCACCAACGCAACTTATTTGTGACCTCTCAGTTCCATCCGACGATCTTCCGAAGCTTGAAGACATCACTAGCAAAGACGATTTATCACCCCACCCGATGCCCGGTGGCGAAACAGCAGGGCGTATACGGCTCACTGAATTTATTGCCAAGCATGTAGATTCTTATCATCAAGACCCCACCGACATGGCTCGTCCACAAACATCATTCCTCAGCCCTTATCTTCATTTTGGGTGCATCAGTGCCCGTGAGGCAGAAAGTATGCTACCGGACAGTCGTGGTGCGCGAGCCTGGAATCGCCAACTTGCGTGGCGAGATTTCTACCATTACATATTGCTGTATTTTCCCGCATCACGAAACGAGTCGTTTCAGGAGCGATACCAGAAAATAGCGTGGGATAATAATCCCGACTATATTGCGGCATGGAAAAATGGCGCTACAGGCTATCCTGTTGTTGATGCTGGTATGCGTGAACTGCGAGAAACAGGATTCATGCACAATCGAGCTCGCATGATTGTTGGATCGTTTCTCACCAAACATCTTTGGACTGATTGGCGAATTGGTGAAGAATATTTCATGCGCATGTTGCTCGACGGCGACACAGCAAACAATGTTGGAAATTGGCAGTGGATTGCGGGTACTGGAGTCGACCCGGCGCCATTTTACCGTCGGCTGTATAATCCTACCTTGCAGGCAAAACGTCTTGACCCAACTGGAGGATACATCCGTATGCATGTTCCCGAATTGAAAAACGTGCCCGATGAATATATTTACGAACCGTGGACTATGCCAGAAGCTATGCAGCAAAAGGTTGGGTGCGTCATTGGAAAAGAGTATCCGGCGCCGATTGTCGATCACAAGACAGCCCGGGCATACGCACTCGAGAAAAACCGAGAAGCTCTCAACGCTTTTGAGCAACAGTCTCACGACTAAGCTGCACGGCAACTGATACGAATACCCCGAGCAAAATTGCCAGCGTCAAAATAACTGATGGATACATGCCGTTGTGACCGTGCGGTGAAAGATGCTTAAGCAAGATTCCGCCATACGCCCATACAAATACTGCCAGGTAGGCAACGTCATGATTACGAATCGCTGTCACAAGTCCAATAACGGCAGCGACGAGGAGTACTGCTACCATCCACACACCGTCGCGTACTCCAAACCCGTCCCAGTTAATGCTCACTAGCCATGTCGTAATATTCGCCACTGTCGCCACTGTAATCCAGCCGAAATATACGCTAAACGTCAACTTAGCGAGCGTGTATTCAACTCCACGCATCGAAGTATCGCGGAGCGCAATAACGATTTTCGCAAGTGTCACTACTATACCAATCATGAGCAACACGCTCAGCCACAGCACCTTATACTGCCATGCAAAAATCCACAGTGAATTCAAAAGCAAATTAATGATCAGTAGATTTGAAACCGAAGCTAACTTTTCGGCTGAAAGTTTTGACCTTTTTGAACGGTTCCAGCCCCATGCGTAAGCAACAAATCCAGCAAGCAGCGCATAAATAACACTCCAAATCGCAAATGTTACGCCAGCAGGCGCAAATAGGTTCGGAAAGCTGTCCGAAACTGCGGCAGTATCAACACCGCCAAGCAGCGTCGTACTTCCTGCTAAGCCATTTACTATCAGCGTAAGTACAAATATACCCGCTAATCCCCACCGTGTTTTTGCCGCCAGCGGCTCTACCTTTTTACTAAAAAACATATGCACCTCCTATGCGCTTATAGTATGCCATATAAAAAAGATAATCAAATACTTCCTCATTTTCTCGCGTAATCACCATGTTTGATATATACTTACTTAAGACAACCTACAAAATAAACATGTCCCAGTACCAACACTATCGGCGCATAGCGCCAGCCGCTCATCATACACCACGCTCACGCCGAGGTCTTTATGTCATTGTGGCGGTATTACTTTTTGCTTTTTACAGCGTTGGCTCTCACCAAGAACAGAAAGTACTTGCGGACCAGCCGAAATCTACCGTGCATTCCGACTCTGTTTCCAACCAAAAGCCTATCGATGCCGCAGCCATACACCAACTAATTGCTAGTGACGCAAACGATCAAATTGGCGTTGCGGTACGAAATATCTCTTCTGGAAAAACAGACACGTATGGTGTTGATGCGCCGTTCGTCGCAGCTAGTACAACCAAGGTACTAAGTGCCGTTACCTATTACCATCTCGTAGAAAATGGCAAACTCCGACTTGATACAAAGCTTGGGTCGTTTCCGGCCTGGTTCCAAATAAAGCAAATGATCATCAATAGCAGCAATGAATCCTGGCATCTGCTAAGCGACGAAATAGGCAATACCAACCTACAAGCCTATGCGACTTCAATTGGCATGGACTTCACCCAAGGCCGCAACACGATGTCACCTTCGAGCATGGCCTTACTTCTTGCGAAACTGTATAAAGGCGAATTATTAAATGCCAAACACACCAAAACATTGCTTGGATATATGCGAAAAACAAATAATGAAACCTTGATCCCTGCAGCATTGCCAAAAAATTACACGACCTACCACAAATACGGCGATCTTGACGACGAACTACACGATGCCGCCATTCTGGTTCATGGCAATACAAAATACGTGCTTGTTATTTATACCAAAGGCACCGGCTCGACAGCATCGCGCACCTCATTAATACACGGCATTACAAAAGCTATAATCAAAAGCTATTCACTGTAAGAAAATCGACCCATCAGATACATACGCTTGAATCGATCGTTTAGCAGCTTTACTTGTTGTGCAGCTAAAGGATTGCCGTGCTTTTATGGTCATACTTTTTGGGGTGCCGCGCTGGCATATATTTTATGGCCATATCACCAGTATTACTAGCTACTATGAAGTTGTTTTATATCGATAAATATGCTATAATATACATAGGACGTACCTACAACAAGAAAGTGGTGATCCACATGGCGATTTCCGCCACGTCTCACGAAGACAGGAGAGCGAAGAGGCTGCGAGCGCAACTCAACACCCGCCTGGCCGGATTCGGCTACGCCGATGCTGAGGTTGTACGGCTCGAAGCTCTCATTGCACAGGAGAAGCAACGGGCCATTGAGGCGATTGACGCCAAGTACCAGCCGGTGCTCAGCGCCGCGATCAATGCCCGTGCTCGCCACGTCAAGTCAATCCAAACGATCGTCGGTGATGATGCCAAGTGGGCGATTGTTCTGAGCGGTGCCCGCGGCAAGACCCTCAAGTTGCGCAGCGGCGAGATCAGTCGGCGCCTCACCTCCAAGACAGAGGTCAACGACGAAGCGGCAGTGCTTGCTAGTCTTCGCAAGATCGGTCGCCTCCGCGCCTACACCAAGGTGAAGGTCACACTTGACCGTCAGAAGCTGCTGCGCGTACCCGAGCTGGTGCGCAAGCTCAAGGGCATCGACATCGTGAACGGCGAGAACATGGTGCTCAAGCCTATTCGCTTTGGCCGCAAGACCGAGCGCGAACTGCCCCGCCTGAGTCGTCCTATCAGATAGCCTCGTACGCGAACGAGAGGCCCTGCCCTAGTAGTAGAGCCCCTTCGCGTACGGGGCTCTACTTTAATTAATTACGCTTGTCGAAAAACTTTTTATAGACTTGTTTAACAATGCTCATCAAGTAGTCTACGTCAGCTGCGTCTTCAAGTATCATCGTACTGTATGGTGTGTTGAATTGTTCGTGGCTATTCTTTATATACTCAATTCGTCGTGATGGGTCATTGACGTCCGCTGGGCGTATTCGTGGAATCTCTATTTTTATTTTATTCGTTTGTATATGCGCTGTAATAATTGTGTCGGTGCCCTTTTCTTTGAAGGCAAACCCAATATAAAACTTCCTCGGGTTTTCATTAATGTCTGGAAACTCTGCTTTCATTGCGTCGCGCAGCGTTTCGTATAAATCGTACTCTGCTTCTTTTGCTCCTAGAAAATGGTCTTCAATTTCATACACTTTTACCTCACTATTAACCTTTTGTACAGTCGGGTCTTTGGTAACCGTTTTGATAGACTCGCTCGTAGCGCGTGGTTTCAACTGATCGTACAAAACTGTGTCGTTTGAAAACATCGTCACTTTCCATAGCTCAATCGGCATGTCACGAAAGTTAATCGCCTGGCGTTGGTGCGCTGTAAAATCTTGCGCCACAAACATCACCCGTGTTTGGCTCCAATCTATATCATTCTTGCGAAGGGTTTTCTGCATCACTTCGTTATAGAGTAATACAAATTCTGCCTTATAGTTTAATACCAGTGACATATATGCATAGCCTTGGTCCACCACGCTGAAACTACTATCCCGCTTGTATTCAATCACAACAAACGATTTCGTCGCGGGATCAAATGCCACCGTGTCGAATCGCAAATTTTCAAATGCAAATTCTGTCACCAAAAACTCCAAGCCAAAAACAACATTCAAGTTGTCTTCCGTAAGTTTTTGAATATCCTTCTCTTTGGCAATTTTCTTCGGTGCAACTTCATTCAATGTGCTACCGACTTGTTTAAATAGTGACATGAATTTAGTTTTCTCCCCAAGTTTCGGCTATTTTAGATTTGATTTTTTGTTGATAAATTTGGATGAGTTTTTTATTGGCGTCGATAAGTTTACGCTCCGCTCTAAGTTCAGCGATAATTTCGTGTTGTGATTCGATTGGCGGGAGCGGGATCATAATTGAACGAAAATCACTTTTATTAATTTTTGGTTGCGCCGCGCTCGCTGATTTCATTACTATAGCTTCCTTGATAATACCAATTTCATTGAGGTAAAAAGCAAACTCAGTCATAATTATGCTCTGATCAAACCTTACTAGGTACATATTTGGTCCAAGCGTAGAAGGCATGTCGATTTCAGGCATAAGATATGCATCCCCAACATTTGCACCAACGTTAGCAATCAAGAAGTCACCCTCCTTAAGCTTAGATTTTTTTAGAAACTCATAGGAATGTTTAGTAACGTAGATTTTATCTTCGTCCATAAGTCCCTTACGTAGGTCTTTTAATCTAACTAACTGTGCATAATTTTTTGACCTATGGTAACTTACATTCTCTTTGAGGCTAGCAAAGCTACCATTGGCGGTGTAATCGGTCAAAAAATCTATTGTACTTCCTAAGTCTACTACTTTCCATTTAGGGTCTACAGCGATAGTCGGCTTGTATGATTTGACGATCATTTGCGCGGCATCAACAATGCGTTGATATATGTCTAGTTCGGCGACAATTTCGCGCTGGACTTCAATTGGCGGGAGTGGAATCTTAAACCTAACAAAATCCGCAAATTTGAGTTGAGATCGAACAGCGCCCTGTGCCATGGTTGAAACAAAATCATTAAATATACTACTTTCTAATTGCCTCAATAGGTATGATGGAAGTATTCGAGACTCGTCTGCTAAAAAAACAGTATACATGGGACTCACGCAGCCTATATTTCCGGTATCATTTAGCGCTAATGAGCCGACATTTATACGTGATGGGTTAAAGGCAAAGAAATTACTTTTAACAATTTTATAATTACTGGTGTCTTCTGATGCAACCTGCTTCGAGAAGTGAATTTCTGGGTCAACAAATCCATGCTTATTTGAGACACTCCAAACAGGGATACTGTTATTTTTAACCCGTTCGCGAGATTCTTGTATTAGTTCGATCAGCTCAGTCACAGGATATTGCGACGTAGTGGTAACCTGTATTGATGCGTACCTAGAACCCAAGAGAGTACAGTCAGCAGTTTCTGCGATTTTACTCTTACTCACGGTGCACCCTAATGCGGATTCGATACTTTCATCATTTCTGAAAGCATTTATTAAATTTAATGCTTCCGGTATTTGGTTTCCTGTCTTAAGAGATTGCTTGGCATCCAATGTGACCCCAATGTTATCAAGATTTACAAACAACACTTCGTCTTTGGCTCTGGCAAGCTCTTTGTCAAGAAGGAGTACACTGGTCTTGACGCCGCTGTAGGGCTGGAATACGCCAGCCGGCAAGCTTACAACGGCATACAGCGAGTTTTCTACCAGATTTTTGCGTAATTCTTTGTACGCTTTACCACTTTGAAATATAATCCCCTCCGGCACAATAATACCTGCACGGCCGTTTGGTTTTAGGTGGCTTGCAATGTAATCAACAAACAGTACCTCCGCGCGATTAGCAGTGATGCCAAATTTTTTGTGTGGCTGTATACCGCCTTTTGGCGTCATAAATGGTGGATTAGCGAGGATGACATCGTACCATTCGTTCCAATATTGTTCGCTACTGAGTGTATCGTGATTACGGATATCAGGCGTGTGAAAACCGTGCAGGTACATGTTGACACTAGCGGTACGCACCATAGTCGGGTCGATATCAAAGCCACGAAAGTTTTTATGCATGCGGTCGTAATCGGCATAGCTGAGATTCGTTTCATTGTTTGGCTTGCCGGCACTATCGACACCGTCGTGTTGCGATTTGATGTGGTTAAAGGCGGCAATTAAAAATCCTGCAGTACCGACAGCTGGGTCAAGTATCTTGTCGTCTTTTGTAGGGTTAACAGCTTCAACGATAAACTTGATGATATGGCGCGGCGTGCGAAACTGCCCGACATCACCCTGCGCTCCTGTGATAGACAGCAAATATTCGTACGCGTCACCGATGTCATCGCTATCGCCGTGGTTGAATGTATTGATTTCTTTGAGAAAAAGATCGAGTACGTTTGATGAGTTAAATGGTAAAAAAGCATTTTGGTATATCTCACGAAACAGCGGCGGAAGGTTTGGGTTCTTGCTCATACCCTGCACGGCTTGGCGGTAAAGCTCAAGCCGTTCATGCGCACCCACGCTTGGTGCCATAAGGTTATGCCAACTGTATTTTTCGTAGTCGCCAACAAAGTATTTCGCCCTGCCGGCGGGTAACCTGCGCGATCGATCATCGATGTCGTTCATGAATTTGTAGATGAGCGCATAGGTGATTTGGTCGATCTGCCCAGCAGGTGACGGTACGGCCCCAACGAGAATATTTCTGGCAGTATCGATGCGGCGCCGGAATTCTTCGTATGACATGGTTTGTTTATCCTTTCAATTTTTCTAGGTCGACGTAGTCACGTATGTAGCCGATAGTCGGCAGCAATAGGTCGGCGTTGTTAAGCATTTCGATATCGTGCATCGACATGTAGTTGGAGTGCTCAAACACCGTGTAGTCACCAACCGAAACCGCATTTCGGATTTGCTCTGAGGAGCTGTAGGTTTCAAAAAACAGCTTCGCCGCGTAGTACAGGCTACGGTCTGCCGATAGTCGCTCGGTGAGCTCCTTCGTAATCACGAAATCCTCAAAATTGTCATCGATGACATCAGAGCGAGACTTTGGCGTGTCGACACGACCCATGATGATGTCGAGCGCTTCACCGAGGCCGATCTTGCGGTCAAGTTTGAAGTGGCGTTTGATTTTGTCGAGCGTCATGTAGTGGTTTGGTTTATCGAGAATATTATTTTTCAGGTAACTCAGAGCCGCCGATGGATCGTTTTCGTCAAGACGACGGAGCTCAGTGTCTTCACGGCTTTCGTCGACGAATTTGCGGAACATCTCTTGGTCGATGACCATACCTTCGCGCCCGACGATGGTACTAGTAGCAGACTTTAACGCGTCGTGTTCACTCAGTTCAATCGGGCCATAACGACCATGAGGCTCTTCGACGGCGCCAGTACCCTGTGTCGTCGAAGATGGATACGTCACGGGTGCAGCAAATACTTTTTTAGGCAAGACAAGCGCTGCTTTGTAGTCATACTCTTCGTTAAAATATTCACAAACGGCAAAAAAGTCGATGAGCTTGAACGACTGTTTTTGCACCACGTGCTGCTGTTCATCGTTGGCGTAGTCAGTGTAACGAAAGCTATGCAGGCGTGTGCCACGACCTTTCATCTGGATAAAGTCGCTTGGGCTAAACACTGGGCGCATAAATACTACGTTTTGTAGGTCAGAGCAGTCATAACCTGTCGTCATCATGCCAACCGTTACGGCCACGCGTGCCCTAGAGCTTTGATAATGGTCAAGCCAGTTGGTTGTGCCGAGAAGGTTGTTTTCGCTAAAGCGAATTGTGTAATTTTGCGCGTCCTGAACGTTGCTAGTAATCTGGATAGCGAAATCAGACTGGTACTTACCTGGCCAACGTTCCATCGCTAGACGGTTAAGAATGTTTACTACTTTTGCGGCATGTGCCTGCGAGACGGCAAAGATGATTGACTTGCCCACTTCGCCACTGATAGGATCAGTGTCGGCGTGCTCCAGAAACGTACTAACAAGCACTTCGTTGGTTTGCTCGTTGAAAAAACTCTTTTCGAAATGCCTAGCGCCAAACACGGCATCAACTTCGACTTCTTCTTCGGTAACTTTGTGTACCGCATAGCCATCATCACTAAGAAGTTGGGTTGTTATATTAGTCCGAGCATCAATGATTTCGGGATTAACAAGAAAAGGCCCGTCTGGATCTTGAACGCCATCGGTCAAGCTGTAGCGATAGGTCGGCTGTGCGCTCTCGCAACCAAATGTTGTGTAGGTATCCATCAGTTGGCGACGCTCAAACTCTTTTTGACTATTGGCATCGTCTTCAGGTAGCCCCTTCAGGTAATCTTTTGGCGTCGCCGTCAGGCCAATTTTGTACCCAACAAAAAATTCAAAAACTGCTCGCGCGTTGCCACCAATACTACGGTGTGCTTCGTCGCTGATAACGAGATCAAAGTCTGTTGGTGAAAAATCAGTCCGATAGCGATCGCCGACTTGCAAACTCTGCACTGTGCTGACAACAACGCGGGCTTTGCCCCAGTCTTGTTTGTGCTTTTTATATGTCAAAACGGTGTAATCGCGACCGATTGTCGCCTCAAAGGCTCTCTGGGCTTGGTCTTCGAGTTCGATACGATCGACCAGGAACAATACGCGCTGGGCATTACCTGTTTTGAGAAATACTTTTATAAGGGCAGCGCACGTCAGCGTCTTGCCGGTACCCGTCGCCATCTCAAGCAGATAGCGTCGAATACCCTGAGAGGCAGCACGTTGCACGGCTTTCACGGCATCAACTTGGTAGCCACGCATAACCTTCAGCTTGTACTTGTCAGCAAACTGCATGAACTCTTCGCCGCCCGACTTGAACTCTGGTCGCTGGCCAAGGTCGGGCATTTGCGACTCAGCGATATAATATTTATCGACAGCTGCCTCACTGAGCGCATCGGAATTTGGCTTGTAATCTCTTGTACTCTCCAGTGATTCGAGTGTAGGAAACTTCGAAATTGGTTCGGGGTTGCCATAGTACATATCCCACAAAAAGTGCGAGAGACCATTGCTCAAGATAACGTAACGAACATGCATGCCGTTTGCATAGTTGCGAGCTTGTTCTTTTGCGCTCAGCGGTGCAATTCCCTCGCGCTTCGCCTCAAGAACAGCAACCGGCTTTTGGTTGTTGTCTAACAGCAAATAATCAACAAAACCACCTTTTACTTCTTCGAAATCATTGCCGACTTCGTGGTGGCTTATCTTTTCTCCGGGATTAAGACGAGTTTCGACATCAACATTGGCGCGTCTGCCACCCTCATCAAACAACCGCCAGCCCGATTCTTGGAGCATAGAGTTAATCTTGAGTCGAGCTGCCGCTTCTTTTTTCGCCATACTTATTTTTAGTATAGCAGATCTACAGAGGTATTCGTGAGGATGACGCTCTTGTTACCAATACGCGATCGACGAGTTTAATCCCAAGTAATTCTCCAGCTCTTGCTAGTCGTTCGGTGACCCCCTTGTCGGCCTCACTCGGATGTAGATTGCCACTCGGGTGGTTATGCGCCACTATAATACTTGCGGCACGATCGGTAATGGCATCCGCAAATACTTCGCGAGGATGAACCAGACTACTAGTGAGTGTGCCGATGGTAATCGTGCGTTTGGCAATCAGACGATTGGCGCCATCGAGGGTCAGGCATACGAAGTACTCTTGTTTTTTGTCGCGAATGTCGTCCAGCTGTTTTACCGCTTTTTCGGGGCTGTCAATAATTGGCCGGTCAGGTTCAAGTAAATACCGCTTAGCAAGTTCAAAACTCGCAATTAGCTCCGCACTTTTTGCCTCACCAACTCCGATAATTGACCGCACTCTTTCCATGGCAAGGAAGCGGTCTTGCTTGAGTAGTTTAAGCATATTCCGCGCTATTTTTGTTACATCTGCTTGCGCATTACCGCTGCCAATCATTGCCATTAAAAGCTCGAGGTCACTCAGCTTTTCTGGGCCATCCTTTAATAGTTTTTCCCGTGGTCGATCGTGTTTATTCTTATCAAGCATTTTACTCATAGTATTAGCTTACAGTTTGCTGAGTAATAATTCTATAGTAGCAGTGCGCTATACTATAGCTATGAAAGTACAAAATAAAACAATCATTGTCACCGGTGCCGGGGGTGGTATTGGTGGCGAACTCGTAGTAGCATTACTGGCGCGTGGCGCTAGGGTAGCAGGTGTAGACCTAAAGCCCGATGGGTTGCAGGCAGTTGCCTCTCGCGCTGGTGAAAATGCAAAAAATTTCTCACAGCATTCACTCGATATTACTGACCGTGCGGCTGTCGAAAATTTGTCGGCAGAAGTCATCAATACGCACGGTCAAATCGATGGTCTCATCAACTGCGCAGGTATCGTACAGCCATTTGTAAAAGTAAACGAGCTCGATTTTGCGGCCATCGAACGTGTCATGAACGTGAATTTTTATGGCACACTGTATATGACAAAAACATTTTTACCCGAGCTGCTGAAACGTCCCGAAGCACACATCGTCAACGTTTCGAGCATGGGCGGTTTCTTGCCAGTGCCTGGTCAAAGTGTTTATGGTGCTAGCAAAGCAGCGGTGAAACTGCTCACCGAAGGCCTATACGCGGAACTGCTCGATACACCTGTACGTGTAAGCATTGTATTTCCTGGTGCCACCGAAACCAACATTACTCAGAACTCGGGTGTTCCAATGCCAGCAAATGCCGCCGAGCAAGCCAAGAAGTTCAAAATGCTGCCAGCCAGCGACGCCGCCAAAGTTATTGTAGATGGTATCGAAGCCAACAAGCCGCAAATTTTTACCGGCAGCGATAGCAAAATGATGAACAAACTCTATCGCCTAAACCCAGTGTTTGCCACCAAGCTCATCGCGAAACAAATGAAGTCATTACTTAGTTAATATTGGCCGAGTTGCCTATTAAAGGCACGTAGGTGGTTTTCTGAGCCAGAACGAAGCAGCTCAAGCGTCGAAACAATATCTTGATCAGTCGCGGTGGCAAGTTGCGTTGTTATGTCAGCGATATCCTTTTCCTCAATAGCCACACCAACTTTATACGCTTCTTCAGGACTTTTGTTGCCTTGCTCAATCAACGTGTCATACAGCTTTTGCAACTCTTGATTGGTGAACTTCCCCAATTCAGCCGAACGTGGGTCGGGGAGATTGCGTGCTTGCATAATCGCAAGGACCTTTGATTGATGCGTTTTCTCACTCTGCAAGATATTCCCAAAGACTCGCGCACCGTATTTCTCATACATAACTGTATACACATCATGTGCAAGCTTTTCTTCTTCTATCAAATAGGCAAGAAGAGCATCCTGAGAGCTGGCATTTTGTTTAACAGCTTGGTCATTTGTATTTGTTGGCTGCGTAGTGATACTCTGCGGCTGCGTCGTTACCTGATTAGACTGATTTGCAATCGTATACCCCGCTACGCCACTCACTAGTAGGGCGGCAATTACCCCTGTCACGAACACCGCCTTTCCAGACTTGCCGGAATAAATGTTATTGACGCGTTTCATGTGTGCCCCCTTTATGATTTTGCTAGCGCTATCTGAAATTTTTCGCGGTCGAACCCAAGAATTTTATCGACTGTACCGTCTTCGTGTTCGACGGTGCTAAACGGCACGCCCATTTGCCCGCTTTGCGATACCATCGCTTGGGCTGCGTAGGGGTTTTTATCAACCAAATAGTCGGTGTATTGTACGTTCTTTTCGTCAAGCCACTGCTTCAACTTAACGCAGTAGGGACAAGTTGTAGTGCTGTAAATTGTAATTTTCATAGTACTGTTCCTCACATCTTCATTAGTGTACCGCCCATTGCTTGGACATCGCTTAAACCGCCTAAATCGGTAATATTTGTGAAGCCGGCTTTTTTGAGGAGGTCCGTTGCTTGGCCTGATCTATTTCCGCTACGACAATACACGTAAAGCTTGGTATCTTTTTTCACATCTGGATAGGTTCCGGCCTGAATAGTCTGCAAAGGAAGGTTAAGCGCACCATGGAAATGCCCATCGGCATACTCCTCAGGTGTGCGAACATCATAAAGTTTTGCTCCTTTACCGATATCGTCTGTAATGTTACTGAACGTACGTGACGACGAGCTTTTCGAGCTGCCTGCTAGAAACGCACCGACAAGCGCAACCACAAGCACTATAACTACCAAAATTACTTTATTCATACCATACACTCCTTATTCCTAGAGTATACACTATAATGCTATACTTTGTATACTAAATTAGATTCTAGGAAACAAACTTTTGTATAAAAAATACTGTTGTTACTGCAACGGTAGCAGTGAGAGCAGCACCCCATACCATATCGATAACAGTGATTTTTGTACTAAAATTCTTTATGACGGCAAGGCTTGTAAGATCGTACGTAGCATAGGCAACAAAGCCGAACAATGCGCCGTATAGGGCTGCGTAGCTAAGCGAGCCTTTCTCGAGGGCCGGCGTTATAACAAATACCACTACACCAATCACATATATCACATAGAAAACCAGTGCAGCGCCCATATTTGGCTTTTCCAGCAAGATTTTTCCCATCTCATCGTAATATAGTTTTTTTGCAACAAATCCAAGCCAGACGAAATCGAGAAGTCCCATCACTCCGCCAGCAACCAATAGTTTTATAAGTAATTCCATTCTATTTTCCCTTCTTTTTTGCTAATTTTGACGGCCACCACATTGGCTTCCCGATAGTCAGCGTAAGGCCTGGTACGATAAGCGAACGTACAATGACAGTATCGAGTAGGACGCCAAATGCCACAATGAAGGCGATTTGTGCCAAGAACAAAATTGGGATGACGTAGAGTGCTGCGAAGGTCGATGCTAGCACAATCCCTGCGCTTGTAATGACACCGCCTGTCACGACTAATGCTTTGAGCGTTCCATTTCGTACACCAAGTTTTATGGTTTCTTCACGTACACGTGTCATCAGGAAGATGTTGTAGTCGATCCCAAGCGCTACGAGGAAGACAAATCCAAAAATCACGACTGAAGGATCTGCGCCTGCATAATTCCACACGTTGTTAAAGAGCAGCGCAGCAATTCCAAGCGTTGCACCAAACGATAGAACAGTTGTTGCAAGCAGGACGAGTGGTGCTACAATCGCACGAAGAAGCAACATTAGCACAATGGTAATTGCCGCCAAAATCAGTGAAATAATAACTACTAAATCTCGCTCTGATGATTTATTCGTATCAAGCTGCACAGCACTAACGCCGCCAATTTTTACCTCTGGATGATGTTGATGAATTGCACTACGCAAACGTTCGATTGTAGCACGCGCCTCAAGTGAATAGGCTGGTTGCTTTAATGTTGCTTGCAGCAAAACTGCACCGTCAACGACCTTTGGTTCGATACCGTTAAATGGATACGCTGCGTTCACAAGCTCATCAACAGTTGGCATTCCGGACATTACTTGTTCGGCCAGGTAGTCTGGCACACCGGCCAGTTGTGTGTCTCGGGTCGCAGTAATTTGTTCACGAATTTTGTCTTTGATCTTGGTCGCCGAACGTCCAAGTGGCATCGAACTTTTATTGGTATCAGTCGTGATAACACTCACGCCATCGACGCCCGTATCAGCTTCAAGCATACTGAGCACCATATCTTGCTGACCTTTTGGCGTAAGTATATAGGCAGGCGATCCCGAGCCGCTAGGAAAATGTGCATCCAGTACTGCTTGCCCTTCGCGTGCTTCAGATTTTCCAATGATGAGATCGCTCTGGGATACTCCCGTTGCCTTCAGCTGTGGCACAAACCAGCAGGCGACCAAAAGTAGCGCCACGCATACCATCCAGACTTTTCGTGGATATTTGCCGACGAATTCACCGACCTTGTTCCATACGGGGTGGCTTTGGTGATAGTCGAATTGCGTTTTTGTTGGGAGGTATTTTGGTTTTCGTGGCCAAAATGCTGCTCGACCTAAAAGCAAAAGTACCGCAGGAAGGAAAGTAAGCGCCGAAAGAATAGCAAAGACAACCCCGATGCTCCCGACCGGCCCAAGTGCCTTGTTCGAACCAAGATCAGAGGCGAGCAGGCACATGAGTCCCAAAGAAACGGTTCCACCCGCTGCAACAATTGGCTCCCACGAAGCTTTCCAGGCGGCTTTGGTTGCATCCCACTTGCTTTTATAGTGCTGCAATTCTTCGCGATACCGCGCAATGTAGAGAAGCGCGTAGTCAGTGGCAGCACCAATTACTAAAATGAAGAGAATACCCTGTACTTGCCCATTGAGCTGCAGAATGTCGGCCTTTGCCATATGCCATACAAGTAGTATGGCTGTCGAAAGCGCCACCATCGCACCGATTAGTGTTACGAATGGTAGGATAGGCGAACGGTAGACAATAAGCAAAATAACAAATACAACACCCAGTGCTACAAGCAGCAAGGTGCCATCTATGCCTGCAAATGCCTTATTGAGGTCGCGCGCAAACATCGCCGGCCCAGTAATCTTGTAGCTAAGGCCTTGCTGTGAACTATCAATGGTACGTTTTAGTTTTTCGATAACCTCATCGAATTCGGTATCAGAAGCAATCGGGACCAAGAAAAATGCTGCTGTTTCGTCATCCGAGACAATCGCAGGGCTCACCGTGCCATTTGGTACGCCGCTTTTTTGAATATCGGCTTGCAACGTTTTTAATTTATCCCGCTTCTCAGTACTTAGTTTTGCATCGTTCTCAAACACCACAATTGCTGGAATAGATTGGGAATTTTGAAATTTTGCAAGCTGGTCATTAACCTTGGTACTTTCGGCGCTTTTCGGCAGAAAGCTTGCGAGGTCGTTGCTCGAAACTTCCTCAATTTTTCCAAAGTACGGACCACCAACCCCCGAGAGACCAAACCATATAAAGATTACGAGTAGTGGTAATCCAGCACGCACTATCCACCGTTGCCAGGTATTCTGAAGCTTTGACATTTTCCCCCTTATTTGTTGCTTTTATTGTACCATGGTATCGAGACCGTGCTTCTTGATATTTCATTATTTTTATGCTAAAATAGTATTAGTAGTTACGTATGAAACAAAAAACTGCTAGATGAATGCTCGTATTATCCTTATAAAACCTGTCGCTCATCACCTATAACGATCAGGAAGGATCTAACAACGTGCAACAACGCTATCATTCTGGCGGGCGCCGAAAAAACGCCGCGCCTCACAAACGCCGTGGCTCATTTAAGCCAGGTCGGCAGCAAAAACAATCTGGTATACACCACAGCAAATTTATCAACAAAGCCACTCTGCCTCAGGATGAGGATATTTACGTACCTCGCCACAGCTTTCATGATTTTGGCCTTGAACAACGCCTGGTTTCAACGCTGGATCATCTGGGATTTGAAGCACCGTCCCCTATTCAGGACCAGTGTATCCCATCGGCCCTTGAACGTCGCGATATTATCGGCCTTGCGAATACAGGTACTGGCAAGACTGCTGCATTTTTATTGCCGATTATTCACCAGCTCACTATCAGTCCGCAGCTTGTCTCGGTGCTTGTTTTGGCGCCAACGCGCGAACTTGCGCAGCAAATTGATGCCGAGTTCCGTCGCTTTTCAGCCGGCCTAAAACTCTACTCAGCCGTAGTTGTTGGTGGCGCGAACATTGGTCGCCAAATTCAACAAGTTAAACGCGGACCGCATGTCGTCATCGGCACACCAGGACGAGTTGGTGATTTGATTAACCGTAAAGTTCTTCGCCTGCATAGTGCCACGACGTTTGTGCTCGACGAAGCCGATCGCATGTGTGATATGGGTTTTGTTTCAAGTATTCGTTCGATTGAAGCTGAGCTACCAAAGCGCCGCCAAACATTCTGCTATAGCGCAACTATGACAAATGATGTAAAAGCAATTGTCGAAGAATTCATGCACGATGCTGTGACGATTTCTGTCGTAAAAAACCAAACCAACGATCACATTGAACAAGATGTTGTCTACGCCAACGACAAGGCGCATAAAGTAGAGATTTTAACCAACCTACTCAAGCAGCCCGAATTTAAAAAAGTGATAATTTTTGGCGAAACCAAGTATGGCGTGCAGCGCCTCGCCGATAATTTGTCCAAAAATAACCTGCCTGCAGTTGCTATTCACGGTAACAAGTCGCAGTCACAACGCAACCGTGCCCTTGATAGTTTTAAGAAAAATCATATTGATATTCTCGTTGCCACCGACGTTGCCGCGCGTGGAATTGATATCGATGATGTATCTCACGTCATCAATTTTGATCCACCAAAAGTCTACGATGATTACGTCCACCGCATCGGTCGTACTGGCCGCGCCGGAAAGGTGGGGACAGCGCTTACTTTTGTCGATGGTCCACGTTTAGCAAAGTAGTCGTTCGCTTACAATTTATCCTTTAACAAATCAGCAAGCTTTTTTGTTTCTTCAAGTGTATTGGTTGTTAGTGTTGCAGTGCCATTGGTAATAATGTACCAATTATTGCCCTTCAAGACATTCAGTTGCTTTGTGTTTGAATCCCAAAATGCCTTGTCGCCGTACCCGCTGACGTCTTCCGCAGCTGCTGGCTTCTTGTCACCAAATGTTGCTTTGTTCGCTTCGGCTTGTTCTGAGCTTTTTGCAGCTCGCACTAGCAATGATGCCTGTTTTGCGTTCTTTATTTGGTTGACCGGCATACTATCGGTGTTTTCCATGTAGGTACACGTCGATACTGCAACCGTTTCATTTTCAACGCCAGGAGTTTGCATGTCATCACTTCCAACACTCCCTAATAATTGAATAGCATCTTCTTTTGTAAATACACTACAGGCGTCTTTTGCATCCGTCGTAAAAGTGGTTGGTTTTTGTGTTGTATCTGTGCTGTTAGTCGTATTTGCGTTGCTATTTTGGTTTGTGAGGACATAGAATACGCCAGCTCCCGCAAGAACCAATGCAACCAATCCAAAGATATATCCTTTTTTCATTGCAAACCTCCTTTATTTACACCACTAGTGTAGCGTCTTGACATATTTTTTACAACACATTGAAATAAAAGACTTCTCTCAGAGAGTATTCGCTTGCATAGACTTCGTTATTTTGTATCGCAAATAATCAAATTGAAGTCATGTAATCACTGGTTCTTACTTCTGCGTGATGTGGCAACAATCAGAGCTCCTGCTGCTATCAACAGCAACCCGCCTACCATAAATACCCAAACAGGCACACCAGTGCTTGCTAGGGTTGTCCCGGCGGTGGGGTTGGTCACGGCATTTGCTATTGTTGGCGCGAGTATCTTCAGCTCGTTTTGGGTGGTATCGCCGAGCACCGAGCCGTCGCGGGTGGTGACCGACACCGTTACGTCATAGGTACCGTCACCGAGCGCAGCAGAGAGATTTGTCAGGTTCAGTGTCCAGCTGTTGCCACTAGCTGTCAGCTGTGAATTGACACCGAGCACGTACGTAATGCCATTAAGCCTCACTGACAGGCTTTGGCTATTAGCGGCGTCATATGTCCCCGAAATAACGGGCTTTCCACCGATCCATTCTGTCGCCGTGATGGTGGGCAGGTCGGCATCGGCGCGCAAAATCGAAATGGTTGTTTGCTGCTCGCTGCTGTTGCTGGCGGCATCAGTGAAGGTCACAGTAGCGTCGTGGCTACCGACTGTTAGCGCCGGTGAGATTGTGCCAGCTGCGAGCGTCCAGGTGCCGTCGCCGTTGTTGGTGGCTGAGTAGGTTGTGCCATTTATCGTGACAGAAATTGTTGCCGCAGGGTCGTTGACAGTACCTGAAAGCCGCGGTGAATTGACGATCGATGGTGTAACGGCGTCTACCGTGCCTGTAGGCGTCGTTAGATCAATGACAAGTTCGTTGGTTGACGCATCGGCACCGGCATTGGTAGCCGAGTCTACCGCCTGTACCTGTACATCATAGGTACCCTCAGCCAAAGCTGGCGAGATTGTGCCGGCTGCGAGCGTCCAGGTACCGTCGCCGTTGTTGGTGGCTGGATACGCTGTGCCATTCACCGTCAGCGTAACGGTCGCACCCAGGTCATTGATGGTGCCAGATAGTGCAGGCGATGTGCTGTTTGCGGTCAGGGTGCGTACTGTCACGGTTGGCGGTGTGGCGTCGTAGGTGACGGCATTGTCGGTTGAAGTGCTCGCAGTATTCGAGTTGCCAGCGACGTCGAAGCTATCGCCCGTAATAATTGTCGCGACTACCGTATCACCACTCGTCATGCCAGTGACAACCGCCTCCCACGTGTTCCCTGATGTGTTAGTGAGCGACGTCACCGTTCCACTGGTGCCCGTCAGGTGGATATCGGCGCTGTCAAAACCTGTCACCGGCTCAGAAAATTCGATGGTAAACGTCGCGCTGTTGATATTTGTCGGATCGGCCTGCAATCTCGACTGATCGATCGTGACGGTTGGGCGTTGATTGTCATAGGAGATCTGGTTATCTGATGTGGTACTGGCGAGCGAAGTATTGCCAGCAGGGTCTTGAACCGCGCCGGCGGCCAGTGAAGCAATCACCGTATCATCATGCGTCATACCAGTCACCTCAATATCCCATGTTCGATTATCGATTTTGGTAAACGTCGTCACAGTCCCAGATGTACCAGAGAGTTGGATATCGCCAAGCGAGAAAGTACTTTCGTTAATAGATTCGCTAAAGACTACACGGTACCGTGCGCTATCGGCGTTGGTTGGATCGTTTTGACCTGCTGCTTGATTGATAGTGACCGTCGGATCGACCGTATCGATCACATAGTCCTGAGAATTATCAGTCGTCACCCCGCCGTCACTTGTTGCCGTGACGGTGAGTGTGCCTGTCGAGGTGATCGAGCCGCCGCTACAGTTGATGGGCACTTGCGCGGACAGGCTCGGCAGCGGCGTACAGGTAAATCCACTGCTTCCAGCCCCGCTGATCGTGACATCGGTGATAATCATGCCGGTCGGCCCTTGCACTTGTATAGTGGTATCGGTGATCGCTTGGTCGCGCAATGTCGTTGGCGCGGTGATCGTTATGGTTGGTGGATACAGTACAGTTTTTTCGCGGTAGTTTCCCGCTTTGTCGTATGCGCGCACTATCACGGTGTGCGATGATGCTGGAGTAAGTGTCGGGTTCTGCGGACTAGTAACGGTCGAAAATCCTCCGCCGTCATAGCTGATAGTGTAGTAGTCGATACCTGATTGGTTATCGACGGTAGACCAAGAAACATGCGGGCTGTTCAGGCTGTAACCGGCTCCCACAATATCGACATTGATAGCAAATGCCTGCGGTGCGGTCGTGTCATACATCACCCACGTTCCGGGGCTACTGGTGCTCGCACTGTTTACATTGCCGTTTAGATCAGTAAATGCATCGGCTGGTATCGATGGCGTCACTGTGTCACCGCTCGTCATACCAGTCACCTCAAATTCATAATGCGTCTCATCGATTTTCGTAAAGGTGCTCACCGACCCTGTCGTGGTGCCGAGTGAAATATCTGCTGACGTAAAGCTAGCGTCTGTCACGTCTTCGCTCAACACCACACTAAACCACGCACTGTTGGTTTGAGTGTAATTTGGCTGAGACGGTGTAGCCCGGCGGGCGATAGTCGCTGTTGGCTGATCCGTATCAATCGTTAGAGCACCCGTTTTTGTATAGGTGGTGGTCATCGTCGTCTCTGGATCCGTGTAGGTGGTAGTCACGTCGTAGGTGCCGCTCGCGAGTGTGCTTAGGACATTATCGCCTACCGTCCACGTGCCACCACTCACTACGCCATCAACCGTCTGGCCATCAACCGTTACTTTCAGGGTTGGGGTTGTATTGGTTGCGCTCAGTGTGCCGGCTAGGCTGGGCGAAGCGTCGTTGGTCGATTTGTTCGTTACCGTACAGCTTGCTACTCCCGCGGTGCGCAGGTTGCTAAATTCACTGGTGCTTCCGCTGGCGTCCGTCGCCGTCATGCTAAGGTCTGTGATAGCAGGAGGTGTAATCTCGGCATAGCCTTTGGAATCGGTTGATACTGTTGTAGATGAATGATATTGCTCACCCTCACCATAGCCAGAGATATCACGGCCTGATGGATTGGCGTAAAAATCGACGGTGTAGTCGCTGTTAGGCGCGGACCTTAGCACGGTGCGGGTCTCGGTCGTCGCGTCGCACCGAGTAAACACGGTTGTCCGAGAGAAGTTTTGTAGGCCATTTACTCCCGTATCCACGTCGTTGATATCAACTGCTTCTGGCGTATTTATAGATCCCACAAGATCAATACCGAGCCCAGTGTTGGCGTAGATATTGTTGCCGCGAACATTGTCGCCAAAAGCACTTGCCCCAGCGACATACACACCCGAACTGGTGTTATAGGCAATGGTGTTACCCTCACCAGCCCCAACACCTCCCACGACCACATGTGATGACCCGCTCAAGAAGACTCCCCTGTTGGCGTTGCCTCGTGGCGTTGTGCCATCTGCTGCTACGCCTATTTTATTATTGAGGATATAGGTTGGGAAGGACGGAGAACCGACCACATTGACGAACTGAATTCCTTGCTGAGTATTTGATGAGATAACATTTCCCTGACCAGCGCTCGACCCACCAATGCGCACACTGCCAGTCGGCGCCGTACCGTTATACATATACACACCAATCCCATTACCGGCCGCTGTGGTGCCATCAGGCTTTAGGCCAATGATGTTGCCATAAATCTGGAAGTTTTGGCCGCCTCCGCTATTTGTCATCGAAATACCATAGCTTGGATTGCCAGATATGACATTTGACTCACCAGCACTTGACCCACCGATACGCAGTCCATTTGGGGTAGCGACCGATATTCCAAAACCGGTAGCGCCAGCGACCGCATCACCGTTTTTATCGAGACCAAAGTAGTTACCGATAACGACATGGCCAGATGTAGATGTTGTATTGGAGATGTTCATGCCGCCAGTGGTATTGCCACTCACGACATTGCGCTCGGCGGCAGATGAACCGCCGATCGTCACCGCAGTATTTGCATTGTTCACCGTAATACCATAGCCGTTTGGTACCCGTGTTATGCCGTCGATTCCCACTCCTAAATAGTTGCCTTTCACGCTAACGCCGTTGTTGTTGCCACCAATCAACAGCCCTGGCGTGCTCGTAAGACGATTGTTTCCAGAGATGACGTTTCTATCGGCGGCACTGGCTCCACCGATCACCGCGTTTGTTGAGCTCAATATCGATACCCCGCCGCCATAATTACCCGCCGCTACGCCACTGGGAAGTATTCCAACGAGGTTGCCAGTGATAGTCGGTGAGGTGCCTGACGCGTTGATGCCATAGCCTGCTGCTGAACCCACTACCACATTATTTTTAACCACTGCACCCGAGTAGAGTGGTAGATTGATGCCCGTACTGCCGTTTCCGAGTACGGTGACGCCATCTGGTAGTAATCCAACATAGTTGTTCTCTATCTGTATGCCGTATGCTTTCGCACTACCAGTAGCAGAAATACCGACGTTTGTGTTGCCAACGATATAATTTCGATCAGATGCGTTCGGACCGCCAATCACCCAGCCGCTCGACGATCCGGCATTGTAGGCGGCAAAATAATTTGGTATCGCTGCCGTACCTGCTAAGTCTGCGCCGAAAATATTGCCGCGCAAGGTAGCGTTTGCGGCATTCACGCCATAAAAACCGCCATTTACTGTATGAGTATTGCCGCTGATCACGTTATCGGCAACTACTATGCCATCGCTAAACTGATTGTATATTCCTGCAGTTGTGGCGGTACCTACTTTGGCCGTTCCACTTGGGTTGGTGCCAATCAAGTTGTTGTGAATGGAAGTGTTGGTTATTACGCCAGCTCCGGTTGTTGTACCAACCACGCGTATGTTCGTGGTGTTATTTGTGGTCAGGCCACCGAAGACGTTATTTCGAATCTCGCTGTTGTCGGCTGTTGTTTGTGAGGCATGCAGCCCGACCGTAACGTTATTCGATGGCGCCGTCCCGTCGGGTCGCAGCCCAAAGTAGCTACATTCAACCAGCACATCCGAAGCGGTGTAGCGCAGAGCACCTCCGGCAGTCCCACCCGACGACATTCCATATACCGAAAGTCCGCGAAATACCGAACCACTCGCGCCGGTTGATGTGCTGATGAGGGCAGTATTCAATGACGTCATGTTCACAGCTGAGCCGTCAATGGCAATCATGAGTGTGTGCGGCGTGTTTGAAACAGCGGGGATACTTGGCACAACGTTGCCGCATGCAGCGCCCGGCTGGGTTGCGCCGTCAATACTGGTTGGCTGCGTAATCGCTGGTAGCACCGCGCTCAGAGCTATAGTCTGAACACCGCCTCCAGGTATATTGAACGAGATAGTATGAGGAGCGGCAGCGGTCGTCGAAGCCGCATTTGCATCAATGATTGCCTGACGCAGCGTCCCCGTGCCAGCACCAACCGCCGGATCCACTCCACCGTTGTCGCCATTGCTCGTCACCACGAGGTTCAATTGGGCGGCACGAGCTGTATCGGGATTTTCCATATAAAGGCTTACGCCAAAAATTATCGCTCCGATTACCACAACTCTCGCCAACAGTGCTACGTGCCGCTTCAAAAACTTCATATTCTACGCTTTATTTTATCATAAACGCTATCGAGTGTACCTCATATATTTCACATGCCCGAGAGAAGAATACCTTCTGCTGATTCTCGCGCCATATGCTAAGCCAAATAAAGATACCGCGCGCGGGGTATCTTTATTTGGCTCCGGCAGCTGGGTCGGCTGTAGCCTCCTTCGCTCCGAAAGGGACACATACGAGCATGAGTTTCCTTTCTCCGCTTCGCCGAACCACGACCTTGCGCCAGTAAACTGGCGCGGTCGCTGGTTGGAGCCGACTGCAAGCAGCCAAAATAAAAACCACCCTACGGGTGATTCTTATTCTGGCTCCGGCAGCTGGGCTCGAACCAGCGACCTAATCGTTAACAGCGATCCGCTCTACCACTGAGCTATGCCGGAATATTATATATGTGGGTGCATGTCATTTTGACAGGTACAAAAGCTATTTTACCTTAATCAGCCACCGGTGTAAACACTCTGATGTCGAGTTCAATTACGCCAAGCTGCGCTGCTGGCGTTCTTCGAATTTTTGACGGAAGGCGGCGGCCTCTTCTTGATGGCCAAGCAGTTCGAGAGCATCGAGCAACATGCCAATTGCGCGGGTCCGGTCTTCAGTGAGGTCGCCATGCTGAATGGTCGATTCTATCGCCTGGACAATCTTCGGCCGATCATCGTGCGCGGCTTTCACGCTAGCACTTGACATTCCCACAACTTCGAGCGAGCGAGCTGATTTGTCTTTGCGAGCCAGATAGCCTTTCGCAATCAGTCCATCAACATGCACGGCGACGGTCGAAACCGATTTGTAATCGAGCGCTCGCATGATTTCGCGGTAGCTTGGACCATAATCATGCTCAGCAATAAATTCTTTAATGTAATGTAGCAATTCTTGCTGTTTTTTTGTCGCGCGTTCTGTCATAGCATTAGTATTATACTAAAATTACCTCTGATGGTATACTAACCTTTAGCAATGCTTAGCAAAAACACCAAGTTTTATAGCTTAATTCTACTCATCCTTGATGCGTTAGCGCTTTTGGCAGCGTTTGGAGTAGCATATATTGCTCGAGTTTCATTCGATAGTCGCCATTTACTTACTCCGCGCGATGATTCGAACTATCTTATTGCCGCTCTTTGCATTATCCCTGTTTGGCTTCTGGTACTTGGTCTGTTTGGTGCATACAGCTCCGTAAACTATGGCCGTCGTCTGGTTGAATGGAGTAAGCTCGCGATGAGTGCGTTTATTGGTACCTTGCTGGTCATTGGCTGGGAATATGTTTCGATGATGCATATCTTTCCTGCACGCCTTGTAACCGTCTATGTACTGGTCGGTTCATTCTTGTTTCTCGTATTCGAGCGTGAATTACTCCGCTTGATTCGCTCTTTTCGCTATCGCTCTGGAAAAGGCATTAGCCGCGTAATGGTTATTGGCAACAGTGATGCAACCTACGATATTGCCTCAACGCTCGCCAACACTCACCGAAGTGGCTACAAAATCGTGGCAGTTGTTGGGCCAAAGCACGTTGTGCCGCTAGGGCTTGAAGCGAAACACATCGAGACTATAGACGAAGCCCTCCTTGAACTAAGCAAATTGCGTGTCAGTACGATCATTCAAACCGATCTCTACGGGCCAAAGAGCCATAATCAACAAATCTTGAGTGCCAGCCAATCGCGGCATATTAATTATAGTTTCATCCCGGGTGAACCTGAATTTTATGCTGGAAAAAACACTATCGACGTGTTCCTCGGCTATCCAATTATTTCGGTATCACAAACCCCGCTTATCGGCTGGGGTGCCATTATAAAATACATTTTCGATACCATCGTTTCATTCTTGCTTATCATCATACTTTCGCCGGTATTTGTGCTTATCGCTTTATTTCAACTCCTCTTCAACCCAGGTCCAATACTCTATACGTCAAAACGATTGAGCCAATATTCAAAGCCGGTCGACGTGTACAAATTCCGTAGCATGGGAAAGAAGTATGGCAGCAAACACGCCGTCGACGAGTTAAAAGCCATGGGGCGGGAAGATTTAGCCAAGAAATTTATCAAAAATGGCTACAAGCTTGATGACGAGGATGATCCGCGCATTACCAAGTTTGGACGTTTCCTTCGCAAGTCGTCGCTCGATGAACTTCCCCAACTTTTCAATGTGTTAAAAGGAGACTTGAGCCTCGTAGGCCCGCGGCCAATTCCAAAACGCGAACTCGATGCAAAGTTTACCAAAAAGCATGGAGCATTGTTGCTTAGTGTCAAAAGTGGCGTAACGGGTTTGTGGCAAGTTTCCGGGCGAAGTGATCTTACGAATGAACAACGCATTCAGCTCGAATTGTACTACGTGCAAAACTGGTCGTTTTGGCTCGATATTAAAATCTTGTTTAAAACCGTCATGGTCGTTCTAAGGCGTGACGGCGCGCAGTAGCTATTCAACCGTCACACTTTTTGCAAGGTTTCGCGGCTGGTCGACATCGTTGCCACGCTCGACAGAAACATAGTAGGCAAATAGTTGGGCTACGATATTAAAAAGTAGCGGCGTGAAATGCTTGAGTTTGGTGGCTATACGCACGACTTCTTCGGTAGCAACTTCTTTTTTGGTATCGGTAATCGTAATCACGTGACCGCCACGCGCTTTCATTTCTATAATATTACTGAGCGATTTTTCGTAGAGCCAATTATCCATCAAGTAGGCAACCTCAAAAAACGAATCGTCAATCAAAGCAATCGGGCCGTGCTTCAATTCGCCAGCTGCATATCCTTCTGCATGGATGTAGCTGATTTCTTTTAGCTTCAGCGCGCCTTCGAGTGCTGTAGGGAATAGTGTATCGCGGCCGGTATAGAGTGCGTGGTTGTACGATGCATATTTTTTCGCGAGTCGCTTGGCATCATCTTCGTGCCTTTCAAGCACCTTTTCGATTTCGCCCGGAAGTAGTTCCAGTTCTTCGACGTACTGCGAAAGTTCTTGACGAGAAGCGCCTTTTACCGATGCGAGCATCAGGCCAAACATCACCATCGCCGCAACCTGCGAGGTAAACGCTTTGGTGCTAGCCACCGAGATTTCGGCACCAACATGGACGTACACCCCACCGTCAACCTCGCGGGCAATCGTGCTGCCGACGGCGTTGACAATCCCGAGGCACCTCACCCCGCGACGTTTCAGTTCGACCAGACATGCGAGCGTGTCGGCTGTCTCGCCACTTTGGCTGACAATTAGCGCGACGGCATTCTTTGGCACATAAAACGAGCGATAGCGAAGTTCGCTCGCTACTTCGACACGTACGTTGACATCGTCAGTAAATTGTTCGATGTAGTAACTAGCGAGCTGGCCCGCATAGTTTGCCGTGCCACACCCAACGATAATAACGTTTTCAATTTTTCGCAGTTCATCGTCGCTCATATTTAGCCCGCCGAGCCTGGCTTCACCTTGTTCGAGACGCAAACGGCCACTCAGTGTCGAACGTAGCGTGTCGGGTTGTTCATGAATTTCCTTAAGAAGAAAGTGATCGTACCCATTTTTCTGGATGGCTTGCATGTCGGCCTCAAGGGTTTCAACGACGCTTTCGACCGCATTGGCTGCAATATCATATAAGTTCACGCCATCGCGGCTGCATTCCGCCATTTCCCCATCTTTGAGATAAATCACTTGATCGGTATATCCGACAAGCGCCGAACCGTCACTCGCAATGAATGTTTCACCGTCTGCGACACCCAAAATGAGCGGACTACCTTTTCGTGCCACAACGATTTTTTCAGTGTTATCGGTTGCCATAACGGCAATACCATAGGCACCGACAACGATTTGTAATGCTTCACTCACGGCCGTAAGCAAGTTTCCAGATTTTTTGTACGCCCAGTCGATCAGCCCGCCAAGCACCTCGGTGTCGGTGTCACTCTTAAAATCATAGTCATGTTTCGAGAGCATCGTCCTGATATCTTGGTAATTTTCGATAATGCCATTATGAACGATATAGATAGAACCAATCGCGTGCGGATGCGCATTGCGCTTGCTTGGCTCACCATGCGTTGCCCAGCGTGTGTGGCCGATACCTACCGTGTCAGATTTTTTATGCGACGCCACTTTTTCATCGAGTTCGGCAACTTTGCCTTTAGCACGAAGTAGCGTAAACGCGCCTTTGGGGCTCGCCGTTACAATTCCCGCGCTGTCATAGCCGCGGTATTCGAGCCGTTTTAGCCCGCCAACAAGTACACTTTGGGCATTTTTATCACCGATGTAGCCAACAATTCCGCACATAATGTTCTCCTTTTTGGTGTTAACAATCTATGCATTCTCTATTTTACTACTTTTTTAGGAAAAAATTCTAAAAAACAAAAATTACAACATTAAATCGATTTTCGCCTATCTCTCTACCAGTTGCTATAATAGGAGATATGAACATCTTACTTACTGGTGGAGCGGGATATATTGGCTCGCATACGGCAATCGAACTTATTAACGAAGGCCACAGCGTCGTTGTGATAGACAATCTTAGCAACAGTTCGCAAGAAGCATTAAAGCGTGTCGAAGCAATCGTTGCAAAGCCTATTCCTTTTTATGAGGCAGACGTTCGAGACAAGGATGCGCTAGAGCGTGTTTTTTCAAATAATACTATTGATGGCGTTATTCATTTTGCGGGCCTCAAATCTGTCGGTGAGTCAGTAGAGATGCCGCTTGAGTACTATGCGAATAATATTGATTCTACCCTAGCGCTACTCGAAGTCATGAATCATCATGGTGTAAACAAACTCGTATTTAGTTCGTCGGCAACGGTGTACGGCACGCCGGAGTCCCTACCGCTTACAGAAGAAAGTCGGGTCGGAGCCGGGATTACGAACCCATACGGATGGACAAAGTTCATGAATGAACAAATTCTTGAAGATTTTGCCCATGCGCACCCAAGCGCGGAGGTGACGCTTCTACGCTACTTCAATCCTGTCGGTGCTCACGAAAGTGGAACGATTGGAGAAGACCCGAAAGATACTCCCAACAACCTTCTTCCCTATATTTCCCAGACGGCTGTTGGAAAGTTACCGGAAGTACGCGTTTTCGGTAATGACTACGAGACTTCAGACGGCACCGGCGTGCGGGATTACATCCATGTCGTTGACCTTGCGAGAGGCCATGTAGCAGCACTTGATCATTCAAAAGTAGGTGTATCGACCTACAATTTAGCGACTGGTACGGGGACATCGGTGCTGGAACTTATTGCCGCGTTCAGTAAAGCATGTGGTCACGACATTCCCTACACGATAGTTGATCGACGGCCTGGTGATGTAGCGGCATGTTATGCGAGTGCGCAGAGGGCAGAGACTGAGATTGGCTGGAAAGCTCAAAAATCGATCGATGACGCCTGCGTAGACTCTTGGCGTTGGCAATCAAATAATCCTAATGGATACGCAGTCGCGCAGTAGCTTATATGACGAAATCAGGCGAGCGTACTTACTTTAAGAAAATCGGCGAGGATGGAGTTAATTTTACCCTTGGAAAGCCGTTTACCGATCCGCAAAATATCGGCAGCTTACTCAGTGATATCGCGGCAGTCTTTACGCTTCTACCTTCACCACCCGCCACAATTATTGACCTGGGGTGCGGTTCGGGATGGACGAGTAACTTTTATGCGCGTGCTGGATACAATGTCGTAGGTGTCGATATTTCAAAAGATGCGATTGAAGCGGCAAAAAAGCAATTTACGAACCCTTCGCTCCTGCTCGATTACGTGTGCAAAGATTATGATCGATTGTCATTTAAGGACATGTTTGATGCTGCGGTATTCTTCGATTCGCTTCACCATGCGGAAGATGAAGTCGCCGCACTTAAAGCTGCGTATAAGGCTCTCAAACCAGGCGGGATGATTATCCTTTGCGAACCGGGCGTCGGCCATAGCAAAAGTCCTTCGTCTATCGAAGCCGTGGAGAAATATGGTGTCAACGAGCGTGATATGCCACCAGCGCTTTCCCGTAAAGGCCTGCGGGCTGCTGGTTTCGTGGATATCAAGACCTTTGCGTATCCTGCAATGATACATCGCTCGCTTTACAAATCGTTCGATGGAAAGTTGTCACGAGCAAAGAACAGTCGTCTTGTCAGAACGTTGTATGCAAGTGGTCTCCAGACGGCATTACGTGGACGTCATGGAATCGTTGTCGCAAGGAAAAGTGCGTAGTCTATGAACAAATACCGTGATATTGGTTTACAATTCATAAAGTATTTTGGCGCCGCTCTTGTCGGTTACGTTGTCGACTTCGGCACACTAATAATTTGTAAAGAAATCTTCGGTTTACATTATCTCATTAGCGCGACTGCAGGGTTTATCTTGGGTCTTGTTGTCGTGTACGTACTGAGCAATAAGTATGTATTCGGTGAGTCAAAGCTTCAATCGAAGCGACAGGAACTGCTGCTCTTTGCAGTCATCGGTTTAGTTGGACTTGTTATTTTAAATATACTGATGTGGGCATTAACATCGGGTGCGGGTATAAACTACCTTGTATCAAAAATTGCCGCAACCGTTATCGTATATATTTGGAATTTCTTTGCGCGTCGCGCTCTGTATCACAACTAGGCAATCGGTTTGATATATTGCAATGTTTTTTTGACCCTAGCGACATTGTCACCCTCATCAGGTTTCATTTCGATCGAAACAATGTTCGCATAATTCAGGTCCTTTAGAATTTGCAGTGTTGTTTCGTAATCAATACCGCTTTTTGCGTCGACCGTTTCAAGCATTGGTGCACTAATATGAAAATGCTCTAAAATATCTATATTAGCTTTTATTGATTGCTCGATATTATCGCCCGCCAGATGCATACAAGCCGTATCGAGATGGAGTCCGATGCCCGGCGAATTGATTGAACGCACAAGATTAGCCCCCTCTTCAGCTGTTGTGATGTAATCGCACGCGTACTGTAGAGCGTTTGGTTCTATGCATAATTTAACATCATTCGCGGCAGCAATGTCACCGAGCTCGCGAAAAAATTCCAGCGCGATTTCGTCAGCCTTTTCCTTACTCATATCGCCACGCTGACGGTTCTTTGGTGAGCCGAATACGAGTCGTTTAGCGCCCATCTTATTCGCGAGTACAAGAAACTTCTTCATGTATCCTACGGTGTCTCGACGATTCGACTCAGATTCGAATAGCTTCAAATCCGGTCGGAGGAATAGCATGGACTGAAACGCAACAACGTCGATACCAAATGACTTCCACTGTTCGACGCGTGAAGCAATCTCATCATCTAAAGCCGTCGTCGGATCTTCCCAGTACTTTGTCGGGGCAAGCTCAATATAGTGGACCCCTTCTTGTACGAGCAGGTCGCGAACGGCCGCTTCCTCTTCTGGTCGCCACGCAATGTTTGATATTGCTAATTTCACTGCTTGCCTCGCTCGTCTTGGACAAATTTTTTGATGTCCGCAAGTTCCTGAACGGTCGTACAAATATAGTTACCTTCGCCCCCATACACATCAGCATACTTCGTGTGCATATCCCAAAATGCAGGCGTTACTTCTGACGGGCGATTTGTAAACTCAGTGCCAAACGCCTCGCGTGCAACGAGCTCGGTTTTCACAGGCGGAGTGGCCAAATTAACGAGCGGCAAGTTGTTCGTGAGTGCGGTCGAAATATCAGTCCATATATTTCCTAAGTTGTAATACTGGTAGGTGCCGTCCGCATGTATTTTTTCGATCATGTTGTCGTGGAGCAGATCGAAGATGACATTTTTTTTCAGACCCGGCCCGAATAATCCAGGCAAGCGGAGTATGGTGGTATCAAAATTGTCACGACAGAACTGCTCAAGGTAGTGTCGGTGCAAGCCATACGGCAAAAGTCCATTGGTATCAATTGGAGTGTCTTCGTTCGCTCCGTTCGGATTCTTATAGACGCCTACGGTTGATATTAGTACTAGTTTTTTTATCCTAGCCTTTGACAAGCGAGAGATAAATTCATCGATTTCAGCCTTATCAACATCTGGTTCTTGGTTGATACGCCACATTTCTGCACGGTTTGCGGCGCTGACCACCAAGTCATATTCTTTTCCTGCAATTTCTGCGATATTTTTGCTGTTATACAAATCATCAAACGTATGTTGATTTGCAATGTTACTACCGACAAAACCAGTGTAGCCAATCAATGCTGTTCGCACAATTTCCTCCATACTTATATAGAGTTATTGTAGCATGCTACGGCGCTTGATATCCGTACTCACTACTGGCGAGTGCTTCGATGCGGGCAAAAGTACTTTCAAGGTCTTCTTGGCTTGCATCGGCAAGAACAGAATCCAGTTCATGTTTTACCATGCGTGCCAGTCCTCTTGCTTCAGGTAGCACTTCGGGTCTGTCCATCATGTATCGTAACTGGAGCCAGAATTGGTCAAGGCGTTTTCGATCAAAGATTGGATTATTAGTTTCCTGAGCAACAAGTTTCTCAGGATACATCAAGTCGACGGCTATTCCTCCAACAGCTTCGCCGTTCGAACGTGCCGCTAGAACCGTATCATATAGGTATATCCAGTTATTCATATTTGGCTTATGTGATGGATAATCGATAAGATGCTGCGCACCCTGACGCGAATAGCCGCGTGGTCCAGCCAACGTATCAAAAGGCATGCGCAGTGTTCGCTCCAAAACATATCCCGCTAGCTTTTCAGTACGAAGCTGGAATGGTGGAACCGTTTCAAGAGAGGCATCACTCCTGCCGATAACGACGACGGAGTGCGTGTCGAGCTCGACCGCTACATCGTGGGCGATTGCTGGAACTGACGGTTTTTCAGGTTCGTGAGTGAGCAGTTTTTCTGCGCCACCAGATAGTGCGAATTCGGCGCCCTGCTGACGCTGCGTCGCGATACCCGCCGTCGTTGCATTGATAACCGTCGCGCCCCTTTGACGATAGGCTTTTTTCGCTTTGTCGTTTTTATCTGGATCATGGTCAATAACTACCAGAGGCAGGTTGTGATCTCGCCATGCTTCAACTGTCTCAAGAGAGGCCTCAAATCGAGGATCCGCTATATCTGGATAGTAGGTACCTGTCACCCCTACGATTGGAGCATCGGTATACTTCATGTTTTTATTATATCATAATTAACAATATAAATCAATACTTGTGCGCCGGCAGTGCTGTTTTTCATATTGCTCTAGCAATCATTGGTATACTTGTATATAGTTATGACCTCCAAAGTTACCGAAAAAAGCCGCTACTTCGGCCTAGACTTTCTACGCACAATAGCAATCCTAACTGTGCTCCTCGCTCATGCGTCGTTATTCTTTCCGTTTAAAAATTATATTACCCACGCCGCCTTGCCTACACTCGGCCTGGTTGGCGTAGAAATATTTTTTGGTTTAAGCGGGTACCTTATCGGATCTATTTTATTGAAGCGATCATATGGGCTTGACGTATTTTATATAAAGCGTTTTATGAAAATACTCCCGCCCTACCTGATTTTTTTGTTTATAATTTACTTAACATCAACGCCGGGCGGTAGCTTTAGTACATTTCTCGCGCATTTATTTTTTTTACATAATTTTTATCCGGATATGGCAGGTTACTTTCCTGTATCCTGGTCACTATCCATCGAATTTTGGTTTTATTTACTAATACCTTTGCTTTTTTACTTTTCGCCATCCATGTCGTCTAAGAAGATAGACATCTTTACTAGGGTGCTTGCAGCGCTTCTGCTTATTACACTTGGCCGCGTAATTTACGTACTAGCACTGGAACCAAACTGGGAGTTTGGCATACATCGCTTTATACCATTACGTATGGATGCATTACTCTTCGGCGTTCTTGCAGCCATAATCAACATACGCTATCCCACGTGGCAAAAATTCATCCTACGTCCTTCGGTTATCCTTACATCGTTCGCTACAGCCGTTGGAGCGCTCGTTAGCTTTGGCTATGCATATTTTATGATAACGATAAACCAATTAACTGCTTTTAAAATGCTTGGTACGACAATCATTGGCATATCTGTGCTCGTATCGCTGGTGGTTGTTCAAAATAAAATGTTACGCGAATCACGCTTTGGCCTATTTAATCTTATCATCAGATTCATTAGCAAAATATCATATAGCTTGTACCTAACGCATCTGTTTGTTTATTTGTTTATTGAAAACATGTTAGGTAATGGATGGGTGCAGTTTATCATTGCTTTTTCAACGTCAATTGTTATGTCGTGGATAGTCTACATTACGGTCGAGGCCACATCGATGAAAGTTTCTAACGCATTTGTCCAGGCAGCCCATTCCCGAAATAAGACTTTAACCCGAGCCGGGATGCCAACCGAGTGACTTTCTAGTATACTTATACTAATATGGGCGTTAAAAACCAACATCTCCTGATTACGTGTGCATTTTGGATTTCACTGGTGGTGATTGTATCTTCACTAGCCTATTTTGCTATTTCCAGCCTCAATATGGCAATCCAGGTGTCAACATATGCCGCAGATGGTACGTTTCAACTCTATAATCCACTATCACGTATCCATAGCGGACAGACTGTGGGCGGTGACTTTCCTTTTTTTCATGGCGTGGGCGTACCATTCATTCACTTGCCCTTGTTTGAGCTTTTGGGACACAATCTCTTTGCCGCCGAAGCCGCCAAGTGGTTCATGTCACCTTTCATATTTTTAATTTCAAGCTTTCTTTTCTTCTGGGCATATCTACGTAATTGGCGATACGCAACGATCGCGACTGCCGGATTCACTATGTTGGCCGTTCCGTATATAGATGTCGTTTACCCGGGCAATTCGCTCGTAGGCATCAGGTCCACTATGCCAATCTTGGTTGCCGCTTTCATACTCTGGAAGCCTGCACTCAATATACTTATTAAGGGGGAAAACGTTTCACTATATTACCCGGTGCTTGCGCTACTATTCGCACTTGCAGTCGCTTTAGGAACCGAGCAGGGCTTAGCAGCTATTGTCGCCTACTTGGTAATCGAGTTGATTCGTGTCTATCGTCGATATGCTCCATTGCTTGCATTGCTAAAGACATTTGTAAAAGGGGTGGCAATTGCGATTGGTGTGCTTTTGGTTCTTAGTTTACTAACAGCTGGGAATGCAATAGATGCATTACATTACGCTTTGGTCAGTGTCGCGAAAGACCAAGGCTGGTATTTTGGTGCGCCACCTAATGATTTCCTACGTGTTGAGACACTTAATTACCTATTTGATAAGAATGTACTAAAGTTTATTCCCGTGCTTATATTGGGGATTGCGACTTACGCGGTGGTTGTTTATCGAAAGCTTGTCTCGGAAAAAATAATGTGGGTACTTCACTATATGGTATTGTACGGCGTCATAGTTTTTGCCGTGAGTTCAACCGGCTACTGGGCGCCAAGCGCACAGTTAATACCTCTTAATAGGGTAGCTGGTGTGATTTTAATTGCCGCGACTACTGGTTACGTCATGAGTTTAGTCACTAAACGTGTTAAATCGCATCAGAAGAAACGGCCTCAAAGCTACCTTACGATACTAGCATATGGGGTTGTCGTAGCATTTTCTCTGAATGCCAGCTATACGATATATACGTTCGCCAAGAATACTATTAGGCTTGAAGTTCGATATACGGTTTTAAGTGCAAAAGAAAAAAGAAAATCCGATGATTATTCGGCGCTTAACACGCTATGGAAAGAACGGGTGGATACATTTAGGCCATTTATTAGCAAGAATGATACTGTATGGGAGACGTATAAATCGATGTATGGACGCGTCCTTGGAACGCCTGTTGGACCACGAATGGGTGAGGATTACATTATACATGCGTTAGGACCAGATCGTAGGTCGGAGTATGGCAAGGATTTCATAAAATCAAATCCAAAATTTGTTACGACACTACAGCCCTCCTATTTTTGGTATGAAGAGTGGCTCTGGACGCGACATTGGGACGTTTACCAACACCTGCTAAGCCATTATGAAATCGTTTCAGTCAACGACTCACACATACTTTGGAGACGATTGCCTGAGCCAATACCACAGACGGGAAATGAGGTCTCCGTACCTGCTCAAAAAGATGGATCATACATACTGCCAAGTAACGCGGGGGCTACCCCTATAGTCTATACTGCCTCTGTCACTTATACTATCACTGGTTCACTCCCTGGTTCCTCAAAAGTGTCGCGTTATTTATTAAACTTATCTAATCTGTCTGGACAAAGATTCCCTGTATCATTGCCACCCTATGAAAAAACTTGGCAATTCCCAATTATTGTCATGCCAGGAGATAAGAATATACGACTGACGCCATGGGCCGCTGGTTTCGCGCCCAAGGTGGGACTTACTATAAACTCGTTAAAAATAGTACAGCGTAGCTATGCTACTAAATCTGCTTATATGTTTAAAAATAATTACTGTTCATTTGGTGGATACTACACATACAAGGCAAAAGATGGCGATACGTATCGAAGTTTCAAATGTACTATTGAGGACTTATATAAGCTTCCCTCTTGACTGCCTTCTTGCAGAGATGAGTATAACAAACACTGCCAAGGTTGCGATAACCGACCAGTACCCATACCTATAGTCGAATGACACAACTATAGGTATGTAGGCCAGAATATATATAAATGCAGATACACAAAGGGCTTGTAGATACCTTCGGATTTTACTATTAAAGTAATTGAGCCTCAGCGCGAAGACTAGCGACCCAGTAAGCCAAAACCACGGCTGGAACAAAAACGGCATGTTAGTTTTTCCAAAACCAATTACATAAGCCATCAATACATCTACGCTAAATGAATTCTCTGGTGTCAAACCGTAATTATTATTGGCTATTCCGGCTTGAACGATATACATTTCACCTGGCGACACAAATAAGAATCTTGCGAATAACGATATCCTGTAGCTTATGTATTTGGGGAAGTTACTGGTGATTGAATACAGCCAGTCTTTCGTAACAGATTGACTTTTGGTCCGTATGATGTGTTGTTCGCTAGGACTAGCACACACCACGAATGAGTTTACTTTTGTAGCACTTTGCTTACACCTGCTTGCGATATTTTTGTATACGCCGTCAAGTTCACTATCCGTAATGACCGCTGCATTCGGAATGCCTACGTTAATAATGTCGTCGATTTGGATGGCTACAGTAGGATGGGTATTCTTTGCTACGAATCCAGTCAAGCCAACCATCACCGTTACAAGTACTACCATGCCGAGAATATAATACCCAACCACACGCTTGCCAAACTTGTCATGAACCCTGAGAAGTAGAACAAAGATTAGCGGTGCAGCTGCGCCTAAAAAATTGTACCGTAGCTGGACAGCGATTAGTAGTAATGTGCCAGAAATCACAAGCATCAAATGACTCTTAAAATGTTGACCGTTACTTCCTAACTTTGACTCTAGTAGGAGGATTGCGATCGAAAGCAGTCCGAGCGATGCGATCACCGTATCTTTCCAAACGACACCTATGATATTTAGTACGTTAGGTAAGAATATAATTCCATATACCAGTAAGCTTCGTTTTATGGATTTCGTTTCTAAAAAAACGTATAACGACAAGAGTTGTAATGCACCGACAAATAAAAGTATATTAAGCATGAATAGGCTAGAAATGTGACCAGTTAGGTAAATCAATCCACGCCATAAAATACTTAGTAACGGTGGGTGCCAGTTGTTAAGAACCGATGCTCCAGATGCTTGGTTAAGCTGATCTATCGTATCCTCAGACATAAAACCTGGGTAGAACAAAAAAAGCAGTAAGA
>CAZUDH010000002.1:163698-170611 GCA_964618945.1 uncultured Candidatus Saccharibacteria bacterium
AAAAAGCAGTAAGACACGTGGACCACAAAAGCCAGCGCTGTGCTAACGATAATTTATTAAGGCTTATATTGTCCCAGAACCGCACGAAGTAACACTCCCATGACGTGTGCATTTCCCTTTACGGGACTAATCTTTGTTGGTGTCTTGCCCTTTTTGGGATATGTCCGTATGACCGGAGTTTCAATCGTCTTGTACGTTTTTCGACGCGAGCTTTCAATAGCTAGATAATAGTGCATCTCGTATGTTTGAAAAATGTCGCGAAAAACATTAATGTCCGCATCTTTTAATAACCGCGCACTGTATGCTCGAAAACCGTTCGTTGTATCAGTGTGACGTTTGCGTGATGCAAGGCTTATGAGCGGTGCATGAATGAGGTGCAGGCCAATTTCTCTAGAAAGGGGCGTATTCACCGCTTTGCCACCCGGAATGAAACGCGAGCCCTGAACGTGATCATAGCCTTCGTCAAGCAAGGTTATAAAGTTCGGTATCCGCTCTACGCTGTCTTTACCGTTGCCGTCCACGACGACGACACCCTCGTAACCCTCTTGCAGCGCCCAAGCGAAGGCCATGCGCATTTGCGCGCTAAGTTTGCCTGGTCCTTTCTTGGTTAGCAAAGTGCACACGCCTTGTGATGCGAGAAACTCTTTGTTAAGCGAACCGTCGGTGCTGCCCCCATCGGCTACAACAATATCGATACTATTTGCTAGGCTTTTCATTTTTTTGAGCTGATTCTGAACTCGCTCACCCTCATTGATGACAAATACGCACACACAATACTTGTTTTTCTTGGGAGATAGTTTCAGTTCTTCGAAATCAGGAAATTGCCACGTTGGATGTTGTTTACGAATTTGTGCTTGTGTACTCATACGCCTCTACTTTGCTATGTTTTTACGTTCAGTGTCAGCAACCGAAACGGTGCTAGTAAGTTCATCAAGTACGTTGTATCGAACCTCACGGCGCGATTCAATCAAGATCTTACCGATATATTCCGAAAGTACTACCATGAAGAGGAATAGCAGGAAAAACATTCCGGAGAGCTGCAGAGACATGGTAGTCCATCCTTCGGCAACATGGGTTCTGGTGGCCGCTACGATTACCACATATAGTGCATATATAATGTTGAGCACGCTCGCAACGAAGCCAATCCACGACATTAACCGTAACGGGTGTGTTGAATGACTCGTTATGATATCGAGTGCTTGCATCGTTCCACCCCACAAGCTATGTGAATTGCGTGGATCTTTCTTTGTCTTGTATGGAAATTCAGTATAGCTATAGCCCATACTTTTGATCATATGGCGAACATAGCTATCATGTCTTGATGACATTGTGAGCGCGCGCACGGCACGACGGCTCAATGCAATAAGATAGGTAGCCTGTACAGGGATATCTGTTGCAAGGTAGCGACGATTGTACCAGTAGAAAAGCTTGCGTCCCATACTCGAGCCTGATAATGTTTTTCGCGTCGAAAGATCTGCAACACCTTGCACGATGTCTGACTGCTTATTTGCTTCAACGATAGCGAGTATATTTGTTATTGCGTCTATCTCCGGATCGGTTACGACAGTATAGTCGCCAATCGATGCTTCAAGTCCCGCCATAACGGCGATATCGTGGGAATACGGTCGTGCCAATCGAACCAAACGAATGCATGGCAACGTATCGAGCAGGTGAACAATTCGTTCAATACTTTTACCTGCTAAGCCGTTGTCTATAACGATGATTTCATAATTGGCATAGTTACTCTTTAACTCAGCCGTCAGCTTCTCGCAGTACTCATGAATTTCTGCGAAATCATTCCGAGGAACGATGACTGTGGAGACAAAGATGTCCTGGATCTTCACCTTATTGCTTTTTGTCATATAATTTATCTAGCTCCTCGTACACATCATAAATATTATCTAGTTTGCCGCCCATTATGCACACGTAATTCTTAAAACCATGGTGTGCTTTAAACAATATCGGCCGACTGTCATCGTCTTCACTTTTCACCAGTACGGTTTTTACCTCGACAATCGACTCAACATACTCCATATCCTTCAGCGCTGGCATGAATCGTATAACATCATTATACATCTGTTGATAGTTGGTTTTAAAGCCCCGCTTGCTCAGATAGTCGTGCGTATCACGCCGATCAACGGCTGTTGATTCGTCGTCCTGCCATGATTCGTGCGGCGTATAGCGAACATGAGACAATGTGTACAACTTTTTCGATGGAAACGGCATGATTGAAAAGAACGGCCCGTCCATTAATGTTACGCTGACATCCTTTAGACCATCTGGCAATCGCACTAAGCACATTTCTGTCACTTCATGTTTGAGGCCAACTAGCGGCAAGCCGGATGCCCGGTGAAGCGTATTAATATTTGCATAGGTGCAGTTAAGCACGTAGGTAGTTAAAAAATTGCCTGCTGTTGAATCTACGATGATACCGTTCTGCTTGATGTCATCTGAAATTGTCTGAACTTTTGCATCCGTAATGAGCCGTATCGATGGCCGTTTCGCTATTTCATCTAATAAAGTATCCCTGAGGATGTGGGAGTCAAACGCATACTCTTTGACCTTGAACACTTCCTCTACCAAATTCGGGTTAAACATACTTCGAACGCGCTGCGGAGCGATGTCTACGTCTGCACCTATTTTTTCGCAGAAGCGCTTGAATTGTGCCGCATTGACCTTTGATAAATATCGAGCTACCGCATAGTACTTATCGAAATTGGAAACAATCGCCGGCTCGAACTGTTTAATGAAGCGTGGAAAATTTACGGCCGAACGATAGCCGGTCAACACACTACGCGGGTAGTGATACCCGTTATGCACGCGGGCTTGGTTAACATACGATGCCCGCGTCATGGTTTCCTTCTCTTTTTCTAGAATAACGATATCATCTACACCCAAATAATCGTGCAGGTAGAGGGCGATGGAAAGACCGTAGAATCCGGCACCGATAATTACCGTGTTTGTTTTCGAATAGCTGTCTTGTGCCATATCCATTCTCCTATCACTACCCCGACTGCCATGTATATTATTAGCGCGAATGAGATACTGAACACAATTCCATTAATATGGGCATGCGGGAGTGCGTGACCGGGCATAATCAGCAGCCAACTTAGCGCAGCTAATAATGATACAACATATGCGTTTTTGAATGCGGAATAATATTTTTTCGTTTGGGCAGTATGCTTCATGCTTCGGATGACAACCCAACCCAGCATAATCAACATTAGGACAGATTGAAGAAGCTCGCCTGCAAGGCCATCAATTGGTAAAGGTAAGTCGATAACAGGCAGCAAAAGGTAATTAGCAACGGAAAGCATCGCATATTTATATAATGGGCCACTCCCGGTTGAAAGCTCATCCATGTCTAAAATCCTGTCCATCGCTTTATACCCTTCGGGTGAGGTGGCAGCAAAGTTGAGAATGACGTCTGGTTTGACTTGCTGTATGCCTTTGAGCGATCGCTGCGAAGCTCTTGCATTTACCTTTTCAATCGCAACTTGCCATGAATGATAGTAGTTTGCGAGACTGGCCAGGTTGACCAGATACGCGCCGATAAACGCGACTAGCGCTGCTATAGCTACTAAGCCTGCTTGCTTCCAGAAAGAAACCAGCGAACGTCGTACTCGGTATGATTCATAGAACACGATGGGGATAAGTACCGAAATACTGATTGTTGTAATGTACTCGTAGCCATTGAGTAACTTAAGGAATAACAGTCCAGCGACAATACTGTAGTACCAATATGTTTTTTTTGCTTTCCTAAGCTTTGGATAAACGACAAATCCGACGATAAATGGGGCTATGATGAACGGCTCCATCCAATACATATTCCTCGCGAACCCAACAAGCCACGGACTTATCGCGATCAGTCCGGCTGTCACAATCATTGTCTTCGTCCCAAATAGTCGGCGAACTTGCCATACAAATAGCGTAAACAATGCCGCGGTTGTAACTGCCAGAGACAGTTTAACTGCTTTGAAGTATCTGCCGAGCGAGGCGTCATCTTTTGGTGCAAAAAAAGTGATTAGACGTGTCTGTAATCCGTACTGTGAATCGTATGGCTGAAGCACCGAACTACTGCAAGTTGGACTCTGCATGGTTTTCATATATGTTTTGGTGGAAGGGATAACCGGCCCGTCATAGGAAAGCTCCGACTTACACTGCGCCGTTTTCTCTACTATTAAACTTGAATCAAGCTGAAAATAGTCGAACCAGTCCTTGTTGGTGCCCACGCCGAAAAGATTAAAGTAAAACGATAGCGTAAGAATAAACGCAATAACTCCATAGGGCGCAATTTGCCGTAGCCGTAAAGATACACTCATGTCTTTAATCCATTATAGCGAACTATGGGTGATAGCGCACCAGTATGTTGCTATAATATAGTCAAGGACGTGAATGAAAAAAGTTGTTGATCTCAGTATAATTGTTACCGCTCATAATGAGGGTATCGTGGCACATAAGACTATGCTCTCGATTGAAGAAGCGGTAAAAGAGCTGGCCGATGCCGGTTACTCATATGAGATGCTAGTTGCAATCGACTCTGGTAGCGAAGAGACTTCTCGGTACTTTACGCAGTATGCTTCCACGCACACTGTGACAGTCCTCAATGGCACATATAACGACCTCTCAAGCTCTCGCAACGCTGCGGTTACCCAGTGTAACGGGCAGTACGTTACGTTCATAGATGCAGACGACCTTATGTCTCATGACTGGCTATTTTCGGCGATGCAGATGTTAAAAGACAATTCTAACTGCATAGCGCATCCAGAATATTCGATAACATTTGAAGACGACAACCTCATTTGGAGAAAACGAAATTCGTCGACACGAGAGCTCGATACGCTCTGCCTTATCGACAACAACTTGTGGGATTCTCCATGTATGGCTCGACGTGACGTCTTTCAGGAGCATCCATACTATCCTAATGGGAATGGTTTTGGCTACGAGGATAAGCAGTTTAACTGTGAAACGATTGCGGCTGGAATACCACATAAAGTCGTCCCTGATACGGTATTATTTGTACGTCGAAAGCAAAATGGTTCTATGCTGCGGCAGGCAAGCGGCGCACGCGTCACGATTGCCCCGTCGTCGCTATTGGATTTTGAAGCACTTCAAGCGCTTGACCTTGCAAACTACGCAGAATCGATAAACGCGGCGGCGCGTCCTTTCTTCCCCATTGCAGCAAAGTCGAAGAATGTCGTTAAAAAGATACATCGACAAGCGAAGAAAGTCGCCATCTACGAGCAGGCAACGCGCCAATTTCGCGTTAGCTACAATGAACGCCGCAGCACAGCTGAGCTTGATAAGTATCCGGCCGCCGTTATCGATTCGTGGCGAAAAGTTCATGCAATCGAGAACCGGCTTTTCCCGTCAAGTGCTCTGGTAAAAACACTACCTTGGTACAATGCCGAGAATATAAGACCTGGTGTTGATTATGTCAGGCTTGTCCAATCGCTTACCCGCAAGCCTAATACATTATTTTTTGTACCTCACCTTATAAAGGGCGGCGCCGATAAGGTTTTTATCCAGTACGCGAACGAGCTTAGTAGCGTACATTCCGATTGGAACATTGCTATGTTTCAAACTGAGAAGAAAACAAGTGTATGGGATGGTAAGCTAAGCGAATCAATCGACTTCGTTAATATGCACTCAATCTTTAATGAGCTGGACTCATCGACACAACATAGACTACTCGCTACTTTCGTCGTGCAAAACAATATCGAGCGTATCGTTATTTGTAATGCACAGCTGGCATACGAATTCGTAGAACAGTACAAAGTACTCCTTTCTTCTCGTAATGTCACGATATACTGCTTCGCTTTTGGTGAAGAGTTCGATGATGAAGGTCGTTTATGGGGACACATCCACACAGGCATCCCGCGAGTATACCAATCACTCTATCGAATAATTACCGATAATCACACGACCGTCGCAAAACTCTCCCACGAATACGCGTTCAATCCAAATCGATTTGCCGTACACTATCAACCGACAGATCTTACAATTCATGAGCCTGTCGTACGCGATGGAAAAACTTTGAAAATATTGTGGGCAAGTCGAGTTTGTAAACAAAAACGTCCAGATATTCTTAAACGTGTATCTATGCAATTAGATAAAAATAGATATGAAGTTGATGCTTACGGCCAACTCGAGGAAGGTTTAACGGAAGCGTACTTCGCCGACTCTCAAGTGTCATACAAGGGTGCGTTCGATGGAATTAGCACATTGCCAGTTTCCGACTACGACATATTCCTTTACACGTCCGAAGGTGACGGAATTCCAAACATACTGCAAGAAATTACTGCTATCGGCTTGCCAATAGTCGCATCGAACGTCGGTGGAATACATGAATTTATCCACGATGGTACTGGAGTATTGGTCAAAGACCACAATGATATTCAAGAATACGTTGATGCAATTCACTCTTTAAATAGTGTATCTAAGCGAAAGCATGCGGTGAACGGTGCTCAGGATTTTCTTCGTAGTAATTTTTCCATTAATGACTGGAAAAATAATGTCCGTGAGACTTTCGATAGATAAGCTACGGAGCTACGCTAAAGCTTACCGTCTTCGGTTCGGTACCGGTTTCTTGTTCGAATGACCAGTTATTGTACCAGTATTGGCCGTCGTACATGGCGAAGAAGCCTGTGTATTGGCCCGCAACTGGGAATACTTTTGAGCCGGTGTAGGTAAGTTCTTGGGCTGGCTGCAGCGTACCGACGTCTAAGCAGCCAAGGTCGTTGTTCGAACCGTTGTTGCCACGAATGATGTAGCACAACTTTTTGTTGACCGCTACAGCTTGGTTGCTTGAATTCTTCACTTTGAATGTTCCCGTCACGCTGTCACCCGCTCGTGGCGTTGGCGTTGTGATGGTAAGCCCTTGGGTAAGTGTCGGGTTTGATTTGACGCTAAA
>CAZUDH010000003.1:0-121197 GCA_964618945.1 uncultured Candidatus Saccharibacteria bacterium
GGAGAGGTGACCGAGTGGTTTAAGGTAACGGTCTTGAAAACCGTCGTGGGGCAACTCACCGCGAGTTCGAATCTCGCCCTCTCCGCCAATAAAATATCTCTAGGTTTTAATCTAGAGATATTTTATTGTAGATAGCCAGTTCTGAATTCGCGGGTTTTGCGAAAGCAAAACAACCGCGTGTTCGGTGAAGCGAACGAAATACGAAAAATGCTTGCATTTTTCTACGAGTGAACGAAAGAGCAATCGTTGATTGCGACATCTCGCCAATCGTGGATTAATGTATTCATCTCGCCCTCTCCACCAGATAATGTGAATCGTCAATGATAATTTCATTAGGTAGAGAATACCTCCCTCATCTGCTACTATATAGGCATATGTAACAGGAGGAATTATGAAAAAAGTAGTAACTCTTACGTTTGATTATCGCTGGCTACTGATTGTCGTACTACTAAGTATCATAGCTGTCATGACGCTCTTGTGGCGACCCTGGGAACCCAGTTTTGATAAAAATGCACGTACGGTCGACGTAATAGGCAAAGCCATAGTAAAAGCATCGCCTGATCAAGCAGTTTTTTCACCGTACTATCAATTTAATGACGATGATACTAACGCCGCAATTGAAGCAGCTAAAGAAAAGTCGACGATAATTATCGCGGAACTTAAAAAACTCGGCGTCAAAGAAAATGCTATAAAAACCCAGAGTTCCGGCTATGTCACAGGGACTGAAGATGACGCAACAAGCATTGGCCGCCCCAGTAATGCGTACACCCTTTCTGTTATCGTGACGCTTGAGGACCTACCGCTGGCGCAAAAAGTTCAGGACTATCTGACAACAACCAAGCCTGAAGGGCAAATAACTCCATCATATTCGTTCACGGCGGCTACACAAAAATCGCTTGAAGGCAAAGCGCGCAGTGAAGCCATCAAAGATGCCCGCAAGAAAGCCGAAGAAATGGCAAAGAACCTTGGGTTTGGCGTCGGAGCCGTTAAATCAGTGACTGACAATGAGTTTACGGACTACCTATATCCGTACGGTCCTACTCCGATGATGGAAGGAAAAGACCTGACGGTAGAGAGAGTATCCGGTCTTGCGCTTCAGCCTGGGGAGAATGAGCTCAGCTATTCTGTGAAGGTTATCTATTATATTCAGTAAGTTAGTTATACTAACTATATGAAACGGATGATTGTAAGCGGATATTTCAACCCGCTCCACGTTGGTCACTTAGAAATGATGGAAAATGGGCGGAAACGAGCAGATCACTTGATTGTCATCGTCAATAACGACACTCAGCAGATGCTGAAAAAGGGCCAGATAATTCTAAAGGAAGACGACCGTGTGCGGCTTGTAAAGGCGCTACGGGTCGTTGACGAAGTGATACTATCTATTGATGATGACCCATCGGTATGTAAAACGCTTGAAATGCTCGCCAAAAAATACGCTGATGATGAGCTGATATTTGGTAACGGTGGTGACAGAACATCGGGTAAGGTGGTGCCGGAAACGAGCGTGTGCGAACGATATAATATACCTATGCAATTCGACTTAGCATCGCAACTCGATTCATCGACCCGGATTGCGTCAGCTATAGCAAAATAAAAACATAACCACTACATATAGCGTAGTGTTGCTTTTTTACAACACTATAAAGGGTTATTTGGGATGAAATGCTTATGTAGACAAAAAAACCATAAAAATGTCTTGCATAAGCTACATGTGGGGTCTATAGTAAAACGCAGACCACTACATATGTAGTCGTTCAATAAAATACACATACATGCAAACCCATGGGAGGATAGAGCATCTGAGACGATGCTTATGGGTTCGTGTTGCTTCGAGAAGATGCGAAGTAACCTACGAAAGTGTGCGTAAGGAATTATTAACACAAAATAGGGGAAATCATGAACGGAATTCATGTGGTAAAGCGAGATGGCACCCGCGAACCATTTGACGCCAACAAGATCAACCTGGCACTGTTGAAGGCTTGTGAGGGACTGCCTGACCAAGTTGCCAAGGTTGTACAAGTAGCGACGGAGCTACAACTAACATTGTTCGATGGCATTACATCTGAGCAGCTTGATGAAGCGGTCATCCATACAGCGCTTCAAAACGTCAAAGACGACCCAGACTTTGACAAAATCGCAGCGAGGTTGCTGCTCAAAAACATTTATAAGAATATTCTCGGTGATTATGAATCTGAAGATGATCTCCAGAAGCTTCACGCCAAGGCGTTTCCGAACTACGTGAAACAGGCCACCAAAGACGGGTTGCTTGATACACGTATGATCGATGGCCGTTTTGACCTTAAGAAACTCGGTGAGGCACTTGACCCGACTCGCGACGAACTCTTTAAGTATATCGGTGTCGTTACCAATAAAAACCGCTACGCTTTGCGCAAAAATAGTGGTGCGCCAATTGAAACCCCACAGTACACGCATATGCGTATTGCGATGGGGCTCAGCTATAACGAAAAAGATCCAACCAAATCGGCGCTTGATTTTTACGATCACATGAGCAAGCTCGAATATGTTTCGGGCGGAAGCACCCGCGTAAATGCTGGTGGTGCTTTTCCGCAACTTTCTAACTGTTTCTTGATGGAAGTGCAAGATGACATGGAAAGCATCGCTAAAAGTATTCGCGACACGATGTGGATTGCCAAGGGTACTGGTGGAATTGGTATTACCATGACAAAACTGCGCGCGGCGGGCAGCCCAGTGAAAACCACCAATACCGAAAGCACTGGCCCAATTCCGTTCATGAAAATGATCGATAGCGCACTCTTCGCTGTCAGCCGTAAGGGCAAGAAAGCCGGTGCGGCTGCAATGTACCTCGAAAACTGGCACCTTAACTTTCCACAATTCCTTGACTTACGCCAAAATTCAGGTGACCCGTACCTTCGCACGCGTATCATGAATACTGCTGTCTATATAAGCGATGAATTCATGAAGCGTGTCGAAGCCGACAAAGATTGGTACCTATTTGATCCAGCTGATGTCGAGGATCTACCGGAACTCTACGGCGAAGAATTCTCAAAGCGTTACAACGAGTACACGAAGATGGCCGACACGGGAAAAATCAAAGATTTTTACAAGCTTCCCGCTCGTCAGCAATTTAAGCAAATTTTGACTAGCCTTCAAGCAACCAGTCACCCGTGGTTAACGTGGAAAGACACTATCAACGTTCGGGCGCTCAACAACAACACTGGTACCATTCACTGTTCGAATCTCTGTACCGAAATCACGCTGCCACAGGATGAAAAGAACGTTTCGGTGTGTAACCTTATTAGTATCAATTTGAGCCAGCACCTTGGTGAAGACAAGAAGTTCGATTGGGTACGCATGGAACGTAGTGTCCGCAGCGCGATTCGCCAGCTTGATAATCTCTGTGATATCACCAGTACACCGATCCCAGAAGCCATGAACTCAAACCTTTCGAACCGCGCCGTCGGACTTGGGCTAATGGGCTTTACGGACATCCTCGAGAAATTAAGCTATAGCTACGAAAGTGAAGAAGCGTACGATTTGATCGATGAAGTAACTGAATTCATCAGTTTCCATGCGATTGATGAGTCTGCAGAGCTCGCCAAGAAACTCGGTAGCTACCCAGAATTTAAGGGAAGTGGCTGGAGCAAAGGAATCCTGCCTATCGATACCGTTGAAAGTCTTGGTCACTCTCGTAAGCTCAAGGTGAAAGTAACCAGCAAGAAACGCCAAGACTGGGATAGTTTGCGCAGCAAGGTAAAGAAGGGCATGCGAAACGCAACGCTTATGGCAATTGCACCAACTGCAAATATCGGTCTTGTCGCCGGTACGACTCCGGGCCTTGACCCGCAATTTGCGCAGATTTTTAGTCGAAGCACTTTGAGCGGCAAGTTCCTTGAGATCAACACCAATTTGGTAAACGACCTAAAGGCACTTGGTTTGTGGGAGCAAGTCAAAGATGAAGTGCTGGCACGTCAGGGTGATATCCAAGGTATTTACGAAATTCCACAGCACATAAAAGAGGTGTACAAGACAAGCTTCCAACTCAGCCCATACGCATTTATTGAGGTAGCCGCTCGAGCACAAAAATGGGTTGACCAAGCGATTAGCCGCAATATGTACCTCGAAACCCGAAATATCGACGATTATGTTGAAATTTACAGTGAATGTTGGAAGCGTGGGTTAAAGACGACATACTACCTACACGTCAAACCACGTCACCAGGCCGAGCAGAGTACAACTAAAGTTAACAAAACCGAGGAAATCGCGAAGACCAGTGGCCGAGCGAAAGTCGGATTTGGATTTGCAAAGGGCTAGGAGCAGAGCGCATGAGCATGATTCATTGAATACAACATACACACCACAGATAAACCAAATAAAATAAAGGGTATAAGGGAACAAAACGAAATGAACGCAAACTCAATCATCACGGACAGCATGACACTTGAAGAAAAATTGAGTGCAATTGATGCCGCTATGAAAGCCGCACAGTCAGTGGCCGACGAGCAGGCAGCAGCAAGCGGGGCCCTCGCAGCTCCTATCGATCCAGCAAGCTTAACAATTTGTGACGGCTGCGAATAATATGGGAGAACAATTGACTATTCCAGAAGTTGACAAAGAGCTTGCTCGAATTAGGGAAGAGCAGGAAATAAGATTAGGGCAAGGCACCCTCGAGCTCGTTACAGCGTAATAAATGAAAAAGGAGGCATAATGGCAGGAATACTCGGTACAGGTATTCAAGATGGTTTACTGCTAAAACCAGTAAAGTACGAATGGGCATACGACCTATACAACCAGGCAGTTGCAAACACGTGGTTTCCAAATGAAATTCAGCTTGGTCAAGATCTTGCTGACTGGAAAAAAATGACCGACGAAGAGCGTTACGCAGTCGAGTTTTTGATGGGGTACTTTAACCCGAACGAACTATTAGTGAACAAAGCGCTGGCATTTGGAGTGTATCCATATGTGAATGCTGCCGAGTGTCACCTTTACCTTGCCAAACAGATGTGGGAAGAAGCCAACCACTGCATGAGCTTCGAATACGTGCTTGAAACATTCCCAATCGACCGCGAAAAGGCCTACGCCGCACATGTCGACGAAGCAACCATGGCCGAGAAGGAGGAGTTTGAAACCAAGTATATCAAGCGCATGACTGAAAGTACGCTCGATATCACCACGACCGAAGGTAAAAAAGATTTCATTCGTAACCTTATTGCCTACAATATTATTCTCGAGGGCATTTGGTTTTATAGCGGCTTTATGGTGGCACTCAGCTTTAGGCAACGTAATCTGCTGCGTAATTTCGGTAGCTTGATTGACTGGGTGGTGCGTGATGAAAGCCTGCATCTGAAGTTTGGAATCAACCTGATTCTCACAGTCCTAGAAGAAAATGAAGACCTGCAAACGCCAGAATTTGCCGAAGAAATTAAGCAAATGATTCTTGATGGTGTTGCCATGGAAGAACGTTACAACAAAGCAATGCTTCCAAAAGGTATTCTTGGTCTTAACGCAGATTACGTAAACCAGTACGTAAGGTTTCTCACTGATCGCCGTCTTGAAGAACTTGGGTTTGAGCCGCACTATAAAGTATCGAATCCGGCAAAGTGGATGGCAGCTGCCAACGATACGCTCGAACTTGTTAACTTCTTTGAAAGCACAAACACGAGCTATGAAGTAAACGCAGGTAACAGCGCAAGTACCTTAGCGAAGCCTACAGAAGGTCAAAGCCCGAGTGCTGATCGCGGCGAAAACGACCCAAACAATAGCATCTTGGAAAATGAACAAGAAGCTGCCGAAAACGGCGATAAGTAACCTAAGCGAATAACCAACGAACGAGCGCGGATAGGGCACCCACTCCGCGCTCGAGTCGTCCCTTACGAAAAGGCCACACAGAAGTAATCTGTTAGAAGACTGTCTTCTAACAGGGGGAAGAAAATGTGAATAATGCAAACCGAAATTGAAGTAAAGTTTACCGACGTTGACATCGACGATGTGCGTAGGCGGCTAGAAGCTGCTGGCGCGCATTTGGAGCATCCAATGCGGGACATGCGTCGTGCACTGATTGAAGAAGACCATCATGCAGTAGAGAACATGTTCATTCGGATTCGTGATGAAGGTGACAAAGTGACATTGTGTCTGAAGAAAAAGACAAAATCACTCGAAGAATCGACAATTGACAGCACCTATGAAATCGAAACGACAGTAGGAGATTTTGACAAAACAATCGAGCTATTCAAGGTAGCAGGATGGCACTATATGACGTATCAGGAATCGCGTCGCGAAACCTGGCTTCTCGACGACGTAGAAGTTGTGATCGATGAATGGCCATGGATCAATCCGTATATTGAAATCGAAGGCGCGACCGAAGATGCGGTTCGTGCAGGGGCCAAGAAGCTTGGGTTCGACTGGAACGGAGCAATGTTTGGTTCTGTCGATGTGATTTACAACCGTGACTATCCTGAAATGACTGTACGCGGTGTTATCGATGTAAAAGAAGTTCGTTTTGCTGATTCAGCTCCAAAAGAATTTGGTGCAAGGAAAGTATAGCAATGATCAGCCGCACACGCCGGATTTTATCGTTGCTTGGCCCTGCGTTTGTGGCGGCGGTGGCGTATGTTGACCCAGGTAATTTTGCGGCTAATTTTAGTGCTGGTTCGCAGTACGGGTACGCGCTCTTGTGGGTATTGGTAGTTGCAAATGCCACAGCTATGTTGGTGCAATATCTTAGCGCAAAGGTCGGACTCGTCACAGGCAAAAGCTTGCCAGAGGTCATTGCTGAAAAGTTAGGACAAAAATCCCGGATAGCATATTGGCTACAAGCGGAAGTCGTAGCAATTGCAACCGATATTGCCGAGGTTATTGGTGGGGCGCTTGGCTTATATATTTTATTCAACATACCGTTGCTGCTCGGAGCGATTATTACTGGCACTATATCGATGCTTTTGCTGTTGCTGTATCGCAAAGACGATACCAAAGTGTTTGAACGCGTTATTATGGGGCTGCTTCTTATTATTCCAATTGGTTTTTTTGTTGGGCTTGCTGCCAAACCTCCCGAGCCAGTCGCAATGCTGGCTGGGCTCCTACCTATGCTGCAAAATACCGACATGGTACTACTTGCGGTAGCTATGCTGGGGGCAACCGTGATGCCACATGTCGTGTATTTGCATTCAGCCCTTAGTCGTGATCACTACCACGGAAAGGTGGCGAAAAAAAGTATGGCTGAAGCGTTGAGAGCCACGAAAATCGATGTTGGGCTCGCCATGATGTTCGCGGGGACGGTTAATATTGCGATGCTGTTGCTGGCCGCTTCGGCACTAAGTGGGCATAGCGCAGCAAATGATTTAACCTCAATATTTAGTGCATTAGAGCACAATGTTGGTGTACTAGTAGCGTGGTTGTTTGGGCTTAGTTTGCTGGTATCTGGCTTTGCCAGCACCGCGGTTGGGGCGCAGGCAGGCGCGGTTATTATGAAAGATATGATCGGCTACCGTTTGCCGATCGCAGCTCGTCGGCTTATCACTATTATTCCCGCAATCATCATCGTTGCACTTGGCGTTGACCCCACAGTCGCACTCATTATTAGTCAAGTTGCACTGAGTTTTGGTATACCATTTGCGCTCATACCATTAGCGCTCGTCACTGCGAACAAACTAATTATGGGCTCGCATACCAATAGGTCTGGCGTCACCTATGCGATTTGGTGCATAGCTGCCCTGGTATCTCTTTTAAACGCGGCGCTAATATGGCTAACAATTGTTTCGTAGCAGCCGCTAGCGCCGTATAACTCCGAGCACGAGCGTCGAAAGCAAACACTTAACAACTGACACTAATTTTATTAAGCTGAATCTTTCATACCTCTACTCTTTTGGCCAAGTCTGGAACCAGTTGCACGGCAGGCAATTTCAGGAGCTCATCTGGGTGTAGCATAATTTTACTCGACCTATTACCGCCGCCCATCACAACTTCGGGCTGCATCATAACGGCGCTATCAACATAGATAGGAATATCAGGTACTCCAATGGCTACAACGCCGCCAATCATCATCCCTGTAATTGCGACTGTGGTTTCAGCATCGGCGAATGAAGCACGTTTTACTCCAAGCAGCTCACAAACTTTTTTATTCACATCAAGCCTAGTTGTACCAAGAACTACGCAAAGTGCATATTTTGTCGGCTCAACTTTTTTTGATGCAACCAATATAGTGTTGGCTGATTGGTCGAGTGCAAATCCATATTTTTCACAAAATAATGTAGTGTCGGCAAGAGTTGGATCACATTCAAAGTCTTTATATTCAAGCTGATACCTTTCAAGCGCCTCGGCAACCTTTGGAAGAAGCATGGAATTCATTTTTCAACCCCCATGACAATTTTTACTAGTTCATCATGTACTGTTCCATTGGAAACTATAGTTCCCTTAAACGGTTTTGAATAATCATATTCGTTGCCTTGCAGATCGGTCGCTTTACCGCCGGCCTCAGTTATTATTACGTCTGCAGCAGCCATATCGTGCGCATTCACCAGTTCCTCGACATAGCCCGCAAAGCGCCCTTCGGCCACGCGCACGCATTTTGCCACCGCACCGCTAAAGGCTGCCATATTAACACGCATATCGAGCAACGTATCGAGGTACTTTGCTTCGCGGCGAATTCTGTATTGGCTACTGATGGTTCCGAGTATTCCGGTTGCCAAGGTTTTGTTGTTGACATGAATCGGGTGATTGTTACAAAACGCACCGCCATTTTTCGTCGCCCAGTACAGCTTGTCTTGAACCGGCTCGTAGGTAACACCCAGAACAGATTTTCCATCGACAACCAACCCAAGTGAAAACATCGCGGTGGGCGTGCCCCAGGTGTAGGCTTTGGTACCGTCAATTGGATCGCAAAACCAACGTCGCCCCATACCATATTCGCCGGTGCTTTCTTCTTCGCCAATGACAATATCTTGGGGAAAGGCTTTTGCCAGTTCTTCGATCACCATACTATTTACTAGTTTATCGGCAATAGTAACAGGCGAACCGTCCTCTTTTGTTTCGATTTGCTGGTCACTGTCGAAATACCGGAGCATTATAGTTCCGGCCATTCTGGCGATTGATTTGGCAGCTTTAAGTTCAGGGCTATACGGCAGCATATATGCATAGCATACCACAGTGAGATTATTGAAATTTATTAGTAAATATGATATAATAAACATATGACTGAATTATCACCACAATTCAGAAACTATGCTGCAGCAGCCCAAGAAGATGTAAACATGATTTTAGAGCGTCCTACTGGAACCGACCAATCGGCTGGCTCGCGGTGTGATGTGTTGACGCGGTCATTCCAGCTGCGGGCAAAAGCCAATGGCATTTTACTCCGTCGAGAGCTGCACCGAAACGAGGATGGTGAGTGGCACTACTTGATTGTACATGACGATCCTGAATCGTCTCCGACCGAAGAAGATGTAATAACCGACCTCAATCCATGGCAATTTAGCCGCGGAAGGATTCAGGAGGGGCCGTTGCATGGGCCTCGCCACGAAGTAATTGACATGCTTCGTACTAGAGGGGCATGGGATAGAGTGTTAGCTTTACGCGGCCTGTCGACGATTGTAATGCCGCACGACGATAACCCTAATTACAATAAAAACCGCGGAACACTGATTCGCTAATATGCGTACAAATCGTGCACACCAGGAGAGCAAAAATGCAATTCTACTTGGGCTGCTATAACAATGCCAATAAACCAGGTAGCGTGCTCAATTCCTTGGCTATATATAGCGTCAATAAAAAACTACAACACTCTATAGCTAGCGCTTATGGCGAAAAAGTTGCTATACTATAATCCCATGGAAGCAACAAAATCTATGGGACGAAAACAGAAATACATATTTGTTACAGGCGGTGTCCTGTCGGGGGTAGGAAAGGGTATAACAGCTGCTAGCATCGGAGCGGTGCTAAAGGCTCAAGGTTTAACCGTTTCTATACAAAAGTGTGACCCGTATCTCAATGTAGATGCGGGTTTACTTAATCCAGCAGAACACGGCGAGTGTTTTGTGACGTGTGACGGTGCCGAGACCGATCTCGACCTCGGACATTACGAACGCTTTTTAGATATTGAACTAACCCAGAAAAATGCCACGCTCAGCGGTCGGCTGTTGCAGAATTTGATTGCCGATGAACGCGCTGGGAAATTTGGCGGCAAAACCGTGCAGCTCGTGCCACACCTTACAGGCGCAATCCAGAAAGAAATCGTGAAAGCTGCTGATGGTAGCGACGTACATATTGTTGAAATTGGCGGGACAGTGGGCGATTACGAGGGACTTAGCTTTATAGAGGCAATTCGTGAATTTGCCCTCAAAGTTGGCCGCGATCACTGCATGTACGTGCATGTGGTCTATGTGCCATTCATTGGTACGAGCAAAGAATTTAAGAGTAAGCCAGCACAGAATGCCCTGAATGATCTCCGTGGTTTTGGTATTGTGCCCGATGCTGTGATTGTCCGTACTGACGCCCCGGCACCAGTAAGCATTGCGAAAAAAATTGCACTGTTTGGCGGTCTTCCCGAAGGTGCGGTGTTGATGATGCCAAATGTCGACAGTGTCTTTCGTATTCCGGAAGGTATCGCAAAGAGCAGCTTGATGACGCGCCTAAACCTTTTCACAGGTGAAACAGTCGAACCGGATTTGAGCGGGTGGCACGAACTCGTCACGCGACAAAAGGCCACAAAATCGCACACGGCAACCATTGGACTGGTGGCGAAATATATGGACAATGAGGACACCTACATTTCAGTGCTTGAAGCGCTAAAAGCAGCTGCATGGTGGGAAGATGTTGAGCTAATAATTAAATGGATTAATGCCGAAACTGCTAGCGACGAAGATTTCGCTAGTGTTGATGGCGTATTGGTGCCAGGAGGATTTGGGTCGCGCGGCGTCGAAGGCAAAATTGCTGCTGCCACGTACGCGATGCAACACAAAAAGCCATATCTGGGCATCTGCCTGGGCTTACAGGTTGCAGTAATTTCGGCTGTCCGACAAGCTGGGATGGATGGCGCACATAGCACGGAATTTAATGGAGAAACCCCGCATGACGTTGTCTATATCATGGAAGGTCAACAGGGCAAAGAATCGACTGGCGGCACACTACGGCTCGGTGACTATACAGCCAAATTACAACCAGGCTCAAAAATCCGAGAAGTGTATGGTGCAGATATTGTCACTGAGCGTCATCGGCACCGCTATGAAGTAAACCAAAAATATCGTGATGAAATTGAAAGGGGAGGCCTCGAAATCACTGGTACTTCTCCTGATGGAAAACTTGTCGAATATGTTGAAGCCAAAAATCATCCATACTTTGTCGCCACGCAGGCACATCCCGAGTTCAAGAGCCGCCCTATGCGCCCACATCCGTTGTTTGTCGGCCTTGTCCGGGCCGCAATTGAAAAATAGTATCGCTTGTGCTATAAAAAGGATACAAAGGTAGAAAACAAATATGTCACATCTTACAGAAGAAGTAGAACAATTTATCGCTGACGATATGGAAGTACTGCGCGAGCTTATGCACACCGTACGAGGCTTGATGCCGGTTTCGACAAGTCCTCAACTTGAAGCTGAGCTTTCTAACGAACTAGATTTTGAAGCTTCTGTGTAGCTATAGAGTACGTAAACATACTGAATTAGTAGTCGTCCGCGCCGGGGGGTAGCTTACCTCTATACTGATACATCAGTTCGATGGCGTGATCAATTTTAGCATCATCTATCGGTGGCATATCTCGCCAAAGCTGTTCGTCACTATCGCCTAACCTAAATGTAAAGTCGGTACTTGTCTCAAGTTCCTTTATCAATTCCGTAACGTATAAGCGTAACCCATCATCGCTACGTGCTCCCTTACCAACTTCTCCCAAAAAACGACGAGTCACATTCCACCCGTATTGCAGTGCTTTGTTTAGTGCCAGAGCAAAGTAAAAGTCATTATCATTGTGAGGCCACGTATGTCCTGCGTCAAATTCACCCTTACCAAACCTTTCCTGCAACACACATGCCAGCAGATTGCCTTTTTGGTACAACTTGCCGCTAACGCTACCATCTTCCCATACCTCGTAGTCACTGAACTGTATGCGTTTATCACGCAGCGCTTCATATGCAGCCTGTGTCATGAGCAATGTACCATCAACTATCGCAACTTCATTAATGGTAAAATCACGTGTTAAAAAATATTTCTCGAGTGAATCCGTCTTAACACCGTATCCATGCTCGTAGTCATCGGGCATATATTGTAATGAGAGCTCATGATAGGTCGATTCATCAGGTGACAATTCCTCAAAGCCGACTAAGTCGACATCACGTACGCCAACATCTTTCTCACCAAAACATTGGCTCCATGCAATCGCTCGAGCAGCTCCGCCTATTATTCCTATTCCATTCGGTAAATCTGCAAGGGCATACTCCTTGAGTATGTTCTCATCTACGTCAAAATGCAGTAATTCCGACTGAGTAGGATTGAGATAGCTGTCGAGAGTAGTGCCTGGAGCTTCGGTTATCATGTTTGTTTTTGTATAAATAGTAACATTATAATATTAGCACATTGTATAGATTTTGTCAATGTATATTGTCATGAAGATTGCCTTCGAACGAACTAGATTTTGAAGCATCTGCGTAACCTCTGTTACAATGGGTGATGATGGAAGAAGTTATTTCTGGTGTTATAAAAAAATTGTTCGACGTCGACCAAGACGTTGTACTAACACGCCCTGAATCACAATTTGGTGACTATGCAACCAATGTCGCAATGCAATTGGCGAAACCCCTTGGCAAAAACCCGCGCGAAATTGCCGAACAAATTGCTAATGAATTATGCGAAAGCAGCGATTTTTTAGAAGTAACTGTCGCTGGTCCGGGGTTCATTAACCTGAAACTTTCAAATGACGGCTTGCTGGCGCTTACTAAAAAAGAGCCTGAGCTTGTCTACTCGGGTAACAACTTGGTATTTGAGTATAGTTGCCCCAATGCCTTCAAGGAGCTCCACACCGGACATCTGTATCAGACGATTTATGGTGATATCGTTGCACGGCTAATGCTGATTGGTGGCGCGAAGCTGCAGCGCACCAGCTTTGGTGGTGACGTGGGACTACACGTTGCAAAATGCTTGTGGGGTATGCGCGAACGACTTGGCGGGGAGTATCCAGAAAAGCTTAATGATATTTCAGCGAATGCGTTTGAACGCTCGAAGTGGATTAGCGAAAGTTACGTGCTCGGTGCCAAAGCCTACGAAGAAAACGACACGAAGAAGCACGAAATTGATGAACTAAATAAAACCATTTACGGTTTTCACGATGAGAAAGATTACACCTCACCACTTGCCAAAATCTACTGGGAAACCCGCATGTGGAGCTTCGAGTATTTCGATGCATTCTATACGTTAATTGATGTAGTACCGATGCGATACTACCCAGAAAGTCAGACCGCACCGGTCGGACTAGAAGTTGTGCGCGAACAGCTGAAAAAAGGTGTCTTGAAAGAATCAAAAGGTGCTGTGGTATATGAAGGTGACGAAGCAAAACATCTCCATACCCGTGTATTTATTACCAGCCAGGGCCTTCCGACCTATGAAACCAAAGATATTGGAGTAATTTGGCTCGAAAAAGAAGAGTATGGCTTCGATCATCGCTATTTACTGACGGGTAACGACCAAAAAGAATACATGCGCGTTGTGTATGCAGCGGCCGAAGAATTTTCGCCGGAACTTGTGGGTGCAATGACACACCTGACGAATGGCACCGTGCGATTTGGTGACGGCAAAAAAATGAGTTCACGACTTGGAAACGTATCGAGGGCAATTGAAGTGCTCGACGTGGTAAAAGAAAAGGTGGCCGAGCTTGTTGACGATCCAGCACATATTGATACGGTTGCACTCGGTGCGGTTAAATATGCCTTTGCGCGCTACCGGTTGGGCGGCGACATTAATTTTGATATCGACGAAACAGTGAGTTTGCAGGGGAACTCCGGTCCGTACCTGCAATATGCGCATGCCAGGGCGAAAAGTATCTTATCGAAGCTAGCTAATGCGCCAACCGCAGTGACGAAGCTGTATGATGAAGACCGGAGCCTCGTGCGAAAACTCGGTGAATATCACGAAGTTGTTAGTCACGCCGTGCGCGAACTCGCACCACATCATATCTGTAATTATTTGTTCGAACTCGCCCAGGAATTTAATCGCTACTACGAAAAAAACCAAGTCGTTGGCAGCGATAAAGAAGCTCATCGCGCTGGGCTTGTGGCACTGTATGCTGATACGTTAAAGGCTGGACTCTTTATTCTTGGTATTTCTGCACCCGATAAAATGTAGACAAAAAGCATTAAAAGTTGTATAATATTCTGATGAATATTTCCTCGTCTGATATTCGTTGTATGTTGGCTGCGAAATATGAAGTTAATGCGAAAAGTGGCTATGGATATGAGCTATATCTTCCGGATAAGCCGCAAGGTTTTGAAGTTGCCGCACACACAATTGCACATACAAACGAACGCCTACTGTTCGCTGAGGTGCCAGAAATCATTACGCGCTTAGCGAATGCGGCGAATACAGCACTTCTTATGCAAGGCGAGCCGGGGAGCGGTAAATCTCACGTTAGGGATGATGTTGCGATAGGAGCAGCCGTCATGACAGACGTACCGTACGCACTTATCTCACTGCATATAAATGGGAGCAAACCAAGCGGTGCAGCAGTAAGCGAGAAGGTTATTGATACGCTAGAATCACAGAAAGTAAACTCCTTGCTTATTCTCGACAATGTTGACTATTTGGGGTATCGAGGCAAAAGTACGACGCGTACAAAAGCCACCAAGTATGCAAATGAGATGAGCAAGATCATTCGTCGTGCAGTCGAAAGTAACAAAATATATGTGCTTGGCACAAGTCATGATGAGGAGTGGAGGGCTGGTCGTTGGACGTGGAATGATGAATCCATTGATACCCCAGCCAGAGCATCATTAGAGGTTTTTGGTGAGCCGATGGAGTTTAACGGTGACCTCACAGAAGAAGGTATAAAAGAATTTTCAACCATTCGTAAGCTTGGGGCAGATACTGTCAGTCGTCTGGTTGCAATGGGTCATACATCATTTTTTTACTTCAAACATATTGACGAAGAGGCTTTTCGTCATGACCCCCTTTCCGCAATAGCCGATATTGAAAAAGGCCGCCACGATCGCAAGTATAGATAACGCCTCGTCTATGCTATACTTTTTTCATAACTATTTAAAAAGGGAGTTTTTATGGCAAAAAATCACGCTAGCGGATTCATGAACTTTATCCGCGAACAAGGTGTTGTCGGCTTGGCTGTAGGTCTTGCGATCGGTACAGCGGCTGGTGATATGGTAAAGAAACTTGTAGAGGGCTTTATTAGTCCAATTGTACAGTTCATCGTTGGTTCACAAGAAGGTCTTGAGGCTGCGAAATGGAACCTCGAAATAGCGGGTCGAAATGCAGACTTTGCATGGGGTGCATTCCTTAGCTCACTTATCACATTGCTGGCAACTGCGTTTGTGATCTACCAAATTGTTCACATCATGAAACTTGACCGCATGGACAAGAAAAAAGACTAAGATCGTCTAATCATAAAACCTCCGCAAAACCTGTGCGGAGGTTTTATTTGTGCCAAAATGCTACCATAGAGAGACAATCAAGGAGGTGCCATAATGAACATGCTCGAAAGTGCGCAGACAGCAATTACCAAAGCCGGCCGAGCGATTGGCCTTAGTGATACGCAGATTTATGAATTGACGACTCCAATGAATGAGCACTTTTTTACGTTGACGGTAAATGGCGTTACGCATGAAGCATACCGCGTACAGCACAACAACAAGCGAGGGCCGTTTAAAGGGGGTATTCGGTTTCATCCACAAGTAAATAACGATGAAGTGCGCGCGCTTGCCACGCTGATGAGCATTAAATGTGCGGCTGTCGATATCCCACTTGGGGGCGGCAAAGGTGGAGTAGCTTTCGACCCGCGCGAGCACGACGCGGCACATGTTGAGGCGGTCGCGCGCGAATATGTCCGTGCGCTTGAAAAACATATCGGCCCGCACATCGATGTGCCAGCACCTGATGTTAATACGAATGCCCAAATCATCGATTGGATGATGGACGAATACGAACAGCTCACTGGCGATACCTCGAAAGCCAGCTTTACAGGCAAAAGCGTTGCGCGTGGTGGCTCGTTGGGGCGCGAAGCCGCGACCGGCCGAGGTGGGGTAATTGCGCTTCGCGAGTACTGCAAGGTGCGTTCTATTAAAACAGAGGGTCTAAAAATTGCACTGCAAGGCGTGGGAAACGTTGGCTTTTATTTTGCCAAAATTGCCGAAGAAGAACTTGGTGTAAAAATAGTCGCAGCGGCTAATTCTCGCATCACCAAAACAAATGCAAACGGGCTGTCATTTGCACCAAAAACGTATTCGCGAACCATCATGGGTAAGCTAGATGGTAAAGAACAATTGAATGACGCCGTGCTCTATGCCGATGTCGACGTGCTGGTATGTGCTGCGCTAGAGGAAGTTATAACATCTGAAAATCAACAAAGAATTCGTGCCAAACATATTTTGGAGCTAGCCAATGGGCCAGTGACCGACGAAGCAAATGAGCTGCTCACAAACAGAGGTGTAAATATCATCCCCGATGTAATTGCTAATGCTGGCGGTGTGATCGTTAGCTATTTGGAATGGCTACAGAATGTCAACGCTGAACAATGGACTGAAGCTGATGTGAATGGTAGGCTTGATGACATCCTGTCAAAGGCGATGAACGATATGCTCGCGCGAGCTGAACAAAAAAATATACCGCTAAAACAAGCGGCGTTTGAAATAGCACTAGAGCGATTGGCCTAAATTCACCGAGGAAGGTGAAACGAGTTTTCCGTAGAGCGTTATCCTGTGCGGCGCTCATCGACTGTTATCTCGTTCCACCTTCCTGGAAGATCAGGCGGTCAGTGCGAAGCCGTAGCGATCGGCACGCACCTTATCGGCGCCGAGCAGCTCCATGAGGCCACACTCGAGCGTGATTTGCGACTGGTGCGGGGTGTTGCCGAGCTTCCGGCTCTTCTCGCCCAGCTTCTTGCGCAGCCGGTAGGCAGCATCCCGCACATTGGCGGCATACAGCTTCCCCCTCTGGAGCACGCGGCAGATCATCTGCTTAGCAGTGATGAGCTGTCGGGTGTTCGGGACGAACGGCTGCTTCTTTCGCTTCTTGCGTGGCCGACCGATCGGCTTCTGCGAGAACTGCGTACGGCCACCATTGGACCACAAGTACTGATTTGCCGCGTAGTTGCCCAACGCGGACACCTCCTGATATACTCCACTTCGGTCTGAGCGGGGGCTCAGATATCCCATGGCTATTTTCACCATAATATGGTTATGCAATAAAGTCAAGTAATTGCTATAATGTAACTATGATGAAAAAAGCAAAACTTCTATGGATTGACCTTGAAATGACAGGCCTTGAGCCAGGCGCCGACCGCATACTTGAAGTCGGGGCGATTGCGACCGATTGGAACATGAAAGAAATCGCACGCTTGGAAGCTGTCGTCAAAGTTGACCATGAGCTGATGAGCACACGGATGGTCGGCGAATTTTGGGACAATTTTTCGAGTGTGCGAGATGCGCTGATGGCGCAAAACGAAACCGGCAAAAGTGGGCAAGTGGTCGAAGACGAACTAATGGCATTTATCACGGAGCACTTTGATAATAAGAAGCCTGTGCTGCTGGCCGGGAATTCGATTCACCAAGACCGCAAGTTCATCGAAAACGAATGGCCACGTTTGAACGCTCGCTTGCACTACCGGATGCTCGATGTCAGTGCCTGGAAAGTAGTATTTGAAGGCAAGTACAAAAAGAAGTTTGCGAAGCCTGAGGCTCATAGGGCAATTGATGATATTCAAGGCAGCATTGAAGAACTGCAGTATTATTTAGGAAAATTGAAGGTATGACGCATAAAGAGCTCGAGCAATATCTTCTTGAATTTCCCAACACGTGGCTCGATTTTCCATTTGGCGAAGGAACGAGTGTCTATAAAGTAGGGCACAAAGAAACTGGCGAGGGCAAACTATTTGCTATTATTGCTGATGGCTCAAACCCGCTGCGTGTCAGCCTGAAATGTGACCCTCTGCTCGCAGCAAATCTGCGCGAAAGGTATGAAAGTGTGCTGCCAGGGTATCACTTGAATAAAAAACACTGGAATACCATTATTTGTTCGGGCCAGCTTTCAGATGATGAGGTCAAAGATCTTGCACGATTAAGCTACAATTTGGTAACTGACAAGACTTAACCCTGGGTGTTGTTAAAGGCGGCAAATTGGTCGTTGAGAGGCTGTATGTTGTTTTCAGTTGTATCAAGGTAGGTTCCTAAACTTTTGCTATTGCTGGCTTTTCGAAGCGATTTCATTTCTGATCGTACTTTTGAAAGCTCGTAGGCAATTTCGCGTGCATAAACTCGATCAAATACTGTATTCAGCCGCGCGTCTTCTAATCGGCTGGAGAGTTCTGCAAATTCCTTGGTGAGGGCAGAGGTTTTTGATGGCTTTGCAAGCTTTTTCACACCAACGTTTTTAAGTGGGGTAGCGCTATCGCGACTGGTATTGGTGAGTGCGAGCGACAGGGAGCTATTTTCACGGCGGAGCTCGGTGCTTTGGATTTTGGCTTGGCTTTCATCGACAAGTGTTTTAAGCGCATCAATTCGTTGTGCAAACCCGATAAGTCTATCTTTGTAGCTTGGCCCACCGCTGTTGAGGGCAAAAAAGACCACACCGAAAAGTAGCAAGAAAAATCCGCCAATTGCTGCCCAGAGGACTAGGGGGTTGATTGTTTTCTGCTGTACTGGTGCAGAAATTTGATTGAGATAATCGAGCGAAGACCCAACTGGCTGCGCGGCTTGGGATGGTGGCTGGGGAGTTGGTAGTTGACCTGGGGCATTTGGTTGCATTGCTTCTATTTAAGCATAAGTACATCGGTTTGAACAGAGGTAATGATATACTAAAGCGTAGAGAAGGAGACGGGGTGCAAGACGCAAAAGAAGAGGTTCGTGGCAGGCTCAATATTGAGGACGTAATTGGTGAATACGTCCAGTTGAAGCGTGCTGGTCGAAATTTCAAAGGCCTCAGCCCGTTTAGTAGCGAAAAAACACCAAGTTTCGTCGTCAGTCCAGACAAACATATTTGGCACGACTTTTCGAGCGGGAAAGGCGGCGATGTATTCAGTTTTGTGATGGAAGTTGAGGGCATTGATTTTCGCGCTGCGCTCGAGCAACTGGCGCGTCGTGCTGGCGTCGATCTTTCGATGTATGACACCAAAAAAAGCGGTGAACTTGCCAAAAAGAAGCTGCGACTTATGGAAGCCAATGACCTAGCGGCCAAGTTCTATCACCAGTGTTTGCTACGCACTCCGAGTGCCATGGAGTATGTATTTAAAAAGCGCGGCCTTTCGAAAGAGATCGTCAACGAGTTTCGCATTGGGTACGCGCCAGAAAGTAGCGATGTGTTGGTGCGCGCGCTCGAAAAGCGTGGGCTTACCAAGAAAGAACTCTCTGACGCTGGTCTAACGAATCGTTTTGGCGGCGATTTATTTCGTGGTCGTATGACCGTGCCCCTGATGGACGGCAGTGGGCAGGTGATTGGCTTTACTGGACGTATTCTGCGTGATGATCCAAAGGCGCCGAAATATCTTAATACGCCGCAAACTCTTTTGTACGACAAATCACGGCATGTGTTTGGACTATCGCAAGCAAAAGAATCAATTCGTAAGGCAGAACAAGCTGTCATTGTCGAGGGGAACTTGGACGTTATAAGTAGCCATCAAGCGGGTGTAAGAAATGTCGTGGCAACAGCCGGCACCGCTATGACCGAGTGGCACTTAAAAGCCTTGGTGCGTCTTTCTCCACAGATTGTGTTGGCATTCGACGGTGACAAAGCTGGGTTGGCGGCAACAGAGCGCGCTGTGCCGATTGCTCAAACAGTTGGTGCAGAGCTTTCCATAGCAACCCTCCCTGATGGGGCAAAAGATCCTGATGAGCTTATCCAACAAGACGCATCGTTGTGGAGTAGGGCAATCGAATCGGCCGAACCAGTCGTCGACTGGGTACTAGGTCAGTATTCGGCACGCGAGAATATGCAAACAGCTGCTGGAAAACGCAACTTCACTACCGCTGCGCTTGGAGTCATTCGCCACATTACCGATAGCGTAGAACGCGAACATTATATGCGTCAAGTCGCTAGCATGATCGATACATCGTATGAATCATTGCAGGCGAAAATTGCCGCTGCAAGTTCTACTACTACCCGCGCACTCAAATCTGTTAAAGTAGCTCCGACTACGGCAACTGACGAAACGACGTATCAGGATGACCTCCTCGCAGCGTTACTGATTTCGCCGAAAACTCGTAGTTTGCTTTCACCCGATACTGCTGCACTTTTTGCTACCGAGCCACGGCTGCTTCTGGCTGACTATTTGATGAAACACAGAGCCGAGCGTATGGTCGAAACACCGCTCGAGTTGCAAAACATTGATACCTATGTAAAAATAGTACAATTGAAGGCCGAGGCACGGTATGAACGTTGGCATGAGCAAGATATAGAGCTCGAAGCCGCGAAACTCCTCCGCCGTATGACGCAAGAACTCAAAAACCAAACCAAAGAATCACTAACTAGTAGTTTACGTGACGCCGAACTTGTCGGAGACGAAAAAACGGCCAATGAACTACGAATGAAGCTAGCACAGCTAATAAAGGAGACTGCGCGTGGGAAATAATGACGATGACGGCATAGCACCAATGAACGATGAGGTAGAGGTAGTTTCTACTCTTGATGCAGTCGAAGAACCAGATATTGCCGATCTTGATGACGAAGATCTTGATACCGATGAAGATACACTGAACAGTAACCAATATTTCGATGATGTTTCTGATGACTCCGTGCGCCTGTATTTACGTGAGATAGGGAAAATTCCGCTGCTCAACGCTGAAGAAGAACTTGCGCTTGCCCAGCGCGTGATTGCCGGTGAAAAAAAGGCCAAAGACAAAATGGCCGAAGCCAACATGCGTCTTGTTGTAAGTATCGCTAAGCGCTACAGTGGTCGCGGCCTTGATTTTCTTGATCTCATTCAAGAAGGGAACACCGGCTTGCTACGTGCCGTTGAAAAATTCGACCCAGACAAAGGATTCAAATTCTCGACTTACGCCACCTGGTGGATTCGTCAGGCGATTACCCGCGCCATTGCCGACCAAGCTCGCGTGATTCGTATTCCGGTGCACATGGTCGAAACTATTAATAAGTTGCTCCGTACCCAGCGTCGTATGACGCAGGAACTCAACCGCGAGCCAAGTATCGAAGAGCTCGCCAAAGAACTCGAAATGGAACCGGAAAAAGTCGAATACGTTATTAAAATCAAGCAAGATATCCAAAGTCTCGATGCCGGCGTCGGGCGCGATGGTGAAGATGAAGATAGCGTGCTGCAAGATTTCATTGAAGATGAAGACAGCGCCACACCAGAGGAAAGCGCTACCTCACAGCTACTCAAAGAACAAGTACGTGAAGTGCTCTCAAGCCTTTCAGATCGTGAACAAAAAATTGTCCGCATGCGCTTTGGGCTCGATAACGGCAAAAGTCATACCCTAGAAGAAGTGGGACAGGAATTTGCCGTCACCCGCGAACGTATTCGCCAAATCGAAGCCAAGGCGCTCGCCAAGCTCCGCAAGCACAAAGATGCCAAGAAGCTTCACGAATACATCAAATAAATTTACTCGTAGAATTTGCAGTGATCTAAGACCTCATCGAGTTGCTCATGCAGGCTGTTAAGGTCTTTATCGTTGTGGATAAAATAATCAGCAATAGCGATTGGCCCGCCTTTTTCAAGATTCTCGATTTCTGCCCAGTCGCGCTCGTCGACTTCTTCGCGGGTCATCGGACGTTCGGGGCGTTTTTCCATACGATCATAGCGCAGATGTTTTGGTGTTACGATAGCTATTACTGTCATTTCACCCGGAAATTCATGTTTCAAAATTCGGTATTCGCTCCAGCTGTATAGTCCGTCTAAAACAATCTTGTGTTGGCCCGCTTCTACAAGCCTGTGTGCTTCCTGGATGGCCCGCCGAACAACAAAATCCTTGCCTTCGCGCTCACGAATTTCTTCGCGAAACTTTTGCTGACTTTCCCAGGTCACTTCGATGCCAGCTTCTTCCATGGCTTTATAAATAATTCCACCAAAATATATCTTTGGTATACCTTTTTCGGTAAGGTATTCTACAGCAGCACTTTTGCCGCTGCCTGCAAGGCCAACGAAGGCCACAAGTTTTACGTCACTACGTTCACTCATTAGTAACAGTATAGCAGGTTGTATTACTTATGCTTGTGACGAGCCTCAACTTTCCTCATACTGAATATATGTATAAAGATAATGATCGCACGGTAGGACCGCAGTGTTATCTGGAGGGCCAAGACCCAGAACTGTTTTTTCCAGAAGGTGCTGGCAAAAAGTTGCAAGAAGAAGAAGCCAAAGCAGTTTGTGGAAGATGTGCAGTGAGGCTAGCATGTGCCGCCTATGCGCTCGATAATGACATAAGTCATGGAGTGTGGGGTGGGTTGAGCGAGCAAGAGCGTCGATCAATACGGCGTAGGCAAAAACGTTCACCATGGAACCTAGACCAATAAAAGAGCAAAAGCTATCAAGCAATGACGTACGTTCACTTACAAAAGAGGACTACAATTTGCTCATTACGCTTGGGCGTGATGAATTATCAGATGATGAAATGGAACTATTATTTGCATTATTTGAAGAGGCAACGCTAGAGGATGCCGCACAGAGTTGCGGTATTTCAGACCAAGAGTGTGTTAAATGTCTTGAAAATATTGTTATGAAAATAGTGCCACCAAAGCCAGAGCGCATACGAAAAGATGGAAAGATTGCTCGAAAAACGCTGGGGGCGGCTGCGTATCAAGCGATTCTAGCAACTTATGAATTTACCGACTGCGAACGAGAAATTATAAATGCTGCAGCAATGTACCGCAACCAAGTCATTGCGGCATATCAACGTGGAATACCTTACCATGACTTTGTTGAACGATATAGAGCGATACGTGAAAAGTATGACTTTTAGGCAGTATATACGTAGCGTATACTAAGTACATGAAGAGGTTGGTGTTAATCGATGGTATGAGCGTGTTTTACCGCGGGTTTTTTGCCATGCCGGGGCTTAGTTTGCCCGACGGTACGCCAACTGGCGGCGTCTACGGCTTTGCCAGCATTGCGGTTGAGGTAATCAAAAAGCTCGAGCCAGATTACGTGGCGGTAGCGTGGGATATCCGAAAAACATCTACCACGCAGCGGAGTAAAATCTACGCAGAGTACAAAGCTGGTCGTACCAAACCGCCCGATGATTTTTATGCACAATTGCCGATTTTGCACGATCTACTGGACGCTTTTGGCTGGCCGCTCTACGAACTTGATGGCTACGAAGCTGATGATATTATGGGTACCTTTGCGTTTGCCGCCGACAAAAAAGGCGACATCGAAACTTGTTTGGTGACGGGTGATTACGACATGATGCAACTCATTAGCCCAACTACCAATGTGTATATCACCAAGAAAGGCAGCGAGCTGATTCATTTCCATGACGAAGCGTTTTTTGAGAAGTACGGCGTACACGTTCGGCAGTTTGTCGACTACAAGGCGTTGGTTGGCGATAGCTCAGACAATATTCCTGGCGTACGAGGTATAGGGCCAAAAGCAGCTGCTCAGTTACTTGGAGAGTTCGACACGCTTGATGGCATCTATGAGCGTATCGATGATATACAGGGTGCCACACAAGCAAAATTGATTGATGGCAAAGAAAGCGCCTATATGTCGCAGGCCCTAGCGCGGATATTTACTGATGCGCCGATTGAGCTTGATTACCATGAGGCCGATGTTAACAACACCAATCTTGATGCGGTCGCTGCCAAACTGAAAGAACTTGAATTCCATTCTCTCATCAAGCGCCTACCAAAGCATATGCAGCAAGCACCCGATACCAGTTTGTACTTCCATGCGGCTGATGAGGTACATCTGACAGAGGCGGATTGGCCGTCCCAGGTGGAAATTGACGGACCGATTATTGTACAATTTGATGGCAGTGAGGTGTGGGTAAGCCTGAATGATAGACATATTACGCACACACAACTTTCGGAAATTGATGAAAGCTTTTGGCGTGCTATCGAGTGGGGAACAGTCATTAGCTATGATGTCAAACAGCTCTATCACGACCTTGCGGCGCATGATATTTTCGTGCGGTTTCACGCTGTACATGATGTGCGCCAAGCGTCGTTTTTGATCGATCCGCTCAAGCGCGATCGCAGCTTAGAAGGACTTGTAGGTGGGGAACTCACCACGCCACAGCAAGAAATTGCCGCTTCGTGGCAAGTCTATAACTGGCAAACTGAGGCCTTCAAAGAAAAACCGAAGGTACAAGAAATCGCCGAAAAATTTGATTTTCCGCTGATTTACCACTTGTTCATGATGGAGTATCGCGGTATTGCAATCGACAAACAGTTTTTAAAGTCGATGAGTGATGAACTTGCGAAAAAGCACGCCGCACTCGAGCAAGAAATGTATTCGCTGATAGGCTACGAGTTTAATATTGCTAGCCCAAGCCAGCTTTCTGAAGTGTTATTTAACAAATTACAGCTCCCAACTATAGGGATAAAAAAAGGGAAAACCGGCTACAGCACCGGCCAAAAAGAACTCGATAAACTGCGCGGGCAGTCACCAATTATTGAACTCATCGAACAAACGCGCGAACTTGCCAAGCTGCGAAACACCTATCTCGACACGTTACCTGAACAAGCAGATACCAATAATCGTGTGCATACTACGTTTAACCAAGACGTTGCACCGACAGGGCGACTAAGTAGTACCGACCCGAATTTGCAGAATATTCCAGTCCGCACCGAACTTGGGCGGCGGATTCGCGAGGCATTTATCCCAGAAAAGGGAAATGTATTTGTAAGTGCTGATTATTCGCAGTTCGAGCTACGCCTCGCGGCGGTTTTAGCGGGTGATGCGCAGATGATAAAGGATTTCAATAATGACATTGATATTCATACTAAAACCGCTGCAGATGTTCGTGGGATTGCGCTTAGTGACGTTACAAAAGATATGCGTCGTGATGCGAAGGTCGTGAATTTTGGCGTGCTGTATGGTATGGGCCCACACGCTTTGGCGCAAAATACTGGGATGACATTTGGTGAAGCAAAAAACTTCATTGAACAATATTTTGAGCTGCGAAAACCAATCCGCGAATTTATCGATGCCACGCTGAAAAAAGCCGAAACCGAAGGCTACGTCGAAACGCTCTATGGCCGACGGCGTCCCACGCCCGATGTAAAAAGTAGCAATTTCATGGTGCGCGAAGCTGCCAAGCGCGCTGCCTTTAATATGCCGATACAAGGTACTGAAGCCGATATTATGAAACTCGCGATGATTAAGGTTGACGAACAACTAAACCCGTCGCAATCTGCGGCGTCGATTTCTCCAGTGCGCACTCACGCTGTGTCAAACAGCGCTTGTTTGCCCGCTTCAAAATCTTCTAGCAGCTCATCGACGGATGCCAAGCCGTTGGGGTGGCAACTCTTGCAAATCCACGACTCGATTCTGGTTGAATGTCCCGAAGAAAATGCCGAAAAAGTTGCCGAAATCATGAAAGAAACCATGGAATCCATCGCCCCCAACCTCGGTATTTCGCTGAAGGTGGATGTGCATGTCGGCAAAAATTGGGGGCAAGTATGATTGTTGAATCAATTACTCAATCGAACATATGCGATATCGATAAAGTGAGCGTTGAAACTAAACTAGATCCTTTATACAAGCGTCGCATTACTGCAATGATAAAAAACGACGATTTAGTGCTGTTTGCTGCACGACATAGCGGTGTTTATGTTGGACGTGTTTCTTTATGGCTTGCGCCTGTTGATGAAGCGCTACCACGAGAAAAGTACCCAGGTGTTCCGTTCATTAATGCTCTTGAGGTCAAGAAATCCTATCGTAAACAAGGCATCGCGACTAAGCTCATTAACGCGCTCGAAGAAGAAGTAATTGCTCGTGGAATACATTCGATCGCACTTGGCGTAGAGCCAGACAACGCAGCCGCAATAGCGCTATATAAAAAACTTGGCTATGAATTTACCGGAGATATATACGAAAGTTGTTGGGAAGAAGAATCAGATGGCGAGGCGAAGCGTGTTTGCGTGGAGTGTAAGCTTATGCTCAAGATAATATACGTAGAGTCCGAAGCGTAGTAATTATACCTGAGGAGGGTGTGTCATGAATCTGCAAGTTGGAGTAAAGGCACTAATTGAACATAACGGCGAGTATCTATTTTTGCGTCGGAGCAAAGATTTTAAGGCCGGTGCACAGGCGTGGGATATACCGGGTGGCCGCATTGAGGCATCGGAACCGCTCTACGATGCACTGGCGCGTGAGGTTTTTGAAGAAACTGGTCTACGCGTAGATTCTGTACATACGCTGCTCGCTGCCCAAGATATCTTTGTGCCAGAAAAAGACCTTCGCGTTGTTCGTTTAACATACGCTGTAAATGCCAGTGGGGAAATACGGTTAAGTTCGGAGCACGATGAGTATCGATGGATGAGTGCGCGCGCCGTCCTTGATAGTCCTAATCTTGACGAATATGTCCGTGAAGTTTTGCAGACGCATACATCACGCGCCTAGCGCTATAAGATGTCAATGATGGCATCGTGAACGCTCAACCAGCAAGCTGCTACATTTACCAATAGCTTCTCGCTAAGGATCTACGCTATCAAGACGACACACGTAAAATAGGAGCGACACCCGAGGCAACACGATTAAATGAGTATAAGCGAACCGAGCTACTTATCGTAATTATTCTCAAAACTTCGACGGCCGTCGCAATTTTGCAACTAGTTGGGGGCGAGATGAAGGTTCTGGCGTTATCGCACGAATGCGTCTTATGATACGATGAATCTATGGACAAATTGAACAAAAAAACTACCACATATCTTCCGGCGGCTACAGAGAAACAGTTGCGACATTTCACCGTTAAACAGGACTGCTTTATGGCAAATATCGTAAATGAGAACGAAGCAAAATAGATGAGAGAAGATGTACCTACAAATCAGTGGTATACAAAAATTACCATAAAAAAACTACACAACGCGGCAGTGATTCCAGCGTACGCCACCGCGCAATCAGCGGGTATGGACCTTGCGGCGTGTATCGATGAGCCGATTACAATCAAGCCGCACGAGCGGGCGATAGTTCCAACAGGAATCGCTATTGCGCTGCCGCCGGGCTACGAGGCGCAGGTGCGCGGGCGGAGCGGATTGGCCGCCAAACACGGTATTATGCCTGCTAATGGCGTGGGGACGATCGATGCTGATTATAGGGGCGAAGTGGGCGTAATTCTGCTGAATACGTCAAACGAACCATTCACTATCGAGCCAGGTATGCGCGTAGCGCAAATGGTGATTGCGCGCTACGAAACAGCCCAGTGGCATGAGGTAGAGGAACTAGATGAAACCACACGAGGTACTGGCGGGTATGGTAGTACGGGGAAATAAAATTGTAATACATTGACAAAAAGTATTACATTTGCTAAAATTCTTACATGCACTACACATCTACCGTTACATCAAAAGGTACGATCACATTGCCGGCGGCGTTTCGTCGTGAACATAATATCGCTCCAGGGTCTAAGGTGACGTTGCGTCAACATGGCGATAAGCTCGTTATTGATGCACCAATTGATATTCAGGAGTTGCGACGCCGCACTCAGGAGCACTTGCGTAAAATGGGCATTACAAAGCCACCAACAAAGGCCGAAATCGATGCGTCAAAAATTGCATATTTTAAACAAAAATATTTCAGTGGCAAATAAATGAGCAAAAGCCTAGATACAAACATACTACTACGATGGATGGTAGGCGACAATGTTCATCAACAGATGTTAGCAAGCGAATTATTAGATAAAAACGTGACATATAACGTTGCAGATGCTGCTCTTATCGAAGCAGTGTATGTGATGGAGTGCGTCATGGACTTTCCGCGCGATCTTGTCGTAGATCACATAACGAATCTGCTTACTCATTCGAATATCAATTGCAATAGAATACTATTTCATAAGGTCTTGTCACTGTATAAAAAACATTCTAGCGAATCTTTTACCGATTGCTGCCTCAGCGTGTACGCACAACTTGACGATGCGACACCACTACTGACATTCGACAAAAATCTCGCCAAACATTTGCCATATACTGAGCTTGTACAATAATTATTGAAACAATCGCGTATTACGCTCGTAGCGTGTGTGCGCAAAAATTTTGAACAGTTTTAGCAGACGAAGCGCACGAATACCGTGCAGGGCTTCGAATGTTTGGGTAGGGATGGGGATTGCTGCCAACAAATAAAACCAGTGGTGCTTTACGTAGAGTGCACGGTCACGCGCATAGTAGTATTCGAAAAAGAACTCTACCAGAAATAGTAGCGAAATCGTAATTTCGAAGATATCAACGTAGTGTAGCTGCACAGTCGATAATGTCTCGAAATGCTCTAATACCAGTAGCACAAGGCTTACCGCTACAAGCGATAGCATGATAACTTCTTTTACCAGCAAAAATTTCCGCAATTTTTTTGTTTGTCGCTTCGATCGCATACACATAGTATAGTAGACATAAGCAATATGAAAAAATGGCATGAAAGATGGCGACGCTTTACACCGCAAGCTTCACCCCGCGGACGAGAAACAATCGTGACGCACGGACAGTATATAGGTGTATTTTATGATGCATGGCAAATCGTCGATGACGTAACGCGCGATTACGATGTGCGTGCGCAGGATGGTATCGATCAGCTTGATCAGACGATTGATGCGCGCAAACAACATGCGCGTACCGCCGCCGAGTGGCTGGCGCTGGTATTGCTGCAAACACCACGCGCTGCACGCGCGCAAGCGCAGATGGATGCGAACAAACACAACTATCACAATCGACACGAACGCTTGTTTGAACTGATAGATTTTAATGATAGTTTTGTGAATACGGTGCTAGCGTTACCGAAAAACGAACTAAGTGGCTTTGCAGATAAACTCCGAAAGGCGAGCGGCGAACTGACACGGCGACTACGATCATCAAACTTTTCAGATGAGCAATTTGATGCCATCGTACGCGGGCTTAGCCGTGAGATTGCCGTATATCGAGGCGCACTTGAGCTGGGGTATCGGGCGCGTATGACAAGCCGTAACGAAGATGCTTTTGGTATCGATATGGTACTCGAAGATGACGAGGACAGAGTGCTGAACATCGACGTCAAAACTCCAAGCGCATTTCGCCATCGGCTCGGTGAACTTGAACGCGAAGGTCGGCTAAATGAAACAGAGTTTTTGCGCGCGGATGAGCTCGATTATTTTACGCATATTCATAAACATCAGGGGAGTCACATCGAAAAAGTCCCTGTCACACTGCTTTGCATTCGTCCGGAACGTTTGGGCGAGATTATAAACTTTGAATTTGATACCCCCGAACCGCTCGGCCAGCTACTTGCTGAAATCGCTAAAGCAGGGGAAACTAGACACTATGAATGAACAACTTGAACGCCAACTACTTCGCCAGCTAAAACTACTTAATTTTTGGATCACTACCTTTGGAGTATTATTCCTTGCGAGCCTTGGATTTATCGGGTACTTTTTGTTTCAAACAGCGATGTTTGTCAAAAATACGAATGATAGCTTGCAGACGGTCAAACAGCAAACTACTGACACACTAAATGTAAATAAACAGGTGTGTAGTGGCAGTGGGGCGATGAGCGAATATATCAAAAATAACACCAGCTTCTGTAAATAATTGACTTTTTAGCATAAAAGTGATAAAATAAAGCTTATGAATCGATCTGGGAGACCACGCTTGCTACCGCTTTTCATCATCGTTCTCGTGGTGATAGTGGTAATATTTGGTATTGTTTCAATTGGCCGCGCTTTGTTTGCGCCGTCAACAACTACGATTTCGCAGGAAACTGACACTGGTCGCGAAGCATTGCTAAATACAGGTGCCACGCACAGCGTGCGTCTGAATGCCCGCGGTCCGATTATCGCGAATGAAAACTTTAAATCATACCAGATAGATGTTTCGCCAACCTCACGCAGTATGGTGGTGTATGACGGTTATTCTGGTTCAATCAACAATCGCAGTGATCTTGATAACAATCAAAAGGCGTACGAGCAGTTTGTCTATGCACTTGATAAAGCCAACATGATGAAGGGCAAAGTACCAGAGGGTGAAGTGAAAAATGATGTTCGTGGTATCTGTGCGACAGGCTATGTGTACGAATATATTGTGCTAAATAACAATGCACCGGTGAAGCGTCTTTGGACCTCAACCTGTGACGGTTCGAAAGGCTCGTTACAGGCGAGTGTTGGCCAGCTCAACAATTTGTTCAATAAACAAATTCCTGACTACGAAAAAATCTATCCATTTCGGCTTCAAGACGCAACACTTCACCTATAAATTACTGAGAAGGGCTGATAAAATAAGAGCATGATAAAAGCTCTTATTTTTGATTGTTTCGGTGTGCTCTACGTCGATTATGGGTTGGCGTTTTATGAAAAACACGTTCCAAACTACCACACAGTCCATGATCAAATAATGGAGCTTGATAAGCAGGCAGATTACGGCTTGATTACGATAGAAGAGCATGACCGGCAAGTAGCCGAGATTTCTGGGCTCGACTATGATTTTGTTCATGAAAATGTTCGTGGACTTCATGAGCGCAACGATGCACTCCTCGAAGTTCTCCACGAACTGAAAAACTCGTACAAAATCGGGATGTTGAGCAATGTCAGCGCAGGTGGACTGGATAGTTTTTTTACACTGTCCGAACAATCCGAATGGTTCGATGAAGTCATGACAAGTGGCGAGCTTGGTATGGCCAAGCCGAGCCAAGCAATCTTTGCGTATGCGGCGGCCAAGCTTGGCGTCGAGCCAGAAGAATGTGTGATGGTGGATGATCGGCTGCGTAACTGCGAAGAAGCGCGCTACGCCGGTATGAATGCGATTCTGTATACCACAGTGCATGATTGTAAGGAACATTTGCGTCAGCTGGGAGTCGCTATCGATGCCTGAGCTCCCAGAGGTCGAAACGGTTCGTCGTGGGCTTGCAGAACTAATTATTGGAAAAACGGTCACGTCAGTTACGTGTATTGATTCACCCAAAAGCTTTCCGAATGATTCGCAAACGGTCGAACAGTTTCTCGTCGATGCGGCCATCACGGATGTTCGTCGGCGTGCCAAGGTGCTGCTCATCGACCTTTCGACTGACTACACGCTCGTCATCCACCTGAAGATGACTGGACAATTAGTGTTCCGTGGTGAACAAACTTTTGGTGCAGGCCACCCAAACGATTCGCTTATCGGCGATTTGCCTGATCGTTCAACACGCGTAATTATCAAATTCGACGATGGCTCGCACCTGTATTTCAATGACCAACGCAAATTTGGCTGGATCAAATTATTTCCTACACTTGAGGTGCCGAATATTGATTTTATGCAGAAAGTGGGTCCAGAACCGCTTGAAGATTCATTCACCGCCGAAGCGTTTATTTCCCGTGTGCGCCGGCGCAACAACACGACCATCAAGGCAGCGATTCTCGATCAAACAGTGTTAGCTGGCGTTGGCAACATTTATGCCGATGAAAGTTTGTGGGGCGCGAAAATTCATCCCGGCAGTAGGGTCCGCGATATACCAGAAGAAAAACTCGCAGAAGTATTGCATGAAATAAAATACGTCATGAATCTTTCGATCGAAAAAGGTGGAAGTACCGACCGAAATTATGTCAATGCCGAAGGCAAGCGTGGTAGCTATATCGACTTCGCACGGGTGTTTCGAAAAGAAGGCCACGCCTGTCCGCGCTGCGGTGAAACGATCGAGAAACTGCGCGTCGCTGGCAGGGGCACGCACATTTGTCCAGTCTGTCAGGTACAATAGAAGCAATGATTAGCGTATTGACCGGGAGTAATGATTATGCGCGGCGCGCGGCACTTGGCCAGATTCGTAGCCAATTTGCTGGCGAAGCAGAACTTCGAGACGGCGGGGAGCTAACTCGCGAGCGACTACTCGATTTGACCCAAGGAACAACCTTATTTGCTTCTAGTCGTCTCATCATCATCAATGAACTTAGTGCGAATAAACTGCTGTGGCCTGACCTTGAAACACTGTTGCAGAATGTTAGCGACACCACGCATATCGTACTTGATGAGCCTTCGCTTGATAAGCGTAGCAAAAGCTACAAGTGGCTGCTAAAAAATGCCGATGTTAAAGTATTTGAAGAATGGACCAGGCGCGATGAGTATAAAGCGGTCCTATGGTGCCAACAGCAAGCAGAGCAGCGTAGTATCACGCTCACGAAGCCATTGGCACAAGTCTTGGTCACACGGGCTGGGGTAGAACAATGGCGCTTAGCAGCGGCGCTCGATAAGCTCGAACTCGTGGATGAAATTACGTTAGGAGTAATCGAACAAATCGTTGAACCGCACTTGGAGGAAAACGTCTTTGAGCTTTTTGGTGCGGCACTTTCGGGTGACAAAGCCAAAATAGAGCATATGCTCGCCGTTCTCGCACAAACCGACGATGCCTACCGAGTATTTGCGCTTATTTCCAGCCAAGCCGTGCAATTTGCAGCGCTGGTAACCAGCGGAAAATCAGCTGGTGAAGTTGCCAGCGATATCAAAGCCTCGCCGTATGTATTGAGCAAACTTGCAAAGTATGCTAACGATACGACACACAAAGATGCAGCCAGGATACTACAGCAATTGGCGCGGGCCGACAAACAAATGAAATCGACGGGCAGTGATCCGTGGGCGATTGTCGCGAGCGCCTTGCTTGGGATATAAAACCGCCCAGGCAGTGACCTGGACGGGATTTAATAGAAAACGAACTATTTTTTGGCTGCAGGTTTCTTCGCCGCAGTTTTTTTGGCTGCTGGCTTCTTTGCAGTCGCGGGTTTTGTAGCTGGTTTTTTGGTTGCAGTAGCCTTTGAAGCAGCTTTTTTAACAGGCACTTCTTTGGTAGTTGTTGTTTTTTTCTTGCTGCTAAGTTTAACACCAGCAGCCTTAGCTTGCTTGGCCAGCGCGCTTTTGCGGCGAGCAACGGTGTTCTTCTTTAGGAGGCCCTTTTTGAGAGCCTTATCGAGCTCGCTGTGTGCTTGTGAAAGGCTCTGGGCAGTTGGTTTTGCGTCAAATGCTTTTGTAGCACCTTTGATCGCTTTTTTTGTAGCAACGTTTCGTTCGCGGCGAACAATAGTTTGCTTTACACGCTTAACAGCAGATTTAATAATTGGCACGGATGATCCTTTTCTTTCCTTTGGTTTATATCACGTCTTAGGGGTAGATTATACTAAAGAAGCGGGGAATTGTAAAGGTGGGGATGCAATGGAGCAATACCAATTGTATTTTTAGTTATTTTATGATATAATAAGAATAGGAACCTTAATAATTTAGCACTCCCTGTTTGAGAATGGCGTTTGGCATAGAAGTTTATTGTATCCCGCACGCCGTTCTCAAACCAAAAGATAAGCTCGTCGCATCCATATGCGAATTACCGAGTAAGTCTACGGCTACACAAGAAAGGAAGTGAGCCATCATGGCTAGCTTCTACGACATCACCGTCGGCCAGCAGGTCGAGTTCATGCGTGTGCTGGCCTCGGCTGGCTTCACGGCCGAGGATGTAGCTCACATCATCAAGAAGCCAGGTTTGGCATCCGTGATGTATGCGTCGATCCAGTCAGCTGCCCAGCCCATCGGCTGGACACCGGTCGACAAGTACGGAGCCAAGCTCCGGGACTGGAACCAGCAGTTCAAACTCGGCTTCACCGAGAGTCAAATCGACGAGCTGGTAGCCAAGCTGCCAACGCATGCCGGCCCGCTCCAGCCCACCAGCATCACATTGACGCTGGGCAAGGGGTTGCAGCACGACTGGAACACCGCGATGAAGATCGTGCAGTACGAACTGAGTCAAATCGGCGGGGCCTTTACGCCCTATGTCGACGGGTCGCAGCTTACGTACTACGCGGGCTGCGAGGTGGCAAGCGACCAACGCCGATTAGCACCAGCTTTGCTTGATCTCGGCCGGTTCTGGAGCAAGCTAGACGGAGTTTCGGTGCGCCAAGTGCGTGGCCAGCTCCGTGGCCAGCCACTTCCCACCACAGAAGTTGCTTGGTTGCTGGCACTCAGCCCGCAGGTGTACGCGGCCATGGACGGCAAGACCATCCCACGCCTATGGGCTCCAGGCTTGGTCGTCGACTCCGAGTGCGTGCCGTACTTCGGCCGGGGCGCGGACGAGGCGTTCGTGGATGCGTTCTGGGATGGCCACCAGTGGCGCGGCAGCTCGGTGGCCGCCTTCAGGCAGTGCTAGGAACTCGGTTCCTTGGTATCCGGGAGGTACTCGTGTTTCTTGGGCTTTGGTCCTTGGGGCGCGGGTATCCTTCCGGATACCGCAGCAACACTGGCATTTTGCCCTCTGCACATGCAGAGGTTTTTTTGCTACAATACGTCTTGAATTGGTTACTGAACATACGTTCACGAATGTATGTCGCTGATTCCGTGTTTTGAAACTGACAGAATAAATCTATTTACGAATACATTTAGCGCGCAGGCAAAATATCGAGCACTCCGTGCTACTTGCTAGAAATAAACTACAGTGTTTCGTATAAAATACAAGATTTGGATGCGTCTGAATCTGGTGGCAGATGATGGCAAGTAGCGCAATTAGGCTTGGTCGTCGACTCCGAGAACGTGCCGTACTTCAACCGGGACGCGGACGAGACGTTCGTGAATGCGAACTGGGATGACAACCAGTGGAACGACAACTCAGTGGCCGCCTTCAGGGACTGCTCGTGATAGATTTCAACCAGCCTCCCAGCATGCGACCAATCTCATTGCACGTAGAGTCGAGCTGCTGGTAGACTTGGTTGGAAAAACAGCGACAATCTTTACAAAGATTTAGCAAGAGGCGCAGGCTATCAATGCGCACAGATGCTTCGTGTAGAGATGCGCTTTTATCCTGTACTTTACTAGTGCTGGCGGCTCGCAGACATAGCCGAAGGATCTCGAGAATTTCAGTTTGACAGGTAGTACCCAGGCTGTAGCGTGCTGATTTAGGGAATATACCTAGCTGAACATAGAATGATTGATACAAGCGATAGATACTAATGATGATGGGAACTTTACGAAATTGAACAGGAAACGTGTCGGGGGGGGGTGCTAGTAGGCATAGCGAGACTCCAGAATTTGTTGTATTTGATGATGTTGTATCTATTAAAGCACTTCAGGTGGCATGGAGAAAGTTCTCGCGCGGTAAAAGTTCGCGCAACGACGTAGCTGACTATAAAAAGAACCTGCGCACTAATCTTTCGCAGCTTCATGAGCAACTTATACTTGGGCAGTATCGGCATGGGTCGTACCAGCAGTTTGTTGTTCATGACCCAAAGCAACGGCAAATCCATAAAGCTACTGTCAGGGATAGAATTGTTCATCAGGCAGTCGTAAGTGCCATCGAATCAGTGTTTGAAAGGCGATTTATTTACGATAGTTATTTGTGTAGGCAAGGCAAAGGTACCCATGCGGGCGTGAAGCGGGTACAGTGTTTTTTGCGTCGCGAGAGTCGAAACAACTCTGTAAAAGCGTATGCCCTCAAATGTGATATACGCAAATTTTTTGCTTCGATTGACCATATGATTTTAGTTAGACTAATAGAACGGCACATCGTAGACGAGAGTGTGTTGCAACTAGTTCGTGAGATTATTTTGAGTCATAGCGCCGAAAATGGTAAGGGAATCCCGCTTGGGAATGTCACAAGCCAGCTTTTTGCGAATATATATTTGCACGAGCTCGATTGGTTCCTAAAACAGACGCTTGGCGTGCGATATTATGCACGGTATTGTGATGATTTTTTGATTGTTTCAATAGACAAAGCCTATCTCGAAGGTTTGATACCTCAGATTAGTGATTTTTGTTCGCTGCAGCTTGGGTTATCACTTCATCCGTCGAAAGTGACAATTCGTTCGTGGCAGCAGGGAATTGATTTTTTAGGATATGTAGTGAAGTCGCATGCTATTGTGCTGCGAACCAAAACGTGCCGACGTGCAGCCAAACGTGTAAGCGCTAAGAATATTTCTTCATACACCGGGCTGTGTGCACATGCAAGTGCATTTGAGTTTGTGGAGGACTTAAAAAATATCGCATGGAAAAGAAATGATTGACTATCCGAAAACGCTTGTGCTACACTAAAAGCGAAATTCTATCAAAACAAAAATAACAGATATGAACGAAAATCAATCAAACCAAGGTCCAAAACAGAAAATCGTCGAGAAGCTGCTTGGTAGCAGTAATATATTGGTAACGGTTAGCAAAAACCCAAGCGTTGACGAACTTGCGGCAGCACTTGGATTGACATTGATGCTCGATGAGCTGAATAAGCATCCGACGGCAGTGGTAAGCGGCCAGATTCCGGCTGCCATTAGCTTTTTGGATCCTGCAAAGACGTTTGAGAACACCGTTGACAGTTTGCGTGACTTCATTATCGCGCTTGATAAAGAAAAGGCCGATCATCTTCGCTATAAGGTTGAAGGCGATGTCGTAAAAATATTTATTACACCGTACAAAACAACAATTTCTGAGAGTGACCTCGAGTTTTCACAGGGTGATTACAACGTAGAATTAGTACTTGCTCTTGGCGTCGATAGCCAAGACAATTTGGATGCAGCGCTTAGCGCCCATGGCAAAATTTTCCATGATGCAACAGTTGCGAGCCTTAGTGTTGGTGACGAAAAAAGTAAGCTCGGCACGATTAACTGGCATGAATCAGGAGCGAGTAGCATTTCTGAAATGCTCGTTTCATTATCAGAAGCGCTGAAGAGCGACAAGACCCTTCTCACGGAACAAGTTGCCACTGCGTTTCTGACGGGTATTGTAGCTGCAACCGATCGCTTTTCGAATAGCAAAACCAGTAGCAAGGTCATGACGATGGCTGCCCAATTAATGGCGGCCGGTGCGAACCAACAGTTAATTGCTGCGAAACTTGAAGAAAGCGATGCAATTAGCAAAGAATCATCAGATACCCAGAATGACACAGATTCACAGGAATCAGATGATGATGCGGACGATACAAGCAACGAAGAAGAAAAACAATCTGAGGCCAAACCGGCTGCTGGTACGCTATCGATCTCACACGAGAAAAAAGGTGATTTAGACGAAGTCGCCAAGCAAACGCAAGCCGAAGACCAAGCTGATGCATTTGAAGAAGCAGAGGAATCACTCGCGAAAAAGTTAGAGGAAGTTGCCCCTGCTACCGTTGCAGCACCGTCAATTAATGAAGAAATTATCGAAGAAAGCAAAGATGAGGCCCCAGCTGAGGAGCCATCGCTTGGGGGTACGCTCAATGCCACCACCGAAGAAGCTGCAGAAGCCAAACGTCTCGATGAGGCAGCCGACCGCAACAAAACGATTTTGACCCATGGTCAGGCAGGCGGGTACATGGATCAACCGAGCGGGCCACAATTTACTGCACCACTTAACGCAAGTATGCAACCAGACAGAAGCGAACCGCCAAGTGTTGATATATTCAAAGAAGAGACACCTGATGTTTCCACACAAGCCCCTATAGTCATGCCACCAATTAGTGACCAACCGTCACCTCAAGTAGCAGACACGGCTGTTACGCAGCTCCCTCCTATTCCTGAGCCGTCATCGAACGTACCGGCCGAAACACTGGCCGACCTTGATCGTAAAAATAGGTCAGATATGCACGCTGACGCGCAAGCAGCAGTGGCCGCTGCCTTTGCCGAACCCGCAGTAGCGTCACCAAGCGATTCTGCAGAAGCACCAGTACTGCCACCGCTACCAACGCTAATGCCAGAGCAACAACCAGCTTCTCCAGTAGCGCCAGCTGGCCTACCGCCACTTCCAGATTTTTCAAAAATGCCCGAACCAGCCTTGCCACCGTTACCACAGTTTGGTCCGCCGTCTGGTGCGATTCCACCGGAACAACTCGGACAGATCTTCACATCGCCACAAGCACAGCCTCAAGTACCTCAGCCCTCTACCGTTCCTAGCGATCCAAACCAGTTTAAAATCCCTGGCCAGTAGAATTGCTATACTATAGCTATGGAATTTGATCTTTCACGCGCGAAAGATGGTATTTTGCTCGTTGATAAGCCGGCTGGATGGACGAGTTTTGATGTCGTGGCGAAGATTCGGGGGCAGATTAAGCATCAGTATCTGGCGCGCGGTGAAAAACCGACCAAGCGCCAGCTGAAAGTCGGGCATGCCGGCACGCTCGATCCGTTTGCAACCGGGCTTTTAGTAATTTTGCTCGGTGACGCCACCAAAAAGGCAGGTGATTTTTTGAAACTCGACAAACAATATGAAGCGACAATTTGCCTCGGCAAAACTAGTACCACGGGTGATCCAGAGGGTGAAATAACCGAATTCACAGTTCCATCATCTGTTAGAAGACAGTCTTCTAACAGAGGGAGTGAAGTGTGGAATCAATCAACGCGCGAAGATGTTGAGCGGGTGCTTTCAAAATTTCGTGGCAACATACAGCAACGCCCCCCAGCGTATAGCGCGATCAAGATCAACGGCAAACGCGCCTATAAACTAGCACGCGAGGGCAGAGAAGTTGAAGTACCACTCCGAACCGTCACTATTCACTCTCTCGAAATTGTTGACTATACGTATCCAGAGCTAAAAATTCGTACTCACGTGAGCAGCGGTACCTACATCCGTAGCTTGGCAGCCGATATTGGGGTGGCTCTTGAGACAGGTGCATACTGTAGCGAATTACGTCGCATACGAGTCGGCGATTGCTCCCTAGTGAAGACGTAACTTGACATTATAGTAAAATTGTAGTATTATGAAAAGATATTGCAAAATTAACATCAAACACCAAACAGCATGACCGAGTTCACCAGTAATCACGAAGAGAAGCCCAAACGATCGCTTGGTGACGTACTTCGTATCCACGGCGCCATGCTTGAACAGTTCGCAGCAGTAGGCCAGCCGCTCACTCTTGAGCGCATTGTATATATCGATTCTGGTTTACAGCAAACTGCTGTGGATCTACAGAGTACTCATCGGCTGCCAACTGATGATACGGCAGTTGTGCCATCTTCAGGTTCTGAAATACGTACCCTGATCGATGAAGACCCAGATACTGCATTCGGAGTCAAGCTTATAGGGCATCGGCCAGCGTCAGAAGCATATAATAATTTTACGTTGCTACTCTGCGTGAAGCCTACCTCGCTGGAATCTGGTGAAACAATGGCTGATTTATTTGCAAGATGCCCCTACTATCCATACGCTACAAAACCGTACCTTCATCGTGCATATGCATTATGTCCAGAGTTCATGGATGCATTATACGACGCAGTATCAGGCCTTGGTGGGTATTCGAAGTGGTCAGATAGTATATTACAAGCATTAGCAGATCCAGATCACTACGAAGAGCAGATGAATATACTGAGAGGCTCACGTATAGCGTATGTTCTTTTTGTGAATTTAATGCGCATAGATGATCTTCAAGCGCAAGCACGCTTACTTGGTGGGAAGACTGAGGCAGAGATTGAGGATCCCGTTCTTGAATTAAAAACCTGAGGCTACATTGCTATTAGCTACCACATCTGTTATAATAGCCAACTATGATTACTAAAGATAACAAAGCGAAGGCAATTGCTTTGACTCAGGTCGCGAAAGACGATGTTGGGAGCCCTCAGGCTCAGGTATCGGTTTTGACGGCTCGTATCAAAGAGGTGACTGAACACCTCAAAGCCAATAGGCACGACCACATGGCACGTCGTGGGCTTATTCAGATGGTAGGTAAGCGCAAGCGCCTGCTAAAATACCTTGAAAACAAGGACTTTGAAGCATACAAAGCTGTTGTCGCAAAACTAGGCCTACGTAAGTAATTCTTATTGTACAGCGTTCTCCCGCCCGTTGAGGCGGGAGTTTTGTTTGGCGACACTTGACCTTAAGCGCTTGACGTTTTATCATAAGCATATCAGTTAAACAAGGAATTGTATGGCTCCCAATCAACAACCAAAAGAAGCGCCGCAACAGGCATCGCAACCAACACCGTACGAACAGCAACCCGTACAGCAACAGTACTTTGCGCAACCTCAGCAACAGCCTGTTCAATATGTCGTAATGGCGGAATCATTAAAAGGCGTAAAGGGCTGGTTAATGTTCTGGGTCATTATCTTTGGTCTTGCTGGCCTTGGCTACATTTCGATTTTCTTTACCTCAATGGGTGCAAGCCTCGACGGAACCGGAGTAATCAAAATGGTATTTGCTCCAATTCTTGCAGTAGCATCAATCGCATCAGTGGTACTGATTTCGCTTGAGAAAAAGCTTGGTAAATTTGCGGCAATGGGCACAATCGCGGCAATGGCACTTTACGCGATTATTACATCAATTGCTGAGCCATCCAATAGTGATGGTCCTGCTGCAATGGTAGGTGCAATCATGGTCGCGCTCGTGCTGTACGGTCTATGGGCACTGTACTTTGTTGTTTCGAAACGTGTGAAGGAAACCCTTGTAAAATAGTGATGCTTCATACTAAAAGAGCCTCCTTGGGAGGCTCTTTTGATGCAATCATGAGATACTGCGGATATCGTCGAGCCAGCGGTAGCCTTCTTTTTGGGTTTTGGCGTCGTCCATGCCCATGCCGATAAGCCATTCGTCGCCAAACGTAAATCCGCAGTATGTCGGCTTGATAGGATACATACGGTGAACGGTTTTTTGGCACAGCACTGCAACCTGTACACTCGTGGCGTCGCGGTTCTGGAGGTGACTCATTACAAAATTGGCGGTAACGCCTTTGTCGAGCACATCGTCAAGAATAATAACGGTGCGGCCTTTTACAGTAGTATCTGGCGCAAGGTCGGTGACAATATGTGGCTCACCAGCCGTTCGCCCCGCGCCGTAGGTGGTAACCATCATATAATCGAGTTCGGCGTGAAATTCGGGCGCTTGGCGCGAGAGCTCAAACATCAGCTGGCTCGTAAATGGCGCTGCGCCGCGGAGCAAGGCGACAAAGAGCGGTGAAGAGTCGTGATGATCCTTGATGATAGTTGCTGCCATATCAGAAATGACACGCGAAACTTCCTCTGATGATGCTAGCACGCGAGTATTATTCATCAGATGGCTCCGAAAGTAGGTCTTCGATGTGGGGAGGTAGTTCATTTTCGACGTAGTGCGCGATGTCGATACGCGTTAAGAATTTTGGCAGCAAATGAACGCTTGTCGGATCGACGAATTCACACAGTGCTAGTTCGTCTTTACCATGTGTGGTGGTGGCAAGATTGACAGCTACGTAGGCTTCGGGGTTTTCGATGTGAAAAAAGAACTCGAGCTCTTCGCTGTAGCTTTCACGACTAGATTGGAACTGCTGAATGAACAACAAACGACCGACCACAGGTTCGATACCGGTCTCTTCGACAAGTTCGCGCCGTACGCCGTCAGCGAGTGATTCCACCGGGTCGAGTCCACCACCAGGAGTGGCGTAATAGGTTGACACGGCGTCGCCACGTTTATGTTTGACGGCAAGCAATTTTCCATCGTGCCAAATAATAGCTCGGACATTGATACGACGTTTTTCCATAGGCTTAGTATAATGGATTCTATGACAGATTGGGAATCCGGGCGCGAATCGGCGTTGCTAGATGAAATGATTGCCGGGCGAAAAACGATCGAAGGTCGCTTGAATAAAGGTAAATTTGCCCGTTACGCTCCAGGCGACATCGTGACGCTGCGCCGAGATTTTCGTGATGAACACGGTGTATTGCATGATGGACCAGCTAATGCAGCAAGAGTAAGAGTAGTCGCCGTGCGAAAATATCATAGCTTTCTCGCTATGGTTGAAGCAGAAGGATACACAAAAGTTATCCCTAGCGCGTCGTCGAGCAATCAGGCAGCTGCCGAATACAACAAATATTACACGGCCGCCGATCAGGCTAAGCACGGAGTGCTTGCTATAGAGGTGAAGTTGGTATGAATCTACTCAGCCGAGATGAATTTGGTGATGTGTTAAAACGAATGCGGATTTCCAAACGCTTACAGCGTGATATCCGCTATGTGCCAGAAGAAATTACGCATATAGGTGAACGTGATTTTTTGACCGTGCGAACTAAATCGGGTGCCGAGGGTGTATTGCTTTTTGGTGATTACTGCGTACCATTTAGCCTGAAAAAGCGCAGTGCTAATGCCAAAGGCAGGGTAGAGGCAATCATTTGTGATATTTGCAGCACGTGGCAGCGGGGGACGAATTCGGTGGTCATTACGTTCAAGACCAGTGATACCAGTACCGTTTCGCACCTTGTTTGTGGTGATTTGGACTGCTCGCTGCATGTACGTGACCTTACGGATGTCAGCAAGTTGTCGCGGACACAATTACGTGAACATATTTCGCCAAGTGAACGTCTGGCGAGATTGCATACGACGCTTGTAAATTTTTTAACAGATACGAATCAATAATTTCGTTGTTAGGGGTGCCCCCGGACCGTGCGAATGATACATGCACAGTCCGGGGACACCCGATTGGTGAGCGCTCCCCGAGCGGGGTGCTCGAGGATGTAGACCAGGCTCAGGTGAGCCAGGCCGTGATGGGGTTGATGAGGAAGTAGACGACGAACAGCGCCGCCACCAGCCACATCAGCGGGTGGACCTCACGGCCCCTCCCGCGCACCATCTTGATCACGACGTAAGCGACGAAGCCGGCGCCGATGCCGTTGGTGATGCTGTAGGTGAACGGCATCAACACCATCGTTAGGAAGGCCGGGATAGCGATTTCGCCGTTCTTCCAGTCGATGTCGGTGACCTGCTGCATCATCAGGAACCCGACGAGCACCAGTGCCGGAACGGCCGCTTCACTGGGGATCACTTTGACCAACGGGGCCAAGAAGATCGACAGCAAGAACAGCATACCGGTGACGATGCTGGCCAAACCGGTCCGAGCACCCTCGCCGACGCCCGACGCCGACTCGATGTACGAGGTGTTGGAGCTGACGCCAGCTGCGCCACCCGCGACCGCTGCGATCGAGTCGACGACGAGCACACGCTGCACGTTCGGTGGCGTACCGTCCTCGTCGAGAAGTTCAGCCTCTGCGCCGATGGCAGTCATCGTCCCCATCGTGTCGAAGAAGTCCGACAGCAGGAGCGAGAATACCAGCAGCACCGCCGCGAGGAACCCGATCGAGCTGAACGCGCCGAACAGGCTGAAGTGGCCAAGGGTGTCGAACTTCGGGGTCTCGATGAGCTTGTCGGGCAGCGACGGGACCGTAAGGCCCCATCCCTTGGGATTGAACTCCTTGCCGAACATCGGGCCGATGTTGAAGATGGCTTCCACCACGACCGCGAGCGTGGTGGTGACCACGATCGAGATCAGGATTGCGCCGCGGACCTTGGTGACCCACAGCACGGCGACCAGCAGTAGGCCGACCGCGAACACCAGCGCCGGCCAGCCGACGAGCTGACCGCCAGGCCCGAGCTGGACCGGCACAGTGGTCCCGAACGCGTCGGGGATGCGCCGGACCCATCCGGAGTCGACAAAGCCGATCAGGGCGATGAACAGGCCGATGCCGACGCTGATTGCGACCTTGAGCTCCTTGGGGACGGCGTGGAACACCGCCTTGCGGAAGCCGGTCAGCACCAGCGCCAGGACGACCAGACCTTCGAGCACCACCAGTCCCATCGCGTCAGCCCAGGTGGACTGGCCGGCGATGGCGTTGGCGACGAAGGCGTTCAGGCCCAGGCCGGTTGCCAACGCCAACGGGTAGTTGGCGACGGCACCCATCAGCATGGTCATGACCCCCGCCACCAACGCAGTGCCGGCGGCGATGATCGGCAGGTTCGAACCGTCACCGGTGCCGCCACCGAGGTAGTTGCCCTCGCTGTCGGCGACGAATCCCAGGATCAGCGGGTTCAGGACGATGATGTACGCCATCGTGAAGAACGTGACGACACCGCCTCGGATCTCGCGCGACACGGATGAACCGCGCGCGGAGATCTTGAAGTAGCCATCCAGCCCAGAGGACTTTCTGGCTGTAGTCGCAGTCATGCGACCACTCCTTTCATGTAAAAGAGCACTCCCGATTGGAGCGCCCACCGATTACAGTGTAGCACGCAATATTTTTTTGGTGTATCTAGAAAGTGCAGGTGGAGCACCAGACATTCTCGTGCACTATATGTACATGGGAAATTTTGAGCACACTAGACCAGGGTGCCGCATACGGCTCTGTCGCGTCACGTTGTATAAGGTTCATCCTTTTACAGAGGTGAAAAGTCCGCAAGTGATTCCATGAGGCGGTTGTATGTGGGGTGCGGTATAATGGAAGAGTAATCAACGCGGAAGGTGATAGATACAAGCGCTCGTGTGAGTTTTTGTACCTGTTACTCTCCGCTATAAGAAAGGAGACAGTTATGTCTATAATCAATCCTAATGGCAAGGAAATTTTTAGTGTTAGCACTGATTTTTGCGGCCAGAAACTAAACCTAGAGGTCAACCGTGTTGGCTTTCGCACTACTGCCAGCGTGCTCGTAACTTATGGGGATACGGTAGTACTTGGCACCACCCAAATCGGTACGCGACCAGTTGTGCTCGACTACTTTCCGCTGAGTGTCGACTATGAAGAAAAAATGTATGCAGCCGGAAAAATTAGCGGTAGCCGGTTTATCAAGCGCGAAGGTCGTCCAAGTGATGAAGCGATTTTGATTGGTCGTATTATCGACCGCCCAATCCGCCCGCTATTCCCGAAGGGCTATCGTCAGGAAGTCCAGGTGGTTAGTAGCGTGCTTTCGATGGACCCGAATTTCCGCCCAGATATGATTGCAATGATTGCGGCGAGCGCGGCACTAAGTATCAGTGGTGCGCCATTCGATGGCCCTGTTGCCGGCCTGCGTGTGGGGAGGGTTAACGGTGAATTTAAAGCATTCCTAACAGCCGAAGAGCGTGAACAAAGCGATCTTGACCTAGTGGTTGCTGGTATCGAAAGTGGTGTAGTAATGGTCGAAGCCGGCGCTAATGAGGTGGACGAAGAGATTGTGATCGAAGCAATTGCCTGGGCTCACAAAGCTATGCAGCCGGCGATCGCCTTGCAGCGCGAGCTCGCTGAAAAAGTAGCCGCTGTACCACAAGAGTACGCGCTGGTGCTTCCGAATGAAGAAATCCAAACAGTGGTCGACGAATGGGTGAAGGGCAAGCTAGGCGATAAACTACGCAAGGCCTACCCAGAACGCAATGAAATGATCAACGAACTCCGTTGGAGCTTCCACGAAGCAATGGCCGAAAAGGTTGGGGAAGAGTATGATAGCCAGCGCGACGAATACGATGAAGCCTTTACAATGGCACTGCACAAAGATGTGCGCCGCGGTATTGTCGAAGACGGTTTGCGCCCTGATGGTCGTAAACTCGACGAAATTCGTCAACTAAGCAGCGAAGTCGGGTTGCTGCCGCGTGCCCACGGAAGCAGCTTGTTCACACGCGGTGTGACGCAAGGCATGAATATTGTGACGCTTGCACCACTCAGCTACGCCCAAATGGTTGATACCATGGAAGTAAGTGACGGCGAACGCCGCTACATGCACCACTACAACGCACCGGGCTACACCGTTGGTGAAGTACGGCGTCTTGGTAGCCCAGGCCGCCGCGAAATCGGGCACGGCTACCTGGCAGAACGTGCGGTTGCGCCAGTGCTCCCAACCGAAGAAGAGTTTCCGTACGCTATTCGTAGTGTCACCGAGATTATGAGCCAAAATGGATCAACCAGCATGGCTGCGACGTGTAGTAGCGTGCTAGCACTGATGGATGCCGGTGTGCCGCTAAAAGCCCCTGTGAGCGGTATTGCGATGGGCCTCATGATGGACGGCGACACACCTCTGGTGCTGAGCGATATTGCCGACGCCGAAGATTTTGCTGGTGATATGGACTTCAAGGTGACTGGTACCGCGAACGGTATCACGGCTGTGCAAATGGACATGAAACTTCACGGACTGCCAGTAGAAGTACTCGCTGAAGCGATTCGCAAAAGTACTCCAGGCCGCAAGCACATTCTCGATCACATGCTGAGCGTTCTCTCTGGCCCACGCGAAGCGCTGAGTCCATACGCGCCACGCATCGAGAAGATTAAGATCAACCCAGATAAAATCGGTGCTGTCATTGGTAAGGGTGGGGAAATGATCAACAAGATTACCGCAGAGACCGGTGCAGAAATCGACATTAAGGATGACGGCCTGATTACCGTTGCTAGCCCAGATGGTGAAAGCATCCAAAAGGCCCTTGATTGGATCAAGAGTTTGACCGAAGAGCCAGAAGTTGGCCGTGTGTACGAGGGAAAAGTTGTTAGCATCAAAGACTTTGGCGCGTTCGTGAACATCATGCCAGGTATTGACGGCATGGTGCACATTTCGCAGCTTTCAAAAGAGCGCGTCGAAAAGGTCACCGATGTGCTTAGTGAAGGCCAAATCGTGAAAGTAAAACTCACTGGCATCGACGAGCGCGGCCGCTTGAGCCTAAGCCTTAAAGACGCGGAGTAGTCGCGTGTTAAACAAATCGCTGCTGGTAATGTTTGTCGGTGTGCCAGGTAGTGGCAAAACAACATTTGCAAGGCAACTTGCTCGCAAAATTAACGGTGTAACAATTAATAGCGACGCTATGCGCCTGAGTATGTGGGGCAGCAAAGAAGCGGTGCAAAGAACTCACTCATCGCCGCGCGAACGAGCGAATGGTAATAGATTGACGTTTGGTGCAATGGACTATGCGGCGGCGCAAATACTAAAAGCCGGTCACAGCGTTATCTATGATGCGAATGCGAATAACTATGCTGAACGAAACAAAATGGCTCACATTGCGGTCGAAAACGGAGGGGTAGGAATTGTGGTGCGCATTAATACGCCTCATGATGTTGCGATTCGTCGTGGACTAGAGCGCGAGGAGGCGGCCGACCAGCCACGATTTGTTGCCGAAAAAGCCGAAGATGTCGTGAAACGATTTGCTCAAGCTATCGAAGAGCCAGACGAGCGTGAACAAGTTGTTATCATTAGCGGCGAGGACTCATTCGAAAGGCAGTACCAGGATTTCTGTGAGCAAATTGAGCAAAAATAGTGTAGCGGTTTTGGCGCTTCTATCGACGCTGTGCATAGGCCCTGTGATTGTTATCGGCCCAGCTAATGTTATGCGTAAGCTGCAGGGAAGTGCGACGAGCCTTACGCTTGATCGCTCGGCTGGCGAAGCGAAATTTCCCGCTATTGACGAAGCGAATCTTACCAAAATGCAGAAGAAAATTTTGGCGTTTGCTCGGCAGGAATTTGCCTCGAAGCCTGATTACAAAAAATATAGCGAAGGCAAGAGCGAGCCGTGGTGTGCCGATTTTGTCAGCTGGATTATGAAAGAAGCTGGTGTCCCGCTGAAAAATCCAAATAGTGGTAGCTGGCGCATTCCCGGTACCTACACGCTACAGGATTATTACAAAAGTATCGGTACATTTAAAGACGCATCGAGTGGCTACACTCCAAAACTTGGCGACGTTGCAGTTTACCGCAACTCACCCGTATTTGGCGATCATACGAACATTGTGCTGAAAAACGAAGACGGCGTCCTAACAACAATTGGCGGCAACGAAAAAGGCAAGTTGCGCGTCTATGTAAACACACAAAAAAATCACTCAGGCTTACTGGGATATGGAGTTTTGTAAAGGTACTGTCTTATTACATAACCATAAGTAGTGTATAATTTAATGTAAGAAAAGGGGATATACATGAATCCAGAAGCGCCAAATCAAGATACTAACAATAACTCCTCACAACCACCAAGCGAGCAGCCTGTACCTCAACCGTTTGAGTCTGCACAGTCGCCACAACCCGCACCAGGTTTTCCGCAGTCTGCGCCTCAGCAACCAGGTGGCCAGCCTTTTGGGCCACAACCTGCACCAGGACCGTTTTCTCCACAGCCTGGAATGGCTATTGGCGCGCCAGTTGGTCCTATACCACCAACGGCTACTGGACCGAAATTAAGCAAAAAACTCATAGGGTTTATTGCTGCTGGTGTCGCACTCTTCATCGGGCTCCTCGTGCTTCTCGTCGTATTGTTCGCTGGGCCATCAAAGGCTGACTACAAGCAAGCAATGGACACCGCTGATTTGGCTGGCCAAGCATGGAGCAAGATTGCTGGTGTATATGTAAGTAGCTCAAGTACACAAACCGAGCTGTCAAATTCGGTTGATACGATGAAAGAGGCGAAATCTGACTTATTTAAGCAATTTGACACACTTTCCAAAAATAAAGCTATTACTGGTGACAAAGATTTAAAAGAAAAGTGGCAAGCAGTAGAAGATAAAAAATCCAAGCTCGATGCGGCGCTTACTGCTCGTATTGAAGCATATGAAAAAATTTATCCTATCGTGATTTCAATGGACTCTTCATCATCAACTCCAGCTGAAGTCCGAGTCATGCTTACAGATGCTCAGTCGAAGATTGGCGCGATTACCGGGCTTGCAGATGAAAATAATAAAAAGTACGTAGACCGAATCAAAACAGATCTCGACAAGCTAGTCGCTATATTGGACAAGGTAATTGAGATGCGCCAAGACCCCTCAAAATACGATAAATCTGTAATGAACAGCTACTATGACATTACAAGCGATTTATCAGACGCTGATCGCGATTGGTCTTCGACAATGAACAAGCAGATGGATGATAGCGAGATACGCAAAGAAATGAACGCGCTATCGACGGCCATTGCTGACAAATACTATAAAATGAAGTAGTGAAGCAAAAGCAACTTGATGAGCTAAAAGCAGACATCCTTTCGCAGGGTGTCTGCGCTTCGCTTGCAGCCAGTGCAACCCAACTAGTGATGGGCGATGGCAACCCCGATGCCGACATCATATTTATCGGCGAGGCGCCGGGGAAAAATGAAGATGAGCAGGGCGTACCGTTCGTCGGTGCGGCCGGGAAGTTCTTGAATGAAATGCTCGGGGCTGCAGGATTAAAACGTGAGGATGTATACATTACGAACATTGTAAAATATCGACCTCCAAATAATAGAGATCCGTTGCCAGAAGAAAAGCGAGAATTCTGGCCGTACTTGATGCGGCAACTTGAGATCATTCAGCCTAAGGCAATTATCACCCTTGGCCGCCACAGCGGTGCGGCTTTTATACCCGATCTACATATCTCACGTGACCATGGCCATGCACGAGAAGTTCGCTATCATGAGCATGAATTTCTTGTAATTCCTCTCTATCATCCGGCTGCCGCACTTTACAATGGATCTATGCGTCAAGTTCTGATAGATGATTTTGTAGCAGCCGTAAGTCAAATCCGTGCACGAGAGTAGACGGTTTAACCATAAGCATGGTATGATGCAGGTAACTAGTTGATGGGAAGGGTAGGAATCTACGTGAAAAAAGCTCTTAATAATGAGCGTAAGCAAAAGCAGGTGAAAGTAACGCACGTACATCACAAACCATATCGTAAGCGGCATCTTGCGCTGTTAATCGCCTCTATAGCTCTTGGTCTTGCGCTGGTTAACAGCGTTATTCTTTATTTTAATAATGCTGCAATTGGTCGAAGGTTTGCCTCAGAAACGATAGCTTCATTATTTGGCGAGTCAACTATAAATTCCACGTCAACTATTACCTCTAAGTACGGATTTGCGCTTTCGTATGATGCTAATCGATACTACGCAAGTGCTATCGATACGACAAGTGGTGATTTATTCGTTGGTGATGAATTATCAGCAAGCCGTGCGTATAATACTATTCGGCTTTCAAGTCAGCGAGGAAATGTCCGTGATGGGGGCTCGTTTAAGGCAACGTACTATCAGACCGATACGACCCCAATGGCGGTCGCAGATGTTGAACAGCAATATGTAGTGAAAAAACAAGCTTCGCAAGCGCAATTGCAAAAGATACAAACCGAGAAGAAGACCTATGGCGGAGTTGAGTTTCAACGGACGGAATGGGGTCGGACCCTTGATCAAAATGACATAAAGCTAGCTATTCATTTCGTAACTTATAGCGGAGTAGTAAACGGCAGTCCACTGGTAGCGGTCGCACTTCAAGGAGCGAATGGTGTCGATTCAGAAGCAGTTATGAGTAGTTTTTCGGTCAGCACTCGGCTTCAGGCACAAAAAACAATGCCTCAAACGGTAGCATATCGATACGAGCGTTCTTTAAGTGTAATCGATAGCCTGTTGGGTGTAAAAACAGCTGCAGCTGCGGCTTCAGCTCCAAACTATACAACCGCGGAGCGCATTAGTGCTTCGTATGGTCCGGCAGTTGTTAAAGTATATAACATAATAGTGGGTGATCTAGCGATTGACGGAAGAGTTGTTCTTCCTAGCCACGTGGCAGGGGGTACAGGAAGCGGATTTATCGTAAGTAGTGATGGATATATCGCGACGAATGGGCATGTTGCAGTGGCTAATCCTCGAGATGAGCTACTCATGTACGCAGTGAACGCTTTCCAGCAAGGCAATGAAACGCCTTTTCGGGCTTTGATAACCGTATCGGGTACGACCAATGCAGACGTAGCTGGCGCAAAAGATGCAGAAGAAGTATTCAGAATCATAGTCGAAAAACTTTATTCACAGCCAGAGAATAGATTCACGTTTGTGAATGCACAACAGAATATGCTAGTAGGATTGGGTGAGAAGCAAGTAGATATTGAAAGCCTGCTTCAAGATACCAAACAACACCGAAGCTACTCTGAAGAGTCAACTATTAAAAAAGCTGAACTTATTAGTTCAGACTACGATGGAACCATACTTCCTACAGTTACTGGCAAGTTCAGCAAATCTGACGTTGCCCTTATAAAGATTGACGGCAGCAACTATCCTATGGTGAAGCTTGGAGACATGTCCGCGGTTTCGCAGGGCGGAAACCTCAATATTATGGGCTATCCAGGCATTGGCTCTTCCAATGGGATTGTCAGTGAAACGAAGACAGCCGCTACCTTAACTACTGGAAAGATTTCATCGAAAAAGTCTGATACAGGTAACCACAATCTTGTTGAAACAGATACTGAGATTGGACATGGTAATAGTGGAGGACCTGCTTTTTCAGACTCAGGTGAAGTGATAGGCATAGCTACATATGCGGTCGATCCAGGTGGAAAAGGAGACGGTGTTCTTAATTACGTTCGCGACATTGAGGATTTTAAAAATATTGCTCAAAAAGAATCAGTCAATTTTACCATAAGTGCCACGCAGAAGACATGGGACACGGCAATCGAACAGTTTTATACTGCTCGATACAAAAAAGCCGTAGTAAATTTTGCTAAAGTCAAGGAGCTATATCCTGATCACCCACGAGTTGCCGAGCTTACAGGTGTCGCAGAAAAACGCATTGCAAATGGTGAGAATATTGATGATTTTCCAGTGGTACCTGCAATTATCGGCAGTGTCATAACGCTTATAGGCGTGGGCGTTAGCGTATGGTTCATTGTAGCTCATAGAAAAGGCCATAATGCATTAGTGCAGGGTGTTGCTTTAGGCCAAGTTCAGCCTATGACACCAGGCATGCCACCTCAGGCGATACCAGCAGCTACGCCTCCTGCCCAGCTATTTGCCCAACCTCCTCAGCCTGCTTCATCAGTTAACTTTGCGCCAACTCAGTCTGCAGCGCCAGCTCAAACGGAACAACAAATACCAGCATCTGGGATACTTACAGCCCAACCTCCAGCAGAGGGTCAGGCTACTCCTCCAACGAATACATTTCCTCAAGCGTAAACGGCCTCAGGGGTATCAGAGGCCTGCAAAATTGCTGTATCTTGCTATAATTATAAGCAATTACAGGGTAAATTTTCCACTATTATTCCTAATGGTCGCTGATCTAATGCGTGCCGATGTATATTACCAATATTGTTAAGTACCATCCGCCAAACAATCGCGATCCGCTGCCAGAGGAAAAAAAGGAATTTTGGCCGTTTCTGCTAAAACAGCTCGAGATTATTGATCCAAAAATTGTCATCACACTCGGCCGATATAGCGGCGCGTACTTTATCCCCGACCTAGTTATCTCGCGCGACCACGGTCATGCACGCATAGTTCGCTATCACGAGTATGAATTGTTAGTTATTCCCCTCTATCATCCAGCTGCAGCATTGTACAATGGCGGCATGCGGCAAACGTTTATCGATGATTTTATTGCAGCTGCACACTTTGCTGCTCGCGCATAAAATTTTGCACCAAGGACAGGCATAACATACTTGACTATATATAAATTTTATGATAGTATTAAGTCATAAAATTAGTAAAATAAATACGCACTGATCAATGGAAACCCTTACAAAACACCTTCAACCTAGTCCTGATGCTAACGGCTCACCATGGGACTCGCTTGCGGATTCAGTGAGACACCTGCCATCTTCTGTAGCTTTTGAGGGTACTGGACTATCTGGTCAAGCTGGCGATATGTTGCCAGATAGTCCACTTGGATGGGCGCAACAAGCTGCGAACGCAATGCCAGTAGATCGACAGTCGGTATTTCGCCCACCATCTGCTCTCGATACGGCAAAGAAAGTTTGGGGTAGTGCAGATGTTATATCAACGCCAGATGTTGGCGCTACTTCTACCGAAACAGTTTCTGCGTTAGGCAATCTACCCGATACGTTGCCGGTACGCCGGCGCGTTGTGCTTCCTGATGGCGGAGAGCACGCTGCGCAACTACAAGAGTGGAAAAGTCGACAGCTGGCCAAGCGGAATGATGAATCCGCTATCACCGCTGAGCTGGAAGCAGCAGGCGTAAGTCATGAGCTAGCGGCATCAACCGATGAACAATTTGGCAAGGGTACAGCGTTGGCATTAGTACGAGGCGAGATAAGCTATGGCGACCTCAATGAAGGAAATGTGGCCCGCACTGAACAAGCACGTCGTCGTTGGTTGAACAAACAGCTCGTCAAAGATACGACAGACGCGAGTGATGACGTACGAGTCCTCGGGGCTGTCGAGCCCACAGCTGTACAACACGAACTTATTCCGGTGCCAGGGGCTGAGGCTGCCATGGAAGTCTCAACCGTCATGCTTGACGATGGACATGCAATTGAAGTTATCGAAGGTGAGAGTGGTAAGATTGCAGACGTGATCGTGACAGTGTCCGGGCCGAACGAAACCGGTGAAACTGAAACTCATACTGTTGAGGTGCGCCCAGCCGCAACTGCTGAAGGTGAAGCACGGCCTACCGTTATCATTGATGGTGAAGCAACTAATAATCCAAACGATATCGAAGTAGCAGAAGCAGTCTTGAAACACACAGTTGGTGAAGTTGCCACTAGAGCAGAGGCGAAACTTGATAATGTAGATGGTGATCCTAGTGCACAGCCAGAGAAAGTTCAGCCAGCTACAGTCAATAAGGCACCTGATGATAGAGTCGCTCCTAAAAAACCGCCAACTCAAAACCCAGAAGCCAGGATGGCACAGCAAGCTCGCACATTCCGGGGAGGTATAGCCAGCTATACAACAGGCCGAATGACCGGTATTTTTCGAGAAGTTGCCGCTCAGTCGGGTATTGATGTCAGTGCTTTTGCAGCCAATCTTAAAGATGGAAGCATAAAAATGAATCCAGATTCGGTGCGGGCGCTTCATGAGCTCATGAAAGAGTACAGACCTGGTTCACCGGTGTGGGCAGAGAAGCCAAATGCGAATACTAATCTGGGACGAGCATCACTTGATGCGCGAAAAAAACTTGCGACACTGATTCAAAGTACGGCTACATCGTAGGCCTCTTCCTGTTGATAGATTGACTCGTAACGAGTATTTTGCTATAATGGACTTGATAACAACTGGGAATATTTTCAGAATCGACCGCTTCCCACCACTCATATTACATTCGAAATTAAAACAATAATCTAAGGAGAAACAATAACATATGGGACAGCGACGTCTCGCGAAGCCTCAGGCAGATGACCTGAGTAAACGACCAGATGGTCAAAAACGACAAAAATCAAACAATACAGTACTTAATGCCACGACTACTCGCAAAGGTGAAGTATTTCGTGCGCAGCGCCGCACCAGTGACGATGTGAATATGCGCGCTAGCCAGCACATTATTAACGTGCCAGTGAACAAAAGTGTCTATAACGGCTACGCTGGGCGACAATTCAGCCTGGCCGAGCAAAAGCGCAACAAGCCGACTCGTGGTCCAGTTTTGCGGGTCATTCCGATTGGCGGCGTGGGTGAAATGGGCATCGGTAAAAATATGAATGCCATTGAGTATGACGATGAGATCATTATTGTCGACATGGGATTTCTGTTTCCTGGTGCGGATTATCCAGGCATTAACTACATTACCCCAGATATCAGCTACCTTGTTGAGAATAAACATAAGATTCGAGGACACGTCTTTACCCACGGACACCTCGATCATATTGGCGCGTTTCGTCATTTGATTCATCAGATCCCGGCACCAGTATATGGGAGCAAATTCACAATCGGAATGCTCAAGCGTACTATGGAAGAATCCTCGAGTGGCTATGAGCCGGAATATTACGAACTTAACCCTGAAGCGCATGAACGTGTACAACTCGGAGATAATTTCAGCGTCGAGCTTGTACGCGTCAACCACTCCATTCCTGATGCGACCGCAGTCGTAATCCGTACGCCGATGGGCGTTATTGTCGATAGCGGCGACTGGCGGTTTGAGGAAGACCCTGTTGATGGCGTAAAGTTTGATCTTGAGCGCCTAACAGAAATTGCCACCAAAGAAGGCATTTTGCTCTTCATGAACGAAAGTACCAACTGTGAAAGTGATGGTACACACACCCACGGCGAGCGCGACATTCAGCAAAGTATCGGCCAGGTAATGGAAAAGTATCCAAATTCACGGCTTATCATGAGCTCATTTTCTAGCCAGCTGCACCGTATCCAGGTAATGCTCGAAGAAGCCAAAGTGCATAATCGAAAGGTTGCATTCGCCGGCTATAGCATGATCCAAAATGTCGAAGTTGCACTGCGCACCGGCACCATAAAAGTGCCTAAGGATGTTGTCGTGAAAATGGAGGACCTCGTTAAATTACCAGATGGTCAAGTTTCAATTATTTGTACCGGTAGCCAAGGCGAGTTCAACGCTGTACTCAATCGCATGGCGAGTGGTGCTCACAAACACATCAAGATCAAGAACTCCGACGTCGTGGTGCTAAGCAGTAACCCAATTCCCGGTAACGAGAAGTACGTTGTTCGGACAATTGATGGCCTAATGCGCGAGGGAAGTGACGTTATTCAAAACGGGAAGACCCACCTGACAGGTGTTGGTCCGCTTCACCTTTCGGGACATGGCTACTACGACGATCACATAAAGCTTATCAATGCGCTGAATCCAACCTACTATATGCCGATTCACGGCGAATTCCATATGCTGGTCCACAACGCTGAACTGGCTGAAAAAGAATGTGCAATTCCGCGCGACAATATTTTTGTTTGTGACAGTGGTGATGTGATTGAAATCACTCAAGATGGCGCGAAGAAAAATGGTCGTGTTCCTGTCGGGGGTATCATGTACGACGATAGCGGTGCAATCGTCAGTGAAGTTGTCTTGAAAGATCGTATTCACATGGCCAATGAAGGCATGTTTGTCGTAGTGCTGACGGTCCAAAAGGGCACCGGGCGCCTCCTGACAAGCCCAGACATCATCAGCCGTGGCTTTATTTATCTTCGTGATAGCGAAGAGCTCATGGGCTTAATTCGACAGTATCTGAAGCAAAAAGTTGCCCGTGGATTTGGCGGCAAAAAAGTCGATCTCGACCAGATGAAAAAAGAAATCAAGGACGAGATTACCCATATTCTCTATGACCAAACACGCCGGACGCCGATTGTGATTCCAGTCATCAATGAGATCGGGGGAGGCTCGAGCAATCAGCAGCAACAGAATAGCAGCAACCAAAATCAATCACAGAGCCAACGTTCTCAACAAAAGCCATTTGTACGGCCTACACCGAAGCAATTTCCACCAAAACAAGTACCTGATACCGAAGTCGCGGAGCCAAAGCCCCGCTTTGACAGCCGCGGCTACTAATAAATCATCATGTCCCACCACGAGCATCCAGCTATCGCCTACAAAATCGCTTCGTTACCATTTACCGAGGTAGAATTCGACGACGTAATTGTAGCGAGCGGTGCAGCCATGGAACTGTACGGGCTTCGAGAAGCCGCAGATATCGACTTGATTATCCCTACCTGGCTTCAGAACGTATTGCAAGCGCGCCAACCTGGAAAGTGGGAGCGTGCCAGACGCACTATCCAGCGAGTAACTGATGGGAGCAGCTTTGATTTGCGTTGGCTTCGCGACATTCCGGACGTTCCTGGGGCATCGTCACAATTCGATATATGGCCACACTGGTTTGATCCAGCGGGCCCGATAGGTGATCGTATCATCCCACACGAAATAGTGAAGCAACATACTCTGCGCCATGAACTTGGCTTTCGGGCAATGAAACTTGGTTATTTACGATATCTAAAAGCACGGTTCGGCCGAGAAAAAGACCGTGTCGACACCGAACTGATTGATCGATTTCTCGGTAATATATAGAGACGCAATCCACTGAGGCATAAGCGCATTGGTGATACAATAAACATATGCGATCTGTTCGAACGTCAGGGTTTACACTCGTTGAGCTTTTAATAGTTATTGTCGTCATATCGATTCTCGCGAGTATAAGTATACTTGTTTACAACGGTATTTCACGACGAGCTCAAGATAGCGCTAATCAGCAGAATGAACAAAGCCTGAATAAGCTAATGAAGGTATATTTAGTTGATGCTGGTGCACTATCTGGTGAGCAATATTCCAATAGTCCAAGTGCAGATTTCGACACTGCAGCAAATATAAAATCAAAGATTGCTTTCGGCAGTCTGGCCAATAAGATGAAAATATATGGCTACTCCGAGACGTATGAACCCGCGTTTGATAACGATATCAATTCTCCTGACAAATCGAAAATATACTTTTTTCCTGACGACTTTGGCATTAATATCTTTACGTGGTACGTCAGTAGAGGTAAATGGCAAAAATGTTCATACTTTTACTCTCAATATTATAACTCTGCCCCGTCTGCCCCTAGCTGTATTGACGGTGACATAATTTGGGCTGATCGCACCTGAAAACTGGTCGGGGTACTTGCTTTTTGTAGTAATTTGTGCTACAATAATAGAGTAAACCTGTAGTACAATAAAAACAGTTATGGCAAAAAAACGTAAAAAAGCATCTCGTAAAAAAGTTGTCCATCAAGAACCGCAACACCAATTGCCGGCAGGGTTTTGGGGGCAAGTTGGTGCAGTACTTCTTATCGTCCTCTCGTTGCTACTTGTTGTAGCGTGGTTTGGTGTCGGTGGGCCGGTGCTCGAATGGCTGCAACAGAGTATGATTTCTACCGTTGGCTACGCGGTGTATGTTGTGCCATTTGCCTGTACTTACTTGGCGTACGAAGTCTTCAAAAGTGAAGAAAGTCGTTCACCATTTGCCGTAAAGATGGGCACGTTCCTGACTATCGTCTGGTTTGCAGGACTGTTTGGCCTCTGGAAAGACGTGTCAGGGAAGAGTAACGGTGGATTTGTTGGTGACACGGTAAATAGCGGTACGCTGGCACTTGTTTCGTCGGGCATTGCCGCATTTATCTATGTTGTATTCATATTTCTTACACTACTCTTTACGTTACGCATCTCACCATTTGCAGTGTTTAGTTGGTTGTGGCGTCTTGTGCAGACCCGTCCATATGCCGATGAGCAGGGTGAAAATGTCAAAGTTATGCGAAAAGCTGCCGAAGCCGATAATGACATCGGCGAGTTTAAGCTCAATGCTGGCGTACCGATGGTCGATCCGAACGAACGAAAGTCGGGCCGACTGAGCACCCTCCGTGGCAGTGTCCAGCAGGACAAGGCGGCTGAGGAAAAAAGTGCGCTTGTCACCGTGAGTGACCCCAACTGGAAAGCGCCAAGCCTTGATCTGCTCGAGAAAAAGCAAAGCCCGGCCGACGCTGGTGATGTGCAACACAATGCGCAAATAATCAAAGACACACTGGCAGAATTTAGTATCGATGTCGAAATGGAAGGCGCGAATATTGGTCCGAAAGTGACGCAGTATACGCTCAAACCACCAAGTGGCGTCAAATTGACACGTATTACCGCGCTGGAAACGAATATTGCCCTCAATCTGGCTGCCCAGAGCTTGCGTATCGAAGCGCCGATTCCGGGCCAGCGTGCCGTTGGTATTGAGGTGCCAAATCGTAAGGCGGCCGATGTGCGCCTTCGCGGTATTTTGGAGAGTAAACAATGGAATGGTGCGAGCGAACCGCTGAGTTTTGCAATTGGAAAAGATATTTCCGGTGAAGCCGTTGTCGGGCAGCTCAATAAAATGCCGCATCTACTCATCGCTGGGCAAACCGGTAGCGGTAAGTCGGTGATGATCAATACACTGCTAACAAGCTTGCTGTATCGCAATAGTCCAAGCGATATGAAAATGATTTTGGTCGACCCGAAGCAAGTTGAAATGGCGCCGTACGAAGACGTGCCGCACTTATTGACCCCTGTTATTACCGAACCCGAAAAAACCATTAGTGCGCTTAAGTGGGCAGTCAATGAAATGGAGCGTCGCTACAAATTGCTTGCCGAGCAAAAGCTGCGTGATATTAAAAGCTATAACCAAAAGGTAAACAGCAAAAAGAAGATTGCCGTGGCTGATGAAGAAGGCAACATGCAAGAAATCGAGGACGGTGCCATGCCCTACATCGTGATTGTCATCGACGAGCTCGCCGACCTGATGATGGTAGCTGCGCGTGATGTTGAAGCACTAGTGGTACGCTTAGCGCAAAAAGCTCGAGCTGTTGGTATTCATTTGGTGCTGGCGACGCAGCGCCCAAGTGTCGATGTTATTACGGGCCTTATTAAGGCTAATATTCCGGCGCGTATTGCCTTTACCGTAGCATCACAAATTGACTCACGAACTATCCTGGACCAAATTGGTGCCGAAAAACTGCTCGGCCAAGGTGATATGCTGATGAAAACGGCTGATATGTCTAAGCCAAAACGTATTCAGGGCGCATGGGTGACCGATGATGAAGTGAACAAGATTACCGATCACTTGCGCATGCAAAGCGCGCCACAGTATAACGACGAGATTATTTCACAGCCGGTGCAGCTCAATGGCAAAGGCGGCGTGATCATGGATATGGGCAACCACGAAGGTGGCGATGATATGTATCGCGACGCCGTGCGCGTGGTGGTAGAAGCCCGCAAAGCCAGCACTAGCTTGCTGCAGCGACGCCTGCGCATTGGCTATAGTCGTGCAGCACGCATTATCGAAGAAATGGAAGAGCAGGGCATTATAGGTCCCGCTGACGGCTCGCGCCCACGTGATGTGCTGATTTCGAGCGTGGATGATCTTGAGCCAGCTGACGAATAATCTAGACTTTTACCAGATAAAATAGTATAATTGTATCTGTTATAAACCTAAGGCTTATCTGAAACAGGATAAGCATCCCGGATAGCATGCGGGATTCCAGAGGAGGAATACTTATGCAGGAGTATGAACTGACCGTTCTTATTCACCCGGATCGCGAAGCCGATCTGGAAAAAGCACTCAAAGTAGTGCGCGACCTCGTCACTGCCAACGGCGGTACGATTAAAAAAGAAGATAATTGGGGCAAAAAACGCCTCGCGTACCCAATTTCTAAACAAGACTTTGCAGTCTACGTAGCAATGGATGTTGAACTTCCAGCGCCGGCACCAGCGAAAATTAGCAGCACGCTGAACATTACCGATGACGTGATTCGCTACTTGCTCGTAAAGACCGACGAAAAAGAACGCAGCAAAATTGAAGCTGCTCGTGCAAAAAACAGCGACGAACGAAGCGAAGAAGAGTAAATAGTAATCGAGTGAACTAGTAACCTAGTACGCGAGTACGTAGTAAATCACTAACGAACTAGCTACTAGCACACTACGTTCCTGAAAGGAACACGATATGGCGAAAGGATTTAACAAAGTAGTACTGATGGGCAATCTAACGCGCGACGTTGAAGTGCGCACTACACCGAGCGGGCAAAGTGTTGCAAACTTTAGCCTGGCTGTCAGTCGCAGTTGGAAAGATCAGAATGGTCAGACCCAAGAGCAGACTAGCTTTATCAATTGTGTGGCATGGGGCAAGCCGGGTGAAATTATCGCCCAGTATGTTTCAAAGGGAAGTCCACTGCTCGTCAGCGGACGTCTTGACCAACGCAGCTATGACGACAAGGACGGCAACAAGCGCCAAGCAGTCGAAGTTGTTGTTGAAGACTTTACATTTGTCGGTGGCGGCAACCGTGATGGTGGCGCTACAGGCGCACCAAGCTCATCAAAAAATTCAAGCAAATCCAACGATGCTCCGGTTGTCGATGATCAGCCGATTGATTTGAGCGAAATACCATTTTAATAAATTTAGTAACCTAGTGAGCTAGTAACCTAGTGAGCTAGTGCGGCAGTTTTTACTAGTACACTAGCACATTAGCACACTTGCTCCTAAAGGAGCCAATATGAAACGATTCAAAAAAGACGTAGTCACATATTTTGATTACAAAGATGTAAAAACATTACAGCGCTACATTAATGCCTATGGGCAAATCGAGCCAATCAGTAAGACTGGTCTCAGCATCAAGCAGCAACGTCAACTTGCGGTTGCTATCAAACGCGCACGCCATTTGGCACTGCTACCATTTGTAACGCACGGATAGGAAAAATTAGTTAGCTAGTTAGCTAGTAATCTAGTGAGCTAGTAGGGTAGGAAACTAGTAAAATTGTAGGAGAAGACATGGCGTTAGCAAAAGATTTTAGTCATTTCTTAGTTATTGCCCGAGGTTCGCTAGCAGAAGTTAAGGCTCAATTACTTTTATCGCAAGAATTGCGATTTGCTCCGCCACAGGACGTGGAGAAAATCTTCGCAGAAGCGAATGAGATACATAGAATGCTTAACGCGTTTAGAACAACTTTAACCAAGAAAGGACTAGCGCACTAGATCACCAGTGCACTAAGGCACTACTATGTATCAACCGACAGATTTAAAAAAGGGTATCGTCTGCCAAATCGATGGCAAGCCATACCGCGTTGTTGAGTACGGTCAAAAAGTCATGGGACGTGGTGGCAGCATTGTGAACGTCAAGTTGAAAAACTTGCTCGACGGCAGTCTGATCCCCAAAACCTTTAAAGGCCAAGATAAAATCGAACGAGCTGAAGTATCGTCAAAAACCGTGCAGTATTTGTATGCGGATGGTGAAACCTACTACTTCATGGATCCGGAAAGCTTTGAACAGTTTGAGCTCTCTACTGATATCGTCGATAGCGCCAAAGATTATTTGAAAGAAGGTGAGAGCCTCAACTTGCAGTTTTTTGGCGATCGCGTAATCAATGTTGAACTTCCCAAAAATGTTTTTTTAGAGATTACCTATACAGAAGAGGTAGTAAAAGGCGATACCAGCGGCGCTGTCCAAAAAGATGCCACACTTGAAACAGGCGCAAGTATCCGCGTACCGGCATTTATTAAAGTAGGCGATATCGTGAGCGTTGATACCGAAACCGGTGTGTATCGCGAACGAAAGAAATAAGCATGCAAAAGCATCGACTCGACCAGTATTTAGCCACCAAAGGGCTTGTACACAGCCGCTCAGAAGCGGAAAATTGGATAAAACTCGGCAAGGTGACCGTCGATGGGACGGTTATCACGAAGCCGGGTTATTTCGTTGGGGAGCGTTCGGAGGTGAAACTAAAAGCGACGGAGCGGTATGTGAGCCGGGCGGGGTTAAAGCTAGCGAGTGTGGCGAAATTGCTCGGTGTGGAATTTGCCGGCAAAATAGTGTTGGATGTGGGCAGCAGCACTGGTGGTTTTACCGATTATGCATTGCAACACGGCGCGAAAAAAGTCATTGCTGTGGATGTGGGTACGGAACAGTTGCATCCGAGTTTGGTTGGCCATCCAAAAATTGAATTACACGAAAAAACGGATGTCCGAAATGTTTACTTGCAAACTGGCGCTCCGTCATCACGTGCTTTCTCAGACCCGGGCCGCGCCAACGGCCTGCCAATTTTGTCTTACGGCCCTACTGCGGGAAACGTAGAGTCTTCGAAAGCAAGTAATGACGTATCGCCGCGCGTTGCTGTAATTTTTGACGTACCCGAAATAATTGTTATGGATGTTAGCTTCATTTCCTTGCGCGAAATTTTGCCGCACATTGCCACGCTTGCAGACAAAGCCACTCAAATTGTCGCCATGGTGAAGCCGCAGTTCGAAGCAGGCAAGCATCAAGTGAATAAAGGTGTCATTAAAAACGATTCGGTGCGCCGTGAAATCTTGAAGGACTTTGAAGCCTGGGCAAGGCAATATTTCGTACTACTTGACAAGCGTGATAGTGAAGTGGCGGGTGCAAAAGGTAACCGAGAACGATTCTACCTCTTGAAATTGCTATAGGGAAAAGAGCAGCCCGAGCAGCTGGCTTTGCCAGTGCCCGGAGCGATGATAAACGAACGGTTAGTGAGTTTATATGCCGAACCCAAGAAAGTAAAGCACTAAAAAGTAACTTTCTTGGCGTAAAGCTATAGAAAAACCGTAGGTTTGTCTTATAAGTGGTAGCGCAGTATAATACCATAAGTGGAATTGAGAAGAATCTGGGAAACACATAAATGGCTACGTTGGGCAGTGTATGGGCTGACAGTTATTGTAATACTACAATTTTTTTATCCAAGTAGCCGAGCGTTGCCATTTGCAAAAGTAAATGGGCAGAATGTTAGTTTTAGCGATGCAAATGCGTTAAAAACAAGCCTTAAAGGCACACCAAAGCAACCTCTCGTTCTTACTATCGGTAAAGAGACGGTGAAGGCAGAGGTGGGAAACGCAGGTGTGTCGGCTGACGAGCAAGCGACACTAGACAAGGTGGCAAACTATCCTTGGTATTGGCGAATAGTACCGTTTAGTAGCGTGGTAATCGGTGCAATGCGCGATGAGCAAGTTCAGACGAAAGTCGATAAGCGGACGGTCGAAAAATATGCTGAAAAAGTTAAGGATATTTGTAGTACGCCGGCGCATAATGCCGGGCTGAAGGTAACAGGTGAGTCTGTGCAGCTGGACCCGGCAAAAGATGGTACCGCGTGCCCCTCAGATTCCTTGATTACCCAACTCGATAAGCAGACGGTCGGTAAAAAAGGCCTAATATACACAGTAAAGCTGACGAGCGTAAAACCGAAACGAAGCGATAACGATGTGGCCGACTTGCTTGCAGAAGCAAAAGCGATTGTTGCAAAAGAGTTGACAGTGAGCGTAGCGGGCAAAACCTATAAGGTACCAAAGGCTACCGTGGCATCGTGGCTGATGTTCGTTGAAAAAGAAGATAGTTCACTGGTGCTTGATGGCAGCGCCGATCAAATGAAAAAATATTTCGAGACCATTCAGAAAGATGTATATGTTAAGCCAGGTGTTACGTACATTACGACCAAAGACGGTATTGAAACATCACGCGTCAACGGTGCCGCCGGTCGCGGTATCGATGGTGATGCATCCGCAGCTGCTATCAAAAAATCATTGCTCGAAAAATCTGGAATAGCAACACTTGCAGTCTCGTCTTTGCCGCCAACGTTGCAGTATAGTCGTTCGTACAGCAATACTCCCGCAGGACTTCAGGCGCTTATCACCGACCTATCTAAAGCCAATAATAATATGGCAATTAGCGTACGAAAACTTGGAGATAGTGGTGTTAATGTGAATGGAGATCAACAATACCACCCTGCAAGCACCTACAAATTGTACGTAGCGTATTCGGTGCTGAGGCGTATTGATGCGGGTAGTTGGACTTGGGACAAACCAACCAGCTACGGTAGCGTCAGCCAGTGCTTTGACAAAATGATTATCAATTCGGACAATGCCTGTGCCGAGTGGTTTGGCGGCACAATCGGGTGGAGCACTGTATTTGGCGAGGTACGCGCACTTGGATTAAGCAAAACCGCCACTACGGCTGCAGGGTTTCGTTCGACCACGAATGATTTAGCGCTGTTCTTGCAAAAGCTTGAAGCCAACCAACTCGGACTTTCAGAGCCATCTCGCGCACGGTTGCTTGATGTAATGAAGCGGCAGGTGTATCGCAGTGGAATTCCTGCTGGCGTTAACGGGCAAGTTGCAGATAAGGTCGGCTTCTTGAACGGAATTCTAAATGACGCGGCGATTGTCTATTCACCAAAAGGTGTCTACATTATCACGATTATGAGTGAAGGCTCTTCATGGGGAGCTATTTCAAATGTCGCGCGTGCAATTGACCAGAAGATTAACGAATAGACTCACTTTGTAACATTAAAACGAAATTCGACGACGTCTCCGGGGCGCATGACGTAGTCTTTGCCTTCGGTGCGGAGCTTGCCAGCGGCTTTGGCTGCTTGCTCGCTTCCAGCAACCACAAGGTCGTCGTAGTTGACGATTTGGGCGGCGATAAAGCCACGTTCAAAATCGGTATGAATTACGCCAGCAGCTTGCGGTGCAGTGGCGCCTTTTTTGATTGTCCATGCCCTCACTTCTTTTGGTCCGGCAGTAAGATAGCTTTGCAGGCCAAGTGTTTTGTACGCGGCGTGAATCATTTGTTCAAGACCAGATTGCTGGGCGCCGTAGCTACCCAGTAGCTCGTGGGCATCAGTCGCATCAAGGCCTTTTAATTCTTCTTCTAATTTGGCACACACGAATAGGCTTTCAGCGGGCGATACCAGCATGGCAAGATCGTTTTTGGCAGCGGGATTAACCAGTGTGGCTTCGTCGACATTGAAGGCATAAATAACGGGCTTGGCAGTAAGTAGGTGCAAGTCGGCGATTAACTCATGGTTGAGTGAGGGCAGGGCGGAGAGCGGCGTGCCGTCATTGAGGTGGCGCTCAAGGCTTTCGATATAGCTCAGTTGCTCTCGGGCAGCTGGCTTGGCCTTGGCTTCTTTGGCTAAGGTTGTTTTGCGTTTTTCGATAGTTTGTAAATCTGCAAGGATTAATTCGGTGTTTATTATCTCGATGTCTTTTTTTGGATTCACTTGGCCATTGTCGTGGCGCACGATGTCGTTGTTTTCGAACGCGCGCACAATATGCACAATGGCATCGCACTGGCGGATATTCGCGAGGAATTTGTTGCCCAAGCCTTCGCCCTTGGACGCACCTTCAACCAGGCCTGCAATGTCGACAAATGTAACGGTCGCCGGTACCACTTTTTCGGCTGAATACATTTTTTGAAGTACGCCCAAACGTTCGTCAGACACGGGCACGATACCCGTATTCGGCTCAATAGTGGCAAATGGATAATTCGCCGCCAGCGCTTCCGCATCAGTGAGTGCATTAAAAAGCGTCGATTTCCCGACGTTCGGCAGGCCTACGATGCCGATTTCTAATGCCATATCTTACATTGTAGCAAATTACGTTATAATAACAGATATGAAATACAAATACATTCTGCTAGATTGGGACGGAAATCTTGCACGAACGCTTGATATATGGCTCATTGCATATAGAACAGTACTAGACGACAGGAATATCTTTAAAACCGACCAAGAAATTGCAGCAGGTTTTGGGCTGCTTTCTAAGCAAATGATTGACTGGGGTGTAACGGATATTGATGAAGCTATGGCTCGGGCGGATACAATTGCTAAAGAGAAACTACCAACAGTTGAACTCTACCCTGACGCATTGTTTGTTCTGGAGCAGCTGCACAAAAATGGACATAAGCTAGCACTCATCACGACGTCAACGCATGAAAATGTCGCACATCTGTTAGAGAATTACGGCATCAAGCAACTGTTTGATGTGATTATTGCTGGTGATGACACGGTCAATCACAAACCCCACCCAGAACCGTTAGAACTTGCCCTAAGTAAATTAAATGGCAGTAAAGACAAGGCAGTGATGATTGGCGATTCGGACAAAGATTTAGGTGCTGCTAATAATTTTGGCGTTGATTCAATCCTTTTTTATCCTGATGAGCACCAAAAGTTTTACAATTTAGACAGCCTTCAATATCATGCTCCTACACACACTGTTCGTGACTTTAAGGACATTTTGGAGATTGTATGAAAGTCATTAAACGTGTAGCGTTAGAAATCCAAAAAGAAGAAGCTCATGGCGGTAACGGCTCACGCAAGGTATATGCTTCACCAGAACATCTCACGAGCTCACACTTTGAAGCTATGACCCATGGCTGGCTGCCAGCTGGTAAAATGTTTGACTGGCACGACCATACAGACATTGAAGAAATCATGGTTGTTGTGAAGGGCGAGGGTGAAGTACACGATGAAGACGGTGTGTATCCGTACGGCCCTGGTGATGTGTTTGTATTTCCAGCCAATACTCAGCACAAGATTTATAACCCGACCGATTACGAGCATGAGATGATTTTTGTCAGGATGAAAGTATGACAAAATACGTCCTTCAATCTGGTGGTATCAGGCATGAACCAGAACGTAAGAAGCAGTTTCATCAGGAACTAGTAAAAGGCCTCGGGAATGCACCGAAGTTTCTGCTGTGTAACTTTGCACAAGGTCGTGAATACTGGGAAGCGAAGTTTCCTGGCTATGCAGATTTGATTCGTGAAGACATGCCTATGGGTGTAGTGCCAAGTTTCGAGCTGGCAATGCCGGACAAATTTGCAGAACAGTGCAACAAGGCGGATATCATCTACTTCCATGGTGGCGACGACCATCTTGTGCAGTATTGGATGCGTCAATTTAACTTGCCCGAACTATTTAGCGGTAAAGTAGTTGCTACGAACTCGGCTAGCTCGAATATGCTAGCGACGCAGTATTGGACGTGTGATTGGCGAGAGTGTGGCGACGGCTTGGGTATTTTGCCAATAAAATTCATTCCTCATTATCAATCGATGTTTGGTGCCAACGACCCTCGTGGGCCGATTGACTGGCAAGAAGCAAAGCAGCAACTAGAACAGTATGGTAGTACAGCACTGCCACTGTACGCGCTTAAAGAGGGCGAATACAAGGTGTTCGACGACTAAATGGAAAGATCTGTAACCAGTATTTTACACGAAGGGAATAGAGGTACGGCATGGCAGAGATAAAAACAAAAGTCACTGATGCCAGCGTTGAAGACTTTATTGGTAGTATAGAAAATGAGCGCCGCCAGCGTGATGGTTTCGTGCTGCTAGATATGTATAAGCGCGTGACGAAACTCGAACCAAAGATGTGGGGGCCATCTATCGTGGGGTTTGGCATGTATCACTACAAGTCCGAGCGAAGTTCACAGGAGGGTGATTGGCCACTAGTGGCATTTTCGCCACGCAAGCAGAACCTGACGCTTTATGTCTACCCGAATAACTTTCCTGAGCTACTGAAAAAGCTTGGCAAATACAAAACGAGCGTGGGCTGTTTGTATATCAATAAGCTCGAAGATGTAGACATGACGGTGCTTGAAGAACTAGTAGCAGCGAGCTTCGAGTGGGCGCAAAAGGACCTCGGGAAGAAATAACGGCACAGAAGTCACGAGTATTGAGCAAAAATCACTTATGTTTTACATATTAGCATTTTCATGAAAAAATAATAATACTAATCCCATTCGATTGGTGATTGGTCAAGGTATGATTGTTGTGGTGTCCAGAGTGCCTTTCGGTGCTTTGTTCGAGGCCATCAACGCATGCCTCGCTCCTTAACAGTACTACTCTGACTAATCATCACTCACTCGAGCGCCCTATCTGGGCAAGAAAGGAGACCCCTGTGTCTCTACGAAAGCGACTGCGGGTGCTGATTCCGGCATTCGTCATACTCGCTCTGCTGGGTGTAATCCCGGCAGAAGCGGGAGCTGGCGAGGGAATTCCTTCGTCGCCAAGCTGCCTCGTCACACTCATCAGTGGAGATGAGGCCGTGGCACTGCCTCCCACCTGTTTCGACCCCGCCGGGTCGGATCAAGACGAGCTGGTTATCCCGAGCATCCTCGACCCGAGTGGTTGGGGTGGGGAAATCAGCTACTTCATCAACGGTGAGGTGGTGTTTGACTCTGAGGTTCCGCTCTCGACTAACGGACTTGCGTCGCTATCAATAACGACGCAGTTCTGGTCGCCCACCAGTGGTCTGTCTGATGGACCATCGTGGCGACTCGACTTCAACGTCGAACCGGTTGGTGTCGTACCACCAGACACTTACTGGGTAGAAGTGGGTGGCTGCTTCGATCGTGGATGGCTCCGTCATGTCACTGCATACACTCGCAACGAAGCGAGTGCGGACGAACGGCTCATCCACGAGGTGTGGCCACACACGATCTCAGTTGACGGCGGTACGGGTACCGTCGGTATCAAGCCGATGTCTCGCATCTTCGACGGCGAAACGGCTTCGACGGCGCTCTACACCTTCGAGGACACAGAGCCTGGGCTGGCCCCGGGGGTTACCTACGTGGTGACCTTCTGGCAAGCCACAAAAGGTTCGGCCGTCAACTCCGGCAACTCAACTCGGTTCATCGCACACAGAGAAACGGTGAAGATCCCATCGTGCAGCTCTGACGGTGGTGGGACGCAGGTGAGTCCGAAGGCAACAATCAAGGTCGGCAAGTGCCGGCCTAGGTTTTGCCGAGTCATCGTGACGCTTGGGAGCCACAAGGCGACCAAAGTCACGAAGTACACGGTCGTCAAGCCGGGGAAGAACCCGGTGTACCGAGTTCGCCACAAGACCGTGCGCTACCACAAGATTAAAAAGGGAGCGCTCATCAAGGTCCGAGCTGGCGGGCATGTGCTCGCCAAGAAGAGAGTCAGGAGATAGACGAGGAGCGGTATGGCGTGTGCTGGCTGGGGTTTCCCTAGCTGGCACACGCCTGCTTCTTTTATACGCACTACGACAAATACACTTATGGTACAATATCTTCAGAATGAGGTGGTCGAAAAATATACAAAGTAGATTTGCGTTGGCGTCATTGATATCGCTTGGGATTGCTGGTGCACTGCTAGTGCCTGTGCATGCAGTCTTGGATGGCGAGCTTCCAACGCCTTCGGATTTTGAAGCTGGTGGTGAAAAAGGTCGCGTAGATCTCCACTTAAAAGATTTGGAAGTCGCGCAGGTCGTGAAAAATAAAATGGCAGCCTATTACCCGTCATGGGACTCAAGCGCTAACGGCAAGTCAATCAAGGTTACTGTTGGCAAAGAAGGGAAGGTGTGTAATATCAACAAAAGCGATCCCAAAATGTCAGGAAGTTTAGTAGTATTTATTAAAATTGCTAACAACCAGACGCCAACCAGTGGTCAGTATCGAATACCTATTAAGAAAGTATGTGATACAGACCAATTCTACTCGCATGTATTTCCATTCCCGAATGGTAACCTTGAATACGATGACGGTTCTAGAAAGTATAAAGCTACAATAGAAGTATATTTTGACGGCACCACGACTATTCAGGACGATGAAGGGCTTGACCTCAATTATCGACTCGAAATCATGGGAAACAATAGGAGCAATGGTGTATTGGCTTTAACAAAAAGTGAATTCGAAAATCGGTTCGGACTTAGGAGTGCGTGGGCTGGAAGAGTTGGCCAAGCAGGTAACCAACAGGTTAAGGCGTCGATACCGTTTGGCTATACCTGTGACGCAAACGTTGACAAAGACGACATGCGTACGTTAAAGCTCTACGACGCCGATGGCGTGTTTGGCGATACATATATGTGGGTAGAAAAAAACGGTAGCAAACTTGACAAGGGTGCTTACGCGGCTGGGAAGGACAGGTTAATTGACAGCTGGGACGCAGGCAATAAACGTTGGAAGCTAAAGGACAGCAATAACGACTATAACCAAGTAGTAATAGAAAAAACTGCTATTAAACGCGGTGCTTCATACAAACTTGTTATTAATAACCCTGGAGTTGGATACTCGGTAAGCCCACATTACAATACACTCAGTGTGGCAATTCCTACCGATAGTATTTACAGCGAAGGAAATTGTGACTATACGCTACGACCCAGCATCTCTATCGCCCCACCGAAGTATTCCTACTATCCAAACATTACTGTAAGCGCAAGTATCTCGAAAGGCGGTAATGCAGTTGTACCAGAGCAACACCCATGGGAGGTATATGCAGTTCGCTACCCTAACGCTGTTAATAGAAATATTGGTGGTGAACACGGAGATGATGCCTGCAGCGTCGTACCAGCGGGAGGCAGTGGCTGTACACCGATATCACCACCGAATTTGAAATATGATAATAGCTCCTCGACATCTCTTACCTATAGCGCAGGCGGTCCAGACGCACCAGGTACGAGACTTTGCTTTTTTGCACGAATACAGAATCCCTCCGACGACGTGAATGATGACGATAAGTGGTGGTATACCGATCTTGACTGTGCTGTCTCGGGTATTTTGCCCAAAACACAAATCTGGGGGTATGATGTGCTCAGTGGAAAGGTGGTTACAACCTCTGTCACAAAGCATCCCAGCGCAGTCTATGGAAGCTGGGGTGAGTATGGCATTTTCTCCGCGGGAGCCAACACGGGTATGGCATCTGCAAGCGGCCTGGTGAATGGTAGTGGTGATTCTTCACAGGCGGGATGGTCACACATAACTGGCGCCAATGACCTTAGCTGTGCTGGTGACTATGGATGCTATGGGGCTCAGTCATATCCATCGAGCCTGCTGCAAAAACTCAAGACATATGCAACTGCACCCTGTGCAGGCAATGTCGCGACAAGCGCCATTGACCTGGGGGACAAGAATAATATCACTGGAACTCACGTCATTTGCAGTACGGGCACCGTGACGGTTGATACTAATCTCCGGTATGCCTCGACTGCAATCAATCAACCAGTTCCTCAAGTTATCATCGTAGCAAAAGATATCATAATTAATGAAAATGTTAGCAGGATTGATAGTTGGCTGGTGGCGGGCGATGGTAACCAAACCGGGGGGTCGGTATATACCTGCAATAGGTGGACAAACGCCGGAACCCAGCTAAGAAACAACATTTGTAATACACAATTAACGATTAACGGTCCTGTCATCGCGCCACGAATATACCTCGGTCGAACATATGACGAATACACGACGAATTTTAAGGTTGCAGCCGAAACCATCAACCTCCGTGCCGATACCTTCGTCTGGGCATCGCAAGGTTCAAACCCAGTGGGCAACCCAGTGAGTGCCCAAACTGTCTCTGTTAAAGAGCTTCCACCGCGCTATTAGCATAATCAAGGCGAAAGTGCTTGCCTAATCCGGTAATGCTTATGTATAATGAGGCTAAGTATGGGATTATTAAAAGGAGTGGGCGACTATTTTGCACTGGATATCGGTACCAATGCGGTACGGGTTGTTCAGCTTGCCCCCAGTGGCACTAACACATGGACCTTGCAGCACTACGGCTACGCACCGGTAGATAGCAAGGTGACCGCAGCAGATTCACCCGAATCAAAGCGTCGTTTGGGCGAGGTGATTATGACCGCAATTGGCCAAAGTGGTATCAAGACGCGTAACGTTGCAATCGGGCTACCATCACAAAAGACGTTTACTACTGTTATTGACGTACCAATGATGGATGTTTCTGAGCTAAAAAGCACCATGAGGTATCAGATTGATCAGTACATTCCGATGCCGATGGATGAAGCAAAAGTTGACTGGCACCTACTTGGTCAGTCATTACATAATCCACAACAACAGGAGGTGTTAATCGCGAGTACCGCTATTGCTTATGCCGAAGAACGCCTTGAGTTTATCGAAGGCCTGGGCCTTAATGTTATCGCTGCTGAACCAGAACCAATGGCTATGATTCGCTCTTTAGTACCTGCAGGTGCGAAAGACGCGTGCTTGCTTATCGATGTTGGTGAACAGTCGACCGACATTGCCATGACATTTGCCGATGCGCCACGACTGGTGCGAACTGTTCCTATGGGAATCGGCGCATTAGTCAAGGCAGCTGTGCAGAATCTCAATGTCAAAGAAGATCAAGCTCGGCAGTTTATCTTGAAATTTGGTCTTGCACCTGACCGTCTAGAAGGGCAGGTATTCCACGCAATCGAAAGTACCCTCGAAAACTTTACAAGTGAACTAACAAAATCACTGAAATTCTTCCAAACGCGCTACCCAAATACTCCAGTAGGCGGCGTATATGTTGCTGGGTATGCCGCCGCTATTCCACGTTTTAGTGAATATGTGAACGGCAAGACCGGCATTACTACAGCAATCGCCAATCCATGGCAAAAAGTACAGGTTTCACAAAATGACCAACAGCAACTCGCGGCCATCGCAAACGAATTTTCTACAGCAGTAGGATTGGCGCAAAGGACAAACAATGATTGAGCTTAATCTACTTCCAGATGTAAAGCAAGAGCTTATTAAGGCTCAACGGGTTCGTAATACTGTTGTTTCGATGAGTATCTTGCTGAGTATAGGAGCTACAGTCATCGTGGTATTGCTTGCAAGCTTTGTGTTTGGTGCACAGCCACTTATCAAGGCAAGTAACAAGAAAACTATTGAGACTACTCATGCTGATCTATTGAAGAAGCCCGATATTGCAAAGGCAGTGACGGTTCAGAACCAGCTTGCTACGCTTTCTGATCAGCATAAGCAAAAAAATATTACATCTCGTGTATTCGATGCACTGCAAGCAATTTCGCCTACTGGCGATAATGCAATAACGTATCGTTCAGTGAAGGTAGATACTGTCGAAAAGAAGATTACGATTGAGGCTGAGGCCGCAAATGGCTATAAGGCGCTAGAGGCGTTTAAGAAGACAATACTTGCCACAAAATTTGTTTACAAGAATGAAGGTGACACCGAGATGAGTTCAGCCAATTTAACAGATAAGGTTGCCGACGGAGAGCGTACTCTTGGTGAAGATGCAGACGGTAAACGAGTATTGCGATTCACGATCAGCTTTGTTTATGATGATGCGCTTCTTGCACGTGACTCAAAAGAGGGCAAGATTGTTGGACCGACGCAGACGAACGTGACAGATTCTGCGACAGCCGTGCCTCAGTCGATGTTTAGCGGGAGGAGTGAGTGATGAGAGGCGATGTTTCACTGCGAAAGCGTCAGCAAATATCAAAAGCAAACCGAGCTATGTTTCTGTGGGTAGCAGTTGCTTCGGCGCTAATCGGCTTCGCAGCGGTAGTTTCATACTTTATGGTTCAGCGGCTTATATACAATCAACGCGTTATAAGCGCACAAGAAAAAAGTATCAACACCATTCGCACAAATGATAGCGCTGCTGATCAACTACTTAAAGAAGTAAAAGTAAAGAATACCAGTGAAGCTTTATCTGCACTACGTGTAAATGACACTGACGAACCTGCGCAGGTAATTCTAGATGCGTTGCCATCAAATCCGAACTCGGCTGCTCTTGGCGCTTCGCTTCAAGAAAAATTCCTTACCAGGACGGGCGTCCGAATTGATTCAATTACTGTGACGCCAATCCAGGGCGTTGAAGACGATGGAGCTACAGGTGACGCTGGCGTACCTACCGATGGAGGCGCAAGCTATCCTAAGATCTTATTCACGGCTAGCGTTAGTGTTCCGGCAGATCGAGCGGACTTACTTTGGTCAATCATAAAAGACATGGAGCGTTCAATTCGTGCCATAAATGTCACGAACGTGTCAATCGAAAACAGCTCATCTGAAATTTCAATGAAAATTGAAGGCGAAGCATACTACCAGCCAGCCGCAACTCTTGAACTAACTGAAGGAGTGATACAGTGAAAAAATCTGACATTGCTATGATTATATTGATCGCATCACTTAGCGTGGTTGTGGCGTACTTTGTTGCTGGCGCAATCCCAGGCTTAAAAGATACAAAAAAGAGCGAGAAAGTTGCGACGATGCAAGTAATTAGTCCAACCACAGGGGATCTCGATACGAAAGTGTTTAACAAAGACGCGATCAATCCAACAATCCGCGTTGTGATTGGAACCAACCAGCCTTCAGTTACGACGCCAACGCCAACCCAGACTCCGGCGAGTCAGTAGGGGCACAATGGGGTTATTAACACCAGAGACCCAAGACAAACTCCTCTCGCTTCTCGTTGACGAGGGGCTTGTTTCCTCTGATGTCATCACGGCAGCAACGACGGAATCGCAAAAAACAGCAAAACCGGTGCTCGCGATTCTTACGGATCAAAAAGTAATTGATGATGAGTTGTTGACCCATGCGACTGCGCAGGTTTCAGGTGTTCCATACGTAAACCTACGTAATACGATTATTGATGAAAAAATATTAGCGTTACTTCCTGAAGACATTGCCGAACGCTTTATGGCCGTGCCGTTGGCCGAGGTGCAAAATCGCCTCGCGGTTGCAATGATTGATGCGAATAACGTCCAAGCAGTTGACTATCTTTCAAATCGCATCCAACGACCATTAAAAGTCTTTATGGCATCTGAAGCAGGCGTGCGCCATGTTATTGATCAGTACAAAACCGATCTTTCGCAGGTCGATGAAGCCGCTGAAGTCACGCAAGAAGAGGCGCAAGTCGAAGAAAACAGTAATATTAAAACAATCGTGCAGGACTCGCCGATTAGTCGTGCGCTCAGTACCATTTTGGAATATGCGGTTAAGACAAAAGCTAGCGATATTCACGTCGAGCCGCTAGAGAAGGCGCTCAAGATTCGGGTTCGTGTGGATGGCGTGCTTCGTGAAATCATGCAGCTTCCGAAGAGCATTGAGCCGGCGCTAGTAAGCCGTATAAAAATTTTATCCAACCTAAAAATTGACGAACATCGTACGCCGCAGGATGGACAATTTACCGTGAAGGTAAGCAAAAAAGAAGTTGACCTTCGTATTGCTATCAGTCCAGTCGTATGGGGTGAGCAGGTAGTAATTCGTTTGCTTGATAAAAGCGGTAATAGCTTCGATCTTGCTGACATGGGATACGCAGGGCGGGGCCTTAGAGCAATTGAAAAGGGTATTCGTCGACCAAATGGGATGATTCTTACGAGTGGGCCAACCGGTAGCGGTAAATCGACCAGTTTGTATGCACTTATCAAAGAAGTGAAAGACGATTCAGTAAATATTGTGACACTTGAAGATCCAGTTGAATACAAGATGGACGGCGTGAACCAAATTCAAGTGAATGCTGAGGTTGGCTTAACGTTTGCAAGTGGTCTGCGTAGTATCCTGCGTCAGGACCCAAATATCATCATGGTCGGTGAGATTCGTGACGCAGAAACTGCGAATCTTGCAGTGCAAGCGGCGCTCACTGGACACTTAGTATTTAGTACACTTCACACTAACAGTGCAGCCGGAGTCTTGCCGCGACTGCTCGATATGGGTATTGAGCCGTTTCTTATTGCAAGCACCGTCAATACAATTATTGGCCAGCGACTTGTCCGCCGTGTGTCACCAAAACGCGACGCCTACAATTCAACTCCGATTGAAACGCAAAATATTCTTACAACTGTTGGGCAGCTTTTGCCAAAATCACAAGCCGAGATTGCCAATGTTTCTGCTGATCTTGGCTACAAAGACTTGCCACTAGCAGGGCAAAACGCTTATACTTTAGTGAAAGGGATGGACACTCCGGCAACCCCACGTGGGTACTCGGGTCGGGCCGGACTGTATGAGGTGATGGATGTCACTGACGAAATTCAAAAATTGATTGTTACTCGGGCGACGAGTGCAGAGATCCAGCGAATGGCTGTGGAGCAGGGAATGGTGACGATGCGTCAAGACGGTTACCTAAAATCCCTTCAGGGCATCACAACACTTGAGGAAGTTAATCGCGTGACGGCAGCGCAGTAAAGGGTGGGGGAGATATGAATCAAGAATTACGAATCGAATTATTGCTTGAAGAAGTAGTCAAAAAGCGCGCAAGTGACCTTCACTTGCAGGTTGGCTTGCCGCCAATGCTTCGTGTTGATGGTTCATTGACGCCGATTGCTGGCTACGACGTGCTTGATGAAGCCAAGGTCGAGCAGCTTGTCTACGCGATTCTCGACCAAGATCAGCAACAAATTCTTGCAAAAGACAAAGAATTTGACTTCAGCTTTGCCTTCGGGAATCTCGGTCGCTTCCGTGTCAATGCCTTCCACGAACGTGGAAATCTCGCAGCTGCACTTCGTTTAATTCCGAACGAAATCAAGAGTGTGACCGAGCTCGGAATGCCACCAGTTGTTATGGGCTTTGCTGACTATCCGAGAGGCTTAGTACTGGTGACGGGCCCGACCGGTAGCGGTAAGTCAACTACTCTCGCTGCACTTGTCGACAAGATCAATAGCGAGAAGTCACACCACATCATTACCATCGAAGACCCAATTGAGTTTACGCACAAGAGCAAGAAATCAGTTGTCGTACAGCGAGAGGTGCACTATGACACCTACTCGTTTAGTGCCGCGCTCCGCTCGAGCTTGCGCCAAGACCCAGACGTCGTGCTTATCGGCGAGATGCGTGACCTCGAAACGATCAGTGCGGCGATTACAATTGCCGAAACCGGACACTTGGTCTTTGCAACACTCCACACCAACAGCGCAGCGCAGTCCATTGACCGTATGATTGACGTCTTTCCTCCGCACCAGCAGCCACAAATCCGTGCGCAGCTTTCTAACATTCTGATGGCGATCTGTTCGCAGCGCCTAGTCCCCGCTATCGGCGGTGGGCGAGTCGTTGCCGCAGAAGTATTGGTAGCAAACCCAGCAGTTCGTAACATTATTCGTGAAGGAAAATCTCATCAGCTTGATGCGGTCATCCAAACCGGTGCCGACCAAGGCATGCAAACGATGGATCGTACGCTAGTTAGTTTGGTTCAATCAGGAACGGTTACCTATGACGAAGCTCGTAATTATGCGGTTGATTTAACGGAATTTGATAGGTTGATGCGAGGATAGCACATGCGCAAATTCAATTACGAAGCAAAAGATGTATCGACCGGACAAGTGGTAAAGTCAGTCGTACAAGCAGAGTCTGAAAGTGCTGCTGCCAAGCTTCTAATTGCTCAAGGTTTTGCACCGAAAAATATCTCCGAAATCGACGAAAGCGGTTCGCTCATTGATCGCATTACTGGTCGTATCACTATCAAAGATAAGGTCGTCTTCACTAGGCAATTGGCGACGCTGCTCGGCGCTGGTTTACCACTGGCACAAAGCCTTCGCACTGTCATGGAACAGACCGAGAATAAACGCTTTAAGAGTGTCATCGACGACATTATTACCTCTGTTGAGGGTGGAAAATCACTGACGGAATCATTTGGTAAACACGCTGATGTATTTGGCAACGTATTCCTCGCTTTAGTTAGCGCAGGTGAAGCATCAGGCACACTCGATGATGCGTTGAGGCGTATTGCGGCGCAGCAAGAAAAAGATGCCGCTATGATGAGCAAGATTCGCGGTGCGATGACATATCCAATTATCGTTCTGGTTGTAATTCTTCTCGTTGTAGGATTTATGCTCTTTACTGTCGTGCCTCAAGTCGAGAAGCTCTATAAGGACATGCATCAATCTCTACCATTTATTACGCAAATATTGGTAGGAACCGCGCATTTCATAATGAACTTTTGGTGGGTGGTTGTCTTGGCACTTATTGTTATTGGGTACTTTACGAAACAGTACCTCCAGACTGAAAACGGCATTAAGGTAAAAGACACTTTTAAGCTCAATGTCCCGCTTTTTGGCGGCATGTTCCGCACACTGTATATGGCTCGCTTTTGTCGCACTGGCCAAACTCTGCTGACGACTGGCGTTCCAATGCTCGATATGCTTGGTATCACCGAGAAAGCAGTCAACAACACGATTATTGCCAAGTCAATTGACAGAGCAGCTGAAAAAGTGAAAGGTGGTAAGCCGCTTTCAGTCGCGCTGAAGCCTGAGGAATATATTTTGCCTTTTGTACCGCAAATGATTAGTATTGGCGAGCAATCTGGAAAAATAGATGACATGATGGGCAAAGCCGCCCAAGTATACGAGGATGAACTTGATGAAAAAATCAAAGCCATTTCTACCGCTATTGAGCCACTTTTGATGGTAGTTCTTGCGATCGTAGCTGGTGGACTCGTCGGAGCAATATTGTTGCCGATTTATGGTCTTGTGAATAATGTTCGTACAGGATAGCATTTATAACTAGACAATCGGACATCTGTGCAGTATCATAAACGTAAGCGTTAAGCGCACCTAAGCAGTTAGTTCATAGAAAGGGTGGAACAACATTCATGAACGTACAAACAAATTCTAAAAAAGGCTTTACTATCATCGAGGTGGTATTGGTACTAGCAATCGCCGGTCTTATTTTCTTAATGATTTTCATCGCATGGCCTGCGCTTCAGCGCGGTCAGCGTGACACGCAACGACGCAGCGATATTGGCCGCCTCGTGTCACAATTGAGCAGTTATGCGACTAATAACAACGGTAAGGTGCCAAAAACGGCAGCTCAGATTACCGCTTTTAAGACCAATTACTTGAAATGGAACGCAGGTACAACCGGTGAGTTCAATGATCCAACCACCGGAGTAGGATACGTAATCAGCGCAAATACTACTCCACCGACAACTACTGGCGCGATCAGCTATGCTGCAAGTACAACCGGTGGATACGGTTGTGACGGTGAAAGCTTCATGACCACAAGCAACGTGCGTCAAGTTGCAGTTATTGTTAAACTTGAAGGTAGTGGCTTCTTCTGTCAATCCAACCTATAGTCTACGTCTAAGACATACAAATCTCTTCCTGATCGTCAGGGAGAGATTTTTTTTTATACCGAAACCTGTTACGCTTATGGGTAGATGCAAGTTTTCTGGACCCTTTGTTTATCAATAATAGGCCTATGTTTTGGTAGTTTTGCCGGTGCAACAGTGTGGCGCTTGCGTGCCAAGCAGCTTGAATATGATAAAAAGCAGGGCGAACCTGTCGATTCGAAAGAGTATAAACGCTTACGGACGCTACAGGATGGATTCGGTGCGCATGATCGTTCACGTTGTCTGTCATGTAATCACACGCTTGCGTGGTACGATTTGCTGCCAATTGTCAGCTGGGTTAGTACGCGAGGGAAATGTCGCTATTGCAAGCGGCCTATTGGGTGGTTTGAACCACTCATCGAGCTAACGACCGCACTCATCTTCGTATTATCGTACCTGTTATGGCCTTTTGGATTTGCTGGTTCGCTGCAGATTGGATTTTTTGTGTTGTGGCTAGCGATACTCGTTGGCCTCACCATTATTTTTTGGTATGACAGCAAATGGTTCTTGGTGTTATGGGTAACAATTTGGCCGCTTCTTATCCTCGCGGCGATATTCGCATTGCTTCAATATGCTATCAACCCTGAGATTGTCACACTTCAGTCGGTTGCAGGATCAATAGCAATTCTGGCTGGCCTCTATTGGTTTCTGTGGGCGTTGAGCGGCGGTACGTGGGTAGGACTTGGCGACGCGCAAATTGGAGCCGTCCTCGGACTTATTCTCGCAGATTGGCAGAAGGCATTTCTAGCTTTACTGCTTGCCAACGCCATAGGCACCATTATCGTTATTCCAGGCTTGTTGAGCAAAAAACTTACGCGAAAAAGCGCTATACCATTTGGACCGCTGCTTATTTCAGGGGCGTTCATTAGCTTTTTAGTCGGAAATTCAATAATTGCTTGGTTTACGGGTGATTTTAGCTCATTTTTGGCACGACTTTTATATCCCTAAACGGATATGCTTATGCTATAATGACCCTAGATGATGACACGGAGGGGCGGGTTCACGATTGTAGAGGTAACACTTGTTATGGCCATAACAGGAGCGTTAGCCGTTGCTCTCATTGTTGGCTGGACAACAAATGTTAACACTCAGAGCTACAGAGATGGTGTGAATTCTCTCAGTACAAAAATTCAAACTAAATACGACGACGTATATAATACTCTCAACGAACGCGGGAAAAAATTAAATTGTGTCGCCTCACTCAGCTATGATGATACGGCGACCCTCTCAAATCAGGGGAGCTCTGACTGTGTTGTGATGGGGCAGTATCTACTTTTTGCGAAAGATACGGTGTTAAGCCGTCGCATTGTTGGTATCGATACATCATCAGCCGACACCACAAATGACCTACAGGCTATAAAAGATTACAGACCTCAAGCGGTGCCAGAAACTATTGAGCAAGCTGACCGATATGAAATTCCATGGGGAATCACTCTGTATAAAGCTGGTGACCCTGCGAAGAATCCACTGTACCGTGCAGTTGCTATTATCCGATCCCCGCTTTCTGGAAATGTTTACACGTATGGTCTCGACACAACAGCCGGTGTCGAGCCGAGTGTACTCTCGGTACTTGGTGGAGATACTGAAAAAATGACACTTTGTTTATTGACGACATCAAACATAGCAAGCACTCCAATGGCGGTGACTATCGCAAAAGATGCTTCAACTCACGAATCAGTTGGCACACAGTCACAAGAGGCAGGTAACGGATGCGCATAAAATATTTCTCGGGAGATACAATTATCGAAGTGCTTCTGGCTGTTACCATCTTTAGTTTGGTCGCGGTGGGCGCTCTTGCTGTCATGAATAGAGGGCTTAATACTGCTCAACAATCGCTTGAAATTACACAGGTAAAGCAGCAAATTGATTCACAAGCTGCTGCTTTACGAGCGGCTCACGTAGCTCATATTGCTGCCCCAGCTCCTTCTGATAGCTGGAATGCAATTATCGACCAAATTGGGCCAAGTGGCTCAACCGATAAAGCCACATTTGGTTCAGTCACATGTCCTGATATACCCAGGGGTTCTTTTGCAATGAACCCTCGTTCAGGTACGGTTCAGACAACGCTTGGTAAAATGGATGGGACCGCAACAAATCCGTATTCAGGCGTGTGGTACGCCAATAACACCACAACTGTCGTATCGCAGGCACGAGGCATTTGGATTGAAGCATCCAGGATCAATGGTGGCAGTTTTCCGGCTGCGCGAGATTTTACCATTCGTGCTTGCTGGTATGTAGCTGGCTCATCGGTGCCACAAACGCTTGAAACGTTAGTGAGGTTATATGAACCGTAAGCATCCCGGTTTCACGCTAGTTGAACTGATGCTCGCCATGAGCATCGTCTCGTTGCTACTGCTCGCTATAGCATTTTTGGTGATCCAGATAGGACATGTTTATACCAAGGGTATGACACTAAAGGGCCTTAACCAAGTGGCGACAACCATATCTCGCGATGTTGAGAGAACAGTAGCACAATCTGATGCATCTGAGTTTTTGTCAGTCCCACAGCTGCCAAGTACCAATGGGAGTGGCAGGATATGTACTGGAGCAGTCACCTACGCCTGGAATTCGGCGCTTGACAGCGCTTCACGCATCGCAACGCGAAATACGTATATCGGTTCGGAGGCGGGAATAGAGATCCATTTTGCTCGTGTCGATGATCGTAATGGCATATTATGTAAGCCTGTTTCCGGAGTATATCCAAGTATTGATAAAAACAAAGCGCGCGAAATGCTCCCTGCGGGCCAGTATGATTTTGCTATGCATCAGTTTTATATTGGCACAAACCCGACTGATCCATCTCTCCATTGGATTGTTATGAAAATTGGATCAACGAATACTACAGATGTTGATTTGGCCACCCAACAGTGTACATTGAACTCGGGACAAAGCGACTACTGTGCTATAAATGTATTTGAGTCAACCGTACGTTCGGCTAGAAGGACATAGGAGGAATATAGAGATGATTGCTACAAAACAACGAGGCGCCGCGTCACTATTCATTGTCATTTTTACTGCACTCCTGGTTACGGTTGTCACTGTGGGCTTTACGCAAGTTATGATACGTAACCAGCAACAGTCACAGGCGGCAGACCTTTCACAAAGCGCCTATGATGCGGCACTCGCTGGTGTAGAAGATGCAAAACGTATCCTGGTACATTATGCAAAAGACTGTGAAAACACAGCCACACCCGCCAGTGACTGTACACAAATTGCAGCGGCGATGGATGCGAAAAACTGCACCACGACAGTCGACGCGGGCCTTGCGACGGTAAAATCGGGAACCGAAGCCGAAGTTCAAGTGAACGACCCCGACCTAAACCAAAGCTATACCTGCGTAAAAATTGAACGGTTCTCTACGTCGTATCCTGGCATTCTTACTGCCGCCAACCCGTCGGTTGTTATACCAATTAGTCCACATGGAGCTAGTGCTACAACGCTTCGTGTATTTTGGTTTACAAGCGACGACGTTGCTCAGGGCAGTGGAATTGATCAAACGAACTTCACAGGTGGAAATGTTTCATTACCACAAAAAGTATCATGGAGCGTAAACCGGCCGCCAATTATCCGCACTCAATACATACCAGCCGACGTAGCGAATGACTCGCTTGATGCGAGTGCACAGACGGTATTTGGGTATCCAAAGGATGCTGGCGGTAGAGGTAACACTGATACGCCGCGTCGTAGCGGTGGATTTAGATTTCGCATATCTTCAGCTAAGTGCGATACAAATTTTTCAAACAGCCTGGGTGCTTGCCATATCGACATTCCGTTAACTCCGGCAATCAATGATGGGCAGACAGCATACGTTCAGCTCTCATCTGTTTACTTGGGTGCACAGCTTCACGTCAATACGCAGCTTCTCGACGCAGGCGACACAGTGCTTCCACTGAATGGAATACCGACCGTAGATTCAACTGGTCGTACGGCTGAGCGGTTTCGACGCGTGGAAGCAAAAGTGAAAGTTGGGGCCGGGGTTTCTTCTGATCGCCCACAACCGCGTGCAGCGCTTGATATTACGGGCAATATTTGTAAGACATTCTTCATCACCGACAGACTTGGTGATTATAGCAGTGGCGGCTGCAACCCAGCGAATTAGTCTGTTTCGCTGTGAAATTTTTCGTGAACATCCCGCAAATGTTCGTCGGTTACGTGCGTGTATACTTGCGTAGTCGAAATATTACTATGTCCAAGCATGGCCTGGACGCTTCGAAGATCTGCACCGTTCATCAATAAGTCTGTGGCAAAACTATGGCGCATAGTGTGTGGTGAAACATGTTTGGTAATACCTGCAAGCCGAGCGTATTTGCCAATCATGCGCTGGACACTACGCACACCAAGGCGACGATAATCGCCGCTCGTGCTACTGATGTTGTTTCGACTGTAACTCAAGAATAGAGGCGGGAGATTATCAAGCCTGGCAGAGAGGTAGTCATCGACATGTTCGGCGGCAGATTTAGTAATAAAAACTGGTCGGTCCTTTTGGCCTTTTCCACGTACCATAAATTCGCGGCGCTTAGTGTTTACGTGGTCGCGGTTGAGGTTGACTAGCTCCGAAACACGTAACCCACTACTAAAAAGTAGTTCGATGATAGCTCGGTCGCGTAGACCTTCTTCGCTCCCAGCATCGATCTGCTCGAGCATGCGCATGATCTCATCAAAGTGAAGAAACGTTACTTGCTTTCGCGTCGTTTTTGGCAGCTTTATTTTATCGGCACCAAGAGAGCTGATATCGCGGTCAGAAAGATACTTCAAAAACCCACGCAGGGCAATCAAATGATAGCTTTGCGTTATAAGCGCTAATTCTTCACCTTGTTCGTTTTTGTGACGATTCAGCCACAAGCGATATTTTCGTATTAGCTCCTGATTGATATCTTTGACATCGATGTTGCCGGCAAATTCGATAAATCGTTCCAAATAACGCTGATAATTCTCGGCAGTTTTCGCGGCGCGGCCGCCCTCAACTTCGAGTGATTCGACAAAATCTAGTGTCAGCGCTGACATGTCCATGCTTCTAGCATACCGTATATGGTAGAATTAAGTGAATGAATCCCATCGAAGCGATCGTACTTGGACTTGTCCAAGGCCTTACCGAATTTATTCCCGTTAGTAGTTCTGGACATCTTGTGTTGTTTCAGCACCTATTTGGATTAGGGCAGGATCACTTGTTTCTGGAATGGATCAATCTCGGTACGTTTATCGCACTGCTGGTCTATTTTCGCCATCGCATTGTGGTGATTTTTCGTGATGTTGTTGTACACAAAAAGTATTCACTTGCTCGTAATATCGTATTGACCTCTATCCCGGCTGGTGCTCTTGGTTTTTTCCTATCAGACTTTATTGGCGAGTCGCAGTTTTTTGGTAGTCTTGTCACTGTCATGTTCACGCTTCTCGTTGTTGGCGTGGTGATGGTAGTACTTGAGCAGCTTCCGAAACTATCGATAGTGCGTCGTGCCGAAAACTTGCCGTGGGTACGGGCGCTGGGAATTGGTGTCGCACAGATGCTCGCGCTCGTACCTGGTGTTTCACGCTCAGGCTCAACTATCATTGCTGGACGGCTTGCAGGTATGAACGCAGCGACCGCAGCAGAGTATAGCTTTCTGGCAAGCCTACCAATTATGGCAGGCGTCACGGCAAAAAATCTCTTGAAGGATATTGACTATTTGCAGGCCAACTTCGCCATGCTTACGCTTGCTAACGTAGTTGCATTTGCGAGTGGCTTATTTGCCGTCGGATTTTTGATGCGGTATCTTGCACGCCACGATCTGAGTGTATTTGGCTGGTACCGCATTGGCCTGGCCACTGTTATTGGTGCCGTGCTTCTGTTACAATTAGGCTAGTAAACAAGGAGAACTATGAGTAAACAAAATGTTGAACAAACATTAGTCGTATTTAAGCCGGATGCAATGCAACGCGGGCTGGTCGGTGAAATTCTTACTAGGTTCGAGCGTGTAGGCCTTCGGATTGTTGGCACAAAAATGCTTGCACCTGACAATGATCATTACTACACGCACTATGAAGAAATCGGCAAGCTAAAAACTCGTGCAGGTGACAATATATTTGATATTACGCTCAAGATGATGAGCGCAGGACCTGTGATAGCCATGGTGTTTGAAGGCGTTGAGGCTGTTGCACTTGTTCGCAAAATGGTTGGTGCAACCGAACCAAAATCCTCCGCTCCTGGTACAATCCGTGGTGATTTCAGCCACATGAGTTACGGCTACGCAGATGCTGAAGGCAAGGGTATTCCGAACCTTATTCATGCCAGCGGCGACCCTGCCGAGGCTGAGCAAGAAATTGCCCATTGGTTCACTGATGGGGAGCTATTCGACTACGAAGCCTTGCACGAAAAATTCACGCGCTAGCCTTTGAGCTAACTGTTGAGCCGCCACAAGATGGCGGCTTTTAGTAAGAGGTGATATACTAGTACTAGACAATTGTCTGCAACATAACGATTCGAGGCTATTATTTACACACAATCTAAAACTTTTTATGAATCCGAACGGGGGGTGTTGTTGCGCGACGAACTTACAAAAATGGCAAAAAGTAAGAATTACAACACAAAAAGTATGTATTCCACCATTGAAAAGGACGGCATGAGTTTTGTTGACAAGCACATGAAGTACATGAGCCAATATCCAAACCTGAATTATGAGCAGTACATTTCGAACTTGAAATTGATGACAAAAGTGCAGTAAAAGTGGGTATATAATAGATATATGAAATCATTACTACTATCTATAGTTTTTAGCGCAACTCTGGTCATTAGTTCACAATCGTTAGCGCTCGCTACAAAGCCTCCAGCTGACACCACTAATTTACTTGGAAATGATGTTTCATATCCACAATGTGGAGGAAAGTTACCAACGGGGCAAGCATTTGGTATCGTAGGGGTTAACAATGGGTTGGCGAATACTACCAACCCTTGCTTAGCAACTCAACTAGCCTGGGCGGCAAAAAGTACTGGGGTATCGTCACAACCAAAGGTGTCGCTCTATGTTAATACAGCCAATCCAGGACTTGCAGCCACCAAGTGGCCACAGGACAACAGTGCATATGGAATGGCAATTACAAACCCATACGGAACATGCAATGGTGCAGAAGGTGCCGCTTGTGCCTACGTTTACGGGTGGACACGAGCCTATGAGGATGCCACACTTCGCGGCGTTAATAATCCAACATCGTATAAATGGTGGCTCGATGTGGAAACCGGCAATTCGTGGTCTCAAACAGATTTGGTGGCGAATGCTGCAAGTCTGGAAGGCATGGTAGATTATTTTAAGTCAATTGGCGCATTAGTAGGGGTATACTCAACCTCTTATCAATGGAACGCGATCGTGGGCATGCTTGCACCTAACAGCTCACTGCAGGGTCTTGATTCCTGGCTTGCTGGTGCGCTCACTAAGCGTGGTGCAGAATCAAACTGTAAAAACTCCGGGCTTACGCCAACCAGTTCGGTTGTGTTGACGCAATTTGTTTCAAAAGGCTACGATTACGACGTCGCATGCAAGTAGTCAGGATAGGATACATCACACGCCTGCAGTAGAAATGCCATTTTCGCTCACCATCTTTATTGAAGGCACCGTAGATTCTAGCAGTATAAGACGTGGGCTTTTGTGAGAGGATAGTTTTGTGCAACGATAGTTTGCCGCGACATTTAGTAGTAGTGCAGCGGCAGAGTACTACTCTGCGTTGAGAAGCATAATAATTTCGGCAGCTACTTCTTCTGCTGGCTTCATCGCATCGAGTCGGGTATATATGTCGGGGTAGTAGAATGGAGTTGGACTGGTATATGACCACTCTTTTTCAAGTGCTTCAACTTCTTCTCCTGTTGCTGAGTGAAATTTACGCTGCCAGCGTTCTTGGCTATCAGCTCGTCTAACTCTTTCTTGCAGTGGTGCATATAATTCAACAAACTGTACCGTTCCGCCGTACTTTTCATAGAGACTTTTGTATCGATCGATATTTTCTTTTCCGCCCGATCTATTGAAATTCCAGACGTAGGTAAAGATCAAATTCATATGCATTTTTGCAGCTTCCTCAATGATTTCACTACGAATCAATCGACTAAGGCGGCTCTCGCTCTCAGAAGTTTTGCCAAAAATATGCATAATGCCATCTGTAACCATATGGTTATGGAATAGCGTATAGTCAGTCTGGCCCTCGATGATACTACCGATAGTTGCTTTACCAACGGCAGGCGGTCCAAAAATAATTAGTAGTTTCATAGTTTACGTTCTCCCCAGAATGCACACTAACGTTTCCGCCAGAGTTACCATTACACTATTTTGTGGTGCCCCGGGCAGGAGTCGGCGAAGTGCAGCGCCGAGAGAAAAGCACTTTCGAGGAAAGTATTTTTCGAACAAGCAAACGGAGGAGCGAAGCGATACCTGCAATATTCATTTTGTTGTAACAAAATGAAGAGGCTTGCATGGTTCTCCCCAGAATGCACACTAACGTTTCCGCCAGAGTTACCATTACACTATTTTGTGGTGCCCCGGGCAGGAGTCGAACCTGCAACCTTATCCTTAGGACGGATCTGCTCTATCCAGTTGAGCTACCGAGGCAAAATATTGTAACTGTAAGGTGCGACTGATATCAACAACTGGATAGAGCAGATGATCCGCAGCTACTCTAGCTGAAGGCTCCCCAGTTGAGTGGCGCTAGAAGTATTGTACCATGACCTCTATTGTTTGGCTGAGATGCGTTTTGCAAGGTACTTCTCAATTAAATATATGGCTGTAATGGTTTGGCCTTCGTCTATTTGACCAGTTGAAATCATGTTTTCAAGTTTGTCAAAGCTAAAAAAACTGCCTTTTGTGATAATGTGCGAGTCGAGTACCGCATCCTCGTGCCCAGACACGCTACCAAATGTGAGGTCAGTCGCTAGCAGCGTAGCCATCTTTTCAGGCATTAGACCATCGAACGGTCTTGTAGCTGGTAATTCTACCCATGTGTTAGCCTGAATTCCAGTCTCCTCAAGAAGTTCTCGTTGAGATGCTGTGATACTGTCTTCACCGTCATTGCCACCGGCAGGGAGTTCCCAGTGCCATTTTTGTGCTGGGTAGCTAAATGTATGTATCAAATATAATTCGTTACTATCGTTCATTGCGCCCACCATGACAGAATCGTTCGTTTCGATAACCCCATACATACCTGGCTTTCCATCTGGGCGTATCACCTGGTCTTCGCGAACTTTCATCCACGGGTTTTGATAGGCGATTTTTGAGCTAATTATTTTCCAAGGATTGTCCATACCATCACTATACCATGGCATTCTGCTATAATTACCTCATGGCAAAGCGCGAGCAGAATGAAAGCGATGAACCAAAACAATTTGACGGACAACGCCCTGGCGAAGAGCTTCGCTTTGTTTTCAGGCGGCACATCATTGCTATGCGAAAAGGCTTTTATGGTCTGCTGATTCCGTTTGCAATTAGCGCTATTCCACCTCTGATTTGGCAGGATAAGCTCGAACTATTCTTGCTTCCACTTGCAGGGTTTGGCATCGGTCTGATTATTTTCGCTTACCATTTTATGATGTGGTATTTCACGGTGTATATCGTTTCTACTGAGCGTCTGCGTCAGGTAACGCAAAAAGGTTTTTTCGGGAAGGACGTCGTTGAGCTTAGGCTCGCGAAGATCCAAAACATAAGCTATAATGTACCAGGGTTTAGCGGTGAGATTTTTGGGTATGGTACCCTCGTCATTCAAACATTCGTGGGCGACCTCGTCATACATAAAGTCGAGCATCCAGATAAAATTTATAACAAACTACAAGACGCCGTAATGGAGGCGATTGATAGGCAAGGGGACAATGAAGAAAGTACTTTCCAAGCTGAAGCGTAAAAAGGCAGAGCCAGAAGCGCCGGGGCGTATCACCAACGAAACGGTCGCAGAGCACCGCGAACAGATATTGGCAGGCGGTCGCAAATTTAAATATCCGCACCAATACGTACGACACAAGCTTGTCATCAACGCGCTTATTATTACAGGCGTAACACTTCTCATTTTGGCAATTATTGGCTGGTGGCAGCTCTATGTAGTGCAAAACACCAGTGATTTTATGTATCGTTTAGCAAGGGTTGTACCTGTACCAGTTGCATCCGTTGACGGTGAACGAGCACCATATAGTGATTACCTGATGCGATATCGCAGTCAAGAATTGTGGCTTACCACGAAGGGCCAGATGAATCTAAAGGGTGCAGATGGCGAACGACAACTCAGTTATATTAAGCGAAATGTTCTCGACGGCGTGATCATCGATACCTATGCGGCAAAACGTGCTCGCCAGCTTGGCGTCAGCGCATCGGCACAAGACGTACAGGCTGTTGTCGATTCCAACCGCAACACAGCTACAGGCCGAATATCTCAAGAAGTGTACGATGCATCAACGAAAGACACGCTTGGCTATTCTCCCGATGAATACCGCTATATCATCAAGCAATCGCTTATTCGTCAGCGCGTAGCCTATGCGGTAGATAAAAATGCCGATGCCTTGCAGAAGGAAATCGCAGCTAAAATTGTTGCCACGCCAAATCCCAGCTTAAAGACAATCGCTGATAGCTATGCAGGAAAATCAGCTCAAGTTGTATACGGGTCATCGGGATTAGTACCGAAAAACAATCAAGACGGCGGCCTTAGCCAGGTAGCACTAAACCTTAAAGAAAATGAAATTTCAAAAGCGTTTCGTTCAAGTACAGGCGATGGTTATTATTTCATTCGCCGTATTGCCCAAAATGATCGACAAGTGAATTACGAATTCATCGTAATCAATCTAACAGTTTTCAGTCAAGAAGTCGCAAAGCTTAAAAAAGACGGCAAAGTAAAGGAATACATCACTGTCAAAGAAGTAAAGCAGCAAACCGGAAAGGGATAGAATGTTTTCATTACCAGATTTAGGGTACGAGTACGACGCGCTTGGTAAATATATAAGTGGTGATATCATGCGCCTGCACCATAGCAAACATCATCAAGCATACATAGATAAAGCCAACGCGGCACTTGATAAAGCCCCATCGCTTAAAGAACGACCCCTAGAAACCATCCTGATGGATTTAGAACGTGCTCCCGAAGAAGTTCGTAGTATTTTACGCAACAATGGCGGTGGCCATTACAACCACACACTGTTTTGGCAGTGGATGAGCCCAAATGGCGGCGGGGAGCCCACGGGAGAACTTGGTGCGAAGATTGCTGCACGCTACGGATCATTTCAAGCATTTGTAGACGAATTCGCAACAAAATCTTTAGGGATTTTTGGTAGTGGATGGTGCTGGCTACAGCCAAATCTTGACATTATTACAACACCAAATCAAGACACGCCTATTATGATGGGGCAGCCCGCACCGCTACTTGGGCTTGATGTATGGGAACATGCGTATTATCTTGATTACAAAAATAAGCGCGATGATTATGTAGCCGCCTGGTGGAATGTGGTCGACTGGGAGTTTGTAGCGAGCCGCTACGAATCAGCTGCAGGTTCATCCAAGTAAACGATATCTGCACTATTAAAAGGTGGGGTAGCAACTGCCTCAAGCACCATGCCTCCGGGATATGCCTCATCTTGATATGGTGTACCAGCAGGAACACCGAAGACTGAACCTGGTGCGAGTTCGGTCACAGTAAAGTCAATTTCGACTACTCCTGTACCATCTAAGACGGTGTATACCATATCACTTCTATAATTGACGATTGGCCGATTGCAACCGTGAAGGGCAACGCGTGCAACTGAGTGGTTAAGAGACTCAAGTATTGTTTTGGCTTCTAACGAAAAACTTTCCGAGGTTTTCATCATATTATTATACAATGAAAATATATAAATTACAACTAATTACACTAGTAGTACCTAGTTGATACCGCGCTCGACCGGATGGACGCAAGATGGTAGCGCTATGCTAGCGCCGCCATCAACTAAATACTGTCAAATCAGAGATTATGACAGTATTTGACGCGTCGGTTCAAATCCCTGAGTACTTGTACTCATCAGAGAAATACGCCCTTACCGTAAAGGCAAGGGCGTATTTCTCTGGCGCGCTCGACCGGATTTGAACCGGCGATCTCCTCCGTGACAGGGAGGCGTGATAACCCCTTCACTACGAGCGCACAACTGATGAATATCATAACAAATCTTTCTCTGTAACGCAACTCTTTTCACAGGGGAGAATGTGCTATAATACCTAGGTACATTCGCCGTCTTAGCTCAGCTGGTAGAGCAGCACATTCGTAACGTGCAGGTCGCCGGTTCAAGCCCGGCAGACGGCTCCATACGCATATGAAAACACGAGTAACCTCAGCATTACAACAACTTCTTGCCGATCGAGCGCTGCTATTCATGGCAGTCTGGATTGTCATTTTAACAATATTTTACGCACTATATGTCGGATTCTCGCTAAGCCCAACCGAATTACAGGTTGCAACCCGATTTACCTCATTTGGTGAAACACAGTTGTACCGCAACAAGTGGTATTACCTTATCTCATTTATCATTGTCGCCGTACTAATAGCTGTTGCGCATATTGGCTTAATGGTGAAGCTCAAAGCTCGCGGCATTCGTCCCATGGCACTTGCATTTGGGTGGCTTACCGTCCTACTTATCGTCACATTGTTTGTCGTAACAGGACGAGTGCTAAGTAGCGCCTTCTTATCATGACAAACATTGAGATACCTCTCGGCAAACGGACGCGATTTTATCGCTTTTTCGAAATGTTGCCGGCTATTCTTAGCTATGGCGCTATTATTTTGCTTGTCGTCTTGTCGCTTATAAACCCACTTCTCGCGGCGGTATATCTGTTGCTGATTGTAACAACGATGCTGATAAAGGCAGTCGGCATCGCATTTCACATGATTATCGGACGGAACAAGATGGAAGCAGCGCAGCGCGTCCACTGGCATGATCGGTTGGCTCAGCTTGAAGATCCAGTCGTTTCATACGGTCATATGCGTCTGCACGGACAGCACAAAAATGCGCGCAGGCACTTTGATAATCTTAAACGCCTGGCTGAAAATCCGCAGGCCTATCCAAAACCATCAGAGCTATATAGCGCGGTTATCATTGCTACCTACAATGAGCCCTTAGAGGTTCATGAAGCCACTCTCCAGTCGATTCTTGATTCTACCTACGACCACAAGCGAATAATTATGGTCTATGGATACGAAGAGCGGGGTGGGCCGGCCATCGAAACAACAGTGCATACCCTCAAGGAAAAATACGGACACAAATTTAAAGCATTCTTGCTGGTGAAGCACCCAAAAAACCTACCAGATGAAGTTGTCGGCAAAGGGGCCAATATTACCTTTGCCGCTGAGTATCTAAAGATGTGGCTCCATGATGAGGCCATCGCCTACAAAAATGTGCTTATTACCACGCTCGACAGCGATAATCGTCCACACCGGACCTATTTTGATTACGTAACATATGAATATATTGTGCACGAAAATCGTAAGCACCTTTCATTTCAACCAGTTTCGCTATTTCTGAACAATATTTGGGATGTGCCAGCCGCCATGCGTGTGGTGGCTACTGGTAATTCTTTCTGGAATATTATCAGTGCCATGCGTCCACACACCCTGCGCAACTTCGCAGCGCATTCACAACCGATGGATGCGTTGGTCGAAATGAACTTTTGGAGTAAGCGCACTATTGTAGAGGATGGGCATCAGTATTGGCGGAGCTATTTCCATTTCCGCGGTGAATACGATGTCATACCGATTCTCGTACCAATTTATCAAGATGCTGTCATGTCCGATACGTACAAAAAGACGCTCAAAGCCCAATTCGTGCAACTTCGGCGCTGGGCATATGGGGCGTCTGATGTACCCTATGTTGCCTCCCATATCTTTACAAGCCGGCGCACGGTACCATTTTGGGAAGGATTTGTGCGCTTCGCTCGATTACTCGACGGTCACGTAACGCTTGCCTGTATTCCATTACTAGCAACCTTTGGGGGATGGGTTCCGCTGCTGCTCAATGGCCAATCCGCGCGCAGTGTCGCTGCGCACCAATTGCCAGAAGTCTTAGGGGTTGTGCAGCGCATCGCTATGGTTGGTATCATCATTACTGTCTTTTTAGCATTCAAGCTGCTCCCGACTCGCCCGGAACGCTACAAACGGCATCGTACAGTGGGGATGCTGCTTCAATGGGTGTTGATGCCGCTTACAGCACTTGGATACAGTGCGGCATCTGCGTACTACTCACAAACACGGTTATTCCTCGGAAAGTATCTAACCGTGTTCGATGTAACCGAGAAGGCAACTGTAGCGACAGCAGCACGCGCCAAGCGCCTGAGACAACTAGGTAAAGAGAAGTAAAATATATACCGAAAATGAAATACCCCTGTAATCTTAGGGGTATTTCTATGTCAAATTCGTACGCGGGGTGTTTATTTTGGCACCATTAAGCCTACCATTTACCGCTTTTGCAGTCGGTATAGGACTTCTATTGGTGTTTAACAGTACGCTCGCGAAGGGCTTGGCGCTCTTCTTTAAGGGTACGGTTGTATTCAAAGTCGAGCGTAAAGGCTTCGAGCTTTGATTTGTTGTGTCTTTTTTGTGTTACGTTTGACATGATTCCATATTAGCATAAGCATGATATTTTGTCAATAGAACACTATGACACTGTCTATATCACCAGAAGCATATACATCAGTAATTTCTACATTTTTCCAATGTGGAAAACATCGCACATTTATGTGGGAAACCTGTCATACTAGGGGTAGATGGATGGATCGTATGTGTTTGTGGATGTCGAAACCACCGGTGCGCGGGCGGACAGAGAGCGTGTTACAGAGGTAGCAGCGCTTAGAGTTGAAAACGGAGAGATTGTCAAAACAGTTCACACACTGCTTAACCCAGAGCGAGATATTCCGTACATGATCACAAATCTCACTGGTATAACTAATCAAATGGTGGCAGGGCAGCCGAGTTTCGATGACATTGCTGATGAACTGCTTGAGTTATTTGACGGCGCGACGATGGTGGCGCATCATGTACGCTTTGATTACTCTTTCTTAAAGGCCGAGTTTAAGCGGAGCGGCCTTGCGTTCCGCCCAGCGCAGCTCTGTACCGTCAAACTTTCCAGGCATCTATACCCACATCAAGGTCGTCATCGCTTGAGTGATGTTATTACCGCCCATGGTTTCAGTTTCAAAGAACGTCATCGTGCCTATGACGACGCCCACGTGCTATGGCAGTTTTGGCAAAAAATTCACAGTGATTTTCCTGCCGATCATCTGCTATCGGCATTTGCATTGCAGCACCATCGGCCAAGTATTCCGCCCTATATCAACCGCGAGCAAGTTGATGCACTGCCGCATACCCCGGGCGTATATCTGTTCGAAGATGAGAAAGGCTATCCGCTCTACATTGGCAAAAGCATCGATATCAAAAAGCGTGTCATGAGCCATTTTGTACGTGATACCGAGGAGCACAAGGAATTTAAAATATCGTCAGCAGTGCGAAACATTTCATATCGCGAGACAGCCGGGGAGCTTTCGGCGTTGTTGCTCGAATCACGACTAATTAAAGAATATTTACCCCTGTACAATCGTCGCCTGCGCCGCAAGAATACCTTAGTCGTTTCCATCGGCGAGCCTGATGATAATGAGTATATTCGGCTCTCGCAGCGTGAATATCTGATGGATCAATTACCGGATCCCGCAGCGATTCTGGGTGTGCACGTGCGGCGTGGTATGGCTAAAACAACACTACTGACGCTCATCAAAACCTTTGATTTGTGCCCGAAATTATGCGGGCTCGAAAAGGGGAAAGGACCGTGTTTTAGCTACCAGCTTGGCAATTGCCGCGGTGCGTGTATCGGCAAAGAGCCAGCTAGTGTCTACAACAAGCGCCTGAAAATCGCGTTTGAACATCGTGGGGTCGAAACCTGGCCCTACGACGGCCCAATTTTGATTATTGAAGGCAAAGTGGGTAGCTTGCAGCAGGGGTATATAATCGATAAGTGGGTAATTACCGATACGATAGAATTTTCGCCCGAAGGGGACCCGAATAAGCAGCCATACCTTGATGTGTTTGACTATGACGCCTATCAGATAGTTGAATCATATCTGCGTCGAAAATCTGGAACAATAACAATCGCCCCCTATAAAGGCGAATTTGACGAATAGATATCTGCTCAGGCTTGAGGTGACAATGATAAAATTAAACAATGACGATTGAGCTGTTAGTACTTGGTTCGGTGCCGGCAATTGCCGCTAATCTTTGGCACCAGTTGTTGATTTCAACGCGTGCGAAGCCTTATCAAACTATTAGTCAGCACGCAACCGAGACTGAAAAGAAACTGCTTGCACATCGTGTAGTGCACAGCGTGTCGTCGTTCTCACTGATATTGTTTGCTTGGCTCTACCTTTTCAGGTATGGCTACACATGGGCTGGTTCAATTCTCGTAGCTGGGGCAGTATTCGACATTTTAGAAGTCTTGACGCTCACCAAAAGATCAGCTGAACCTGTATTTGCTATAAATTATCATGCAATCACTGCATGGACGATGGCCCTTGGGTATATTTTATATGTTATTGCTATCGTGAGTATCACCGGTATGCCTGAGGGCTTAAGTTGGGGGATACTGATAGTATTTGTGTTACTTCTAAGGATTGCCTTCAGGCAAAAGTTTAAAAATTTTTGGATAATACAGCACGTATACTTTTGTTTGCTAGCGATACTAATTGTTCTAGCCCATGTGCAACTATTCCTAATAAAGTAAATATCCGGCCAAACGACCGGATATTTACTTGGTGGGCGTGGAGGGATTTGAACCCCCGACCTCCTCAACGTCAATGAGGCGCTACTAGCCAGCTGAGCTACACGCCCAAAACAGATTTTGAAACCTGGTTACAGAAGTGATTATACAACGAAATGAGTTTTCGTTGTATAGCAATCTGATTACATGTGATTACGCATACCCCTTTGTAGTGCTCGTACGTCGGCTTTCCAGCAGTTCTCTTGTCGTACGCAATATATTTAAAACAGCTTGAGGGGAGCATTAACTCTTGTTCCCAGTATTTCTGCATTGCTTTTCCGTCTTGGTCGGCACGCAAGTGTAAATCACACCGTATATCGGCTGACGTGATATCGTAATTTTTATATAACACTGCAAGAACAAATTTCAGCACCACGGGGTTTGCATTGCCGATAGAAGTTTTACCAGACTTAGCACCTTCCCCAAAGTACAGCATCGCAAGGGCAACATCTAATAGTTCATCACTAATCTCAAGCGAATCCAATACTCGCATAGCATCATTTTCAGCATTTTTTAAGCGAATTTTCTTTTGTTCTTTATGCCATATGACAGCACTTTCACGTGCCTTCTTCCAGCCGTCGGTTTTATTTTTCATGAGAGAAGTTCTCTGATCCTCTGTTAGAACGATTTTCTTGAACCACCCTGATAGGGTAGAACGTGGAATACCATATTGCCTCTCGATAACAGTCATTGAAGTGCCGTTGCGACGCAATTCGCACACTTCTTCCTTAAACTCGAACCACCTAGATTTCATAGTATCGTTATATCGAACTTTGTAGAAAAACGCAAGAGAAACTATAATTATGTCGTAAGCGATGAAAGAGACTAACCACCTCTGGAGCACGTGGGCGCGGCCGCAGACACACGTAAAAAGAATGCGACAATAGTAATAGCCAAGGTGGAACCTCCTAGGCGTTGACAGGGAAAAGAGCAGCCAGACAAATTTTCACACAAATTTGCCGGCGCGATGAGAAAAACCGTTGGTTTGTCTCATAAGGCCCTGCCGCTAGGACCGAGGCACGCACGTAAAAGTATTACGTACGCGTGCTTTTATTATTTCTCAAAGGAGGTTCATATGAACGAAGAACAACTTTACGCCATGAGACACAGCCTAGCGCATATTATGGCACAAGCTGTCCAGCACCTTTGGCCTAGCGCTAAATTTGGGGTCGGGCCAGTCGTAGAAAACGGTTTTTACTATGATATTGATATTCCCGGTGTAAAGATTTCTGAAGCCGATTTCAAAAAAATCGAAAAAGAAATGCGTGCGGTCATCAACAAAGATTACACGTTCGAGCGCAGCGAAAAGCCCATCAATGAAGCACTTGGGTGGGCTAAAGAGGCTAAGCAGCCGTACAAAGAGGAGCTTCTGAACGACCTCAAACGGGCAGGTACCACTATTGCTAAGGATTTGGACGTCAATGAGCTTGGCCTAGCATCAGATGGCGACGCAGCCATCGAAAACGTATCATTCTACACTGATGGTGACTTCACTGACCTATGTCGTGGTCCGCACGCCGAAAGTACCGGCAAAGTCGGCGCGTTCAAATTGATGCGCGTTGCGGGGGCCTACTGGCGCGGCAAGGAGACCAATCCTCAGATGCAACGCTTGTATGGGGTGGCATTTGCAACCCAAGAGGAACTTAACGCGCATTTGAATATGCTTGAAGAAGCCAAAAAGCGCGATCACCGCAAGCTTGGCGAAGAGCTTGGCATATTTACCTTTAGCGATGATGTCGGTAAGGGCTTGCCGCTGATGATGCCGCGCGGATCGATAATGAAAAATCTTTTGAGTCGGTATATGCGCCAGCAAGAGGAAGCTCAAGGCTATCAATACGTAGACACGCCTGTTATTACGCATGAGCGTTTGTACCAAAAGTCTGGGCATGCGAAGTTTTATGCAGACGATATGTTTTCGATGGAAGACGCAGAGGGCCAAAAGTTCTACGTATCGCCAATGAACTGCCCGCATCATCATCAGATATATAATAAAGTAGTGCAAAGCTATAACGATTTACCGCTACGGCTTGCTGAACATGCGGGATTGTACCGTCACGAGCTATCAGGTACGCTAACAGGATTAATTCGTGTTCGAGGGCCAATTACACAAAACGATGCACACCTGTATGTTACGAAAGGTCAATTAAAAGATGAGTTCAAAAATGTCCTTGAACTATTTCGTGATACTTACAAAACTTTCGGTATTGAAGATTATTGGTATCGGTTGTCGTTGCCTGACTTTTCAAAAGATAAGTTTGAAGGTGACAAAACTGTCTGGGAAGAATCGGGTAATCTTATTCGCGAGGCTATGGATGAGCTCGGTGTAAAATACGTTGAAGCAGAAGGCGAAGCCGCATTCTATGGGCCTAAGGTTGATGTGCAAACGCGTAATGTGCTAGGGAAGGAGGATTCGATTGCTACCTCACAGATTGATGTGCTGATTCCTGAGCGAATGGACCTGTCGTATGTTGATAGTGACAGTAACAAGCAGCGACCGATTATAATACACCGCGCAATTCTCGGATCCATTGAACGTTTTATCGGGTTTTATCTTGAAAAAACAGCAGGTTGGTTGCCGTTTTGGTTAGCGCCAGAACAGGTACGTATTCTCACTATTAACGACCAAGTATTATCATATGTTGACGAAATTACATCGATTTTAACAGATACGGTTTTGATGAAACCAGTTAAATATAACGAAGTACGTTTTACAACAGATGATCGAAATGAAAGCTTAGGTAAGAAGATTCGTGAGGCTACGGCTATGAAAATCCCAGTCCAGCTAATTGTGGGCTTGAAGGACGTCGAAGCGCGCGAAGTCAGCGTGCGCACACAAAAGGGTGAAGAAAAGGTTGGTCTCGATCAGCTGGGTGAGTACTTGCGGGGACTGTAGTGCCAGCTAGCCAACCAAACCCCACTTTTCGCGTACAGGTTGAGGCGCTAATGGCAGAAGTGCCGCGTGGAAGGGTAGTGACCTATGGTGATCTGGCGGCCTGGGCAGGGCAAGCCGCCGCAAGCCGAGTGGTGGGCGGTATAGCTCACTATGGCGACCCAGATTTACCGTGGCATAGGCTAGTTAATCGCTTTGGTGGCCTTGCGAGCGGCTTTCACGGGGGACGCGAGGCTCAGGCTCAGCTATTGGCAGCAGAGGGTGTCGAATGCCACAATGACATTGTTATAAATTTCAAAGAGTTACGATGGAAAATAAATTAGAAAAAGGTACCATAAATCTCATAAAAAATGCTGAAAAAAAGACTGCCATAGGGTCGCGCTCTATGGCAGAAAGTGCGCCGTTGGTTGTAATTGTCGGACCAACGGCAAGTGGCAAGACAGCACTAGCAATTGAGTTAGCACAGCAGCATGGTGGGGAAATAATTTGTGCCGATTCGCGGACTATTTATAAAGGAATGGACATTGGTACTGCCAAGCCAACACCTGCGGAGCGAACGGTTATCCCGCACTGGGGGCTTGATTTAGTTGAACCAGGCGAACGATTTACGGCCGCAGACTTTAAACGATATGCCACACAGAAGATTGCCGAAATACGTGCTCGCGGCAACGTGCCTTTCTTGGTTGGAGGCACGGGGCTGTATGTCGATAGCATTGTGTTCGACTATCAATTTGGTGGTGATATAAATACAACACAGCGTCAGAGGCTAGAAAAAATGACTCTGGAAGAGCTCAAGGATTATTGTGCTAAGAACAACATTGATTTACCTGAAAATGAACAAAACAAACGATACCTTGTTCGAACCATAGAGCGAAAAAATGTAAGTATAAAGAGGCGAGAACAACCAATTGAAGATTGTGTCGTTGTTGGAATAGCTACAGATAGAAATGTGTTACGAGAGCGCATTGCCACAAGAAGTGAACAATTATTTGCAAATGGAGTTGTCGATGAAGCGAAAATCTTGGGCAAAAAGTATGGCTGGGAAAACGAGGCAATGACGGGTAACATATACCCGATTGCTCATGATTTGTTGAACGGGAGTATCACACTGGTTGAGGCAAAGGAAAAATTCGTAACACTTGATTGGCGACTTGCCAAGCGTCAGATGACGTGGCTACGACGCAATGACTTTATTCACTGGGCATCACTAGCAGAGGCCAAGAAGTATCTACAAAAAGTACTCGGTGTGCTATAGTAGAACTAAGAAATTTATTCGGGGACCTAGAATGATTGACCAATTATTTGGCTCAAAGACGCGCATAAAATTACTTCACCTGTTTTTAAATAATCCAGGTAAAGCGTACTATGTTCGTGAAATTACTAGGTTGATCGACGAGCAAATTAATTCTGTTCGTCGTGAGCTCTCGAACATGTTGAGCGTCGGGATAATCAAAAGCTCTGAGGCCGAAAACAAGTTGTACTATGAAGTGAACCAACGATACGAACACTATGTTCCGCTTCGAGCTATCTTTGGTGACGATGTTACTGCGAGCGAGCCACTCGACACCAAAAAGCCATCAACACTCGACTGGCAGTCCAAGCTCGATGATCTAGGCAATATAAAACTTGCCGTCCTTTCAGGTATATTTGTTGATGGTGGAGCTGGTAATCTGGACCTACTCTTAGTCGGCACTCCGGCGCCTGCTAAGCAAAAGGCCTTCATTAAGTCACTCGAGAAAAAGGAAGGACGAGAACTAAATTATACGGTAATGCCGTATGACGAATTTTATTATCGTTTGAGCATCCGCGACAGATTTATTACTGAAGTAGTAAGCAGCAAACACATAGTCCTGCGTGATGAAGAGCAAATACTGAACAAGCAGAAATAGGAGGAAAGCAGAGTGTTCGATATTGAATATAAAGGTGGAAATAGTGTTGTAATTACAACAAAGAAGTCAAAACTGGTCGTAAACCCAAAACTCTCAGATATTGGGCTTAAAGATGTATCTACAAAAGACACAATTGAGCTTGTTACAGAGGAGGATTTCGCCACGAAATCAAACGATGTAATGCTTTCAATTGATGGGCCGGGTGAATTCGAGGTAGGAGATTTCTCAATTAGAGGTATTGCTGCACAACGCCATACAGACACCGAGAATGATGCAAAAAAGTCAACGATATACCGTATCGAAATTGATGACGTTCGTATTGCACTGCTTGGTAACATTGATTTCAAACTTTCCGAAGACCAGCTTGAGGAGCTCGGACTTGTTGACATGGTTGTTATACCTGTTGGCGGTGGCGGCTATACACTCGACGCAACGAACGCCGCAGCGCTTGTTCGCAAGATTGATTGCAAGGTAGCGATTCCCGTTCACTACGCTGATAAGGCTGCGAAATACGAAGTTCCACAAGAAGATGTAAGCGTATTTGTTAAAGAATTTGGTGGTGAACATGAAGTAACCGCCAAGTACAAAGTCAAATCTGCCTCCAGCGTTCCATTAGTCGCTACGGTGATTGAAATAACTCGCAGCTAAACTATTCACCATAGAACTTCTCTGCCATCATTTTCTTCAGACCCGGGCCGCGCCATCTGCCTGCCAATCTTGTCTTGCGGCCCTGCTGCAGGAAATGCAGAGTCTTCAGAAAATGAGGCAGAGAAGTTCCCTATCGGTAACTAATTGCCAGACATCTCTTGACGAAAAGGGTAAAAATCGGTACAATGGTACGGATTGATTAATATAAATGTAAGGAAGTAATCATGGCAGCCAAGTGCGAGCTAACCGGTAAAGGTAAACAGTTCGGCCACAATGTGAGCTTCTCTTTGCGTCGCACAAAGCGCGTGTTTAAGCCAAACCTACAAAAGAAAACTTTCGTAGTTGATGGCCAAAAAGTCACCATGACTATCAGCACTCAAGCTATTCGTACGCTAAAGAAAAAGGGGCTTCTTAACACCCCTGTAGCTACAAAAGCCGCAAAATAATTTCGCCATTATAAATTTCGTCCCCAGGCTAGTAGTCTAGGGGCGTTTTTTATATACTAGATGCAATGGACATAAGCTATATCGCAATTGTTTTGGGGGTAATCTTGTTTTCGATGACGCTTCATGAGGCGATGCACGGCTTCATGGCGTATTGGCTAGGCGATGATACTGCCAAGCTCGAGGGCCGGCTAACGCTAAACCCGGTAAAACACATCGATCCTTTCCTGACCATTTTGCTCCCACTGGTACTAGCCATAAGTGGTGCGCCAGTATTTGGTGGGGCAAAACCAGTGCCGTTTAACCCAAATAGGGTAAAGTACGATGAATGGGGAGCTGCTTTAGTAGCGCTCGCAGGGCCACTGACAAACTTTATTATTGCATTCTTGTTTTTTGCCACCTATGTACTACTAGGTATGCCAAGTAGCGGACTCATGAAGGATATCTTGGTAATCGGTATAGGCGTTAACCTAGGATTTTTTGTATTTAACATGTTGCCGGTTCCGCCACTCGACGGCTCCAGGGTTCTATATGCACTCGCACCAGACTTTTTCCGAAAAGGCATGGAGGTGGTAGAGCAGTACGGTTTGATAGTAATATTTGCTATCGTGATGCTAGCAAGCCCGCTAATTGGCAGCTATATGAGCGGAGCTATCAATGTCATTTTACGTCTGTTTTATACCATTTTTGGCATAGCATAGCTTGACAGTAGGGAGTATAATAAAAGTAGTCCCTCGGGACTTGGCGTAAATGATTTCCTAACGTCATTTGATGGGGATTCAGCACGTATCACGACCGTGGTCGTGGACTAAGAATTCCACCTTGCATTTACGCGGGGATATATCAAGCGTCAAGTTTGAAGGGACTTTTATGTTAATTTGAATCAGGGTGTAGCTTAGTCTGGCTAAAGCGCTGCGCTGGGGGTGCAGAGACCGGAGGTTCAAATCCTCTCATCCTGACCATAAGAAAGGCATTATATGACGATATCAGTAGAGAAAGCTAAGCCGGATAAATTATTCTACATTGTTTCAAATGTTGTGGTTGTTGATCTTGCAAAACGAGCCTTTCTGTTACTACAAAGAAGCGAAACAGAAGAGGTGTTTCCTGGACTATGGGGTATACCTGGGGGCAAACTTGAGCACAGTGATATTGAAAGGTGGTCGTCCGAAGATGACAGAGTTCCTGATGTTTTTAGTAAACTAGGGGAACGAGAGGCAAAAGAAGAATCGGGACTTAATGTGGAGGTCTTGCCAAACAGTATCATCAAAAATCAGGTCTTCATACGACCAGATGGAATCCCTGTTCTTACGATTATTTCGGTTGCACTGTACAAAGGTGGAGAGGTTAAGATAGAAGAGGGTGCGTTTATGGATAGTGCCTGGGTAGAGTTAGAGGACATACCAGGGTACCCAACTGTTAAAGGCCTTGAGCAAGAGCTGTATGACGCAATCACTTTCATTGACCGCCAAAATGGTAATGCTGACAGTTAAGCCTAAATTGAGACTAGGCGAGCATCATTTGGTATACTGGTCGTAATGATAGGTAACACAAACACATGAAACAGCTAATATCGGTACGGGCAATAATTCGGCAGGATGAAAAGACGCTGCTACTGAAGCGCGCCAATGGCCGCGAGAGTATTTTGGGCAAGTTCGAACTACCTGGCGGCAAGCTTGAGTACGGTGAGCAGCCCGAAGATGCACTGCGTCGCTATCTTAAAGACGATGCCGGACTAACAATGCAGGCAGCACAGCTTTTCGATGTGCTTACATATATCGATCATGACGACCGCGATATCCAGTACACCTTTATTCTCTATTTGGTAAGCCTTGCGGGCGGGGGAGCCAAGGTGACGGTAAGCGCAAACTATAGCGAGTATGCATGGAACAAGATAGCAGATATTAATCAACAAGAACTCACAGAATCTTCAAAGCTTTTGCTTGGTATTTCTCAGCAAACTATACAAAAAACTAATGATGGTAAAGAGGTAGTAGATACTGATTTTGTTTCAGGCAGAGATAGCGAAGACCACGTGATTATATATTCTGATGGCGGCTCGCGCGGCAATCCTGGCCCAAGCGCCAGTGGCTTCGTCATAATGAACGCCCAGGAAGAAGTTGTCCATCAGGGTGGGCTCTATCTTGGGATTACCACCAATAATCAGGCGGAATACCAAGGTGTACGCCTTGGTCTCGAAAGGGCACTCGAAATGGGTGCCAAAACGGTTGACTTTCGGATGGATAGCCTGCTGGTCGTGAATCAATTAACAGGGGTGTATAAGATCAAAAATCGTGATTTGTGGCCAATCCATGAACGCATCAAGGAACTGGCGCAAAGCTTCGATAAAGTGACCTACACTCATGTACGACGTGAATTCAATCAACTTGCGGATGGTATGGTCAATAAAATTTTGAATGCTCACGAAGAACAAACTAAGGTATAATAGGGTACTAGCAGTGTGCTAGACGATCGCCCCGCACCTTTTGTGGCTATGATAAATCTTTGTATATACTACGAAGCCTATACAACAAAAGCATCGGCAATGGAGCGCGAGCGTAAGCTTAAGCTTCACGGAAAAGGACTTGCTGAAATAAAAAAGCGAGCAAGCTTTTGTTGAGCCATAAAAGGTGCGGGGAGGAAAGTCCGGGCAGCATAGGACATGACAGTTGCTAACGGCAACCGGGCGAGAGCCTAGGGAAAGTGCCACAGAAACGATACCGCCCCTTCGGGGGTAAGGGTGAAAGGAGTAGTGTAAGAGACTACAGCGACGCATGGTGACATGCGGAGGAGGTAAACCCTGTCTGCTGCAAGGAGATCTACATCAAACAGTGTCCGCTGGTAGGTCGATACCCGCTAGAGCCGCGCAGCAATGCACGGCGTAGATAGATGATCGTCACTGGTTTTCCAGGACAGAACCCGGCTTATAGGCAAACTGCGACATGAAAAATCTCCCCGAGAGGGGAGATTTTTTTCGTAAGCCTAGGTCTTTATTTGCTAGCGGCTTTTACGATTGCCGAAAATGCTTTCGGGTCGCTCACAGCAATTTCTGAAAGCACCTTACGGTCTAGCTCCATACCAGCTGCGCGCATACCAGCGATCAGTTTACCGTAGGTAGTGCCGTTTTCGCGGGCAGCCGCGTTGATACGGGTGATCCAGAGCTGGCGCATGTCGCGCTTACGGGTGCGACGGTCGCGGTAGGCATATTGTAGTGCACGGATGACAGCTTGTTTCGCTAGGCGGAAGCTACGGGTCCGGTTGTGCTGCATGCCTTTGGCGGCTTTTAGAATCTTCTTGTGTTTGGCGCGTGCGGTGACGCCTCGTTTAACTCGCATATAGTACTCCTTATAAGAGGTGAGGACGGCTAGATACCGAGCGCTCGTTTAATGTTTTTCGCCATTTTTCCGGTTACTTCACCGGGGACGTTGATTGCGCGTTTGCGGCTTTTGCTCTTTTTGGCGAGCATGTGACCACCCGATGCACGTTGACGGGTAATCTTTCCGCTAGCGGTAATCTTTACACGCTTTGCGGTGCCTTTGTGCGTTTTAAGCTTTGGCATTACTTACTCCTTACTGTAATACTCAGATTGCGGCCAGCCATCTGAGGTTGCTGTTCAACAACAGCGTCGTTTTCGAGGAGGGTGACAATCTTGTTGATCAGATCATACCCAAGCTCTTTGTGAGCCATCTCGCGTCCACGGTAAAAAATTTGAATTCGCACTTTGTGTCCATCGGCCAAGAATTCACGAATCTTTCGAAGCTTGATATCGAGGTCGCCAGACCCAATTTTGAGGCCGAAGCGCATTTGCTTGAGCTCGGCTTGTTTGCTAGAACGTCGATTTTTCTGTTGCTCTTTCATTTTCTGATACTGGAATTTGCCCCAGTCAATGATTTTGGCAACCGGTGGATCGGCGTTCGGGGAGATTTCGACAAGATCAACTCCGGCTTGTTCGGCGAGCTTAAGAGCCTCATCTCGGGGGAGGATGCCTAGCTGCTCCCCACTTGACCCGATAACGCGTAACTCTTTGGCACGAATAGCTTCGTTGATACGAATTGATTGGCTGATCTGTTTTGTCTCCTGATAATTACCTTGGAATTGACACTCTTATCGATGAGCGTAAACTCGCTTATTAGCATACCATAGGCTACTAGTGTTTTACAAGGGGTGATAACATGTTCTTTTGCTGCGTCAAAAGAACCAAAACCGCCTTGTTCTTGTGGCCAAGAACCAATCCCTTCTTTTGCCTTGATGCAAAAGAAGCAAAACATCAAATCCTAGCTTCGTTCACACAGTCCTCGGCCTACTAGATTTTTTGCTTCTTTTTGTGCTAAGACAAAAAGAAGGGGGTACCGGGTCGTTAACAAAAGAATGTTGATTATTTCTGAATCCGATATTGTAATGCTTCTGCGATATGCGCTGGCTCGATTTCTGACGCATTTTCGAGATCGGCGATCGTTCGGGCGACTTTTATGATTTTGAAGTAGCTACGTGCACTTACGTTAAGTTTATCTGTGGCTTGTGCAAGCAGTTGGCGAACCGCGGGAGAGAGTGCTAGTTTAGTCTTAACGTCGCGAGAAGAAAGGTTACTGTTGTGTAAAACACTACTTTTATATCTATCAAGCTGTAAACCATAAGCATTTTTGATAGATAATATAGCACGTCTATGTTGTTCTTTTGACGACGAAGTGTGATTTAATAGCTCTTCATTCCTAACACGCGAAACATTTACCACCAGATCAATACGATCAAGCAATGGGCCGGAAAGCCGCTGCTGATAATTCAAAATTTGCTGCTGCGAGCATGTACATTCGCGTTTATCGTCACCAAAATAGCCGCATGGACATGGGTTCATGGTGGCGACGAGCATGAAATTAGCAGGGTAGGTGCTATGACCGCCCGCCCTCGCAATTGAAACAACATTGTCTTCGAGTGGCTGGCGCAATGCCTCTAGTGTCGCACGTGGATATTCGGGAATTTCGTCGAGGAAAAGCACACCGAGATGTGCCAGACTAATTTCACCAGGCTTTGGCTTGGTACCACCACCTATTAGAGCAATGCGACTTGCTGTATGGTGCGGCGAACGAAAGGGTCGGGTTGCAATGATACCATCAATTGCTTCACCAGCAAGGCTGTGAAGCTTGGTGACAGCAATTTGTTCCTCGCTTGAAAGCGGCGGCAGTAGCGAGGTAATAGTTTGGGCAAGCATAGTTTTACCGGCACCAGGAGAACCAGAGAGTAATATATTGTGATGTCCAGCAGCAGCTATGGTGATAGCGCGCTTGGCCTGCATTTGGCCATGGATATCATCGAGCATTGGTCCGATCGAAGTGGCATGATTTGTATCGGGTACGTACTGCGCTGGCTGAAGAATCCGTTCTTTTTTAAGGTGTAGGAACAAATCTTTCAAGTTCGCTACGCCGATAACCGTTATTCCATCTACCAAACACGCTTGTGCGGCGTTTGCAGACGGGGCGTAGAGCGTTGTGAGGCCGCCTTTGCGCGCAGCCTCGGCGATAGATATTGTGCCCCGAATGGATCGTAGGGTGCCATCAAGCGCTAATTCGCCGGCAAATGCGCATCCTACTACTTCTGATTGACGTAATTGGCCGCTACCGATCAGTATAGCGAGCGCAATCGGTAGATCGTAATGAGTGCCGTCCTTAGGAAGCTCGGCTGGAGCGAGATTGATAACAACTTTCTTGGCTGGGAACTCGAGCAGGGAATTGGTGATGGCACTTCGCACTCGTTCCTTCGCCTCGTCAATTGCTTTGTTGCCCATGCCAACGATCTGGAGGTTTGGTAAGCCTGTTTTCAGGTCGCATTCAACCTCCACCAAGCTTGCATCGTACCCAACAGGGGCAACTGAGATAATCTTTGCTACACCACCCATAGTCACTTTAGTTAATCACAGGTGGATTTTTCATGCAAATTATGCTATAATCAATGCTATGGGGCTGATACAGCTTTCGACGATTGGACCTTAACAGACTATTTCGCATGCCGACCTCTGACGTAATCAGATATTTAATTGCAAACACATTTGCACAGCGTGTGAAGAGCTTTTTTGCTCCTTCATTCGCGCCAGCTCTCGCTTAACTTTGAGAGCCGCATCTGCCTAGACTTCCGCTATAGGCATGATGTGTCATATAAGTGGAATCGGCGTTTGTAGTATCGTGATACAAATTGCCTAAAACTTTCATGATGTACAGCAGACTGTATTTTGGTTCATTTTCGAGCAGCCGGCTGTACTCAAGCATTTCAAATCGAACTATGCATGTAGACGAATAGTATGTTACCAACCGGACCCGGGGGCAGTACCCGGCAGCTCCACCAACGAAAGATCCCGACATACGATGTCGGGTTTTTTCGTGGAAGCTTGCCAGGGCTACTGCCCCCGCGATCGAATGCGCAGTACCCGGCAGCCATGGCAACGAAAGATCCCGACATACGATGTCGGGTTTTTTCGTGGAAGCTTGCCAGGGCTACTGCCCCCGCGATCGAATGCGCAGTACCCGGCAGCCATGGCAACGAAAGATCCCGACATCGTATGTCGGGTTTTTCGGTTGGTTATTTTTGGGAAATTTAAAACGACCGCCTGCGAGGAACGGTCGTTTTACGTGGAGTTTTTTCTATGATTTTTGTTTTTGGCCCCTGCATAATTTTTTTATTCAGAGACTACCCCTATAATAGGGCTATTAAATGCTTATGTCAATACATTTTCCAGACATTTTTTCAGTAAAAAATACCACGTATTTATATAGTGTTTATTCGCTAGGTCGAACACTATATATAACTAGCTCCGGATAAAAATACTTGGACAGCGTATCGCAATTAACTACACGATTTACATGTAGCTACATGTCCCGACCAAAGCTAGGATTCTAGCTCAACGAACATAGACACTCATGCGTGAAAGCTTTACATTCTGAACATGAAGCACAGAACGAACACCGCTAGCTATTTTGGGCCACCGGACATTGAAGCGCTAGGGCTTTTGTGGATAGTAGTTCCTGAACATAGTACCTTGCGTATACTACACGACGCGGCGTTTTGTATAGTATGCACTATGCGGCTGCATCTAGTAGGTTTAGCGAGCGGGAATAAAGCTGGGTAGTTTAATAATCGTGAGTATAATGAAGAGTCAAAATTAATAAAAGTATGAATATGTAAAAACAAGACAGACGAGTGATGCCTCCTTGACTCTATGCGTTCAAGCCACGTAGTCAGAAACGTCATTACAGGCAGCCTGCTGATTGAAGAATAGCAACAAAATACGACACGCGTCGCGTATTTTATTGTAAAAAATACTTGTTATAATTTATACTATTACTACTGTAAATATGATGGTCGGAGACATAAATACAACAATATCCTAGTCTAAATATATTGACAATATATCATTCTTATGCTAAATTCGAACTAAGCTTTAACAAAACAAAAAGCCAAAAAAACTTCCTTAACAATTAAACCATCCATGACCGCTCGGTAGGCATTTCCTGCGTCGAACGTTCACACGTGAACGCATCAAAACCGGACGGAAACATGGCAACACAACCCATCAGGAACGAAATATTATGGGTCGCCTTTTAGCGATTCACGCACCTTTTTTGGTTCCTACCATAAACAAGTTGCGTTGCCATCGCTCCGCCTTTACAGGCGTAGAGCATAGGAATAAGTACCTATGCGCTGAGTTAATCCTTGTAAAAGTCCAAATTTTGCAGAGAGAGCACTCAGCGTATACGCGGAACATTCTATAAAATGCCCTAGCAATTGCTAGAGCGGTCAGTTGTCTCTCGGCGGTACGCCGTCTATCGACACACGCGTTTATTATTTACTTTTTAGAACGGACAGTGCTTGTCTAGACACCACGCGTATTGCCAGAGGCACCCTAGATTCTCTTCACCATATCTCTTATGCTACAATGTGAGGTATGTTATCCAAGGTAATAACTCTTTGCACCTTACTGGCAAGTGCACTACTTGCGGGCATCATCACATCTGTACCATTATCAACAAGTTCAGTCGGCACTATTTTGGCCGTCTTTTTTTTACTCTATATTATTCTTGTCGGTGTGATGGCGGGCGGTGGGTATGCTTTGGGATGGGCTGCTGCGCGAATATCAAAAAGCCTCGCATTTCGACGTCCGATTCATGCAATTTCATTGCAGCATTCGTATTACCTTTCGTCGGTACTTGCTTTTGGGCCAATTATGCTTCTGGGTATGAACACTGTTAGCAAAGTCACTATCTATGACGTACTCTTAATTGCACTATTCCTGGCCATTGGAGTATTTTACGTGCAAAAGCGTGCTGGATAATGGCGGGTTTTAACATAGTATTTATGGTATAATTTCAGATATGGAACCAAAAATGCCTTCGGGATCACCTGAGCAGCAACCAAGCCGTGTTGAATACACACCAAGTATGCCCGGGTTTGAGCGTCATGTTGAGACAAACCCCGAAACGAATACTGAAAAAGCTCCTGAATTTCAAGGCGAGCAGCACCGCGCAACTACTGTGGCTCAGCCAACTCCAGTCCAACTTCCGACACCAGTGCAAACAGCATCAGATGACAGTGCGCAAATGGTAAGTGGTGTGCCAGCGGTCGCCGCTGACGAGGACCTCATCGAAAAAGAGTGGGTTGATTCGGCAAAGAAAATTATTGAAACGACAAAAGATGATCCCTATACACGCGAACGTCAAGTCAACAAACTACAAGTTGATTATCTTCAAAAGCGCTACGGTAAAACACTAGGAAGCTCTGAGTGAGGGTAGGCCCATGCTGGGTTCGTTGATAGGGGTGGTAACATTAGCGACATTGATACTTGGGGCAAGTATTGTTATCTTCTTGCAGTATCAAAAAAATCTCAGAGAAGCAAAGAACTTCGAACGAGGTCTTAAGATGGTCCCAATGATAATTCATTTGCCGCCAACAAGTGAAGATATTGACGGTGGCGGACGCGACCAACGGGATCTCACCGAAGAAGTATTGAGCCAAGCGCAGGTTATGTACAATGTGATTGCTAGCACGGCCACCAAAGGCTTTAAGAGCAAGCTTTATGGCCAACGACATATATCGTTTGAAATTGTTGCCAAGGACGGTCTCGTGTATTACTACGCTGTTGTACCAGTAGTGCTAGTCGATGTTGTTCGGCAGGCAGTTGCCGCCGCATATCCGGCCGCGAGACTTGAAGAAGTCGAGGAACACAATCTGTTTAGTGAAGTAGGCAAGATGAGTGGAACGATTGGTGGCGAGTTTACCCTCAAGAAGGATGCCTATCTGCCAATAGCAACATATCAGGAAGCGAAGCGAGATGCATCACGTGCACTGCTTAATGCCTTGTCCTCTGCTGGGCGTGAGGATGGTGTGGGTATTCAAATTCTTCTGCGGCCTGCTGGCGATGGCTGGGTCAGAAAGTCAATACTTGCTGCGGACAAAATCACCAAAGAGAAGGGAAAGAAGACGGGCATTTCTTCAGTACTTGCGCCAAAAGATGTGATGGAAGCGTTGTGGAAACCGCCAGAGTCATCGGAGGAAAAAGAGAAACCTGAAGATAAGCAATTAACCTCACTCGAGAAAGCAAAAGTTGACGCAATTGAAGAAAAGACTCGCTATCCTGGATATGAAACGCTCATCCGTGTTGTTGTATCTTCTAACACAGCTGCACGTTCGCAAGTATTAATGAACAATGTCGTCTCGGCATTTTCGTTGTTTGATTCACCACAATACAATGGCTTCAAATTTGCTATATCACGCAACATTGAACAACTGGTAACTGCTTATATCTTTCGATTTTTTCCACAGAGTGTAAATAACAACGTCTTGAATACCGTTGAGCTTTCTACAATATTTCACTTGCCTGATCAAAAGAACATTCCAACCTCCCAGGTGCAGCGTCAAATGAGTAAGCAAGTCGACGGCCCGACTGAAGTGATGGATGAAGGTGTGCTGCTTGGGTATAACGAATTTCGTGGTCTAAAGAAACCAATTCGCCTGAGTGTCAATGACCGTCGTCGTCACACGTATATTATTGGACAGACTGGTACGGGTAAGTCCATTTTGCTTGAGAACCAGGCGTATCAAGACATGATGGATGGTAAGGGATTCGCCTTTGTTGATCCACACGGTGATTCGGTAGAGGCGCTTTTGAGTCGTGTACCAAAAGATAGGGTAGAGGATATCATTTATTTCAACCCAGGTGATATGACACATCCAATTGGGCTGAATATGTTTGAATTTGATCATCCAGATCAAAAAGACTTTTTGGTGCAAGAGGCCATCAATATGCTGTATGGACTGTACGACCCAGGTCATACGGGTATCGTCGGACCACGCCTAGAACATATCTTCCGTAACTGTGCGTTGCTGTTGATGAGCGACCCGGAGGGCGGTACCTTTGTCGACATCCCTAAATGCCTTATTGATCCAGATTTTGTAAAGAGTAAGCTGAAGTACGTCACCGATCAAACAGTGCTTGATTTTTGGACAAAAGAATTTCCAGCTTCGCAGCGCTCGAATGAGGCCGGAGAGGTTATTAGCTGGGTAGTTTCAAAGTTTGGACCATTTATATCAAACGATGCGATGCGTAACATCATTGGACAGACGAAGAGTGGTTTCAATTTGCGTGAAATTATGGACAATAAGAAAATTTTGCTCGTAAATCTCTCAAAGGGAAAGATGGGCGAGCTTAACTCGAAGCTACTAGGAATAATATTTGTCATGAAATTTCAGGCAGCGGCAATGGGTCGTGCTAACATGCCTGAGCGCGAGCGCGTTGACTTCTCATTATATGTAGATGAGTTTCAGAACTTTGCAACCGATAGCTTTGAGTCGATTCTGAGTGAAGCACGTAAATATCGACTTAATCTTGTACTTGGTAATCAGTTTATGACACAGTTAACAGATAAAATTCGCGAAGCGATTATTGGTAACGTAGGAACAGTAATCTGTGGGCGTATCGGTATTACTGACGCCGAAATATTGGTTAAGAAATTTAGTCCAACGTTTGATGTTGAAGATATTACAAAATTGCCAAATTATCAGTCGATCACGAGCGTCATGATCAATAACGTTCCGTCAGCACCGTTCAGTATGAGCTGGATTCCGCCTATGGGAATGCCGAATCCGCAGCTCAATGATGCCCTTAAGCGACTATCTGCAGCGAAATACGGTAAGCCACGTGCAGTCGTGGAAAAAGAAATTTTTGATCGTCTTGGCTCTGCTGAGAAAGAGAAAAAAGAGCGGTTGGAAAAGTTGAAATCGGGAAGCAATTCTTTTGCAGGATCTTCGCCGTCAGCCGCTGCTCCAAAAGGCTCTGGCTCGTCGTTCCTTGATGATTGGCTCGCAAAGCGCAAGCAACTAGGCGCCTCAAAGCCTCCTACGCTAGCCACAGGGGCTCCACAGCCCTTGTCTGGTGTCAAAGACCAGTCTTCACCATCTCTTACTCCCAGCGCCCCTCAGCCGGCTGTATTATCGTCCCAGCCTGTGGTTGAACCTTCTGCACAATCACAGCAAAATGATTTGATGCCATCAACGCAAAAACCTACTTCTTCTGATAAGCTTGATCTTCGTAATCAAGCCGATAGCGAAGTACACGTTAAGCTTCATTAGTACCCTTGGTGTGGTGATAGATAAATATAACTACGCCTAGGAGACCCTAGGCGTAGTTATATACAGACCCTTCGGTTAGCTTACGAAGATCGTCCACCACTAATCATGATGCGGACATAATCGACGATAAGACCAACTAGCCAGCCGACTACGAATGCGGCAATTGTTTCGAAACCCGAAAGGGCGTGACCATATTGGCGAGCCCAAAAGTATACGGCTGCAGTAAGAACAAAGGCGAAGAGCGAACCGTAGAGAATTGCATTTGGTCTGGCAACTGTTGCGCCGATTGCTTCACTAGTTTTCTCAACCGTCTTGTTGTGTATGACCTTGCTAAAGACTCGAGAAGCGGGCGAGAGTTCGCTTTGCACGTGCTTCATTTCTTTCTTGAACACTGCCTCTCTTGCAGCTTTGGTATTTTTAACGGGTGCATCTCTCCTGCGCTCAGCAGGGGAGGCAGCGCGTTCCTTATCCTTTTTCTCTTGCTCATGAACAGCTTTTTCAACTTCGTGGCGCGCGCTGTCTTCTTTTTCCTTAGAAGCTCGCTCTTTTTCAGCAGCTGATCTTTCACGTTCAATCGCAAGCTGCTTTGATCGTTCATCACCCTCAGCTTCAAACGAAGCTTCTTTGAATTTTTCGCCGCCGCGGTCCTTTAATTGTTCTGTCATTTTATCCCACCTTTATTCTGTTAGATTGCACCTGCGTGTACGTCTCGACGAATCAAGCGCACTTCTTTACCTAATTGACGTGAACGTGCCCAGAAGTACATCACTACAGAGGCTAGCGTTGCTGCGAAAATCATATTTTCACGTGGTCCTGTATGGGGTAGCTCAGCAACCGTTTGCTCGATGATAACTTTCTCAATTGGACACTCGACTGCGACGTTAACAGAGTTTCCGAAGGTGTTTGTCATCATACAGTCGTATGAAGTGCCGTCACTTGTTCCGGTGTTTGTGGCAGGGATTGGGTCAAGCATTTGAACTGCAAATGTACGAGACTGCTTTGATTTAGCCGGAATCGTTACTGCGTTCCAAGAGAGGGTTTTGGTTGCGCTATCAAATGTGCCACCACCGTTATCAATCAGACCAGAATACTCAAGAATATCTTGGAGATTCTCTTTAAACTCTACGTTGGTTGCATCTTTTTCTCCACGGTTTTCGATAACGATCGTATACGTAATTTTATTGCCAGCCTTAGCTTTTACAGTAGTCGCGTCAACATTACCTTGGGTTAAATTTGTAGCTGTCTTTGTTTGTACCAACTCGGTGTTGCATCGTTCATCCTTGATCCATATATCTGAATCCTCTGAACAGGGCTGACAGTCAGGGCTATTAGCCGGTAGAGAAGGGTTATATTGACATTGTTCAGGCGGGACAATCGTGAATGTACCAACACAATTTTGAGGGTCAGTCACGTCGCCAATGCTCGTTTTGACAGTTAGCTTAACTGTATAAGTACCAGGCTTTGCGAGCGTGAAGCTAGGGGCCATTACGGCTTCCTTGTCTGAATCGACAGAGATTGTTTTTACGACATTACCGTTTACATCTTTGACTTCAAAGACATATTTTTTAATTGTTGCTCCATTTTCGACAGCTGCCTTACCTTGGAGTGACACAATCGTGCGGTTTGTCACTGAAGCTTTTGCGAGCTTACAAACAGCCGAGGGCTGTGCTGGTTTTACAACCTTAAAGCTACCGACGCAATCTTGCTTATCCTGGCGAGGACCAACCGACGTGCGGATTTTTAACGTAACGTTGTATTTGCCTTCTTCGTTTTGCCTGTATTCCATCTCGTGCTGAAGCGTAGTAGCGTTTTTGTCAAACTGATCTACGACTCGACCAGCCTCGTTGCGAACAGTGTACATATAGCCTCGAATATCTGCACCATCTTCGGTTTTTGCACGGCCCTTAAAGCGGAAGTGATTCCAATCAAGTTTCATTACATCGAGATTGACACATGATGCTTCAGGATCTGGTTTTGGTTTCGGAGGTGTATCGGTAATGAGGTTGCCGCAATCTTTCTTGATAGCAAACCAACCCTGTACAGCCGAATGGCAGGCGTATACTGGGTGGCGATCACCACCTTCCTGAGTGAGTCGCATAGGACGATAGTACACAGTACCTGGACCATAGTCGTAGCTTCGTTGGCCATCCGCGTGACTATAGAGGCTGGTCATAGACCAGTTGTAGCGACTAGCTTCGCCTATAGTAACCAAATTACAATTCTGTAGTTCTGAGCGTTCAATTCCGAGAGAATTGAAGATTTTCTTGATGTTTCGATAATCATTGTCATAATGCCTGACAAAATCAGCCATACTTGAAACGCCGCCCGGTACAAAATCGGCGTTACTCGATGCGTTTGCTGCTTCTGGGGGTGAAAACACTGCAAGAGACTGCACGACAAGTGCGAGAGCGGTGAATACAAGCCCAATGCGACGGGTGAGCTCTTCTTTTTTTAAACGCCGAGCATAAAAGCTAAGCTGCCCGACAAGTGCGGGACTGAATGGTAGATTTGACACAATTCTGCGAAACATGGCCACTGTTCCTATATTTTATATTTGTTAATATATTTTTTTTGTTTATTTTACAGCACGCGTACTACTGTTTAAATGTAGATTAGCATAAGTATTGTGTTCAGCGCAAGCCCCTAGCGCGAACATAATTTTTCATATATAATGATGATAGTGTAAATACCAAATCGTCTGAAGTGAGGGGAAACATGACAAAACAGACAAAAGGCTCGTATGACGGGTCACAAATTCAAGTGCTAGAAGGCCTTGAACCAGTTCGTAAACGCCCAGGAATGTACATTGGTAGTACGGGCTATGATGGCGTGCATCATCTCATTAAAGAGATAGCCGATAACTCGATTGACGAAGCGATTGCTGGCTTTGCAACGCGCGTTGATGTACGTATTCTGGAAGATGGAGGGATCACCATTACTGACGACGGGCGTGGTATTCCTGTCGATAAACATCCAAAAACTGGTATGAGTACGCTCGAAACAGTTCTGACGATTCTTCACGCCGGAGGTAAATTTGGCGGCGGCGGGTATAAAGTGTCGAGTGGTCTGCATGGTGTTGGGTCAAGTGTTGTAAATGCGCTCTCGAGCAAGCTCATTGCCGAAGTTGTAAAAGATGGCGAACTCTATCACATCGAGTTTGCGCAGGGCAATCACACAATGCCGCTCAAAAAGCTGGGTAAAACTGATCGCCCGACGGGTACAACGATTACTTTCTATCCAGACCCAACTATCTTTAAGGAAACTGTCGAGTTTGACTATAAGTGGGTAGTGAGCTATTTGCGTCACCAAGCATACTTAACGAAAGGCGTATATACGTCTGTTATTGACGAGAGAACAGGCGATCGTCAGGCATTTTATTTTGAGGGTGGTATACAAAGCTACGTTAAACACCTTAATATCGGAAAAGATGTCGTCAGCGACTCGATTTTCTATGTCGAAAAACAGGTTGAAGATTCTGGTGTCGAAGTTGCTGTACAATACAACGATACGTTTGCGGAGATCGTAAAGCCCTTTGCAAATAATGTGTTGACACCAGATGGCGGGACGCACCTAATCGGATTTAGATCAGCACTTACTCGCGTCATCAATGACTATGCACGTAAAAATAGTTTGCTGAAAGAGAAAGAAGAAAACCTTTCAGGTGACGATATTCGTGAAGGCCTCACTGCGATTATTTTAGTAAAATTACCCGACCCACAATTTGAAGGCCAGACTAAAAACAAATTAGGTAATCCAGAGGTTCGTCGCTATGTCGAACAAGTCATGAACGAATACTTCAGTTACTATCTTGATGAGAATCCCGAGGTAGCTAAAAAGATTGTCGGTAAAGCGATTCTCGCAGCTCGTGCCCGCAAGGCAGCACGCGCAGCGCGCGACAACGTGCTTCGAAAAGGCGCTCTCGATGGTATGGGACTGCCTGGAAAGCTCTGGGATTGTTCGAGCAAAAGCCCCGCTGATAGCGAGATATATATAGTAGAGGGTAACTCGGCCGCAGGTTCTGCCAAAGAAGGTCGTGATAACCACACGCAAGCAATTTTGCCTCTGCGTGGTAAAGTGCTCAATACTGAACGCGCACGACTCGACAAGATGTTTGCTAATAAAGAAATTGTGGCTATGATCCAGGCATTTGGTGTAGGAATTGGTGAACAGTTCGATATTAACGGACTACGCTATCACAAAATCATCATCATGACCGACGCCGACGTTGACGGAAGCCACATTTCAACGCTATTGCTGACTTTCTTCTTTAGATATATGAAGGAAGTGGTGGAAGGTGGATATATTTATCTTGCAAAGCCACCGCTTTATAGCATTAACCGTGGTCAAAAGAAGCATTATGCGTACGATGAGCAAGAGCGTGACACAATATTAGATGAAATAATCGCAGATAAAACTGCACGTGGTACAGCTGTCAACGACGAAGATGACAAAATGAAACAAGCCGGTGTAACGATCTCGCGCTTTAAGGGTCTTGGCGAAATGGACGCTGATCAACTGTGGGAAACAACGATGAACCCAGAAAACCGTGTTCTCGTGCAAGTACGCATCGAAGACGCCGAAGAGGCCGACGCTGTATTTACGAAATTGATGGGTGACGAAGTGAGCCTCCGAAAGAGCTTCATTCAGAGCCGTGCCAAAGAAGCAGACCTAGAGGAATTGGATATTTAATATGGACGACGACAAACTACCGCACAAATATGAGCAAACCGACACGCCAGCCCCACAGGATGGCCACGGGCTAGAGTACCGTACACTTGAGAACGTAATGAAGGATAGCTTCTTTCGTTATTCGATGAGCGTGATCATCGACCGCGCCTTACCGGATGTGCGTGACGGCCTGAAGCCAGTACATCGCCGCATATTATATTCAATGAGTCAAAACGGCAACCGATCGGGTAGCAAATATGTTAAAAGCGCCTTGATTGTCGGTGATGTTATGGGTAAATATCACCCTCATGGTGACAGCGCCATTTATGATTCAATGGTCCGCCTCGCTCAGCCATGGTCGCTACGCTACCCAATGATCGATGGCCAAGGAAACTTTGGTTCGATGGATGGCGACCCAGCCGCTGCTATGCGTTACACCGAAGCTCGCATGGCGAAGCCCGCTGATGAAATGCTCGTCGATATCGAAAAGGAAACTGTCGATTTTCGTGATAATTACGATGGCTCGCGACAAGAGCCAGTGGTTCTGCCGGCAAAAATCCCAAACTTGCTCTTGAATGGTCAAATTGGTATTGCTGTTGGTATGGCAACCAACATCCCACCACACAACCTTGGCGAGCTAGTTGATGCGTCGATAGAACTTATTGACAATGAAAATGCAACAATTGATGACCTTTTGAAGCACGTGAAAGGTCCAGATTTTCCAACAGGTGCTACGATTTACGGCGGTCAGCTGATGAAGCAGGCCTACCAAACTGGACGAGGAAGTGTAATGGTGCGCGCAGTGGCTGAAATCGAAGAGACCAAGAAAGGTCGTCATCAGATCGTGGTAAGCGAAGTGCCATACGCTGTAAATAAAGCTACACTTATTGAAAAAATTGCCGAACTGGTGAAGGACAAGAAGATCAATGGTATTAGTGATCTGCGCGACGAAAGCGCTCGCGGAAAAGTCCGTGTCGTTATCGAGCTGAAAAAGGATGCATATCCAAAGAAACTTCTCAACCAACTCTATAAGCTGACGGCGTTGCAAACTAGCTTTAATTTCAACATGCTTGCACTCGTAGACGGCATTCAACCGCGCATTATGGGGTTGCAGGAAATGTTGCAAGAATTCGTCAAGCACCGCCAAAGTGTGGTCCGTCGCCGTACAGAGTTTGAACTACGCAAGGCAAAAGAACGCGCACATGTACTCGAAGGCTTGAAGATCGCGCTTGACCATATTGACGAAGTTATTAAGCTAATCCGTGCAAGCAAGAACTATGATGAAGCCCTTCAGGGGTTGATGGAGCGATTTAAGCTTTCCGAAATCCAAGGCCGTGCCATCTTGGCGATGCAGCTGCGAAAGTTGACAGGACTCGATAGGCAAGAAATTGAAAATGAGCTAAAAGAACTCTTAGACTTAATCAAAAAATTAGAAGCAATTTTGGCTGATGAAAAAGAGATTCTAAAGATCATCAAGACCGAGCTTCTTGAAATGAAAGAAAAGTACGGTGATGAGCGTCGTAGTAAAATTATCAACCATGAGTTAGGAAAATTCAGCGACGAAGAGCTTATTCCAGAGGAAGAAAGCGTTATACTTCTTACAACGGAGAATTACATTAAACGAACGTTACTCAGCGATTATCGTCGTCAAAATCGTGGCGGCAAAGGCAAGAGAGGTATGACGACAAAAGAGGAAGATGTGATCGCTCAACTCGTACCTGCTAGTACTCACGACTACTTGCTATTCTTCACGAATCGTGGGCGCGTATTTAGGCTAAAGGCCTATGAGGTCCCAGCTGCGGGGCTCGCGGCCAAGGGTGTCGCGGCAGTGAACTTGTTGCAGATGCAGCCAGAAGAGAAGATTACCTCGATTATTCGTCACCAGAAGGATTCGGGTGATGAGGGATACTTATTCATGACGACGACCAAGGGGACAGTCAAGAAGACGCCATTTAAAGACTACGCTAATATCCGCACCAATGGCTTAATCGCTATCAAGCTTGACGATGGAGATGAATTACGCTGGATTAAAAAGACCGATGGGGAGAAGGATGTAATTATTTCTACCTCTGCAGGTCAAGCAATACGCTTTAATGAAAAAGATGCCCGTCCGATGGGGCGATCGGCACGCGGCGTGCGCGGTGCCCGCCTCCGACCAAACGACATCGTCGTTGGTATGGATATCGTAACCAGTGAAGAGCAGACACTGCTTGTCATCAGTGAAAAGGGCTTTGGTAAACGAACAAAGGTAGAGAATTTCCCAAGCCACAAGCGCGGCGGCGTTGGTATAAAGGCCGCTGTTGTCACGTCGAAAACCGGTCCAATCATCTCTGTCCAAACTATCGAGCCCGACATGACCGATGCTATCATGATTTCGAAGAATGGTCAGACGATTCGTCTACGCCTCAATGACATTAAGCTCCTTGGTCGTACTACCCAAGGTGTGACAATTATGCGGCTCAGTGACAGTGATACCGTTTCGTCGATCGGACTTATGCCAGATCAAACGACTGGCGAGGAAGAGGAAAAATAGAAATGCAGCTACTGTATATACTAGTACCAGGCCTAGCGTGGGCTGCAGCTCAAGGTGCAAAGCAGCTGTTTTATCAATATAATCGACGACGTAAGGTGCTTGATAGCCCGACGCCAAACAAATTTGTGCTACCATCAGGCGGAATGCCGAGCGCACATAGTGCAACAGTAATTTCGCTGCTTACCTCTATTGGGCTGAAAGAGGGCGTCAGTTCACTTGGCTTCGGTATCATGTTTTGGGTTTCTGCAATTGTCGTATACGACGCAATCATGGTGCGCTATTCGTCAGGGAATCAAGGTGATGCTCTCAATAGGTTGATTGATGAACAGAAGAGCAAGGTCGCCAAGCCACGTATTGCACATGGTCACACCCTCCCGGAAGTAGTTGTTGGTGCGGTGATTGGTGCTACGATTGCATTCGTTGTGTTTATGGCTACAAAATAGCCTCGTAAGACTCTTGACGCACCTCTTTTATTCCTGTATGATTGGTAACAGTCTGCTAAAAACTGCGAGGGAGAACGGAAAAACCGGCGGTTTTGAGTGGCACTTTAGTTCGTTAACAATTTAGTTGTGCAATTTTAGATAATTATTTATCTAGAGGAATCATTTATTTGATTCTTCATCGTCAGTCTATTTTTGAGTAGATGTTTTCTTTTATGAACATTTAAACAAACCTAAGTCGTAACGCTTACTCTAGGCCGAAAGGAAAAAGAGCAGCCCGCGCATCCGAATTTACTTCGGTGCACGGCGCGACGAGAAAAAACCTTGGTTTTGTCTCGTAAGCGAAGCGCAATTATGGAGAGTTTGATCCTGGCTCAGGATGAACGCTGGCGGCGTGCCTAATACATGCAAGTCGTGCGACTCTTCGAGAGGAGCGGCGGACGGCTGAGTAACGCGTGGGAACGTGCCCCAAACTGAGGGATAACGCACCGAAAGGTGTGCTAATACCGCATATGCTCTTCGGAGTAAAGCTATCTAGCGGTTTGGGAGCGGCCCGCGTCCGATTAGCTAGTTGGTGAGGTAAAGGCTTACCAAGGCGACGATCGGTAGCTGGTCTGAGAGGATGATCAGCCAGACTGGAACTGAGACACGGTCCAGACTCCTACGGGAGGCAGCAGTAAGGAATCTTCCACAATGGGGGCAACCCTG
>CAZUDH010000004.1:0-79097 GCA_964618945.1 uncultured Candidatus Saccharibacteria bacterium
TCCCAGCCAAAATAAATACCGACCAAAACGGTCGGAATTTATTTTGGCTCACTTTTACGCCTTTGCCCGAACCTATTTTGCGATCAAATGCCGGAGATGAGATTTTCGGCGGGTCGCCCCCGACCCGACCCGCCGAATGCCTACGGCGTATTAAAGATGAAGAAATGTTATATCATATTTATATGAACAATACTGAGATCTTATCTGCATCTACGGCTAGGATTAAAATACTACTAGATACCAGTGCTTACATAGAGTTAGAAAAAGTTGCGGACAATACCGATATTGACACCCTCTACGAATTGTCGAAGTGGTATGGTGATGTTGAATATTTCGTATCTCAATCAGTCTTTAGGGAGTTATGCAAAATGAAAGACAATGGATTAGAGATGCCGAACATTCACTATGATAATGTTCGTAGAATTTTAGAAGATGATATCGTTGGTAACAATATCAAGCACAATGAATTTTTGTATAAAGATAAAAAAGGCAGCATTAAATCAATTAAAATGAATAATATTTCACTTACTGACTATGGCTGCATTCTATTGTGTCAAAATAACGAGGATTTGATATTAGTTACCAATGACCATAAAATGCAAAAAAGTGCTAATGCACTAATAAATGGTCGACTTATGGATATTCCAACATTATTCAGATATCTTGCTACCGATCAAGCATTGAATAATGTCGGAGACGAGCCATTTAATCGCACTCGCAACGAACTAAAAGATAAGTGGGAAAAAGCAAAAAATTGGTATGAAAAAAATGGTGGCTACAGCCCACCAAAGAAAGTGTACTTACCCATACCTGATATGGAGTAAGGGTAGCACTTATTTATTATGAAGCGGAATAAATAATGGGCTATTGATGGCTGTATATTTGATAATCTCTGAGTATAGCTGTTCTATCGTTAATATTTTCAAATTCGGCAGCTTAGCGAGCTTAGACATATTTGCTAACGCCTTATTGATTTCTGGTGAAGTCAATAATTCGCTGGAAAGTGCAAAATAAAGTGGAGTGTCTTTTGGAAAATCTATATATTTATCGATTTTAATGTTTATATTTTTCTGAAAATCTCTCGTTGTTTCACTTGTAAAGATATCGATGCCAAAGTTACTATTTTGAGCATAGACAAAGAAATCAACTCTATTCTTACCTTTACCGTAAAGCTTTTCGGTATGGACAAACAATTCTCCAAATTTCTTAATAAGCTCTTGTTCCATTAATCGCTCTGCATCCGAACCGCGCTGACCGTGTGTCTTTGCAATTTGTGAGCGAAAATCGCCACTCCCAAAATCGGTTACATCATAACCAAGCTCTGCACGTAACGCTCGCAAGCCGCCAAACTTGCGCTGTATCTGTCTAGATGACGGTAAAGTTGATGACAGGTCTATTTCTGGGGCTGTTGGCAACCTACCATTTAACTTAACGAAATCGTCAAATGCATTTTTAATTCTTTCTTTCGACCATTCTTCTGCCATAGCTAAATTATAACATTTTTTCATCTTTAATACGCCGTAGGCATTCGGCGGGTCGGGTCGGGGGCGACCCGCCGAAAATCTCATCTCCGGCATTGATCGCAAAATGGGTTCGGGCAAACTCGTAAAAACGAGCCAAGTAAAATCTCGTAAGCATTTATGTTTACGAGATTTTACTTTTGTTGGTAAGTGATTTACATCAACGCGGGTTCGAATGATGTCAAATCTATTGAGATTTTACATCATTTAGCTGATGATGGCGCTAGTATAGCGCTATCATCTTGCGTTCATCCCTCCATCCCAGCCAGATGAAATAAAATAACATGTGTTTTTACCAACAAGCGCATGATGCTGCAGCGGATAGCTCTCATCTATTAGTGTGTGTATGAATTTTGCGTGTAACTAGGCAAAACCATAACAGCTATTGCCCCAAAAACCATGTCAGCGCTATACTGCAAATATGCAGGAATTACTCACTAAGTTAATTGCAGATGGTCTAGTACTTGCAGTGGTTCTGATTGGCGCGTGGGCATTACTGACAAAAATCCCAAAGAAAGAAACGTATCATGCGTATTGTCGTATACTAATGGCCGGACTGACAGCGTTTTTAATTGCAAAGCTCGTTTCTTCAATCTACCAGCCTGAAACCATGCGTCCATTTGAAAAATTAGGGGTAGATGCGGGTGCGGCGTTCTTGAATAATCCTGGCTTTCCGAGCGACCACGTGTTGTTCTGTACTGCCATAACACTTGCAGTTTGGTTTGAAACAAATGCCAAGAAGATGGCCTATATATTAGCCATAGTAACTATTCTTGTTGGAATCGGACGAGTTGTTGCGCTTGTGCATACACCACTGGATGTGGCGGGTGGACTTGTGATTGCATTCGTCGGCATACCGTGGTATTTGCAGCGTGAAAGCCATAAGCGAAAAACAACTAAAAAAGATACTCGCCAAATAAACAAAAAACGTGTACAATACTAACAAATACACGCAGTGTTAGGAGGATATAATAATGGCGAGTACAAAGGTGGTGGAGCAGCAACCACGAGCAGTCATGCTTTTGATGTCGTGGAATGAACTTTTTCGAGTGATGATAATTGGCGCGCTCACAGGTCTTTTGGTGGCGGCGCTCTATGCGATGATCGATAAATACGTGTTAACGCCATCGCTTTGTTCTAATCCAGAGCTTGCGGCGCGTTGTGCGTCGAAGCCGTATTTTGCGAGCGGAGTTGCTATGTTGATAGGATCGGTGGCTGGGCTCTTTGCGCTCGTGCAGCAACGCGTCTACCGACCCTTGCTGGTTGTGTTGCTCGCTGCAGCAGGGCTATGGAACATAGTATTACTCATTGTAAGCTTCCCATTGTGGGGGGCGATCATTAGTGCGGCACTTCTATTTGCCGTAACGTATGCGGTATTTGCATGGCTCGCTCAAATTCGTAACTTCATTGTTGCACTGGTTGTAGGGCTGGTGCTAGTGCTAATGATGCGTCTGATCATTTCTGCGTAAGTGGTATATAATTAGGCATATGGATATGCCTATAGTTATTATTTTGGTGGTAGTTCTCATTATTGGGTTTGGGCTGGTATTGTTCGTCATGAATCAAAAAATGAACGAACTAAAAAAGGGAAGCGCCGTGGAACTGATGAAGACCGATGTAACAGAACTTGGTCGTACTATTGCGACACTGCAACAAGTCATGGGCGATAAGCTAGAGCGCAGCAGTACAAATATGCAACAGTCAGTGCAGAAGCAGCTAATGGAAAGTTCGAAGTTGGTTGCAGATGTTACGCAACGTCTCGCCAAATTGGACGAAACGAATCGTAGAGTTGTAGATGTAGCCGATGAGCTAAAGACACTTCAAAATGTGCTTTCAAATCCAAAGCAGCGTGGCGTGTTTGGTGAATTTTATTTAAATAGTGTCCTCGAAAATGTTTTGCCTGTTGGCCAGTATCAGATGCAGTACAAATTCAAAGACGGCGAAATTGTTGATGCAGTGATCTTTCTTGAAAAGGGCCAAATGTTGCCCATTGATAGCAAATTTAGTCTGGAAAACTATAATCGCATGATTGAAGCAAGCGGCAAAGAACGTGAAACGTACATGAGTAAAGTGAAGGCAGATCTAAAGCTTCGCATCGATGAAACGAGCAAATACATACGCCCAAGTGAAAAAACCATGGATTTTGCCTTTATGTTCATACCTAGTGAATCGCTATACTATGACTTACTGATAAATAATGTCGGACAGGGCGGTAGCTCACGTGACTTAATAGAATATGCGTTTCGCGATAAGCGCGTGATTATTGTGAGCCCAACTAGTTTTATGGCCTATCTACAAACGGTGTTGCAGGGTCTTCGAAGCCTGCAAATCGAAGAACAAGCGAAGGACATTCAGGTGCGTGTTGGAAAACTTGGAACGCACATCGCAAAGTTTGAAGACTATATGCAGCGACTTGGTGCGAGCCTAGGAACGACTGTCAATCACTATAACAACGCGCATAAAGAGCTCGCAAAAGTTGACAAAGACGTCGTAAAAATTGCTGGGAGCGACAATTCCGTTGAGCCATTACTTATCGACAAGCCAACAAGCGAATAAAAATACTCCCAGGTTAGCCTGGGAGTATTGATGTGAGCTACTCGCTACTATGCGCGTGATTCTTCGCTGATCATGTCATGCAACATGAAGCCAAGGATACCACCGATAAGTGGTGTCACGACATAAATCATGATCGGCCAGACCTTCCAGCTTAATGCCTGAACAGCAGCGGCGACGGCTGGGTTGAGGATCGCTCCTCCCATACCAACGGTGCTGACGCAGTATGTCGCAACAACAAGTGCGACAAGAAGGCCACCGGCAACGCCAAAGGCTTTTGCGGTGCGACTTGTTTCACGGGCTGCTGCCGCAACGGCGAATGCAAAGATGACAGCGCCAAGCAGTTCGGCTGCAAGTACGTACCATTCTTTACCTTCGACAAGTGCGCTTGCTTTAAATAGTGATGCGCCTTGTTGGCCAAACATAGCACTTTGCCCGCTTACTTGGGGGGCTGCGCTTACAAAGCCGTTTACAACGACGAGTGCCATCATTGCACCAAGTACTTGTGCTACAAGGTAGCTGGCAGCACGTACATTTGATAGACGACGCGTTGCCCATGCACCTACAGTAAGTAGCGGGTTGACGTATGCACCTGAAATTGCACCAACAGCAAGTACGATCGCCATCAATGCGAAGAACACAACAATAGCTGATCCTTGACTTGAAAGCACGATAGCAGCAAGCAGGAATGTCCCTACAAATTCTGCAATCGAAGCAGCAAGTACTGGCGAGCTCGAAAAGCTAAATGCTTTACGGCGTGGAGCCGCAGCGGCACGCACCGTGGTTACTTTAGTAGTTGTTTTGGCGACTGGAGCCGACGCTTTTTTCGCGACCGGTTTTTTCTTTACGGTCGAGGCAGATTTTTTGGTTGCCATAACATTTCCCTCCTTATAAGAAATATGGTTTTAGTATAGCATAAGCCTGTAGTCAAATAATAGTGGTACAATATCTAGCATGGGATTATACATAAATCAGCAAAACTCGCGCACTAAACTGCAAGAAAAAATTGCGGCTGAACTTCGCGCAAAAGCAGCACAAGTACAAGATGTCAGTGGTGACACGCCAGATGGTGTTGAAGATTCTGCATATTTGGAGCGAACAAAAAACGGGACGACAATTTCTCGAGTTTGGGTATTGGGAATTATCATTGCCGCACTGTTTATTATGTTGCTTGCAACTGCAAAATAAACCTCACGCGTAGTGTATACTATTTACAGATATGGAAGAGATTTCTAAAACACGTGATTTGTTGCTCAAGCGCTACGAAACGCTTACAAACAAAAGCGACATATTAAAAGCACCTGAACTAAAGACGTTACTCGCAAATATAAAAAATATTGATGCTGGGGAGCGTGCAGCGTACGGACAGGCAGTGAATGCTATTAGTAAAAAACTAAAAGCTATGGTCGCGGCAGAAAATGACAAATTAGTTGAACTGCCGGCGATTGATGTGACTGCGCCGATGGATATAAATGCCGCCACACCGAAATTGTTGCCAAACGGAAATGGATCACAACACCCGATCTCCAGAGAAATCGAGCGCATTAGCGACATATTCTATCGCATGGGCTACAGGGTAGAAGAATCTCGTGAAATTGATGACCAGTATCATATGTTTGAAACATTGAATTTTCCAAAGGGCCATCCCGCACGCGACGATTACGACACGTTTATGACCGAAGAAAAAGACCTTGACGGTCACCAGCTTATAGCACCGGCACATACCAGTACAATGCAAAATCGTATTCTGAAAAAGTATCGAGAGAATCTAAAAAACGGTGAAGCAATTGCGGCAATTGTACCAGACCGCGTATTTCGCAATGAAGACCTTGATGCTCGGCACGAACATACGTTTTATCAAGTAGAAGGCATCTATGTCGCAAAGGGTGTGCATGCTGGAATGCTAATTGCTACGCTACAGACGTTCTTGGAAGAATATTATGGGCAAAAACTACAAGTGCGTGTGAACCCATTTTACTTCCCATTTACAGAACCAAGTTTTGAATTTGCACTCAGCTGTCCGTTCTGCAAAGGCGAAGATAGCGCCTGCAAGGTCTGTAGCGGCGAAGGTTGGGTAGAGCTTCTGGGGTGCGGCATGATCCATCCGAACGTACTAAAAGCCGCCAATATTGATCCGAATGAATACACAGGATTTGCTTTTGGTTGCGGCATCGATCGTTTGGTAATGATGAAATATCAAATCGAAGATGTCCGTCATTTTGAAAGCGCAAAATTAGATTTTTTGAGGCAGTTCTGATATGGCCAAAAAGCCGGTCGTGTATGCATTCATCGATAGCCAAAATCTAAACCTTGGGGTAAAGAACGATGTCATCAATACAAAGGGCAAAACTATATACAAAGGAAAGGTGCTTGACTACCGTAAGTTCCGTCACTATCTGCGCGAAAAGTACGGGGTGTCACAAGCCTATATGTTTATAGGCATGGTGCCAACGAACAATGACCTGTATACCTATTTGCAACGTTGTGGTTTTACGTTAGTTTTTAAAGCGATATCTACGTATATGGATGAAAATGGCCATACAGTCACAAAAGGGAATGTTGACACCGATATCGTTCTGTATTCTGTTGGGCACCTTGCGGACGAGTTCGATAGAGCAGTGTTCGTTTCGGGTGACGGTGATTTTCTGAGCCTCTACGAATATATGAAGGGAAAAGGAAAACTTGCGAAGATAGTAGTTCCGAACCGTATGCGTTATTCAAAATTGCTTAACACATACCGTGATGAGTTGGCGTTTGTCGGGGACCTTCCGCAACTGCTTAAACCTCTGCAAAATAACAAAAAGACCAGGAGCAGCGGTCGGATCACATCCTTAGGCCAGCCTGGTCATGGTGATGATTTAATTGTAGCAAAAAAAGCGAAAAAAGTCAATAAGAGGAAACAGAGTTGATTGGAAGAGTACTCGTTTTTGGCGATAGTATCGGGCAAGGTTTTTATGATGAAAATGATGGAGGCTGGGTTCGATTGTTACAACGCGATTTTTTCAAAGAATCTCGTGCGGGTAAAAGAGATGTTAACATAATCAACCTGAGCGTCAGTGGTCACACAAGCCAGGAAGTCGTTAAGCGTATTAAGCAAGAGTCTGAAGTACGTTCAAATGATGAAAGAATCCTCACAATTATCGCAATTGGCGTGAATGACAGCTACGAAAAAAAAGGAGTGCGGAGAACATCCAAATCAGAGTTTGCCAATAATATGAAGAAGATGATTGAGATTGCAAAGACCTTCGGTAATGTTATGATACTTGGTTTAACATCATGTGTTGAAAGTCGTGTAAAACCAACCAGATGGAATGGCGAGCTAATATATACGAATGAGTTAATCAAACAATATGACGCAATTGTGAAAGATGAGGCTCAACGTGCAAATGTAGTGTTCGTTCCTCTCTGGCAAAAAACGTACAATGCTCAAGCACTAATAGAAACCATGCCGGACGGTATCCATCCTAATGCAGCCGGGCATGAAGTCATATATAATGAAGTTAAGAAAAAGTTAAACGAAATATTATGAAGGTTAGTTTAAGCACAGTAAAACAATTAATCAATTTTGAACTACCACCGATTGATGAATTGGTAGGGCGGATTAATGCGCAGCTTGGAGGCGTTGAAGAAGTCGTAGATTTAAGCGCAAAGTACAAGGACGTAAAAATTGTAAAAGTAGTTGAATGCGAAAAACATCCAAATGCCGATAAATTAAATGTCTGCAAAATTGACGCTGGAACAGGCGAACTAGTCCAGGTTGTCTGCGGTGCGCCGAATGTCCATGCGGGTATGTGGGCAGCATGGCTGCCGCCGGAAAGCACGGTGCCTGCAACCTACGGTGATACAGAGCCGTTTGTACTAGGAGCACGAGAGCTACGCGGTATTATGAGCAACGGGATGCTGGCAAGTGCGAAGGAACTAGCTATTGGTGACGATCACGATGGAATCGTTGAAATTACTTCCGCCGATTTATTGCAAGGACCGGCCTTGCAAAAGGATGATCTTCGTGCGGGTGTAAAGTTTGGCGAGGTATTTGGACTTAATGACTATGTAATCGATATTGAAAACAAAATGTTTACGCATCGGCCAGATTTATTTGGACAAATCGGTGTGGCGAGAGAAATTGCTGGAATATTTGGAAAACAATTTGAAGAAAAAGATTGGTACTGGAAGCTTTCTGAATTTGCGGATGCGAGCGGGGTAGAACTCGAAACATTTAACGAAGCACCAGAAAAAGTGCAGCGCCTAATGTTTGTGGCGATGAAAGATATTGAAGTAAAACCAAGCCCATTGTGGCTTCAGTGTGCGCTAATGACTATGGGCGGCAAGCCGATTAATAACATTGTCGATGTCACGAATTATATTATGTTGCTCACCGCGCAGCCAACACATGCTTACGACTATGAGAAACTACGTGGCAAAAAAATTGGCGCGCGCATGGCTCATGCCGGCGAAAAAGTACCACTTTTGAACGGTAAAACCTACGAACTAACTCCAGAAGATATAGTGATTGCTGATGGGGAAGGCGCAATTGGGCTGGGCGGTATTATGGGTGGCGGTAACAGTGAAGTATCGCCAAACACAAAAAACATTGTGCTCGAAGTTGCGACATTTGATATGTATGCGGTGCGTAAAAGTAGCATGCGACATGGTATATTTACGGATGCATTGGCACGTTTTAACAAAGGGCAAAGCCCGCTGCAAAATGATCGAATCATCAACCTGCTTATGATGAGTATCAAAGATGTGTCGAGTGATGCTGAGCAAGCAAGCCAAGTGTATGATCATAGATCTGACGATTTAAAAACCGCACTCTCGGAGCAATCACTGCATGGCACAATGAAAGTTGAACCGGATTTTATTAATAATCGTTTGGGACTTCACCTTGGCTCTGACGAGATGGAGCAGCTGCTTCGAAATGTTCGATTTGCTTGCTACGTAGAGCGTGACAATAACGAAACCGCTATCAGCTTCACGGCACCGTTTTGGCGAACGGACATTGAGCAGCCCGAAGATATAGTAGAGGAAGTCGGTAGATTGTACGGGTTTGATAAGCTGCCTCACGAACTGCCGATGCGCAGCACATCGCCTATTCCAAAAAATGGCGTACGCGAACTAAAGCAGCAGGTTCGAAATACACTTTCAGGCATGGGCGCAAACGAAGTATTGACGTACAGCTTTGTTCACGAAAGACTATTAAAAAACGCAGGGCAAGATTCTCAGTATGCGTATAAGCTTTCGAACGCTCTCAGTCCCGACCTTCAGTATTACCGCATGAGTTTGATGCCGAGCTTACTCGACAAAATTGCCATGAATTACCGTGCGGGCCATGAGAAATTTGTATTGTACGAAATAGGAAAATCGCATTATAAAGGCGAGATGGACGAAAGCGAACCAACTATTCCGAACGAGGATTCGTTCGTTGCAGGAGTCATGGTATGTGGCGATAAACAGAAGCCCGCAGGAGCACCGTATTATCATGCACTGCAATATGCAAAAGCGTTGCTACCAAATGACACAAAACTTGTTCCACTTACTGATTTTGATCTTGAAAATGATAAATGGGGTAAAGAATTTGTCAGTGCGTACCAATCAAATCGCAGCGCTGTTATCGTGAAGAATAATCAAATATGGGGTGTTGTTGGTGAATTTACGCCAGCAGTTCGTCGTAACTTCAAACTACCTGAATATGCAGCCGGGTTTGAGCTACATCTTGATATAGTTTCAGTCGAAACCTCTGACTACCGACCGCTTAGTCGCTTTCCAAGTGTTTCGCAAGATATCTCACTGAAAATAGAAGATACTCTAAGCTACGAACGATGCCATCAAGTTGTTGCTAATGCCATCGCAGAGTATAGCGATACATTGGTGATTTCTATTGTTCCGGTGAGCATATACAAGGCAAGTAGCGATGATACTACAAAAACCGTAACCTATCACATAGTTTGCTCAAGTTATGACACCACCCTTACTGAAAATGATGCAAGCGCTGTGATTCAACGTATTGCAGAAGTTGCCGCAGAACAGCTAGATGCCATTCATGCCTAAAAATATTCATTTTTCATTCGGAATTTCTCATGCGCCAGGTGATGAGAGGATGATGCGTGTTGGTAAAATCTCAACACCACACGGTGTTATTCATACCCCAGCATTTATTCCTGTAGCTACTGCTGCAGCCATGAAAGCTCTGACTGTCGACATGATGGATGAGTTGGGAGCGCAAGCGATGCTTTCGAATGCCTATCACCTATATTTGCAGCCAGGACATAGCCTCATCGAGCAAGCTGGGGGGCTTGGCAGATTTGAAAATTGGCGCAAGCCAACTTTTACTGATAGTGGAGGGTTCCAAGTCCTAAGTCTTGGGAGTGGTTACAAGAAAGTTATAAGTATGCAGAGTGACGAAGCGACAGTTGCAGAGAAAAGTACGAGGCATGCTTTCGTGGACGAGAATGGCGTGAATTTTAAATCACATCGTGATGGCAGCATACATCGTTTCACGCCAGAAATCTCCATGCAAATTCAGCATGCACTCGGTGCGGATATTTGTTTCGCATTTGATGAGCTCACAAGCCTTGCTGATCCAAAAAAATACCAAGAAGAGGCGTTGGCACGTACACATGCATGGGCGAAACGTTCGATTGATGAATTTCGTCGTTTGCAGGGTGCTGATGCAGAGCGGCCATACCAAGCACTGTTTGGTGTCTTGCAGGGTGCAAATTATGAAGATCTACGTCGTGATACTGCAAAATATCTCAGAACATTAGGCTTTGATGGGTTTGGTATTGGCGGTGCAATTGAAAAGTCTCAGCTCGGTGAGATTGTGCGATGGGTTAATGAGGAATTGCCAGCCAATAAACCAAAGCACTTGCTAGGCATAAGCGAACCCGATGATATATTTACGGCTATAGAAATGGGTGTTGATACATTTGATTGTGTTTCGCCGACTCGCGTAGCTCGAAATGCGGCATTTTACACTCGCGATGGCCGCAAAAATATAACAGCGGCGGCATACCGTGAGCAATTCACTTCATTGGATCCAGATTGCGATTGCTATGTATGTAGGAATTATACAAGGGCATATATACATCACCTTAAGAAGGCTAAAGAACTTTTAGCACACACACTCATCTCTTATCACAACGAGTACTTTATCATCCATATGGTAGATGCTATTCGTGAAAGTATTCATCAAAACTCTTTCGGCACACTTCGTGATAATTGGTTACAGCGATACTATTCAAACTAATCTACAGAGATGCTTAATGGAGAAAAGTTGGTTTTTCGATCGTCTGAGTCTACACGTTCGTGCTGTTTCAAGAATCCTATGACTCGGTATGTTATCGGTAGCATGGCTATCTCAACTGCAACTTTGAAAAGCCAACCTGCCGCTATGTATGTAAGCATATCCCAGCCTGCGACGATACCGCTAAAAGCTACTAAGCCAAAAATGGTTGTATCAAATAACTCGCCAACGACAGTGGAGCCAACCAGGCGCAGCCACATATTCTTCCCATTTGTTTTTACTTTCAACTTTGCTAATACATATGCATTCACAAATTCACCGACAACATACGCAACCAAACTAGCAAAAACAATGCGAGGGAAAAAGCCTAAGACAGCTTCGAACGCGGCTTGATCGTGATAGTTGGGCGCTGCGGGCAAGAAGCGGACCGCTGTGAACGAGAAAATGGCGAGTAGCATTACCACGAACCCAGTCCAGATAGCACGACGAGCGTACTTGTAGCCATACACCTCAGTTAATATGTCGCCAAAGATGTACACTAGCGGAAACAATATTGCTCCTCCGTCTGTTAGGAAAGACCCAAATGAAATAAGTTTAGTGGCAGAAAGATTTGAAATAAGTAATACGGCTGCGAATAGCGCAAGTATAAGGTCGTAGTATCTAAATTTTCTCATGATTGTTATTATAGCAATATGAAGCATCTTTTGAAGGTTCTTAGCTATGCCCGTAATTTGTGGCCGTACTATTTCGGAATCATTGGTTTTTCGATTTTAATGAGCCTGACAGCACTCGCTGCGCCGTTCATTATCAAGGAGGCTACTGATCTTATCGTTGCATCGCTAAATTCGGGGAACGCAGACATTTCAGGAGCTCTCTGGCTAGCGGTAGCGCTATTCGTTGTTGATATCGCGAGCACGCTGTTTACAAACTGGGGAGGCTATTTGGGCGATATCATGAGCGCGAAGCTGAAAAAGCAGCTCAGTGAACGCTACTACAATCATTTGCTCAAACTGCCGCAAAGTTACTATGACAAAGAACTGACAGGAACGATTATCAATCGCCTGAACCGTACAATATTTGAAGTGACGCAATTCATGAACATGTTTGCAAACAACTTCTTCCAGATGTTCTTGACTATGATTTTAACGCTTGTCATCGTACTGTTTTACAGTTGGGAGTTGGCATTATTACTAACAATCCTCTATCCGCTTTTTTTGTGGCTTACTACGTTGACAAGTAAAAAATGGCAAAAATGGCAGACAGAAAAAAACTTCGAAACCGACATAGCAAGCGGGCGGTTTGCGGAAGTTATCGCTCAGATTAAGGTAGTAAAAAGTTTCATCCAGGAGACACTTGAATTTCGTCACTTCGAACGACGCTTTCAGCAAACAGTCGACATTACCAAGCGGCAATCGCGCTATTGGCACAACATGGATATTGGCAGACGCTTTGTATTAAATAGCATTTTCTTTTTGATGTTTGCATATCTCTTCGTCCAAACTGCGCAGAAGCGTTTTACGATTGGTGAAATGGTCCTACTTATACAGCTACTTAATATGATGCGATTCCCAATCTTTAATATGAGCTTTATTATCGAAGGTATCCAAAAAGCGATTGCCGGAAGTAAAGACTACTTTACGGTCATGAACATGAAGCCGAGTATTGCAGATAAAGATCATGCACCTGCGCTTGAGGTACACAAAGGACAGGTGGAATATAGCGGTGTTACGTTTGGATACGGCAAAAATAAGACTATCCTTCACGATGTTTCGTTTGTCGTGAACCCAGGCGAAAAATTAGCGCTAGTAGGCGAAAGCGGCGAAGGAAAAACCACGTTAACGAGTCTGCTATTGCGGATGTATGAGCCCTCGACTGGTTCGATAACTGTTGATGGAACGCTAATTAATAATGTGCGACAAACAAGCCTCCGCGAGAATATTGCTGTTGTATTTCAAGATCCAGCACTTTTTAGCGGCACCATTCGCGAAAATATTGCCTACGCCAATCAGCACGCAACAGACCATCAAATCTACGAAGCTGCGAAGGCCGCCAATGCATACGGATTTATTAGTAAACTTGAAAAAGGTTTCGATACCGAGATTGGTGAACGGGGCTTAAAACTAAGTGGCGGCCAAAAGCAACGTATCGCGATTGCGCGGGCGATTTTAAAAGACGCACCTATTCTGATACTCGACGAAGCAACCAGTAGTTTGGACAGTCGGGCGGAAAAACAAGTGCAAGAAGCCCTTGATCGTTTGATGAAAGGCCGCACGACGATTATTATCGCGCACCGATTAAGCACTATTGCGCATGTTGATCGAATTGTCACCATCAAAAACGGTACCGTCGACGAAATCGGCACACCTGCTGAGCTTGCCAAGACAGATGGAATATACGGTCAGCTGCTTGCGCTTCAAATGGGAACTACCGAAGAAGCCAAGAAAAGTCTCGCCAAATTTGACATAAATGCCTAGCAATCATTAGCCGTGAGCGGTATAGTAGAAGCAGTATGAAGCGAGGGTACATAGTTGGAATTGTCGTTGGTACCTTAGTTGTGCTCGGTGCACTATTTTGGTGGTTATTTCACGGCGTAACCTTTCATGTCTTAGAACCAACTGGTGCGGTAGGAAGCCAGGAGCGTGACTTGATTTGGCTGACAATCAGCCTGAGCGCCGTGGTGGTGCTGCCTGTGTTTATTATGCTTATAGCGTTCTCGGTGAAATACTCTGAAAAAAGTAAGCCTGCAAAATACGCACCAGACTGGCACTCCAACAATCTAGTGGAAATGGTCTGGTGGGGGATTCCGATTGTTATTATTGGAATACTTGGAACCGTTACCTGGTTTACAAGCCACAGTCTCGATCCGTATAGGCCTCTCACTTCAGACAAAAAGCCGATTGAGGTACAGGTGGTCGCACTCCAGTGGAAGTGGCTATTTTTGTACCCTGAGGAGGAAATTGCCGTATTGAATGAACTACCCATTGTTAAAGACCGACCAGTGCACTTTACGATCAGTGCCGATGCACCGATGAGCGCCTTTTGGGTCCCAACGCTCGGTACTCAAATCTATAGCATGAATGGCATGAATAGTCAGCTTAACTTAGTTGGCAATAAAGTGGGGAACTTCTATGGGTACAACACGAATATCAACGGCAAAGGTTATTCATCAATGCGATTTGTGGTTAAAGTTCGCGAGCAAAAAGAATACAATGCAATTATTGCAAGTGCAAAAAAGTCTATCGCAACCCTTGATGAAAGTGCGTATCAATCATTGGTGCAGCCGAGTGTTGACGCCGCGCCGTACTATTATAGATTGCCCGATCGCGACTTGTATCATCAGATCGTTATGAAATATATGCACGGTAGCATGCCGGCAAGGTCTAGCGAAAATACAAATGGTGATCACGATATGCACAAAATGCACAATATGGAGGGAATGTAATGGATATATCTTGGCTAGTTGGGAGACTCTCATTAGATTATTTGCCAAAAGAACCAGCGACAATCGGTGCCGCAATCGGAATGCCACTACTTGTGCTTTTGGTAGTGGGAGCAATCACCTATTTCAAAAAATGGCGATGGCTTTGGACTGAATGGCTTACAACTACAGACGCCAAAAAAATCGGCGTAATGTACATAGTGGTTGCAATTTTAATGCTGGTACGTGGTGTGGCTGATGCATTAATGCTACGTTTGCAGACTGCAACGAACGAGCATCTGTTCAGTACCCAAACATTTCAGGAAGTATTTACTGCCCATGGCTCAATCATGATATTTTTTGTAGCTATGGCCTTGATGTTTGGGCTTATCAACATTGTGATGCCATTGCAAATTGGCGCACGAGATGTGGCATTTCCGTTTCTAAACTCTGTTAGTTTTTGGTTATTCTTTGCGGGGATGATTCTTATTAATTTTGCATTGATTTTCGGCGGCTTCAGTAATGGAGGGTGGCTTGGTTATCCACCGCTCACCGAATTAGCCTACAACCCAGGACCAGGTGTAGATTATTGGATATGGGCACTACAAATATCAGGAATTGGTAGCTTGCTTTCGGGCATAAATTTTGTAGTAACAATACTCAAAAAGCGCGCTAAGGGAATGACGTTAATGAAAATGCCAATATTCACGTGGAGTGTTTTTTCGGCGATGTCACTCGTACTGCTTGCGTTTCCAATGTTGACGGCAAGTTTGGCGCTTCTTTCACTCGATCGATTAGCGGGGATGCACTTTTTCACGAGTGAAGCTGGTGGTAATCCTATGATGTATATCAACCTCATTTGGGCATGGGGCCACCCTGAAGTCTACATTCTTGTCTTGCCTGCATTTGGTATTTATAGCGAGGTTGTCGCAACATTCTCTCGAAAACGTTTATTCGGCTACAAAACCATGGTGGCGGCACTCGTAGCCATTATGTTTCTGAGTTTTCTTGTATGGCAGCATCACTTCTTCACCATGGGGGCGGGCGGAAACGTTAACGCGTTCTTTGGCATCATGACAATGATAATCGCCATTCCGACAGGTGTAAAATTATTCAACTGGTTGTTTACGATGTACCGTGGCAAAATAAAATTTGATAGCCCAATGGTGTGGTTCATGTGCTTTGTTGCAACCTTTACTGTTGGTGGTGTAACTGGTGTCATGATGGCGGTTCCAGCGATTGACTTCCAGGTGCACAACAGTATGTTCTTGGTGGCCCACTTCCACAACACGATAATCGGCGGAGTTGTGTTCGGTTATTTAGCAGGGATTACGTATTGGTTTCCAAAAGTAACCGGATTCCGTTTGCATGACAGGCTCGGTAAAGCTTCGGCATATTTCTGGCAGGTTGGATTTTTATTGGCGTTCATGCCGCTGTACGCACTTGGGCTTATGGGTGCTGTCCGTCGTATCGATCATTATGAAGATCCTTCATGGCAGCCATTTTTCATTGTTTCAGCAATCGGCGTGGTTGTAATAGGCGTAGGAATTGCACTATTCGTGGCGCAGCTTGCATATAGCATTTGGAAACGAAAAGAGCTTAGAGACAAAACTGGAGACCCATGGAATGGCCGTACACTTGAGTGGTCGATTCCTTCGCCAGCACCACATTACAATTTTGCTATTTCACCTGAAGTGTCACGTATCGATGAATGGTGGTATCAAAAGCGAGATGGACTCAAAACGCCGAAGAAAACTGACTACAAAGACATTTGGTTGCCAAAAAATTCTGGACTTGGTATTGCGATTGGAGGTGCAGTAGGATTGCTTGGCTTTGCGCTGATTTGGCACATATGGTGGCTAGCCTTGGCAGCTTTGGCAGTTACCCTGCGGATATTTATCTACCGCGGGCTTCAAGACGACGTCGAATACAAGCTTAGCGCTGAACATCTCTACGAACAGGACAGAAAGGTGCGAACATGAGCCAGACACACTCTCAATTAGCTGAGCGAAACGAAACGACACAACTTGGTTTTTGGATTTACCTAATGACTGATCTAATGCTTTTCGCTGCATTCTTTGCGACCTACATGGTGTTGCGCCATGGCGTCAATGGCGGGGCAGGCATCAGCGATATTGTGCAACCAGAATATGTCTTGGTACAGACTCTTTTGCTGCTTTTTAGCAGCTTTACCTGTGGTCTAGCATACCTGTATCTGCGAAACAAAAATATAAAAATGACAATCTACTTCTTAGGGGCTACGATTACGCTTGGTCTAGGCTTTCTGGCTATGGAACTATACGAATTTGGTAATCTAGTGAGCGAAGGGCATTCGTGGTCGGCGAGCGCGTTTCTTTCTGGATTTTTTGGCTTAGTGGGACTACACGGACTGCATATCTTATCGGGAATCATCTGGGCAATTGTCTTAGGTGGGTACTTGTCGAAACCTCACATTCACGAAAACGGTATACGAAAGTTCGGAATGTTTGCTGTTTTTTGGCATTTTCTTGATATAGTCTGGATATTCATCTTCAGTATTGTATACATGATAGGAGTAGTGTGATGGATGAAGTAGCATACAAAAAACGCCTTGTTGGTGGCCTTATAGCATCGCTTACTTGCACGCTATTTGTCTATTTCGGTGTTACAAATCATTGGTTCACACAAAACTACGTAGCGGTACTCTTCATTTTAGGTGTTGGATTTGTGCAGGCGCTTGTTCAAGTAAGATTCTTTCTGCATCTTGACGAAGAAAAGCGACCTCGCTGGCAACTCCATAGTTTTTGGTTTACGGCGGTAATGGTGCTTGTGATCGTAATTGGATCACTGTGGGTGATGATGAACCTCAATTACAATATGGGGATGAGTCCCGAGCAGATGAATGAGTACATGATGAAGCAAAACAAAAAAGGCTTCTAGATTATAGCTATGACGAAACAGTCAAAACTCGCAGCATACTATGCTCTTACAAAACCGGGCGTTACCTATGGGAATGTTATTACAGTCGTCGCTGGATACCTCTTTGCGGTAGCGGGTGATATAGACCTTCAGAAGCTAATTACGGTGACGCTTGGCATGACACTTGTTATCGCAAGTGCTTGCGTGATTAACAACTATCTTGATAGTGATATCGATAGACGCATGGAACGTACAAAAAAACGGCCGAGCGTTACCGGAAATATATCGCGCGGACACATACGTTGGTTTGGCAGTGCGCTTTTTGTATTTGGGTTTTTTATATTAGGAGTCTTTACTAATTTTTACACGGTAGTAGCCGCTACTGTTGGCTATATCACCTACGTATGGTTGTATGGCGCATGGAGTAAGCGCCGCTCGGTGCACGGCACGGTGGTTGGCAGCATTTCAGGCGCAATGCCTATCGTTGCAGGATACTTTGCCGGCCATGAAGTACTTAATGGTGGAGCGCTCATTTTGTTTTTAATTCTATTTTTTTGGCAATTTCCAGAATTCTATAGTATCGCTATATACCGACGTGCTGAATATACGGCAGCACGTATACCAGTGATGCCTGTTGTGAAGGGAGTGCCGTATACGATTAATCGAATAGTGCTTACCACAGCACTGTTTGTGATGGCTACTTTGGCAGTAAATGTGATCGGTCTAGCTGGCTGGACGTATGGTTTAGTTATGGCAACACTCGGCGGATACTGGTTCGCCTTGGCTGTAAAAGGTATACAGATCCCAGAGTCTGAGCAAGACACATGGGCGCGAAAAATGTTCCGTGTTTCAATGATCGCGATTGTAGTGCTATGCGTAATGCTAAGTATTGGCAGGGTGCTTCCTTAACTTACTATACAAATGCAAGTAAATTGTATAAATAACAATAGCATCGTATAGGACAGCATAGTATAATAAGAACAAGAATAGTAATAGATAGGGAGACTATGGCAACATCTACAGCACAACGTGTCGGTATATGGGTGATTGCACTGGCACTGACGGTCGGAACAATCATGGGGTTTTTGGTAATGATACTTTCAACTCAAGACTCACAAAGATCACAAGATGCGTTGACAAAATACCAAGCAGCATATTCTGAGTACCAGAAAAAAGTAACTGACCAAACGACTGCATATGAAGGTCGCGCGAAAGACTTGTCGAATACATATTTGGCTGAATTCAGCGCACAAAACGAGCTTGTTATGCCATTTAACGCTAGTGATGTTAAAGAAGTCAAAAGTGAAACCATAAAAGAAGGAAATGGCGAAGTAATCGGGGACACGTCTGCATACGCCGCTTATTATATTGGTTTTACACCGGATGGAAAAATATTTGATCAATCAATTGATGGAGAAACATTGAAGACACCAATCATTGTGCAACCAGGACAGGTTATCGTTGGCTGGACGGAAGGAATGAAGGGTAAAAAGATCGGTGGAACCTACAAGTTGCAGATTCCAAGTGCAAAAGCGTACGGGGAATCGGGCAGTGGTGACAAAATTAAACCAAATACGCCCCTTAGCTTCATCATTATGCCGATTGAAAAAGCAGAATATTATAAGGCGCCAGAAATTACGCCAGAAGTGTTAAAGGCATACAGTGCACAACAGCAGTAAAATTCGAGATGTTGTAATGGTAGGCGCAGGACCAAGCGCACTGGCCGCAGCGATTTATACGACTCGCGAAGACATCGACACGGTTCTCTACGAAAAAGGCGTTGTTGGCGGTATGGCTGCAGTTACAGACAAGGTGGATAATTATCCAGGTTTCCCAGATGGAATTGAGGGTATGCGTTTGGCCTCAGAATTGCAGGCACAGGCAGAGCGATTTGGCGCGCATATCGAATACGGGGATGTGAGCGAGATTAGGGATAATGGCGAAACTAAAACTGTCGTTGTTGATGGAACGCTTATTGAGGCGAAAGCTGTATTGATAGCTACAGGCAGTGACTACAATAAAATTGGTGTTCCCGGTGAAGCCGAATATTATGGACGTGGCGTACACTACTGCGCAACCTGTGACGGCGCGTTTTATCGTGACAAAGCACTCGCAGTGGTCGGAGGCGGCAATAGTGCTGTTCAAGAAGCAATATTTTTGACACGATTTGCTAGTCATATTGATCTTTTAGTTCGCAGTGGTATAAAGGCCAGTGAAGTATTGCAGCACGAGTTAGAGGAGTATATCGAACAAGGAAAAATTACTGTTCATTTAGCAACTACGACAGACGAGATTTTGGCAAGCGATGGCAAGGTAATAGGTGTTGTAGTCACTAAAAACGGTCAGAGAAAAACAATCAATGTAGATGGCGTATTCGTGTTCGTTGGCTTAAACCCTAATACGAATTTCCTAAAGACATCAAGCATTGAGCTTGACGAGCAAAGGCTTATAAAAACCGACGCCCATCTACAGACAAGTATGCCTGGTGTGTTTGCTAGTGGCGATGTGCGCAGTGGAGCAACGATGCAGATAGCTAGCGCTGTTGGTGAAGGAGCTTCAGCCGCACTTGCTATTCGTGAATATCTGGCTGAGTTAAAGCGCGCTCACTAGGCTGCTTTCTATACGAATCATACACACCGAGATTGCGTTGTTTTTTGCGATTGCTCGCACCCATAATGATGCGTACAATAAACATCATAATCATAAGTACTGCCAGAGCACCGGTTAGTGAAGAGCTTGAATTATCCCGTGAAGGAATCATAGCCATTAATATTGCGCACGCCCACAGTAGTGTCGTTGTGACGTAGAGATCCCTACTTGGTAGTCCAGGAGGGTGAGCTCTTAGCCACGTGCGTGCATATGAACCGGTAATAATTGCCACAAGTATGACAGGGACACCCCATAGGATACTAGTCTCAACGTTATTGTAGATAAGCGCAAACGTTATCAGTGATAATAGCCAAGTTGTCGCTCCGCTCACCCAGCGTTGTTGAAGCCGGGATAGTGAGCTATAAAGTGATAGAATGTAGGCATTGCCGCCCATACTTGTAATCATACATGTACTGTAGCAAATTATCCGGTAGTATGAAATAACATGTTCATCTGACGTGATGGGTTAAAAATACTTCAAGTTGCTTGATGATTTTTGTATCAGTTGTTTCTAGTGCTATTTCACGCGTGCCAAAGATAACAGCACCCCATATGAAATTGTAACTACCAGTTATAGCCACTTTTTCACCACTGGGCATGGTAAAGATGATGAATTTTGCATGCAAGTACTTATGTTTTTTATATAGCGTAGGAAATCGATGGAAGAACAGTCCGAAACGTATGATAAACCGGTTGTTAAATTCACGCGCATCTTGAGGGGCATTAAAGTACATAGCAACTTTTTTGTGACGCAATATTCGTGCTAATTTACCTGTGGGGCCATACTGCGAGACATAGGTGATATGGGATGCCTGCTTCGCGAGCTCACAAGCTCTTCGAAAAATGATCGAATCACCTTGCAGTCCACCATCGATTAGTATCGTGCTTTGTTTTCCATAGCTAAAACTATTGCTTCGATACGCAAAGTTGTCGTCGTCCGCCTCAATAATTCGCATAATGATATCATATACTTGATTAGCAAGTTGCACGTCTGGGCACTTGAACATCAAGTCATTGTTTTCGAAGCTTTCTTGGTCGATATTCACGCCGCCAAATGAGTAGACGGTATCGTCTACTACCAAGCATTTCATGTGGTTTCTTCCCGTAAATGGCATGAGAGCAAATCTTCCTAGCCAGGTGAATTTGACGCCGTTTTTTTCAAGCCGACGCACCATTGCGGTGGTAGCACGCGATTGTTTGACGAAGAATTTATATGGCCTAAAGTGCCCACCGTATTTGCCGTACGTAAAAATATCTGCGGCAATTTTTACGTCGATACCGCGCATACCCGCATCGTTGAGTGCGTCTATTAGCCCATCAGTAGAGCTATCGTCAGTTAGCACCATAGCGACGAGCAGAATGCGTTTTTTTGCACTTTTAATAGCACGGATTGCATCTCGACGGTACTCGAGAGGAAGCAGCAATTTTGGCGAATTCATATAGGCATAGTATAGCACGAGAAAAATTTGCCGACGCCTGCTACAATAGAGAGAGTAATAAAAGGAGAAATGATGACAGACTTTAATACAGTTTTAACACCCGGTGATGTTGATGGCGGTGAAGTAAATGTTGTGATCGAGATACCGAAATGGTCAACGCTAAAGATTGAGTGGAACCGCGAGAAAGCATTTTTCGAGCTTGACCGCGTCGAGCCAAGTATTTATCCAAAGCCTGTCAACTATGGCTTCATTCCGCAAACACTTGACGAAGATGGCGACGAGCTTGACGTATTATTCCTCACCAATGAACCGATTCCAACGGGTGTTGTAAGTAAGGGAAAAGTTGTGGCTGTGCTCAAATTCGAAGATGATGGCGAAGTCGATGACAAAATTATATGCGTACCAGCTGATGATCGAAACACCGGAGATCAAATTAACAGTTTGGCAGACCTCCACCAGCAATGGAAGCAAAAAATCGAGCATCACTTCAATCACTATAAAGATCTCAAAAAACCAGGTACGACCAAGGTAACTGGCTGGGGCGATGTTGAAGAAGCAAAAGCAGTTATTCGTGAATCAATCGAGCGCTGGAATAAAAAATAAGTGAACCACGTAGCTGTTGCAAAAGTACTGGTGCGTAACAGCGAAGGTCGATATCTTATATTGCGTGGTAGTGTCTGGCCCGAACGACCAGATCGTTCGCAAAAACCTGATGTACCAGGCGGGCTGGTTGACTATGGAGAAAATCACGAAGAAGCAGCGGTGCGTGAACTTAAAGAAGAGGCTGGAATAGCTATTTCTAGGAGCGATCTCAAGCTTGTATATGCACATTCGGTCATGAAAGAGGATAAGAATGAGGCGCTTGTATGGCTCCTCTATATTGTCGAGCTTCCTTATGTTCCTAGTGTCAAAATTAGTTGGGAACATGAGGCATACATGTGGCTAAACAAAGGTGAACTCCTCAACCTCGAAATACGCGATCCATATCCTAATGTCTTTAGGTATCTGGATAGGATCGAGATACTAGTGTGACACTTATTTTCTTCGTGTCTTTTCGCGAAGACGTGACGCAGCGTTTGTCATTGTTTCAAAAATGCCGCGGTTCTGTTTTGAAAGCTGCATGCGCAGCTTTTCTCTGGCATGGGGCGTAACAATATAATCGCGCCAATCGGGTTTTGGCGACGCGTTTTTATTGGTGAGCACTTCGACCGTATCACCGTGCCCCAGCTTGTAGCTAAATGGTTTCATGACGCCGTTCACTTTAAATCCGCTTGCCCTGGCAGCAATATCTGAATGAATGCGATACGCGAAATCTAACGGAAATGAACCATTTGGTAAATCCCAGATATCGCCTTTAGGTGAATACACAAATATGCGATCACCGAATAGGTTCATCCGAAATTTTTCGACATCAAAGGTAGATGCTTTGCCTTTGCCAGTTTTAGCCGCCGTCATTTGTAGTTCTTTTATCCATGACAAATGAGCCGGTAGTTCAGCGATTTCACCCTTTTTATACGCATCACTTAACTTTTGTTCGTTGTAATGAAAACTCGCTGCAAGCCCACGCTCAGCATATTCGTGCATTTCACGCGTGCGTACCTGAAACTCAACGATTTGTCCGCTCGATGTTTGTACTGTAGTGTGGAGACTTTGGTAGCCATTTTGTTTTGGTTGTGCCACATAATCCTTTATTCGCTCAAACATTGGCGTGTATAGCTCATGCAGTACGCCAAGCACTAGATAACAAGTCGAGAGATCGTCGACGATAATGCGTAGGGCAATAAGATCATGGACTTTGTCTATATCGCCCCCGAGCCTATCGAGTTTTTTGTAAAGGCTATAGACGCTTTTTACGCGACCATCCATTTCGTATTCAATTTTCTCAGCGTGCAGTTTTGCATCAACTTCGTGTCGAACTTTTGTTAATTTTTTCGCACTTTTCTTCAGACGGCTATCGAGCAGTGCTTTTGTCTCAGAAAAATTCTCAGGCATCAAATAGCGAAAGCTAAGCTCTTCGAGCTGGACGCGTGTTCGTCCCATATTGAGCCTGTCTGCTAATGGTGCGAATACCTCCATAGTTTCGCGGGCGATTTTTTTCTGTTTTTCGCGGGGCATATGTTCAAGAGTCCGCATATTGTGAAGACGGTCCGCTAACTTGATAATAAGTACGCGTACGTCTTTGCCCACAGCAATCATCAGCTTCGTCAAGTTATCTTTGGTTGCTGGTAGGTAGCTTGATAGGTCGCGCATTCCGCTGCGTGCCATCGAAACCTTCGTTACACCATCGACAAGAAATGCAATGTCTTTGCTGAAAGCTTTTTCGATATCTTCAAGTGTGATATTGGTATCTTCAACAGTGTCGTGAAGTACACCAGCGATGACGGAATCAATGTCCATCTCCCAGTCGATGAGCGTTGCGGCGACAGCGAGAGGGTGTGTGATGTAGGGTTCGCCACCTTTACGCAATTGACCCATGTGGGCTTTCTCAGCAATAGCGATTGCTTTTTTCAGATCATCGACTTGTTCGGGTGAATATTTTGCCCCTGCACGGCTCAGTACCTCACGTACATCCATACTGTCTAGTATATACTACTGTAACCTTGCTCGGCCACTGACAAACGTATATAGTATAATCATAAGCGAAAAAGTTAAATTATTCTTAGAAGGGTGGGAACTACTATATGTCAGTAGCAAAAATAGCGATTAACGGGTTTGGGCGAATCGGTCGCAACGCATTTAAGATCGCATTCGAGCGTGATGATATAGAAGTTGTTGCCATTAATGATCTGACAGACAACAAAACGCTTGCGTATCTTCTAAAATACGATAGCAACTACGGCATCTATCATCACGATGTATCAGCAGACGATGAAGGCATTACGGTCGATGGCAAAAAAATCAAAGTGCTCGCCGAAAAAGACCCTGCATTATTGCCGTGGAATGATCTAGGCGTCGATTTAGTAATCGAGTGCACGGGATTCTTTACAGATAAAGACGGCGCTGGCAAACACATTACAGCCGGTGCGAAACGCGTCGTCATTAGTGGTCCAACTAAGAGCGAGGGTGTTGATACAATCGTGCTTGGCGCAAATGACGATGCCATAAAAGGGGCGACAGAAATTGTTTCAAATGCTAGCTGTACTACAAATAGCTTAGGTGCTGCTATGGCGGTGCTGGATGCAGAATTTGGTGTTGAGAAATCACTTCTCACGACAGTTCACAGTTATACTGCAAGCCAAGCGTTGCAGGATGCACCGAAGAAAGACCCGCGCGAGGGTCGCAACGCAGCAGAGAACATTGTCCCCACGAGCACCGGCGCTGCGATTGCTGTTACGAAGGCCCTCCCAGGACTTGCTGGCAAATTTGATGGAATAAGCATGCGTGTGCCGACTCCCGTCGTGTCTATCAGTGATGTCACCGCACTTCTCAGCCGAGATGTTACCGTCGAGGAAGTGAATACTGCATTTGTTAATGCCTCAAAGCAACCATACTACCAAGGAATCTTGGGTGTATCGGACGAACCACTCGTTTCGAAGGACTATGTTGGTAATAGCAACTCCGGTACGGTTGACCTCGAGCTCACTCGAGTAGTCGGAGGAAACCTCGTCAAGGTGTGTGTCTGGTATGACAACGAGTGGGGTTATTCGAATCGACTCGTTGAGCTGGTCGCAGACGTATCAAAAAGTTTGTAGATACACTGCTCTCGCGATATACTAAGCTTATGCTTAACCCTAAAGTCAGAAGTTATGGCTTTACGATTGTTGAACTGCTTATCGTAGTGATTGTCATTGCACTGCTCGCAGCCCTAACAACTCTTGCGTACAATGGTGTAAGCCAGCGGGCTGCCAACTCTACAATTGCCCTAAACGTTAATAATTTCGAAAAAGCGCTCAAACTCCACAACCATTCGACAGGGAATCCCTTACGAGCGAATATGAGCTGGTTTCATTCCTCTATTACAAACATGTCAGGAGCTTGCATAGGCAATAAATGGCCAACTGATGCATATATGCTGTCGAACGGAGCATGGGTGAACAACGGCACGTGGGACGTCAAGGCGCAATATTGCGGATGGTATACTAACTCTGCTCAGGCAATCATGGAAGCTACACAAATGCTAAATACTGAAATTACAAATTCTCCCGATCGCGATGCATTTCCAAGTGTACTCGGCTTCCCGCCCATAACGATTGCCGCCTTAACTTCTGGGGGAGCAACCGAAACGTTTACGATACGTGGACTGCGATACGGTTTTAACAATAATGCCAGTAACCTAGCGTCCTACATATACTATCCATATTACGGAAAGAGCTGTATCGACCGTGACGCTACGGTTCGCTTTAGAGATACTATATGGACTTCTTCGGGTGGGTCTTCGTGGACTGGAACATTCACTACAGGTGGCGACTACACTTCTAACAACACATCGATGTGTCTACGCACTGTTAAATATTAAAAGTCCTACGCTTTACACTGCTTATTAAACCGCTTATACTTACACTATGAAACTATTCTTGGGTGCGGATCATGGGGGCTATTACCTCAAGGAAAAAATAGAGCTATATCTAGCGAAGCGTGGCTATAATGTATCTGATGTTGGCGATAACGAACTTGACCCCCACGACGATTTTCCACAATTCGCCCAGATGGCGGCGTTAAAGGTACTTGGTGAAGAAGAAAAAAACGATCCACGGGCGATATTGATATGCAAAGGTGGCCAGGGTATGGCAATGGCTGCAAATCGCTTCAGGGGTATTCGGGCAGTGGTGATATGGAATAGTGCGCAGGCGAAAGAAAGTCGTGACGACAACGATAGTAATGTACTATGCCTACCTGCGACCGTTGTGGAAGAAGACGAAGCACTCTGGAAGGGTATCGTAGACACGTGGCTCAACACACCATTCAGCGGAGTTGCGCGGTATAAGCGACGCAACATGCAGATCGATGAGGTAGCCTGATGGCGGTCATAGCTCCTGCCTTGCTCTGTGAAACCGATGATCAGTACAAGCAGCTTGCCGAGCGTCTCATGCCCTTTGCCGAGCGGGTGCATATTGATATTAGCGATGGTGAGTTCGCACCGACGTTTACCGTAAATCCAGATAGAATTTATTGGGCACAAAATTGGCAAGCAGACATTCATGCTATGGTAGCGCGTCCCAGTGAATACGTCCAAAAACTCATCGCGCTTAAGCCTAGTCTTATTATTTTCCATGCAGAGGTGCAAGAAGATTTGATGCCGACGATTCAAGCGATCCAAGCGGCAGGTATCAAGGCAGGAATTGCCCTTCAGCGTCCAACTGTACCTTCCGCCATTTCAGCACTTATAGAGACAGTCGACCATGTGATGATTTTCAGCGGTACATTAGGGCACTATGGAGGTACCGCCAGCTTGATGCAACTCGAGAAGGTGCGGCTTATTAAAGAAATTCGACCTAGCGTAGAAGTTGGCTGGGATGGTGGAGTAAATGTTGAAAATGCGTTTACATTAGCCCAGGGTGGGGTCGATGTACTAAATGTCGGCAGCACCATCGCAAAATCAAGTGATACTCAAGCCACGTACCAAGCTCTTGTTAGTGAAAGCAATAAGCACGGGGTAATTTAACGAGATGAAATACACAGAGGTACAAATTGCATCCAAGGCGAACACGATCCGAAAAGACATTATAAAAATGCTCGAAGAAGCAGGTAGCGGCCATAGTGCCGGCCCACTCGATCTCGCTGACATTTTTGCATCACTTTATTTTGGCATAATGAACTATGATCCTAAAAATCCAGAATGGAATGAGCGGGATTTTATCTTTCTATCGAACGGTCACTGTGTGCCGGTGCAATACGCAGCTATGGCAGAAGCTGGCTTCTTTGACAAAGAAGAACTCATGACACTGCGCAAATTTGGTTCTCGTCTTCAAGGCCATCCGGAACGCACCAAGCTACCGGGGCTTGAGAATACTAGCGGGCCACTCGGCAGCGGCCTGAGCCAAGCTAGCGGTGTGGCGTATAGCCTTCAGTATTTGGATCACCAACTGCACCGCTTTGTGTATGTGATCATGGGTGACGGCGAACTGCAAGAAGGTAATATTTGGGAAGCCGCCATGTTTGCTGGCAAATACAAACTAAGTCAGCTGATTGCGTTTGTTGATCGCAATAATATTCAGATAGATGGCAATACCGAAAATGTTATGCCGCTGGAAGATCTGCGGGGTAAATGGGAAAGCTTTGGCTGGCACGTTCAGGAAATCGACGGGCATAACATAGAGAGCATCCACGATGCAGTAGGGATGGCAAAGGCGATTGAAAACAAACCAAGCGTTATTATTGCCCACACCATCGCCGGCAAGGGCGTGGACTTTATGGAGTACGACTACCACTGGCACGGCATGCCGCCAAACCATGAACAAGCCAAAGAAGCCCTACACGACCTTCGCACCTTAAAAGGCAAAATTGTAGGAGAACATCAATGAACTACGTCTTGAATGAGAATATATTTTCTGAAAATCCCGACATCGAACCGACGCGTGCTGGGTTTGGTCGTGGTTTGAAGGCGGCAGGTGAAGCGAATGGTAATGTAGTTGCACTGTGCGCTGATCTTACGGAGAGCGTGCAGATGCATCTTTTTAAAGAGGCCTTTCCGAACCGATTTATCGAAGTCGGTATTGCCGAGCAGAACCTCGTGACAGTAGCGAGCGGTATGGCTCGCGCCGGCAAGATTCCGTTCACCGCAAGCTACGCCGCGTTTAGTCCAGGACGTAACTGGGAACAGATCAAAACAACTGCTGCGCTTAATGACATGCCGGTGAAAATTGTTGGCGGGCACGCCGGTCTGCTCACAGGGCCAGATGGCGCTACACACCAAATGCTTGAAGACATTGCTATTATGCGTGTGATGCCAAATATGGTGGTGGTGTGTCCAGGAGACGCGGTGGAGGCAGAAAAAGCAACCAAAGCTGTGGCCGAAAACGGCAAACCAACGTACTTGCGACTTGGCCGTGAAAAGACGCCAATATTTAGTACTCCAGATTCGCCATTTGAAATAGGTAAAGCGTACGTCATACATGAAGGTACTGATGTGACACTAATTACCACTGGGGTAATTACGGCATACGCACTGCGTGCCGCCAAGCAGCTACAGGAAAAGGGTGTTTCTGTAGAGCTGATTCATGCGCCGACTATCAAGCCATTTGACGAAAAAACTGTGCTCGAAAGTGTTAAAAAAACCGGCCGTGCAGCCACAGCCGAAGAAGCGCAGGTTGCTGGCGGATTAGGTGGCGTTGTGGCTGAACTTTTGAGCGAACGATTGCCGACACCCCTACTGCGAATAGGAATGAAAGACCGCTTTGGTGAAAGCGGCGTACCGATTGAGCTATTAAAGCACTTTGAGCTTGATGATGTGGGCTTGGCGAAACAGCTGGAGCCTTTCGTAAAAAATACGTCTAAATATCACCAGTGGTAAAGTAGAGGTAACACTAAAATATTGAAATACTGAATTATAGCTATATCATATTTTTCGATTTCCAGGGCCCGGCCCTGGAAATTTTATGGGGAATGAAAACGGCCCACCGAAAGGGCTCAAGCTGAATCTAGTTCTTATTGAACCGATTCGGCGAGCCGTTTCAGGTGGGCCGAAGCCTCAGTAAGGTACGGCGAGATGCCGCGCCAGGATCGCGCTGGATGCGACTTCCTGAGTTTCCTTAACGAACAGGCGATCACTTTGTGACAGCACCAGTTCCAAGGTCGCCACGCCTGAAGCACTGAGCGCGTAGACGCTGCGGCCCCAGAAGGGGATCGTGACCCTGATTCTCTTGACTTGAGCATCCGCGTGCACCTTACAAACCCAATTATGGCGGTCATGCATCGTCAGGGCCATGGCAATGACCATGACGATGATCGCAGTGCCCAAGCCCGCGGCCCTCCACACTGCGCCGGTGTGAACGGTAACTCCTACCATGATCGACGCAGCGATCACGGGGGGGATCTGAAAAGCAAGAATACGGTCCATCATGGCCTACTTTCTGAGGTGCGCTTTCGCGTACCTCTGTTGGTGTGCCCAGCGAAGGCTTCGCTGGGCGAGAAGTTGCGAGAGAGCTAATATATATATATCACATACGAGAAAAAATGTCAATAGTTTGCTGATTGTACCAGTGTTGCTATACTAGTAGCAAAGCATAACAACTTTAGGGGGCAAGACAGTGGGACTGACAATTTCTGAAATACGCGATAGAACAACGCGGGCACGACATTTGATGCAGCGCAGCCGACAACAGGGCTTTGCGGTCGGGGCGTTTAACATAGATAATCAAGAAACACTGATTGCAGTGTGCAAGGCTGCACAAAAGTTGAATTCACCGGTACTGGTAGAAGTGAGCGACGGTGAAGTAAAAGCCCTTGGCCTTGAGAATATTCGCGACATGGTCGATAACTATCGTGCTGAATACGGGATTGAGATGTATATTAACCTCGATCATAGTCCTACAGTAGAAGATTGCAAACGGGCGATCGACTGCGGATTTGAGTTTATTCATATTGATATTTCTCAGGCCAACCACGACGCTAGCACCGAAGAGATTGTTGCCAAAACCAAAGAAGTTGTTGAGTATGCACGATTTACGGGCGCACTGGTAGAGAGCGAACCGCACTATTTTGGTGGAAGCAGCAACCTTCACGAAGAAGCCATCGACTATGAAGAAATAAAAAAGACATTTAGTACGCCTGAAGGTGCAGCAGACTTCGTAACAAAAACGGGAATCGACACGTTTGCTGCCGCAATTGGTAATCTACATGGGAAATATCCCGTGCCGAAAGAGCTTGATCTCGAACTCCTGAAACGCATTCGCGAAGCAATCCCGTGCCAAATTAGCTTGCACGGTGGCAGTGGCACGCCACTCCATTATTTTGAAAATGCAGCAAAAATTGGCGTGAGCAAGATCAACATCAATAGCGATATGCGTTATGTGTTCAGAAAAACGCTTGAAAAAGTGCTAGCCGACAATCCAGACGAATATGCTGTAGTGAAACTAATGCCGACAGTGTACGAGGCTGTACAGACAGTGGTAGAAGAGAAAATATTAGCATTCGGCAGCAAAGACAAGGCTGTTATCTAACTTCTGAGCCAATCAAAAAGTCCAGATCAGTCATCATTCTTGCCACAGCAGGCGGCAATTCACCATCTCGAAGGCTAGCGTCGGCAAGCCGATTCTTGTAATTTTCTTGAATTTCATTCTCATACGCAACGTCTAAATACGCCGTCAGGTCTTCGGCTGCTAATACGCTTGAGCCGGTCCGCCGTAGGTTTGCAGCACTACGTAAATGTGGAGAGACTCTATGCTGCGGGCTACACATTTTTGCCCCGAGAACAGCTGCCAGTGGCTCAGTGTAAGTATCATTAGTTGCTTTTGCAAAAATCTCTTGCATGTATTCGTTAAAGGCCGCCTCTGGAGTGCCCATATTCGTAAGGGTGCCGATTGTAAGCAAGGTGTTATTCATTGCACCACTTGGGCTCGTCAGATCGTCATTGACACTCGACAGTGATTCAAGCATTCCAGCCCAAGCCGCAACGCGGCAGTAATCATCATGAGTTGTACCTACGACATATTCGTTAGGTATCATTGAAGTAATACTAGTTAAATTGTCATCATTTGCAAGCATAAGTGCTATACTATTGGTAATGAGTGGGAAAATGCCAAGAATACTATGCATCGGAAAAGCGACGCAAGATATATTTTTGAAGAGCGACGAATTCGACCCAAAAATTGAAGGCAAGGTTGCGTATGAGAAGCTGCCTCTCGGGGCCAAACTTGAAGTCGACGATATGGAATTCACAACTGGTGGAAATGCGACCAATGTCGCAGTGACATTTGCTCGGCAAGGCCTAGAGAGTGAGTACTTGTGGGTGCTGGGAACCGACGTTGCTTCAGAGGCGATTTTACGGGATCTTGATAAAGAGAATGTTGACGTCTCGTACGTCCGCCAATCCCCCCACCTTCAGGCTGGATACGGTACGATTCTACTTGCCAATAGCGGTGAGCGAACGATTTTGAGCTATCACGGAAAAGGCCCAAAGCCTGGGGATTCACAACTAGAGCTTAGTAGGATTGAAGCTGCCGATTGGGTGTATCCATCTGCACTCCATTCAATGGAACTGCTCGACGATGTAATGACGCGCGCCAAGAAACACGATGTAAAAGTAATGTTTAATCCAGACAGCAAAGAGCTCGAACATCCAGCAAAGATAAAAGGCTTACTCGAGGATGTTGACGTACTCTGTGTCAATCGTGATGAGGCGAAGCTTCTTGTTCATGGTGAAACCAGCGAAGAACTCGTGCGACACTTATTGTCATACGTGGCTGTAGTAATCGTCAGTGACGGTCCAAATGGAGTTGTTGCCAGCGATGGCAAGACTATCATCCGCGCAGGGATGTATCAGGACGTCAAGGTAGTCGATCGTCTAGGTGCCGGTGACGCATTTGCTAGTGGTTTTTTGAGCCAGTGGAGTCAGGGAAAGTCCCTCAAGGATTCAATTATTTTCGCGAGCGCTAACTCAACCAGTGTTGTGACAAAAATTGGCGCAAAGGCTGGAATCCTTCACAAAGGATTCAAATTACACGATATGCCGTTAACGGAGAAGCCACTGTGAGTAAATTTTTGCGAGATATATTAGAGCATGATCATCCATTGTTTAGCTATAACCTTGATCAACTAGAAAAAGCGGCAGGTGAAGCAGTGGCGGCACGGCTGGTGGCTGATATCCATGAAAGAGCGCATCGTGTGCTCCGAACATTGCAACTCGATACCGCGAATACAACTGGAGAAGAACTATACCACGCGCTTGTTGCAGCCAGTAAGCGAGATGATGCTCGCCAGGTTTTTGCCGCTGCAAACTATGTCCTTTTGCCGTATGCAGATGGACCGGTATCGTTGAATTATCAGGACATTGTCGAAAACGCGCATCACGAGCTTTCGTATTCGGATCGCACTTCGTCGAGCGCAAAACGTCATCTTCGTACAGAAATTATGCGTCGCTATGCTGAGCATGATCGCACCGATAATGCGTTAGTTCACAAATTAGCCGCTGAGGCTGGCCTGAAACCGCTGCAAGACGAAGGACACTTGCCACTTCAGCTAGAATCACTAGAGAACGCGCCCACATTACTTGCAGTAGGTGAAATATTTACCGATGCATTCATAAAGCTCCGTGAAGACGTCGCAACAGTAATTGAAGAAGGCGATGAAAAACGACTGAGTTTGCCATTTGGCTCCAAACCACCGTATGACAGGGTCGATATCGTTCGTGCCGTAGGACCATCGCCCAACGCGGCAGTTGCCTGTGCGCGATTAGGGCTCGATGTTAGCCTAATGGCCTGGTTGGGCGATGACCAAGTTGCTGACGATGCTATTTCGCACCTGAAAGATGAACGTATTGACACTGCCTTGACGGTAAAACAAGCAAACATGCCTTCGAACTATTACTATGTGCTACGCCTTGGAGCCGAGCGCACAATTTTGGTGCGAAACGAAAATTATGAGTACGTTTGGAAGGATCCCAAACAAAACCTTGATTGGATATACCTATCTCTTATTAGCGATGCCAGTTGGCAGTTACATCTAGACATGCTGGCATATCTAGAACGAAATCCAGATACAAAACTCGCGTTTCAGCCAGGCACATTCCACTTTACATGGGGGGTAGAAAAGCTAAAACCTATATATGCCCGTAGCCATATAGTGGTACTAAATCGCGAAGAAGCAGTTGACGTGACAGGGAGAAGTTACGATAACCTGCACGATCTTGCGAATGGTTTGCATGATTTAGGGCCGAGGATTGTGGTCATTACCGATGGGCCAAATGGTTCATACGCAAGTTATGACGATAAACTTGTAACTATTCCAAACTATCCTGATCCAGCACCACCCGTAGACCGTACAGGAGCAGGCGACGCCTTTGCTAGTACCATTGTTGCAGCGCTTGCACTTGGAAAATCTATGGATGAGGCCTTAACGTGGGCACCGATCAATAGCATGAGTGTGATTCAGAAACTTGGTGCTCAAGCTGGGTTGCTACACGAAAGTGAAATTCAGCACTATATTGAATCTGCGCCTGAAGCCTATAAGGTTACATCGCTGTAAGTGCAGCACGTGCGATGTCGTGGTCGCAATAGGTGCGGTTAGACTTCACTAAATTAACAACTGTATCGACGCTATCGGTGATGGTGTAAAGTTTTTCGTCGCCCTTTGAGATAAGGTCTTTTGCAAGTAGGTGTTTATGCACGAAAGTATCAAAATCATCCCAAAATTCATGGCCAAACAGTATCACTGGTGCCTTCAGCGTTTTACCCGTTTGTATCAGAGTTAGCACTTCAGTAAGCTCGTCGAGAGTACCGAAGCCCCCCGGAAAGTAAATGTAGGCATCGGCATACATAGTCATGACAATTTTGCGCGGGGCAAAGTGCTCGAACTCAAACGATTCTGTTGCGTACTTGTTGAGATGCTGTTCGCTGGGAAGTTTAATGTTAAAGCCAACTGATGCACCACCCACTTTGCTCGCTCCACGCTGCGCCGCATTTGCTGCTCCTTCATTGGCGGCACCCATAATGCCAAGCCCTCCTCCAGAAATTATCGCGTAGCCACGACCGGCTAATTTTTCGCTAATTTCCTCGGCCTTTTTGTAATAGGTGTTATTCTCGTCTGTACGGGCTGAACCAAATACCGTGACCGTCTTGTGATACTTGCGGATAATATTGTAGCCTTCTTGGACTTCGTGATTGATGTCACCAAGGCGAATCATAGCCGCTTGTAACATAATATCCCGCGGGATACATACATCTGGTACATCTGATTTTGGTTTTGGTTGCATAGTTTTCTTCATAATAGCAAACCCCTTATGTTTTTCCAATCATTTAATCGAGGTATACTAGAAAGATGAGCAGATTTAAGCTAGCGACAACTTTCCAGCCAACCGGAGATCAGCCGACCGCCATCGCTCAATTATTAGCGGGGCTTGAAAACGATGAGCGTGAACAAACGCTGCTTGGAGTCACAGGAAGCGGTAAAACGTTTACGATGGCAAATATTATTGCCGAACGGAATGTTCCAACGTTGGTGCTGGCACACAATAAAACACTTGCGGCACAACTGTTTAGCGAATTCAAAGCCTTCTTTCCGGAAAATGAAGTGCACTATTTTGTGAGCTATTTTGATTATTATCAGCCGGAAGCATATATAGCCAGTAGCGATACTTATATCGAAAAAGATAGCAAGATTAACGACGAAATTGACCGCCTGCGTCACGCTGCAACCACGGCACTGCTTACGCGGCGCGACGTAATAATTGTTGCCAGCGTAAGCTGCATCTACGGCATTGGTTCGCCAGATGCCTATGCTGAAATGTCAATTACTGTCAAAGTGGGCGAACGTCGTCAGCAAGATAAGTTTATTCGCCTGCTCACTGATATTCAGTATCAGCGAAATGACATGGATTTTCACCGAGGAACGTTTAGGGTAAAAGGCGATGTGGTGGATGTCATGCCGGCTGGAAGTGATGTGGCGTATCGTATCGAGTTTTTTGGTGACGTTGTAGATAGAATTACGCGCATCGATCCACTCACTGGCGAGATCCTTGGTGAACCAAATCACATAAGCATCTTTCCAAGCAGTCACTATGTAACACCAAAAGCCAAACTTGAACACGCGATTCAGGGTATCAAAAAAGAATTTGATGAGCGTCTTAGTTGGTTTGAGCGTCATGATAAGCTGTTAGAGGCTCAAAGATTAGCGCAACGAACAAAATACGATATTGAAATGCTCGAAGAGACTGGTTTCGTAAAAGGAATCGAAAACTACTCTCGCTATCTTACGAACCGCGAACCTGGTGAGCAGCCAGCTACGCTTATCGATTATTTCCCTGACGATTGGCTGCTCTTAGTTGATGAATCCCATATGACGCTGCCACAAGTACGTGGAATGTACAACGGGGACCGTGCACGCAAGGAAACATTGGTTGAGCATGGGTTTAGATTGCCGAGCGCGTTGGATAATCGTCCATTGAAATTTGAGGAATTTGATCGCCACATCAACAATGCCATCTATGTTTCAGCCACTCCAAGTGAGTACGAGCTCGCTCATAGTCCAGAGCCAGCTCAGCAAGTCATACGGCCCACAGGCTTGCTCGATCCAAAAATTGAAGTACGAAAAAGCGAAGGCCAAGTTGACGATTTAATTGCAGAGATTCGCGAGCGTATCGAAACGAAGCAGCGAGTGCTTGTTACCACGCTCACAAAACGCATGGCAGAAGATTTATCTCAGCATCTTCAAGACATCGGCATTAAGACGGCATACATTCACAGCGAAGTTGATACACTGGAACGCAGTGATATTTTGCGAGATTTACGGATGGGCGTATACGACGTGCTGGTTGGAATCAATTTGCTTCGTGAAGGCCTTGATCTTCCAGAAGTCAGTATGGTTGCGATCATTGACGCCGACAAAGAAGGCTTCTTGCGAAGTGAAAGTGCTCTCATACAAACTATTGGACGTGCTGCACGACACGAAAAAGGTACAGTTATTATGTATGGCGATACGATGACACGCTCGATGCAGGCCGCTATCGACGAAACTAATCGACGTCGAGCTATTCAGCAAGCATATAATACCGAGCATGGTATTACGCCACGAAGCGTTGACAAAGCAATTGATGAGGGGCTACGGGCTATTATTCCGATGAAGGATGACGATAAAAAACCGAAAGTTGATTTAAAGAAAATTCCAAAAGATGAATATGAACATCTTGTTCGCGATCTTTCAGCCCAGATGGATTTGGCAAGCGCCAACCTTGAATTTGAAAAAGCGGCGGAACTACGAGATCTGATTGCAGATATTCGAGCGAAAATGTAGCTAAGCTAGGGTATAATAGTAGTATGACCAAAATCTCTTCTGACGATGTGCGTCGACTCGCACACTTGAGTAGCTTGCAGCTTTCTGATGACGAAGTACACAATTTACAAAGTGATTTAGACGCCATTGTTGACTATATTGATCAACTGGGTGAACTCGATCTTTCCAGCGTCGAACCGACCTATCAGGTAACAGGGCTCGAGAACGTGTGGCGAAGTGACGAGATCGAGCAACCATTAACGCGCGACCAATTGATTAGCCTTGCGCCTGACCAAAAAGCAAAGCAAGTGAAAGTGCCAAAGGTGCTATAGATGAGCAAGATATCTGACTATTTAGGTAGTAGTGCTACACAAAACGTCACCAAGGCGCTGGCGGCTGCGAAATCTAACGAGCAATACCACGCGCTACTTTCGCTTACTGAAAAACGCGCTCTCGAACGAGCAAAAATGGTAGATGAAGGGAAAATTACGGGCAAGCTCGCTGGTGTTCCATTTGTCGTGAAGGACAACTTTTTAGCATTTGGTGCTCCAACTACTGCAGCAAGTAGGATTTTAGAAACTTTCAATGCTCCCGTGCAAGCAACAGCAGTCGAACGGCTTGAAGCGGAAGGCGCGATTTGTATTGGGAAAGCGAATCTTGATGCATTTGCACATGGTGGAAGTACCGAAAATTCAGCATATGGTCCAACCATGAATTCGGTAGATACCACCAAGGTAGCTGGAGGGTCATCTGGCGGTTCAGCGGTAGTGACTGCGCTTGACATTGTTCCATTTGCCCTCGGTAGTGATACGGGAGGATCGATTCGTCAGCCTGCCAGCTTCAACGGCGTGGTGGGCGTCAAGCCAACCTATGGTATGGTCAGTCGGTATGGCGTCGTTGCGATGGCGAGCAGTACTGACTGCATCGGGTGCTTCACAACTACCGCCGAGGATGCTGCGTTGGTATTGAGCGTGATGGCGGGGCGTGACAGCAATGACATGACCACTCTTCCAGATTATTTTGAGCCTAATTCGCTTATGAAACCGTTAAAAATTGGTATCATCGCTGAATGTATGACCGATGCGGTTGATGCAGACGTAAAAAATGCCACGTTAGAGTATGCGAAGAAACTGCGCCTAGCAGGGCACACCGTCGAAGAAGTCAGCTTGCCAATGTCAAAGTATGCACTGGCAATGTACTACATTATTGTGCCAGCTGAGGTAACAAGCAACCTTGCGCGGTATGATGGTATTCGTTACGGTCGGCGCGCTCGCAATGTAACAACGCTCGCTGAGCTGTATGGACGCTCGCGTGATGAAGGGTTTGTCACTGAGAATAAGCGCCGTATTATGATAGGAAGCCATGTACTTTCTAGCGGGTTTTTCGACGCGTATTATTTACAAGCGCAGAAAGCTCGCACTGTATTAATCCAAGAATTTAACGATTTATTTAAAACCTACGATGTGTTGCTCACGCCTACCGCGCCAACGCCAGCATTTGAACTTGGTGAAAACATTGCTGATCCTATCAAAATGTATCTTGCTGATATTATGACGGTGCCGGCAAGCCTTGCCGGACTACCAGCAGTAAGTGTTCCGGCAGGCAGTACGCCGAAAGGTCTACCGGTAGGTGTTCAGTTAATCGGGCCGCAACGTGCAGACTCATTACTGCTTGCACTTGCTGCTGAAGTGGAGGCAAAACAATGAACGTAGAACTTTTGATATTTTTTGTTGTCATCTTAGGCTTTGGCGGTATTATTCTGTGGTTCATCGCGAACCGTGCGCAGGGCTCGCGTACATTTAATCAGGACAAATATCGCAGCGAATGGCTGTCTATTGAACAAAAGCTGGTAAAAGGTAACGAAGCCACCTACCATCTGGCGATACTCTATGCCGATAAGCTTCTTGATAAAGCACTAAAAGAGGCAGGTTACAAAGGGCAGACAATGGGCGATAGAATGCGATCTGCTAAAGATACCTGGAGTAATGCTAATCACGTGTGGACAGCTCATAAGCTCCGTAATCAAGTTGCTCACGAAACGGACATAAAGATAAGTTACGAGACGACGCAACGGGCTATGATTGCGTATAAGCAAGCGCTGAAGGATGTAGGGGCGATCTGATGAATGACTATGAGATGACAATTGGTATTGAATGTCACGTGCAGCTTGCCACAAAAACTAAATTATTTAGCCCGGCAGATAACGATGCTCGTGATGCGGAGCCAAATAGCAAGACGCATCCAATTGATTTTGGTCTCCCAGGTATGCTTCCGATTCTCAACCGTGAAGCCGTAAATCTCGCCATAAAAGCAGGAAAAGCGTTGCATGCCGACATTGCACGAGTCAGTCGATTTGACAGGAAGCACTATTTTTATCCAGATCTTCCAAAAGGATATCAGACGAGCCAAATGTATCAACCGATAATTTTGGCAGGCTATGTGGACGTACCACTTGAGAACGGTGAGACAGTGCGTGTGCGTATTCATCATGCTCATATGGAAGAAGATGCTGGAAAGCTCACACATTATGGTGACCATAGTTTAGTTGATCTCAACCGAGCAGGCACACCACTGATTGAAATTGTTTCTGAGCCTGATATTCATTCGGCTGAAGCTGCAAAAGCGTATGCGACTGAGCTCTATCGGCTAATGACCTATGCAGGAGTGACATATGGCGACTTGTATCATGGTAATATGCGTTTTGACGTTAATATTAGCGTTGCTAAAAAAGGGTCGGATACGTTAGGTATTCGTGCTGAAATAAAAAACCTCAATAGTTTTCGGAGCGTTGAAAAAGCCGCCGAGTATGAATGCAAGCGCCAAATTGAATTGCTTGAGCGTGGCGAGAAAGTCGTCCAAGAAACGCGCGGCTGGGATGATGCCAAGCAAAAAACGACTAGTCAGCGCAGCAAAGAAGACGCACAAGATTATCGCTACATGCCCGACGCAGATATTCCGCCCATTGTGCTAAGTGATGAAGAAATTGCAGAAATTCAAGCAACGCTTCCAAAACTTCCACCACAGTACAGAGAAGAATTTGCTGGCCTTGGCGTTGATAAATCAGTCATTAATAGTATTTTGGCACACCGCGAATATGCTGAACTTGTCTCGAATGTACTTGCTGCCAGTGACGCAGCGGCGGCAAAGCGTGTCGCCAACTGGGTGGCGAGTAACCTCGCGAATGAAGATGAATCCAAAGAGGTAAAAGTAGCAAATGTCGACGACCTGCTCGAACTATGTGACATGACCAATAAATCAGAAATCACATCAAATGCCGCAAGCGAGCTATTTAATGCCATAATGAATGGCGACACAAGCCCCCGCAAACTTGCAAAAGCACGAAACTTGCTGCAAGTCAGTGACGAAAGTGCGATTGGGGCAATCGTTGACGCAGTACTCGCTGATCCTGCCAGTGCAAAAGCGGTTGCTGATATTCGCGCAGGCAATGATAAAGCTATTGGCTTTCTTGTTGGCCAAATCATGAAACAATCGCAAGGTAAGGCGAATCCTTCGATGGCACAAAAAATGATACGTGATCGACTATGAGCGTACAACCTTGGAAACAGGTAGGGAAGGATATCGTGGTGCACGATGGTTGGATACGACTTATCCAACGCGACTTTTTACGAAACGATGGAAAGAAAATTCGCACGGAATTAACGGCCAATGAAGATGCACTTGATTGCAATGTAATTGCTCTTACGCCTGATCATAGAGTGATTATTGCTCGACAGTTTCGGTGCGGGCCTGGAATGGTGATGGATGAATTACCTGGTGGTTTTGTTGACAAGGGCGAAGCATCTGGAACATCTGTTCTGCGCGAGTTGCAAGAAGAAACCGGCTATGCGTCAACAAATCTGATAAAACTTGGGAGAATCCATAGAAATGCCTACTCTATGCAGGCGACTGATGTGTTTATTGCATATGATTGCGTACCCCACCCAAATGGACAAACTCTTGACGAAGGAGAAGAAATCGAGGTGCGACTAATTTCAATCAGCGAGTTGCTTGACAATGCTAAAAATGGACGATTAACGGACGTAGGGTCAATATTTTTAGCATATGATACACTTAAATCACTACAAGGAGAATCATAAACAATGAAACGACCGACAAAAGCTATCATTCCTGCCGCTGGATTTGGCACACGTTTTTTGCCGCAGACAAAAGCGATGCCGAAAGAGATGATGCCACTTATAGATAAACCCATTATTCAGTATGTGGTTGAAGAACTTGTTGCTGCGGGTATTACCGACATCATTATTGTTGGAAGTGCCAATAAACGTGCAATCGAAGACCACTTTGATGTACCAAACGAAGATTTACTAAATAATTTGCGAGCAGGCGGTGAGAAAAAGCGCCATTATATTGATGAAGTTGAGTCACTTGCGAATATGGCAAATTTTATTTACGTTCGCCAAAAGGGCCCATACGGTAACGCCACGCCACTTTTGAGTGCGGCGCACCTAATCGGCGATGAACCATTTATATATAAGTGGGCAGATGACTTCTTTACGCCCGAAGCAAATTCTACCAAGCAGATGATGGATGTGTTTGAGCAATATGGAGGCGGGGTTTTTGCTTGTAAGCGAGCGAAGAACGACGGAGAGTACGGTAGCTACGGCTTTGCGGCCGGACAACAAGTAAACAGCGGCCTCATCAAGATGTCAGAGATAATTGAAAAGCCAGGCAACAAAGAAGCATCGCCGTCCGATCTAGCCAGCGTATCAAATTACTTACTGCCAGCCGGGCTTATGCGGTACGTAGAAGAAGGCAGTAAGAATCACTCTGACGGAGAGTTCACATTCCAGCCATTTGTGCAGCAGATGATTAACGACGGGCACGAATTTTACGCCTGCGAAATACAGAATGCTGATTTTCATGACACAGGTAATCCACTAGAGTATTTGAAGACAAGCTTTGAATTTGGGTTAAAACATCCTAAGTTTGGGAATGAACTTCGCGATTTTATCGAACAAAAATTAAACCACTAAACAAAGGAAGGTGACATATGTCACACCACGTTTAAACGTGTGTGGTAGTATGAATATATGAGCGCTATGGAAATTTTAGTCATTATATTATCGATTTTTCTAGCAATATTTTTAATTGTTGCTATCGTACTAGGAATACTGTTAATAAAGTTGTCTGTACAGATTAGACGTGTTGCCGATAAGGCTGAAACTACAGCTTCGCATGTACAAAGTTTCGCAGCGAATGTAACAAAGTTTGGCTCACCAATGCTTATCGTAAAGATGGTAGCCGATCAGATTAAGAAGGTAAAGAAATAGGAGGAAGTATGACGAAAGGAAAATTTGCAGTAGGGGCAATTTTAGGTGCAGCTGTGGGAGTTGTAGCTGGTGTACTAACTGCGCCCAAAAGTGGCAAGGAAACACGTGGCGACTTGAAAAAGAAAGCCGACGAGCTAAAAGCTGAAGCTACTAAAAAAAAGGACGAGTACAGCGAAAAAGCTGATAAAGCGATGAAAGATGCGCGCACCAAGGCTGATGAGCTTTCTAAAGATGTTAAAGCTAAGGCTGATGATTTTCGTGCAAAGGCTGAAAAATCAGTCAAAGACGTCAAAGATAACTTCAAGTCGTAGACGTAAGACAATTACACAACAGCCCCTCAATCTCAAATTAGGGGCTGCTTTGCTATACTAATAGCAGGTATGGGGAGTTCTACATCTAGTTTAAAAGCAAGCGACTACGTTCATTTGCACAACCACACGCACCACAGCTTACTCGACGGACTAACAAAAGTTGACGAGCTTGTTGTTCGAGTAAAAGAGCTCGGCATGAAGGCGTGTGCTATCACCGACCATGGAACGATGAGCGGCGCAATTGAATTTTATAAAAGTGCGCATAAGCAAGGAATCAAGCCCATCATTGGGATCGAAAGTTACGTCGCTGCTCGTTCGCGCTTTGATAGAGATCCTTCAAAAGATAAAGCCCGTTATCACATCACTCTCCTCGCGATGGATAATACCGGGTATCAAAACCTTATGCAGCTCAGTACCAAGGCGAACCTCGAAGGGATGTACTATAAGCCGCGGGTTGACCATGAACTTTTGGAAGAGTTCAATGAGGGAATTATTGTTCTTAGTGGGTGTGCAAGCGGTGAACTAGGTGAAAATTTGCGTGTTAATAATTATGAAGAAGCAAAAAAGATTGCGTCATGGTACAAATCAGTCTTTGGTGACCGGTATTATTTAGAGCTACAAGATCACGGCCACCCAGAGCATTCAAGTTCGTGGGATGTTCAAAACAACATCAACCAGCAGCTTGAAAAGTTGTCACGCGAGCTTGCTATTCCGTGCGTGGTTACATGCGATGGTCATTATTTGTCACACGACGATCAGGAAGCACACGAAATTTTGCTTTGTGTTGGAACCGGGTCGTTTATGAGCGATCAAAACCGGATGAGCTTAAAAGATTTTGAGCTCCACGTTACCGACCCAGTCGAAATTATCGAACGGTGGTCCAAAAAGCACCCGGATGCGGTTGCCAATACGCGAAAAGTTGCCGATCGTTGTAATGTTACGATCGAACTCGGTCAAATTCTGATTCCAACTTTTCCGACACCCAACGGCGAAAGCGAAAAAGAGTATCTTGATACATTGGTATATCGTGGCATGGCGGTGCGATATTTGGCAAAGAACGAAGAAGAAGCAGCAACGCTCACAAAGCATGCCGTCAGGAAAATGCTCACCAAGGAGCAAACAGATCGGCTCGACATGGAGTTTGAGGTACTAGACCGCATGGGTTATAACGGATACTTTTTAATCGTGCAGGACTTTATCAATTGGGGAAAAGCCCAGGGGATTATTTTCGGGCCTGGGCGAGGCTCCGCAGCTGGAAGCATTATTGCGTATTCATTGAATATCACTGATCTTGATCCGCTTAAATACGATCTTCTATTTGAAAGATTCCTCAATCCTGATCGTATCAGCATGCCTGATATTGATATTGATATTCAGGATACGCGCCGAGATGAGGTAATCGCATACTGCGCAGATAAGTACGGAGAGTCGCGTGTCGCGAATATTGTGACGTTTGGGAAAATGGCTGCCCGCGCCGCTGTGCGAGACGTGGCGAGGGTGCTTCAAGTGCCATATGCCGAAAGCGACCGTCTTGCTAAACTCATCCCTCCACCAGTGCAAGGGCGGCACGTACCGCTAAAGAAAAGTGTCGTGGATGACCATGATTTGAAGCGGGAATACGAATCGAATCCCGTTGCGAAAGAAGTTTTTGATTATGCAATCCGACTTGAAGGGACTATTCGCTCACATGGTGTCCATGCCGCTGGGGTCGTTATCGCTCCAGATGATATTGTTAAATATGCGCCGCTTGAAATGGCACAAAAAGGCGTTGTGAGTACACAATACCCGATGGGGCCAGTTGAAGAACTCGGTCTACTAAAAATGGATTTTTTAGGGCTGTCTAATCTCAGCATTATCAATAATGCGCTGCGAATCATTAAAAAGGTATATGCCCAAGACATTGTGCTTTCCGAAATTTTGCTCGATGACCCGAAAACCTACGAACTATTTCAACGAGGTGATACTACCGGTGTGTTCCAGCTTGAGTCAGCTGGAATGAAGCGGTACTTGCGCGAACTAAAACCGACTGTATTTGACGATATAATCGCTATGGTGGCGCTGTATCGACCGGGTCCAATGCAATTTATTGATAGCTTCATTAAACGTAAGCATGGGCATGAAGAAATTACATATTTGCATCCAAAGATGGAGGCAGCTCTTTCGAATACATATGGCATCTTGGTCTATCAAGAGCAATTCATGCAGATATCGAAAGATCTTGCTGGATTTACCGGCGGCCAAGCAGACACACTTCGAAAAGCGGTTGGTAAGAAGATTATCGAAATGATGCGCAAGGTGAAACCGGAATTCATCGACGGTGCAGTTACACACTCCAATGCTAATCGAAAAGACATGGAGACATTTTGGGCACAGCTCGAAGAGTTTGCGAACTACTGTTTCAACAAGTCACATGCTGCTTGCTACGGTCTTATTGCCTACTGGACGGCCTATCTTAAGGCACATTATCCGGATGCATTTATGGCTGCGCTTATGACCAGTGACGCCGATGACATCGATCGTTTAGCAATAGAGATCAATGAGTGTAAGCACATGGGGATCGAGGTCTTGGCACCAGACATTAATCAGTCATTCGTTGAATTTGCCGTTGTCCCAAACGAAAACAAAATTCGCTTTGGAATGGCTGCAGTGAAAGGTGTCGGCGTTGGTGCGGTCGAGGAAATCTTGCGTGCTCGTGAGGAGGGTGCATTCATTAGCGTTGAAGACTTTGCAAAGCGAGTTAGTACCAGCAAATTCAATAAAAAAGCCTGGGAGTCGTTGATCAAGTCCGGAGGTTTTGATAGTCTAGGGGATCGTTCTGATTTGCTCTACAATCTCGAAACCATCCAAGGCTTTGCCGGCAAACTTCAAAAGGAGGCTGCAAGCGGCCAAACCGATCTGTTTGGAAATTTAGTCGGTGACACATCGATGATGCCAACAATAACCCTGCAATCTGCACCTGCACGGTATACCGAGAGAGAGCAACTTATGTGGGAGCGTGAACTTCTCGGCCTCTATATCAGTGCGCATCCGCTAGATAATTATGATACCTATTTTCAAGAGCAAACGGTACCGCTGGTGGGCGTCAAACCCGAACACGATGGGCAGAAGATAACGATTGGTGGAATTATCAGTACCGTACGCAGTATCATCACAAAGAACGGTAGCAAAATGGCCTTTATTGGCATTGAGGACAAAACGGGCGAATCGGAAATTATCGTTTTCCCTGATTTATACGCAACGATGGGGGCCAAGCTGCAGCAGGATACTGTGATTCGTGCGAGCGGAAAAGTAAATGCACGCGACCGGGATGGCAATATGACGGCCGACATCAAAGTAATAGCAGATGAGATAATGATTGTTAGCGACAGGGAGCTCACTGAATACGAGAGTACTGGACGTGGAATGGCGGCCCCCAAACCGAAATCAAAAGATGGGCCAGTAATCGTAAAAAAACAGACTAAAGCAAAAGAGGTGCGCCCACGCGTGGCTCCGGCACCGGCTTTGCCGTCCGCTAAAAAATTGTATATCCACATTAAGGATCCGAATGATACTAACAAACTTACCTATCTAAAGTCAGCCTGTGCAAAATACCCTGGTACGACAGAAATAGTGCTAGTGCTTGGCGAAGAAAATAAATCCGCTATTAGATTACCGTTTAAGGTCGACGAATCACACGGATTAACGGAGCTATTGAAAGACGCTTTGGGCGAAGAATCTATCACCCTCAAGTAAGTGCATACAGCGCAATTCCAGCAGCGACCGACACATTGAACGACTCCTTTTTGCCGCGCATCGGTATCTCAACAATGGAATCGCACTGTGCAAGCAGTTCAGGTTCAATGCCGTCAACCTCTTCTCCTAGTAGCAGGGCGAATTCTTCAGGGGATTTGAAGTTTCTGAGTACGGTCGAATTCGGTGATTGCTCCAGGGCTATGAGCGGTAATCGATTTGCGATGAGCCACTCGTCGACATCATCGTATTGCTCAAATGGTACGATCGCTTCGGCACCCAGTGCAGTTTTTTGAATTTGTTTTGTTATTTTTTCAGCAAGATGTGGTAACCGGCTATCACCAATGCAGCGCGGGTATGGCGTGTAGCCGCTCAGTATAATTTTTTCGACACCAAAGCCCTCTGCGCTGCGAAAAATCGCTCCAACATTGTGGGTCGATCGAATATTATGCAGTATAAGAGTAATTTTTGGCATGTACCTATCATATCACTATAAAAAACATAAGGGGTTTGCTATAGTAAAAGGAATGAATGAAGACAAAATTCAGGCTCAGCGACGAGAGCACGATGAAGATGCTACGAGGCAACGCGCAGCTATCCTCGGCGTTCAGTATCTTGATACGCGACCAATTGAAAACGAACTCCCACTTGTCCCAGACGTGTTGACAAATGACCAAATGTACAAAGGTCACATCGTTCCGCTTCGAAAAGGTGGGCATGAAGAGCCATTCCAGTTTGGCATAACGACCCAGACTCCTCAGTCGCTCATACAATCAATGCGGCAAGAGCATAATGAAAAAGGCGAAAACGTCTTCTTTTCAATGATTAGCGGCAGTGGCTTCAAGGCATTTATGAACCGCTACGACCCTCCAAAACAGGTAATTTACGACGATATTGAAATTGCAAAAGAAGGCGATAGCGATACCATAAATCAAGTGTCACAGACACTTGCTACGGTTGGAACCGACCAGGTATTTGACTACCTTATCGATCAGGCCGATAAACTAGGCGCAAGCGATATTCACATTGAAAATATGCGAGATAAAATCCGTATCCGCATGCGTGTTGACGGCGCATTACACCCTGTCGCTGACGTTGACAAAGATCGCTACCGTGTTGTGATGGGGGCACTTGGGAGCCGAGCGAATATATCGAGTGCCGCGACCGAACCACAGTCAGGTCACATGCAAAAAGAAATCACTAGAGATGGCGCAACGCACCTTTTAAATCTTCGTGTCGAAACGGTACCAACTATGTATGGACAAGATGCAGTACTTCGTCTGTTCAATTTTGATGAGTCACTACTACAGCTTGATCGGCTCAATATTCCGGATAAACAACGCAATGAAATTGACGAGATCATCAGTCATCCGCGCGGTATGGTTTTGATGGTAGGACCGACCGGAAGTGGTAAATCTACTACGCTGTATAGCATGCTAAATGCACTAAATACGGCTGATCGAAAACTGATTACCCTCGAAGACCCAATCGAATATGGCATCACAGGTGTTTCTCAAATTCCCATCAATACAACAGAGGGAGGCAGTTTCGCCGAGGGGTTACGAAGTGTCTTGCGACTAGACCCCGATGTGGTGATGGTCGGAGAGATTCGTGACCAAGATACGGCTCGGACAGCTATCCAAGCTTCGATTACCGGACATCTAGTGCTTTCGAGCTTCCACGCTACTTCCACGTCAGCCGCGTTTAGCCGTATGATCGACCTTATTGGACAAAACCCAATATTTTCAAGCGCTATACGACTTGTGATAGCCCAGCGTTTAGTGCGAAAGCTCCACGATGAAACGAAAGAAGAATATGAACCTGACGAGGCAACGCGCAAATGGGTCAAAGAGGTGCTTTCGGGTGTGCCCGAGGGAACGGATGTTCCAGATCTCGATTCGTTCAAACTCTGGAAGCCTGTCGCAAGTGACGATGCACCATTTGGCTATGTTGGTCGGTTCGTCATCATGGAGCAGATGGTTGTGGGAGAGAAAATCCAAGGATTTTTGCGCGGCGATGAAGATGAGGTCCATGCCGAACTTATCGAAGAAGTTGCTAAGAAAAATGGTATGCTCACGTTACTTCAAGTCGGTGTTTTGGCTGCGCTCCGAGGTGAAACAACCCTTGACGAAGTGAACCGTGTTATTTAGGCTGAACGCGCCTTTTGATCCGTGCACTTTGCACGGATTGGATAGACATACGAGCAAGTGATGCTAGAATCCGTGGGTCTATCAATTCATCTAAAATAGGCGCTAATTCGCCTGCTCCTTTTGCGAGTAATGATGCTCGACCAAAAGCCGAGAGACGTAGCTGCATTACCCCAAATTTATAATCTTTAGGGGCATCAATGGCCGTATCGACGAAACCAGCTGCAATCGTGAGTCGTTCCAGTGTGCACATAAAATCGTCAAAACCAAGTTGCTTGCGGTCTTCTTTCTCAGCAATCAGCTCGAATACGTCAGCGGTATAGCGCGCTTCAACGTGACGAACCTCAGTATATGCTTTTAAATTAGTTGCTTCACTAAGTTTCCTCCCTTGCTCGAGTATCAGGCGTATTCGGTCAAAAAATACGTCTTCGTCGCATGGAAGTTGACTTGGTTCAAGTAGCGGGTAGCGCTGCCTAAATGCATCAAACGATCGTAGTGAATCGAGCAATTGATCGTGGCCTTGTAAATCATCGGCTTCTGTGTCTGCTTCTCGCATGAGCTGTAAAAGTTGACCCCAGCGTTCAACCGTTGTTGCTGATAAGTCTAATAAGTGCTGGGTACGGGCAATTTCACAAATTGCTCCTAACGAACGCGTCGAATATTTCAGTCTTTCCTCGGTAATTACATCGTGTGATGATGGCATATATGAAATGGTACTGCAAAAAAGTAAAAATCCCAAACATGAGCTGCGTAAGGCGATTAATGGTTACCTAATGACATTAGCGACGGTTGAAACGATGCGTTCGTCGAATGGGCTAGGAATAACTTCGTTTGCGCTAGGTTCAGCTACAAGACCTGCGAGTGCCTCTGCGGCGGCAATTTTGTGATCATCAGTAATTTTCTTGACACCGTTATCCAAAGCGCCGCGGAAAATGCCAGGAAACGCGAGCGCATTGTTGACTTGGTTCGGAAAGTCACTGCGCCCTGTCGCAAGTACAGCAACACCTGCGGTATGTGCATCCTCTGGCATGATTTCTGGTGTCGGATTGGATAGTGCAAACACCACAGGTTTTTTGGCCATCTTGGCAATCATTTCGCGCGTTAGTAAGCCAGGTTTGGAAACGCCAATAAACACATCTGCACCCTCCAGTGCGTTCTCTAGTGTCGGGCCATGGAAATGAGAAAGATATGGTATAAGGGCTTTTTTCTCGTTGTTGAGGTCTGTACGTTCGGGCGTAATAACTCCCTTTGAGTCCACGGCGGCAATCGTACCAACCCCGTATTTGTACAGCAACTTCATAATTGCCGTACCAGCTGCACCAGCACCGATGGTAACAATCTTAGCATTTGCCAAATCTTTGCCCACGACTTTCATGGCATTTAGTAACCCAGCTAATACCACAATTGCGGTACCATGTTGATCATCGTGAAATACGGGAATATCAAGCTCATTCTTTAGCCGTTCCTCAATCTCAAAACACTGAGGTGCCGCGATATCTTCGAGGTTGATTGCGCCAAAGCTTGGTGCGATTGCTTTTACTACTGCCACGATTTCATCGGGCGTATGAACGTCGAGCACAATTGGCACGCTATCGATATTTGCAAAATGTTTAAAGAGAAGTGCTTTACCTTCCATGACGGGCATACTGGCCTTGGGGCCAATATTGCCAAGGCCAAGCACTGCTGAGCCATCACTAATGACTGCAACCAGATTATTTGTCCATGTGTAGGTGGGAAGCAGGGACTCGTCTTCGGTAATGGCCTTTGATACCGCTGCTACACCGGGTGTGTAATAACTGCTTAATTTCGTCTTATCGAGCTTTGAAGTGTCTCGTAGGGAAGTAGTGATTTTCCCTTTATATTGTTTGTGTAGTGCAAGTGCGGCCTCATCATAGTTCATATAGGTAAGTATACACTACCTTCAGTTGTTCCGGCTGGTTCAAAAGAGGCACGAATGTTGTAGTTAAGGGGGTAATATGCTACAATTGATAGTTGATTAGCAATATAAACTATAAGTGAGAAGAAGAATGAGTTTTGCTTTAATTCAAAAAGTTAATGACGAGCAGAAAAAATCTGCCGTTGTTGACGCGCGAAGTGGTGACACCGTCCGTGTTCACCAAAAGATCAAAGAGGGTAATAAAGAGCGTGTACAGATTTTTGAAGGTGTGGTTATTCGCACTGACAACAAAAACCAACACACAAGTCGCATTACTGTACGTAAAATCGCCAGTGGGGTCGGTGTCGAAAAAAGCTTTTTGATCCATAATCCGCTCGTGCTAAAAATAGAAATTGTTCGCCGTGCGAAAGTACGCCGTAATTTCCTTAGCTACCTTCGTAGTCGTAGCGGAAAAAGCGCTCGTCTTTCTGCCGTGCAATTCGACCGTGAAGCTGTCAACGATGTTCGTGATGTAGAGGCCGAGAAAGCTGAGGAAGAGGCCAAAGCCGCTGCCGCTGCTGAAGCTGAAGCAAAGCTAGCCGAAAAAGCCAAAGAAGAAGCTGAGCTAAAAGCCAAGCAAGACGAAGTCACCGCAGCTCACGAAGCAAACGAAGCCTAATAGCAATACACTTCTCACTTCCTCCCGTCCATATAGTGTGCGGGAGGTTTGTTATTATAGATACATGTCTTTATTTCATGTTATTTCGGTAGCGATTCCGATTTTGGGTATTGTTATTTTGCCTCGACTTTTGCCCAGGCATACCGAACCGCGCTATCGTTGGCTGCTTTATGTCGCCGGATTACTGTTTTTTGTTGCATGGTACCTGCCGTCACCACTCATCGATGGACAGGATACGAGTTTAGTGACGCATTTCGTTGGCGGTGGCGTATACACAGGATTAATCTGGATGTATTTGAAGCAATCACTACAGTTGAAGAGCCATTGGTTGCTCGAAGCATTCTCTCTTTTTGGGCTCGTGAGCGTCCTGGGGTGCGTCAATGAATTAGCTGAGCTGCTCATGGTACGAACAGGTATCGCAAAAATTTTATTAAGTGATACGAACTGGGATATCCTAGCCAACACTATCGGTGCATTTGTAGTATTTGGTTCCTATTCTATGTTCAAAATTCTAAATTCGAGATTTCAACCCCATGATCGTCGGCGTTGATGAAGTGGGCCGCGGTCCATGGGCTGGTCCACTTGTGATGGCGGCAGTAGTACTTGATGGGCAGATCGATGGTCTGACTGACAGCAAAAAACTTTCTAAAAAACGCCGCGAACAACTAAATGAAATCATACAAAATGAAGCAAAAGCTATTGGGGTTGGATGGGTGACTGCCGATGAAATCGACAAAATGGGGATGAGTAAAGCGTTGACGGAATGCTGCCTGCGAGCATTGCGTCAAATCAACGCGCCGTTTCATGAAATTATTATTGACGGCACTGTGAATATATTGAAAGGGACTCCGTTAGAGCGCTACGTTACTACATTAAAGAAAGCTGATCTATTGATAGCAAGCGTCAGTGCAGCGAGTATTGTCGCGAAAGTCGCGCGCGATACCTATATGCGCGAACAGGATGATGTATATCCAGGATATAACTTCGGCTCACATTCTGGCTATGGCACAGCCATGCATAGACGAGCACTTGACGAAATGGGGCCATGTCAATTGCACAGGAAGAGTTTTGCGCCGATCGCAGTATATTATTCGAAGTCACCGAATAAAGACCCTAGGCATCCTCACGTCCTCATAGAGACTAAAAGAAACAGAAGTGCCAAGAATGCTGTTCGTAATCTAGAATCCGCACCCTCAACAAGAAGTATTGGCAACAAGAGCGAAGCAGAAGCCTGTGATCATCTACTCCGGCTTGGTTACGAAATTATCGAGCGCAATTGGAAAACAAAATATTGCGAAATCGACATTATCGCTAAAAAGGATGATAAGCTCTATTTTGTTGAAGTCAAGCATCGTAAAACCGCTAGCAGCGGCGACGGCATGGCGGCAATTACACCAAAAAAACTTAATCAAATGAAGTTCGCAGCTGAACTCTATGTCCACTCGAAAAAAGTACAACCAGAACGTTCACTGATGGTAATCAGCACTTCAGGTGAAGAACCTACTATAGAAAAAATTTTAGAGATTCTTTAGAGTCTGGCGCACTTCTTCGCCATCGCGCTTGATAAGTTCAAGGCGGGCCTTGATCTCAGTGATGCCAAGATCGATGCTTCGTGTCAGCGCGGGCTGGTCACGCATCGGGAGAAAGAATGTAGTATATTGGGCTAGTTGCTCACTGGTCATTAAGCCCATTGCAGCGTAGCGAGGGAACTCATCATAGCTTTTGTCACCCCCGAACGTGTGTTCGACCCATGACCAATTATCCTGGAGCCACCGCCAGGTGACATTTCGGGTGTGAGGGTTACGTACAAAGTACACAAACCAATGCGCAACGTCCTGAGGGCGCACGATTGATGCATCCATACATTGTTGCAATATACGCGAAGCAACTTCATCACTGCGAGTAGCAGTAAGCCCTGCGGTGATAGCTTCGCGTAGATCAGCAGAAGATGTTTTTCGGTAGAGTTCAATTAACTGTCCGGGTAGTGAGTCATCCCCCAGGTGGCGCACCGCGGCACTAATGACGAGAGATCGCATATCTGATGGGAGCCGAGAAAGGTTTTTGATGTCAAATCGCGCTAATGCTTCGCTGATAACCGACTCATCTTCACCATAGAGCATCATAGCAACAATGGTTGGGCGAAGTTTCGTATCGGCAAGTGATTCGCCGGTTTTTTCGCCAAAACCGAGCCGTGCGTATTCATTTACTGCTATTTGACGAGAAAGTGCACGTAGTTTTTTTTCTGCTACTTCATCAGTCTCAATGAATTTTCGAAGCTCGGCTAGCGTCATGTTGACAGTATCCCAAACTGCATCATTTGATTCATGGGCGTAGTGCTTGACGATATCTATTAAAACCGAAGAGGAGGCCTTGCCTCCGCGCACCAGTAACGTTTGCGTGTTAAGAAGCCCAAGTCGGTCGATAGTAGAGTAACGTTCCAGGTTTTGCAGTAGCGCTTGGAGATGTTCTGACGAATACTGAACAATACAGTGAGCATTATCGTTGACATTGAATCGTTGCGCTAGTGAAATTTTAGTCGTAAGCTCGCGTTCGCTCATTACAGTTGGTAGTTCACCGGCAGGTTCTGCTCCAAGCAAGATTGGCCATAGTCGCTCACTTGGCTTATGGTCACCGATAAAAAATTGCTCTTGGCGTAAGCCGTGCTCAGAAACTTCCAAGACGGGGTAGCCTGGCTGACTAAGCCACGCGTCCATAAATTGCGCAACGTCCTTGCCGCTTGCTGCCCCAAGATGTTTCCACAAGTCTGCACCTTCAGTGTTTTTGTACGCAAATTCGTTAAAGTATGTCGTAAGTCCAGCGCGAAATGCTTTATCTCCAATGTAGCTGCGGAGCATTTTCATTAGCCTGGCGCCTTTACCATAAACAATCGCGCCGTCAAACAATGTATTAATTTCATCAGGGTGATGAACGTCAACATGTACAGATTGTACGCCGTCGGTCGCGTCACGCCGAAGCGCTCCAACACCTCGTGAGAGTACAAAATCTAGCCACGTCTCCCACTCCGGATGCAAGGCATCAAGTGCGATGTGTTCAACAAAATCGGCAAAGCTCTCATTAAGCCATAAATCATCCCACCACTTCATAGTGACAAGATTTCCGAACCACTGGTGTGCAAGTTCGTGTGCAATAACACTGGCAACAAAGTGCTTTTGGCTGACGCTAGCAGTTTTCGGCTCAACTAAAAGTGCAACTTCACGGTACGTAATGAGTCCCCAGTTTTCCATTGCACCACTACTAAAATCTGGCAAGGCGACGTGATCGGCTTTTGGCAAAGGATAGGGGACACCAAAGTAATCATCGTAAAACTCGATGATATTAACGCCAATATCAACGGCAAAGTCAAGAGTTTCAGGCGCTTGTGCTGGAGATGCCCAAACGTTGACTTCCACGCCACTTTTGGTCGTGGCAGTTTTCTTGTGCATTTCACCCACTACCCATGCTAATAAGTAGCTACTCATGATTGGCGTACGTTCAAATTTTGTTACGAGGCGCCCAGCGCTTGTAGTCTGAGAGAAGATCGGCATGTTACCAAGCACGGTGACATTTTCCTCAGTGGTGAGCGTCACGTCGTAGGTGGCTTTCGCTTCAGGTTCATCAATACACGGGAAGACCTCGCGCGCATGATGGCTTTCGAACTGGGTTGCTAAGAGCTCTTTCTTCATACCATCATGCTCAAAATAACAGGGGTACATGCCATGCATTTGATCAGTGATGGTACCCGAAAATCCTACTACGATCACGGCCTCTTCATCTTTTTTGCCGGTATATTCGAGCACGAGCTCGTCATTTGCATCAGATCGAAAGACCACCTCACGCCCGTTTATGTGGACGCTGGTAATCACTAACCCTTTTTCGTGAAGGCGAAGCTCATTTTCATTTTGTACACTACCGTATATAGTGACGACACCTTCGAACGAACGTTCAACTCTTTGAAGGTCAAGAGAAAGTTCATAATGCGTTGGCTTTAAGTAGGTAATTAATCGAGAAACTGAATCCATTGTTCTATTATATAAGAATGAGCAGGGTTTATCGAGTCCGATGGGCGGTCAGTATTGCGATTATCATACTGACTATTGTTATACCGCTGGTGCAAACAAAGCTCGATACGATCGGCATGCAAGCAAACGAGGTGCAGAAAAAATCTGCTGCCGTGGCGCTTGAGCAACTTGCAGCAATCGAGGTAAAAGGCCGTGCTCCGAAAACCGGCTATGCGCGATCTCAGTTCGGTGATGGCTGGGCTTTGGTGGGGCTATGTGATACGCGAAACCTTATCCTTGCTCGAGATCTTATAAATGCCCGCGTCAGCAAAACATGCAAAGTGATGAGTGGGACACTTCACGACCCGTATACTGCAAAGGATATTTTGTTTGAGCGAGGGGCTAGTACGAGCGATCTAGTGCAGATAGATCATGTGGTCGCTCTAAGTAACGCATGGCAGACTGGCGCGCAGCAGCTTGCGGCACTGGAGCGGGAGTCATTTGCAAATGACCCTTTAAATTTGTTAGCTGTTGACGGTCAAGCGAATCAAGATAAGTCCGACGGTGATGCTGCCACATGGCTGCCTCCAAACAAAGTGTTTCGCTGCCAATATGTCGCCCGGCAAATCCAAGTAAAGAAGAAATACAATTTGTGGGTTACCTCGGCGGAAAAAAATGCCATGCAGGTAGTATTGCAAAGTTGCGCAAACTAGAGTACACTACTAGTAGTACATTCCGGCCGGCAGGTCGGATTTTTTCATCGAAAGGAGAATATATGGAAGACCTAAACATTAAACAACTGACTCTTGCGGTGCGTACCATCGCCGAAGAGAAGAATTTACCAGAAGAGACTGTTATGAACGTGATTGAGCAAGCGATTGCGGCTGCGTGGCGTCGTGACAATGGTGAGCGTGATCAGGAGGTGCGCGCAGAGCTAAATGTAAATAACGGGACTGCCATGGTATTTGTGGCGCGCGAAGTTGTCGAAGAAGTCGGCAGTGACGCCGTTGAAATTAGCCTGACAGACGCGAAGAAAGTAAAGAAAAATGCTGAACTTGGTGACAAGATAGAAGAATCGCATGAAGTCACAAGTTTTGGTCGTGTTGCTGCGCAAACCGCCAAACAAGTCGTCTTGCAACGCTTACGCGAGGCAGAGCGCGAGGTAGTGCTCGAAGAGTTTGAGGACAAAATCGGTACTGTCGTTACTGGTACTGTGCAACGCGTCGAACCGCGCGTAGTACGTATCGAGCTTGGAAAAGCAACCGGTATTTTGCCGCAAAGCGAACAAATACAGGGAGAATTTTACAGTATCGGTAGCCGCATCAAGGTATTTATTAAAGATATTGAACGCGACAACCGCGGGCCTCAGCTCATTTTGAGTCGTGGCAACGAAGCATTTGTCGAACATCTCTTCCGCCAAGAGGTTCCAGAGATGGAGACAAACGCAGTTGAAATTAAGGCCATTGCTCGCGAAGCCGGCCGTCGAACAAAGCTGGCCGTAAGCAGTAGCGTGCCTGGTGTTGATCCAGTCGGTACGTTTGTTGGCGGGCACGGAACTCGCGTGAACGCTGTCATGAACGAGATTGGCGATCAAGAAAAAATCGATATTATTACGTTCAAGGAAGACCCGGTAGAGTTCATTACTGAAGCGCTCAGCCCTGCCGAGGTGGTGAATGTGACGATAGACGAAGCCGCCAAGAAAGCCATGGTCTATGTGCTTGAAGATCAGCAATCAATTGCTATCGGACGCGGCGGGCAGAATGTTCGCCTTGCTAGCCGGCTGACAGGCTACGAGCTAGATATCGAGACAGCTCAACCAGAAAAGAAAGCTGAACCTAAAGCTCGAAAGAATATTGAAGACGATCTGATGAGTGCGGTTGAAGAAACAGCTGAATAGGAGTACATTGAACGAAATTAGCACTCTGCTTGCATGAGTGCTAATTTTTTAATATACTGAGAGTATACCTATTGATTATGATATTTTGCTAGACATACATAGGGTGGAAGGAGGAAAATAGATACTATGGCGGACGACTACGCAGAATTTGCACGACGATTAACCGACAACGCACGGACTAGTTTGCAGCGAGCTGGTGCGATTGCGCAAGCTCAGGGTAGTTCGTATATCGGTACTGAGCATATGCTTCTTGGTGTACTAAGTCAGGGTTCAAGTGTTGGTGCAAAGGTGCTAGCCGATGCTGAGGTGACATTGGAGCGCGCCGAGCTAGCGCTTAACCTCACGCCACATACCGTGATTATCGGCAATGGCATGATTGGTCTTTCTGAGACTGCGAAGTTAACGTTGAAAATGGGCTGGGATATAGCCAGAGAAGCTCATCAAGAGTATCTGGGGACTGAGCACATTCTCTACAGCATACTGAATCAAAAAAGTTCGCGAGCCACCGTATTGCTACGCGATATGAATATTAATATTGATGCCATCAGAGCTAGCCTCGAAGAATATTTTGACCGGCAACACGAATCCTTTCATGACGACGATACAACACTGGTCGAACGGCGACCAAATCGAAAATCTGGAGGTATGCTCGACATATACGGCACCGATCTCACGAATAAAGCGCGTGAGGGCAAACTCGACCCAGTAATTGGACGCGATAAGCAGATCGAGAGAATGATCACCATACTGATGCGCCGTACAAAAAATAACCCTGTATTGATTGGTGAGCCGGGCGTTGGTAAAACTGCGATTGTAGAGGGATTGGCTCAACGAATAGCCACCGAAAACGTACCTGATGCACTGCTTGAGATGCGAATTGTTCAGCTCGATATTCCTGCAATGGTTGCGGGGACAAAATATCGTGGAGAATTTGAAGAACGTTTGAAAAAGTGTATTTCAGAGTTGCAGCGCGACAAAAGCACGATCGCGTTTATCGATGAACTTCACCTTATCGTCAGCGCAGGCTCTGCTGAGGGATCTCTTGATGCAAGCAATATGTTAAAGCCAAGTTTGGCGCGTGGTGAGCTACGTCTTATTGGCGCAACCACCCTTGACGAGTATCGAAAGCATATAGAGAAAGATAGCGCATTAGAGCGCCGGTTCCAGTCTGTCGTTGTTCCTGAACCGTCACTTAAAGATAGCCTCGCTATTGTAAAAGGTCTGCGGAGTTACTACGAATTACACCATGGCGTATCAATGAGTGACGAGGTGTTAGAGAATGCAGTGTACATGGCAGATCGATATATTGCAGATAGATTCATGCCCGATAAAGCCATAGATGTCATCGATGAGGCGGCAGCGCTTGTGCGCGCAACAAAAGTTCGACCATCAAAAGAGCTACGATCGGTTCGTCGTGAAGTTAAAGAGCTGAACGAGCGCATAGATGATGCGGTTGCCAGTGAAGATTATGAACGCGCCGCACTTTACAAGACGCGGCTTAGTCAGCTGAACAAAAAAATTGAATTACTGGACGAAAAGCTTGATAGCAAAACGCCAGTCACTCTTACTGGGGAGCATATTGCACATGCTGTGGCGACCATGACCAATATACCCGTCGAACGAGTTCATTCATCTGAGGCCAAGCTCCTGGCAAAGCTCGAAACACATTTATCAAAGCATGTAATTGGACAAAAGGAAGCTGTCGAAAAGGTAGCGCGTGCTATTCGGCGCAGTCGGAGCGGCGTTAGTAGTCTGAATCGTCCAATCGGTAGCTTTGTCTTTATGGGGCCGACGGGTGTAGGCAAAACAGAGCTTGCGAAAGTTGTAGCAAGGGAAGTGTTTGGTAATAGAGACGCGCTCATAAAGATTGATATGAGCGAGTTTAGCGAGAAACACACGACAAGTAGGCTAGTAGGAGCCCCAGCAGGATATGTCGGCTATGAAGATGGCGGACAGCTAACCGACAAGATCCGCCGACAGCCATATAGTGTCGTGCTGTTTGATGAAATCGAAAAGGCGCATCCCGATGTTTTTCAACTATTACTACAACTGCTCGAAGATGGTGTGCTTACAGATGCGAAAGGTCGTACTGTAAGCTTCAAAAACACAATAATTATTCTTACAAGTAACCTTGGTGCGGACGAAATGATGAAAGAGTCTCAACTTGGTTTTCACGCGAGTACGAAAGCTGATAGGAAAGCAATGGAATCGGTGCACGAAAAGAATGCCGCGTCAGCTATGAAAGCGCTTGAAAAATACATGCGCCCAGAGCTAATCAATCGTTTTGATGGTGTAATTACATTTAATGCGTTAACGCATACCGAAGTTGGTCTAATCCTAAACAACATGATCGCCGAACTCCAAGAGCGCTTACTGCGGAAGGGAATTTTACTGACTGTTACCCAAACTGCCAAGCGACATATCGTTTCTAAGGGATACGATGAAAAATTTGGTGCGAGGCCACTACGCAGGGCTTTACAGGACGAGTTGGAGCATGCTATCGCAGAGGGTATACTGAGTGGGATATATGATAAAGGCACCGTACTGACGGCTAAGGCTGCGAAAGGCGCTATACAAATTGATGCGACTACAGAATCAACAAGCTAGAATATCTACTCCAACAATTGTATTCATACTACTGAGCATCATTCTAGTCGCTTGGCTGCTACTTAACAAGCAGCTCGTGATTGATACAGTACGTGCATATCAATACAAGCCGGCCGCTGCAGTCCAATCAATCGAGTCGGACTTAGCACTAACTCCTGGCGGCAAACAGCTTTTTGCGGCGAGCCAGCCAAAGTTGGAGTCTGCTGATATGTTCAACAAAAGCTGTAACCAAAAGTCAGAAACGAATAACCCAATTTTAGGTTGCTACGTCAATCAGGAGATCTACGTATTTGACGTAACGAATGAAAAACTAGCTGGGATTGAGCAAACGACTGCGGCGCACGAACTGCTGCACGCTGTCTATGAACGGCTGAGCCCTAATGACAAGAGGGCGGTGGACACTGAGCTTGAAAAGGTATATGAGTCTCGCAAGACCGAAGAGCTTGCAAAACGAATGCTACATTATCAAGAAACAGAACCAGGTGAAGAAATGAATGAGCTTCACTCTATTTTAGGTACAGAATTTGATGACGTAGGTGAAATATTAGAAGCACACTATGCAAAATTTTTTACAGACAGAGCAAAAATAGTTGCCTTCAACAAACAGTATAATGACGTTTTTGTAGGTATTACGAAACAGCTACGACAGTTAACCGAGGCAATTAATGCATCTGTCGATACCATTAATCAACGCATTAAAGAGCATAATCAAGCCGTCAAGCAGCTCGAGAGTGACCAGCGAGCATTTGTCGCAAAAAATCGGCGAGGTGAATTTACGAATCTTGCGGAATTTAATGCCGAGCAGCAAGCACTTAATGTTCGAGCCGGCAGCCTAAACGCTGATCGCGATCAAATTGCAGCAGATATAGAAGCATCAGACGAACTTCGAGACCAGTATAACTCGCTCGTTACCCAGTATAATCAACTTAATCAAAGTATTAATAGCTCACTTGCACCGAAACCTAGCTTGTAGAGTTGAGGAAAATGAATGGTAAAAAATAAAAGCCAATTTGTATGTCAAAGCTGTGGTGCGTCGTATCCTAAGTGGACCGGACGGTGCGAGAACTGTGGCGAATGGAATTCGCTGGTTGAACAGATAGTCGAATCTGGCAAGTCGGCAGTTTCCAAAGCATCATCAAGTGGCGTTCCACTCGAAGTGCAGAAACTGTCAGGTATAAATCCTGAGAAACAAGGTGGACGGATTAGTACTCCGTTTAAAGATCTTGATGACGTACTAGGAGGCGGTCTGGTTCCTGGCAGTATTACGCTTCTTGCAGGTCAACCCGGTATCGGAAAAAGTACTCTGTTACTCCAGCTTGCAAATGCCATCGGCCGGACAGTAGACGTACTATATGTTAGTGGTGAAGAGAGCGCCAGTCAAGTTGCACTTCGCGCTAAACGACTGGGCGCACCAGAAAGCTCACGCGTTGATTTTGCAGCGACCACGAACGCCAATGACATTGCCGCTACTGTAAAGAAATCGAGGTATGCCGTTGTGGTGGTTGACTCAATTCAAACGATGTTGCTTGAAGAAATTTCAAGTGCACCAGGCACTGTCAGTCAAATTACCAATACAAGTAATACGATTATACGGGCAGCTAAGGAGTCAGGTGCGGCAGTTATTCTGGTAGGGCATGTAACAAAAGAAGGTAGCATTGCTGGCCCGAAAGTACTAGAGCATTTGGTCGACGTGGTTTTGCAATTCGAAGGGGATCGATACGGAGGATTCAAAATAGTGCGTGCTGCTAAAAATCGCTTTGGGGCCACAACTGAAGTTGCAATCTTTGATATGCAAAATGAGGGATTGGAAATTGTTAAAAATCCTTCGGCGGCATTACTTGCGGAGCGCCAAAACTCTGATGGCTCTGTCGTGCTTGCGACGATGGAGGGAACACGTCCACTGCTTGTTGAGATACAAGCACTTGTCAATCCGACAAACTTCGGGTATCCTAAACGAACGGCGAGTGGCTTTGATCTCAACCGACTTTCACTTCTTGTGGCGGTACTTGAACGACGAACCAAACTGAAATTATCCGACAAAGATATTTATATAAACGTCGTAGGGGGACTGAAACTCGCTGATCCTGGAGCAGACCTTGCTATTTGCATGGCTATTGCAAGCGCTGCTTCCGAGCGAAAGCTCGACGACAATATTGTTGTTTTTGGAGAGGTTGGTTTAGGCGGTGAAATTAGAACTACCTCACACATTGAACGCCGTATTGCTGAGGCAAAAAAACTCGGATTCACCAAAGCAATTGGTCCTGCATACGGAAAGTCGACTAGTTTCGTACACGGACTGAAGGACATGCGCCAAGCTCTCATTGCCTATTTAACAAAATAATCAAAACGAGGAATTATGGAACATTTAATAGTAGCGCTTATAGTACTTTTACACCTAGAAATAATTGGTGTAATCTACATACTTTTGGGACGGCGCGATAACGGAAAGAATCCGACATTTATTGATACATCGGTGTTAATGGACGGCCGTATCATAACCATTGTTCGGGCGGGATTTGCGCCTGATCGCCTTTATATCCCATCGAGCGTTCTGCGTGAGCTCCAGCTTGTGGCTGATGGATCCGATAGCGACAAACGGGCACGGGCACGGCATGGGCTCGATATCGCCGCGGAGCTTACCGACATGAAAGATCGTGTACGAATTATCAACGACACTGCCCCCAATGGAGTCGACGAATCGCTGCTTGCTCTTGCAATTAAGCACAAAGGCAGTATATGCACGATTGACTTTAATCTCAATAAAGTCGCGGGCGCACAGAACATACCTGTCTTGAACATACACGAGCTTGCCCAGCAGTTACGCGCGCTGTATTTACCGGGTGAAAAAGTTTCAATACAAATTACACAGAAAGGCAACGACGCGCACCAAGGAGTAGGCTATATGGCTGACGGGACAATGGTAGTTGTCGACAACGCGCAGTCGGATATCAATCACGTCGTTACGATAGAAATTATACGAAGCATCCAGACAGCAGCAGGCAGGATGTTATTCGCCAAAAAGCTCGATGCGAAAAAAGATGTAGGAGCCAAGAAATCAAATGGCAAAAAACAAGTACGGCCTCAGTCGTCTCAAAAAAATAAAAGGATATCTGCGGAAGATTCACTCATCAATCTTGTTGAAAAGCAGTAAATTTACGGGCTTGAGCTGCCAGGACCCGATCCTGAGCTAGTAGTTTGCTCTGCGGTGGCTGTATAAAATCCTTGGTCGGTCACAACAGCACTTACTGTACTGCCCGCAGGGACTTTGTAGGTTGTAGCGTAGGTTCCACTCGTTGTTACATTGAGTGTCGTGATTGTCTGGCCGCCGACTTGTATATCAATCGTGCTGAGGCCAAAAGTCCCTTGGGCAACGCGGACAGATATCTCATTCCCACTCACCGTAATGCCAGAAATTGACGGCTTCGCATCTGCGCACGAATGCTTGTCATCGTTTGCAGATGCATCGTACCCGTCAGTTGCTACAATCACGTCTTTCTTTGTAATGGGATCAAGCGACTTGGTCACATCTACGTCAATACGAGCACCAGCCGGAGTACAGTCAGTTGCAAGCTTCTTGGAAACTTTATCAAATGTCATTTTCGCTGTCTTGAGGCCAGTTTTTTTATTGTAGTACGATGGGTATACCTCGCCTCCAATTCGCTGAATTCCATCTGGTTGGGTGAACCACTCGCCTTTTTTTGTGATACCGCGCTCTTGATAGAGTTGCGTTGCGTATGCCATGACAGGATCGAGTACACGAGCTGGAATCGTCGAGTTTCCATTTGATAGTGTACGCGCATCTGAGTTGCCAAGCCATACAGCCATAGATAAAGATGGCGTGTATGCAACAGTCCAAATGTCCTTCGCTTGTCCGTTACGGTCTGAGGTTCCAGTTTTGAGTGAGACACGAACACCAGCTCGATCGAGATTGGGCGTCATGCTACTTGAAAAAGCTGCACGAGCCCTGGCGTCACCAAGTATGTCGTTTACAACATAGGCTGCTTGTGGGCTGATGATTTGTTTTTGCTCGTCTTTATATTTCTTCAGTACTTCACCGGTGCTATTCTTCACTTCAAGGATTGACGTGTGTGGTTTGTAGACACCCATGCGGGCTAATGAAGCTAATGCATTTACGTGATCGACCATTTTGGTACCACAGCCACCAATTGCTGATGCTAGTCCAGCTTCTTTCTCAACTCCTTGTGTACAGTATTCAGTATTTCCAAGCTGGCGTATTGTTTGCAACGTTTTCTCGACACTTGATACTTGCATTGCCTTAATGGCAGGAATGTTCCGTGACGTTGCAAGCGCATTTCGGATTGTAATATTGCCTTTGAATTTTCGATCAGCGTTCTGAGGTGTCCAGCCACTGATTGTGAACTTGGTATCCGCCAGTACCGAACCACTACCAAAATTCATTTTCCCAGCGCCTTGGTCTTGGAATAATTGTGCGTAGACGAGAGGCTTGATTGAAGAGCCTGGCTGAATAAACGCAGTTGCGGCGTTGTCCTGTCCGTATCCTTCGTAATTAAAGTCGCGGCTTCCTAGCATAGCGACAATTTGTCCAGTACGCACATCTTCAAGTGTAGCGGCGCCGTTTGTAAATCCAGCATAGTTAGGGAAGTACGAATCAAACATTTTGTTCATTTGTTCTTCCAGCTTTGTTTGAATATCTAGGTCGATGGTCGTTTTGATTGTTAGTCCTCCCCGTCCGACCACGGCCTCCCCGAGCTGTGCCTTGAGCTCGTTTCGAACCATCTGTACAAAGTGGGGCGCCTTAATATTATCGTATTGGTCAGTCTGCTTTTTGATGGTATCAAGAATCGGCACCTTGATTGCTTCATCCGCCTGGGCGCGAGTAATGAATTTTTGATCGACCATACTGTTCAAGACCTTGTGCTGTCGCTCAACAAGCGCCGCATTTCCTGCGGTGTTATACGGGTTGTATAAACCTGGCTGGTTTGGAATAGATGCAAGCATCGCAGATTCCGCTAGTGTAAGCTCTTTGGCGTGTTTACCAAAATAGGTTTGGGCAGCTGACTCTACGCCATTACGACGTCCTCCATAGGACGATTCATTCAAATACAAATTGAGAATCTGATCCTTGTTGTACATCCGCTCAACTTCGATTGACAAGATAATTTCTTTGATTTTTCGAGGTACGCCGTTTAAGCCACGTTTATTTGCATCTTCCGCAAAAAATACTTGTTTGACAAGTTGCTGTGTTAGGGTTGATCCGCCTTGAACGTTGTCGCTTTGGGCATTATTCAAGGTTGCGCGCATCAGTCCCGTGATACTGATTCCACCGTGCTTGTAAAAGTCTCTGTCTTCTATTGCGATTGTAGCTTGACGCATTGTGTCAGGGATCTCTTCCTTATTGACAAAAATGCGATAATCACCAGCGCCTTTATCTTCCCAAAGAAGCGTACCGTTTCGGTCGTAGTAGCGACTGACCGTTGTCTGGACTCTATTTGCGAGTTCTTCAGGACGAATTTTGTCCAGATCTTTTCGGAAATATGCAAACAACGCTCCTACCATCAGTACTAGAAGAAGAATACCAATGCCAGCAACCTTCAGTGCCATCATGGCGCCCTGTTTACTAAACCAGAATGCCGCAAGTCGCTTTGGGTGCAAGCGGTAGAGCATCCGTTTTATAGGATGCTTCGGAAGCGTTGCTAAATATTCCGCCTTTTTTCGGCTCGCAAGGTCTTTCTTCGTACGGCGTTTATGCGCCAAATTAGAATAGACGCTGATCCGCTTTGAAGTTGCTTTTCGTTTTCCCTCAACACTTTTTCTCATAAGCAGTATGTGAAACATTATAGCACTATTTGTGCTCATGAGTGCAAGGCTTTCTGCTATAATTCAAGTATTATGCCAAGTACTACGTCACTTTCCGAAGAGCTCGCCTGGCGCGGCTTCATTAATCAAACAACCTTTGCTACACCTGAAGACGTTAACGAGCCACGTACGTTTTACTGGGGCGTCGATCCAAGCGCGGATAGTATGACAATTGGCAACTTGGCTCCGGCCATGATGATTCGTCATTTTTTGGAGCACGGACACAAGGCGATTCTTCTTGTTGGTGGAGCGACCGGCATGATTGGCGACCCTGATGGCAAAAAACAAGAACGCGACCTAAAAACACTCGATGAAATTGCCAAGAACAAGACTGCAATTACCAAGGAGTATCAGACTATATTTGCAGGGTATAATTTTGAGATTGTCGATAATTACGATTGGTTCAAGGATCTCGGATACTTGGATTTCTTGCGTGAAATCGGCAAACATGTCAGCATGACCAATATGCTCGACCGGGAATTTGTAAAAAATCGAGTTGGTGACGGTGGCGAAGGCATTAGCTATGCTGAATTTAGCTATTCTCTGATTCAGGGCTACGATTTCCTCCATCTCTTTCGTGAAAAAGGTGCTAGTCTTCAGGTTGCGGGTGCTGATCAATGGGGCAACAGTATTGCCGGCGTGCAGTTAATCCGACGTCTGGAAGGCAAAGAAGCGCACGTTTTTACTGCGCCCTTAACTGTCAATAAACAAACCGGTGTTAAATTTGGTAAAAGCGAAGGCGGAGCTATTTGGCTTAACCCTGAAAAAACCAGTCCGTACAAGTTTTACCAATTCTGGCTCAATGTTGATGATGAAACTGCCGAAGACTTGATAAAGATATACACGCTGATCGACCGTCAAACAATCGAGGCACTCATTGCACGCCACATACAAGCACCGCATTTACGTGAACTACAAAAAACGCTTGCACGAGAAGTAACGGAACTTGTCCACGGCAAAGAGCGTCGAGAATCAGTCGAGCGTGTGACCGCCGTGCTATTTGGCGGTGCAGCAATTGATAGCCTGACTGATCAAGATCTTGACGCGTTAGCAAGCGAAATTCCTACAGCAAGTGCATCATCAGTAATTGATGTGCTCACGAGCTCAAAAGCGGTGCAGGGCAGTGGTGACGCCAAACGGCTTATCGCTGGCGGTGCTATTTCAGTAAATGGCGAAAAAATTTCCGAAGATATCGCACTTGAACATCCTTCTCTTATCAAGAAGGGTAAAAACACATTTGTTTTAGTTCGCTAGCTCGTAGCGATAATTTCCTCGATGGCTTCAAGCTCCTTGGCAAGTACACTGGCATCGTTGGCTTCGATATTAAGACGAATCACTGGCTCGGTGTTGCTCGCACGAAGATTGAACCAAAACGTATCAGCCTCGACTGTTAGGCCGTCTAGCTCGTCCTGCGGCCAATTGCTGTACCTTTCGCGAAGGGTAGCGAAAACGGTATCTTTATGTTCGGTTTCGAAATTCATTTCTGGGGGCATTTCGTAGCGTCGGTATTTATCGACAAGTTCAGACAATTTTTTACCAGATTTTGAAAGGGCTTCTATAACGTAGAGCGCTGCGATCAAGCCTGAATCGGCGTCGTAATTTGACTTGAAAAAGAGGTGTCCAGTTGTTTCACCGCCGAATTCGGCGCCCACTTCTCGAACAACTGCACCGATATATACCCGCCCGGCTTTTGTCCGTACAGGTTCGCCACCCCACTCCTTAATCAACTCTTTTGTAGCGCGACTAGTCCGCACATCGTGTACAATCTTAGATCCTGGATGGTCAGAAAGTATCATTTTGGAAACAATACTAATCAAGTCGGTTCCGAGTATTGGACGGCCCAGATCGTCTACAAAGCCTGCTCGGTCGCCATCACCATCAAAGGCTAGGCCAAAATCATACGAATTTTCTTTGACCTTTTGTACCAAATCTTGCAAATTTTTTGGGTCTTGAGGATTTGCCTCGTGATTAGGAAATGTTCCATCGAGCTCAAAATACATTCTTTCGGCATCAAGGGGCAAATGGTTTAGCACAGAGGGCAGTATCGCACCCGCCATACCATTCCCGGCATCGATTGCAATTCGATACCTTGGCCAATTTCCAGGATTTACGCTTGACAGAGCGTGCTGTACCCATTCGTCTGTAATATCTTTTTGAGTAAGTGAGCCCACTATGTCGCTGTGGGCAAATTCGCCACGCTCGGCAATATCACGAATCTCCGAAAGCCCACTGTCGAGGCCTACAGGAGTGACTTTGTCACGATAGATCTTTACACCGTTATAGTCTCCGGCGTTATGACTCGCTGTGACGACAACGCCACCTGCAAGCTCGTACGCCCCAACGGCAAAATAAATCATGTCGCTAGTAACTTCGCCGATATCCCATACATCTCTTCCTTGCTGGCGTAATCCTTCGACTATTGCGTCGGCAAGTTGCTTTGAATCTGGTCGCATGTCACGACCGACTGCAACGATGCCTTCACTGGGTAGCCAATCGGCGGTCGCTGCACCGATATTTTTGCATAAGTCATTTGTTAATTCTGTATTTACTTTTCCACGGATATCGTATGCCTTGAAAATATGAGCTGGAAATGACATGTAACCCCCTTGAAATTAATCACTACTCCCATTTTATCACCATCTAAACACTGCTACACTAACTATGTGCGCCTTTCTACACAACTGGAACTAATAAAAGGGGTTGGTCCAAAAACCGCAGCTGATTTACGGCGTGCAGGGCTTGAAACTGTGCAAGACATTTTGTATTTCTTGCCCCGCAAGCACGAAGACTTTACGTCACTTGTTCGCATCGCCGAGCTGAAGCCAGGTAAAGTTACCATTAAGGCGGTATGCGAGTCGGTTACGACCCGTACTGTTCGTCGGGGCCTAAAAGTCACAACCGCCGTACTTGCCGATGAATCAAGCAAGCTAAATGCGGTATGGTTCAACCAGCCCTACCGTGCAGCGCAACTACAATCGGGAAAGGATTTCTACTTTTCAGGTGAATTTGAACTTAAAAATGGTCGGTATCAATTAACAAGCCCAAGCGCGCAGCTTGCGAGCGAAGTGCCGTTGCAGGCAGAACGGTTGGTGCCAGTGTATCGGAGCGTGACAGGTATCAAAAGTCAGGTGGTGCGCAAGGTCCTAAAAGAACTCCGGCCATTGATGACAATGCTGCCAGAGAATTTGCCACCCAGTATCATAGCTTCAAATCAACTTATTTCTCGCGCGGATGCTATTTCGCAAATTCATTTCCCAAAAACGATTGAACAAGCGGCCGTTGCTCGTGAGCGACTGGCGTTTGATGAACTTTTTGAGCTTTTACTTGCCAGCCAACTGAACAGGCGCGCAAATACCAAGCTCGCAGGCTGGAATATACCTTTTGAAAAAGACGTCGTCAAGCAATTTGTCGACAATCTGCCATTTGCGCTTACTACCGCGCAGCGCATCGCAGCCTGGGATATATTGCAAGATTTCGAACGCGGAGTGCCGATGAATCGGCTTTTGCAGGGTGACGTCGGAAGTGGTAAGACAGTAGTGGCAGGTCTTGCAGCACGCTCGGCTTCTGCGGCAGGATTCCAAACGGCAATTATGGCGCCGACCGAAATTCTAGCAAGTCAACATGCCGAAACGCTCCATGGTCTTTTATCGCCATTCGGAGTGAAGGTCGCACTCCTTGTCGGAGCGACAAAATCGAATGTACGAAAAGAACTACTCGCCGAGCTTGAGGCAGGCCAGATTGATGTGCTGGTGGGTACCCATGCCTTATTTCAGCCAAATGTAACGTTTCACAAACTCGGATTTGTAGTGATTGACGAGCAGCATCGCTTTGGAGTGGAGCAACGCAAGAAACTTCTCGATAAAGCCACCTATCTTCCGCATCTGCTTGCGATGACTGCTACGCCAATTCCACGTAGCTTAGCGCTTACGGTATATGGCGAGCTTGATGTGAGTGTGCTGGCAGAGCGGCCGGCTAATCGAAAGCCAATTAAGACCGAACTCGTTTCGCCGATTTCTGCCAAGAAAGTTTATGGTCACATAGACAAGGAAATTGGAAACGGTCGTCAGGCGTATGTAATTTGTAGCTTGATTGATGACAACCCTGAAAACGACATTAAAAGTGTTGAAACAGAGTACAAGCGATTGAAAAATAGCATTTTTGGCCACCGAACTATTGGTCTGCTGCATGGCAAAATGAAACCGAGTGAAAAAGAGCAAGTAATGCAGGACTTTAAAGACAAAAAGTACGACCTCCTTGTAAGCACCACGGTTGTTGAGGTAGGCGTCGATGTACCAAACGCCAGCATCATCATGATCGAAAACGCTGATCGATTTGGCTTAAGCCAGCTGCATCAACTGCGTGGGCGTGTTGGACGTGCCGAGCACCAGAGCTATTGCTACTTGATGTTGAGCGACACGCAAAAACCGAGTGAGCGTTCACGTGAGATCGAACGCTCAAATGACGGATTTTATCTTGCAGAAGTCGACATGAAGCTGCGCGGCCCCGGCGAAATTTATGGCAAAGCCCAGCACGGTGCACTGAACCTGCAGATAGCAAGCCTTGCCGATACGGCACTTATCGCGAAAGCTCAAAATGCAGCCAAGGTTTTCGTCGAATCGGGGGAAGACTTGCTACAATATAAAGAGTTGGCAGAGCAGGTACAAAAGTACCAACGCCTTACGACATTGAATTAATTATATGTACGCATTTGGGCCGCTACCGAAGCAGAAAAACACTGGTCGCATTATTGGAACACATCAAAAAATTGATCGTGTTGCTCGCAGGCACCTCAGGCGCTATTTAGCGAAAGATGCTGAATTTCCCAAAATCAACGAAATTCTGCATTTCGAAGGCCAGCGCGGCCCAGACGGTGTGAAGCTAAAAAGTCCAGGGCGTGACGAGCCGTGGCACTTTATCGACCCTGAAAACCCGAGTGGACAGCTTCTCGAATCAATCGATCAGCATATACATAATTTATCCGAAGCACTGCGTAAACAAGATATGGTGCGCGCGTCCTTTGAAGCTGCGTGGCTTGCGCATGCGGTGACTGATGGTCTGACCCCTGCGCATCACGACCCGCTCCATGAACAACTTCACGAAATTAAAATGCACGATGACGAAGATAGAGCCCAAAAGGTTCGTAGCAAAATTATTATGAACGGTGGCGGGTCCAGCAAGCAGTTTATTAAAAACAACTGGCAATATTGGGGCGCAAAAGGCGTGATGACAACGCACACACTCTTCGAGGCAGGGGTCGCAACTGCTGCCAAGCCGTATTCGTTTAAGACAGGCCTACCATCACGAGATGAAATCCATCAAGTGGCAGAGGAGGGATTTGAGCCTGTGTATGTGCGCCTCGTAACAGAAGTTGCAGCACTCGGTATGTACGACGAGTTCAAGCAGAAAGGCTGGACGAGCAAGCTTGCTCGCCAAACAAATACCGAATTATTACCACGCATAATTATGGCCGTCACCCTTGCTTGGTATGCTGCGTACTACAATTACCAGAAAGAACAATCATGAACGTGCGAATCATTGCCGGCAAATATGGCGGCCGTGCGATAGATGCACCAAGGCGGAGCAGCACGCACGCTATGGGGGAGCGAATACGCAACGCAATGTTTAATACCATCGGTGATGAAATTGTTCATGCACGAGTGCTCGACGCATTTGCCGGATCTGGCTCTCTAGGCCTCGAGGCGCTAAGCCGCGGCGCAAACTATGTCACATTTATAGAAAAGGACCGGATTGCGGCGAAAATTATTTCTGCTAATTGTAGCTTGCTTGGCACGGATGATGAAAGTGAAGTCATAAAAACAACAGTGAACAATTGGCTTGAAACGGCAAATCCTGAACTGTACGATGTTATTTTTGTCGATCCTCCGTATCATGACGAGCAGTTTTCCACAGTCAAAAAGCTATTTTCGCTTCTCAAGCCTAACGGGCTTATGGTATTATCTCATGTAGGAATACGTGAGGTACCAGTACAAAACGAAATTGTTGTGGTGGACAATCGTAGTTATGGAAATGCACACCTAACGTACTTCCGAAGAAAAGGCGTCTGAGGTGGGCGCCTTTTCGCTTTTGTGCAGATGAAAGGACTATCGGCTAAAGCCTCCTCCGCTTGCACAGAAATAAAAATAGCTTCGTTGCTTTTATTTCTGTGCTGCTCTTTGCGAACCTCCACGCTCGTGTCTTGCTTAATGGCAAGCCACCGTGAAGATGCAAATCTTATCGCATGACCAACATTAAAACCCGAGATAAATCTCGGGCCTTAATGTTGGTGAGATTTTACGCCCACGCTAGAACCCATTTTAGCACCAGATGCCAGAAATGAGGTTTTTTGGCGGGTCACCCCCGACTTGACCCGACCCGACCCGCCGAACTGCATTTTCCGAGAATCGAAAATATGTTTTAGGCATTGGTGGCTAGCTAATGCGGCCACAGTACAACGAAAGTATTAGATAGAGAGAACTTGAGTATAATAGTGATATGCACTCAAAAACATATAGCTATAGCTATAATTCAGATACAATTCCCTACACAGTGTGGTTTTCTGAAGATAGCAAAATAATTGAAACTATTGTATTTCTAGGAACGGTACAGATAGATTCATTGCCTCAGTGGGTCGTAGAGTCTTGCCCTCCAAGAACTGCAGTCGTGCAGGGCGCTCCCCACTGGTTTGCTAAGAGCGATGGTAGCGATATTCCAACGTACATGTTCAATTACACGAAAGAGGCATTCAATGGCATACTTGCAGATTCCAAATTTAAAAATCTAAACATTATTGCAGACTCACAGGCAGTACCGGGCGTGGTTCGTCTTTTTTCTCAGACTAGCTATACACACCTCATAGGCTATGTAGTGTTGTTGCAGCCGCTGGGGTTCAATCATAGTAGTTTCACAGGATCCGATAAACAGAGGTTAGCTATTTTTAGAAAAAGAATTATTGAAAACGCACGCTATCAGCTTATTGACCTGATAAAGGATAGGCGATTACGTTATAACCACAAGTTGTTAAGCAAAATGGTTAAGTTTGGTGACCCGAAGGCAAGATCCCAATACAGCAGCGGTCTAGCGCATGACGCACTACCTGATCTCAGGAGATTAGTAAACTACAACAAACGTGTAATGATTCTCTGCGGTGATAAAGATAAAATATTTCCTCCAAGAGAGATACAGGATAATCTTGCAAAAGCACTCGTAGATGTTCAAGTAATCATCGTTAAGGGTATCCCCCATTCTCCTCTTGCCACCCAAAAAGGGCTAACTCTATTGAGAAAAGCCTTTAAGGTACTCTATAGCTAGCCACCAATGCCTAAAACATATTTTCGATTCTCGGAAAATGCAGTTCGGCGGGTCGGGTCGGGTCAAGTCGGGGGTGACCCGCCAAAAAACCTCATTTCTGGCATCTGGTGCTAAAATGGGTTCTAGCGTGGGCGTAAAATCTCACCATTTCAGAGTAAAAATCCAAATCTTCGCCCGCCTGGGCGATTTTTTGGTTCAGATTTCGTAATTCCTGCCACAGGCAAAAACCACTTTCCGCCCCCTTTCGGAAAGTGGTTTTTGGGCTTTCGCCATTTGGGGTTTGGGTGAGGGTTTTGTAGTGTTGTATAATGAAAGGGCAACACAACTTAACGAGAAACTTTTTTTATTGGCTCAAATAGCCGTATTGGAACAATTTGGTTTCTCCAAGTTGTGTTGCACCAATACGGCTTTTTGAGTTTTTAAGGGGGGTAAAATTATGGAAAAATACATCTTGTATGCTCGCAAAAGTACAGATACAGAGGACAAACAAGTGTTGTCTATTGACGCTCAACTTGCGGAACTCCGCAAGTATACGAGAGATAACAACTTAATAGTTATTGACGAGCTCATAGAAAAACGCACGGCAAAAAGTCCAGGACGACCAATCTTTAATGAAATGTTATCTCGCTTGCAGTCTGGCGAAGCCAACGGCATTTTGGCGTGGCACCCAGACCGCCTTGCTCGCAACTCGGTAGACGGCGGACAAATCATCTACTTGCTAGACCAAACATCGCTTAATTACTTGCGATTTCCGATTTTCCAATTTGAAAATACTAGCCAAGGCAAGTTTATGCTCTCAATTATGTTTGGTCAAAGCAAATACTACGTAGACAATTTGTCCGAAAATACCAAACGAGGCTTACGAGCAAGAGTGCGAAATGGCGATTTTCCCAGCCAAGCACCATTTGGCTACTTAAATGACTCTCGTACAAAAACGATAGTTGTAGACAAGAGATATTCACTGCTTGTAAAAGAATTGTTTGCTCGCTATGCTTGTGGTGATCAAACAATGGAACAACTCGCGTATTTCTTACAGGAAAATGGAGCGATAACCAAAGGCGGAAAGACATTTAAGGACGATAAAGTAAAGTCTATCTTACAAAACCCGTTTTACTACGGACATTTTTTGTACTGCGGCGAATTGCACGAGGGTCGCCATACGCCGATTGTTCCAAAGACCCTTTACGATAATGTCCAGCAAGTTATTGCAGTTCGTGGACATATCCAAAAACAAATCAAGCCTACAACGCCATTTTTAGGGCTTTTGAGATGTGCTAATTGCGGTATGAGTATAACCGCCGAAACAAAAACCAAAACACAGAAAAACGGTAATGCGCATAGCTGGACGTACTATCGCTGTTCTCGCAAAAAGCGAGCCGTTAAATGTGACAACCCACCGATACGAGAAAAAGATTTGTTGCCACAACTTTCGGCACTTTTAGGCGAGTACGCGATGACTGATGATGTGTTTAGTTTTATGGGCGACAAAATGACCAAAGACGAACAAGCCGAAAGTTCAAGCAACATTTCTCTTATTGACGATTTGCGACAGCAAATCTCGCATTTAGCGGCAGAGCAAAAGATTTTACTAGACAGTTATTTAGACCAGGATATTGACCGCCAAACTTTCCTTGATAAAAAATCGGAGATTTTGAGCGGAAAGAAAAGTTTAGAGGAAAGTTTGGCGAACTTACAAGCTAACCAAAATGCTTGGTTAGAACCTATGCGAAAATGGCTCAAGACCGCAAAATCTATCTGTAAAATCGTTGATACTAACGATTTTGACGGACAAAAAGCCGTTTTGTCTGAAATCCTTGGATTGAACCTATTTTTGAGCAACAAAACCCTCGCCCGAACCCCAAATGGCTTAGTCCCAAAACCCACTTTCCGAAAGGGGGCGGAAAGTGGGTTTTGCCTGTGGCGGGAACTAAGAAATCTGAACCAAAAAATCGCCCAAGCGGGCGAAGATCTGGATTTTTACTCTGAAATGGTGCGGATGAAAGGACTTGAACCTTCACGTCTTGCGACACATGCTCCTAAGGCATGCGTGTCTACCAATTCCACCACATCCGCATAATAATAAAAGAACATTTAGTTTACCGTCTGTTTCGGACACTTGCACACATTTGGGCATGGAATTGGCAGACGCGTGTTGTCTACGCATTCTATGGCGGTGCTTCGCACACGACCCACCACATCCAAAGGAACTCTATCAACTATACCAAAAAACCTCTCAAAAACAAGGTGGTTATGCTATGATAGAGCTACGTTAGATGAAAAGGGAGCTGTATCAGATATATGAATAAGTTGGCAGCATATTTGAACCAACACCTAGTGGGGGAGGTGGCAACAAGCGTGGCAACGCGCGAACAGTATTCGACCGACGGCAGTATTTTGTCGCAAAAACCCGAAATGGTCATCTACCCGTATAACACAAGTGATATCCGTAAAGTGATGACCTTTACATGGCAACTTGCCGAAAAAGGGCATGTGTTGCCTGTAACGGCACGCGGCAGTGGTACCGATACTACCGGTGCGGCTACAACTACCGGTGCGCTACTAGTGCTTGATCGGCATATGACGCGGGTGTTTGAATACGATCCGAAGCAGCGGCTGGCACGAACCCAGCCAGGCGTGCGCGTGGGCGCCTTGCAGACTGCTCTGATGCTGCAAGGTACGCGCATTTTGACGCTCGACGTCGTTAGCGATGAGGCAACCATTGGCGGTGCGCTTGCGGGTGGTGTGCTAACGGAAGAGGTCGTCGACTGGATCGATCAGATTGAAGTGGTGCTTGCCAACGGTGACGTGCTCCAAACAAAACGGCTTTCGAAGCGTGAACTCGTAAAGAAAAAAGCACTTGAGACGTTTGAAGGTAGAATTTATCGAGAGCTTGATGATTTGATCGAGGACAACTTAGATATTATCGACAGCAAGCTGGGGATGATAAACGGCATTGGCTATACGTCGCTAATAGACGTAAAACATAAGGATGGCTCATTTGATCTGACACCGCTTATTGTCGGTAGTCAGGGTACGCTGGGGATTGTTTCGGAAGTCATCGTAAAAGCCGAATATGTTGCAGATACCCGAAGCCTTGTAGTGGCAGCCTTTTCAGACGAGTTCAAGGCTCGAGATGTCATAGACGAAATAGACCATTTAGGAAATGTAAATGTAACGTTTTACAGCGCATCTGCCGTGCGGCAAGCAGAAAAGCTTGGGAAAAAATACCCAATTGTTGACGAAGCAAACAGCGATGATGTAGCCGTCGTCGTTGCGACGGTTCATGATGTGTCTGCGAGAGCACAGGCACGCAAAGTTAAGCGTATTGTCCATGCTTGCGAGCAGTTCGAAGGCGTCGTGCGGAGCAGCAAGGACGCTAGCCAGAGCGAATTTGCCAATATCGAAAGCATTGGTGCTATGTCAGAGCAGCCACACACCGAAGAGGCCACTCGAGTACCTATTCTCGAAGGAATGTATGTTTCGCTTGATAGGTTTGATGAATTTGTCTCTGGCGTTGCTGAACTTGAAACCAAGCATGGAGTAAATCTCGCACTCATCGGCCGGCCTATCGAAGGTACCTGGACAGTGCGTCCAGAATTAAATCTTAAATCGGTCGCCGGAAAACAACTTCTATTGAAGCTTGTCGATGATTTTGCTATTTTGCTTGCAAAATGCGGAGGTACCATAGCTGGTCAAAATGGCGAGGGTAGACTGCACGCATTTAGTGGTCGTCGTACGCTTGATCCTGAACTTGTTGCACTTTTTGACGCAGTGCGAGCGATTTTTGACCCACAAGGCACGTTGAACCCTGGGATAAAACAAGAGTCCGATATCCACAAAGTGGCAAAATTATTACGAAGCACCTACGCTTGGCAATAACGGCACTCGATTGTAAAAGCTTGTTCTTAGCATGGATGAAAAGGCTGGGCGTATGAGCTGTTTTCTGGCGCAACGTCCAGTTTTTCGGAACAAAAAAGCCGGGAGGCTGAAATTTTCTCGCCGAATCTTTTAGAAGTTAAAAGCGTGTCTTCTGGGTGTGTCGGAAAGCTAGCGATGGTTTCTAACGAACGATGCGAGCGTGCTACTATCTCCAGGATTTATAATGTCAAAATCACTTAAAGTTTTCGTTCTTTCTTCAAGGCCTATAAATCGTTTTGGCCTGATAGGCGTACAGCCAAGTGCTTCATGCATAGTCGACTCAAATTTAACGGGAAGTGCCGTAGACATGCACACGATAGGTGTGTTGTCATCACCTCGCTCGGCACGTATTTTGCGCGCGACCGTTACTGCGTCTGCGGTATGAGGGTCGATGAGTCTGCCGTTTTGGTGTGCCCACCGTATCGAGTCAAGCCTGTCGGCATGCGATGATTGTCCACTCATAAAACCAAGTTGCTTCAATATATCATTCGGAACACCAAACTCCTCAAAGCTGACTTCGCCTTTTTGCTCAAATACTTGCATATACGCTTTGACTTTTGCAGGATCATCAGGAAAAATATCAACCAATACACGTTCGTAATTCGATGCAACAGTAATATCCATCGAAGGACTTGAAGTTACATATGCCTCAGACGGCCGTCTGTAGACACCGGTTTGAATAAGTGTGTCAATAACGCTATTCTCATTCGTTGCAACAATAAGGTTTCGTATAGGGGCACCCATTTTTCTCGCGATATGACCAGCTAGAACATTGCCAAAATTGCCGGATGGCACAACGAAATCAACGGGTTTGTTAATGTTTCCATCAACGGCCTGCAAGTAGCCATATACGTAGTAGGGCACTTGAGCTGCAACCCTACCCCAGTTGATAGAATTGACCGCGCCGAGATCGGCAAATTCAGGCTGCATCTTCAAAGCTTTAACCATAGCCTGACAGTCATCAAAACGACCGTTCACGCTAATATTTTGAATATTACCGCCCGAAAGTTCTGCCATTTGAGCTTTTTGAAACGGGCTCATTCCCGTGGCAGGACTTAACATTGTCAGAGAAACTCCGCTGAGCCCCTTCATAGCCGCTTCCGCCGAAGAGCCAGTATCACCAGAGGTTGCACCAAGTATTCTCAGCGACTCATTCTTACGACTTAGCACGTAGTTCATATGCTGACCAAGCGGCTGTAACGCCATGTCTTTAAAGGCAGCAGTTGGGCCGAGTGACAGTTCCTGAATAAGTATTCCATCCGCAACCTCTTCCACCGGTGTAATATTACCTTCAATAGCGTCAGGGAATTTATCAGAGCGAAAAGCGGCCTCGGTCAGCCGAGCGTGGTCTTTACGGGGAATATCGTTACCAACGAATTTTTCATTCACTGTATGGAATACTTTGGTATATGGCATGCCGACAAGCGATCTAATCTCGGCGTCGTTTAGAGAGGGGATTTGTGTGGGTACATACAAGCCCTTATCGGGTGCAAGCCCTGCAAGCAATGCTTCTGAATACGTGATTTCTATCGCGTCAGGATCTCTTGTACTAACATACGAGATATGTTCAGTCATGGGCTGTAATATACTCTTATGCAGACTGCATATCAAGCGTGTGTTTTGTGGCTTACTCCAAGAAGCAGCCCTACTCAGTACCTAAATTGGAATTAGCAGTTTTCTCACAATAGATTCGAGCAAAAAGTATAGCTCAGTCCCAACGCCTCGCGCATGTAATATGCAGCGCCCCGCAAAACCAAATGTTTTCAGGGGAGAGATTTTATGCAAAACAAATTCTACATCTATGCTTGCAAGAGTACGCATATTGAGGACAAACAAGTTTTGTCCATTGAGGCGCAAATGGTGGAGTTGCGAGAATTTGCCAGATATCAAACTCCATTTTTAATGAAAACCCTGTCTCGCTGCCTTCGCAGCGGATAGCAGGTGATACAATGATTCATATGCTACCCACAGATGATCAAATTAAACGACTACACAGAAAGTACGCAAAAACTGAAGCCGACTTTGAGCTTATATACCAGCACTGCCAGATTGTGGACGCAATTGCTCTGCAGTTCCTTGAGTCAAAACCATCCATCCAGCTTGACCGAGCACTACTGCACGTCGGTTGTATGCTACATGACATTGGCGCCTACCTCGTGCTTGAAGATGGACGTTTTGTGCAGGGCGTTCGTCATGGTACGTTCGGGGAAGATATCCTACGAAATGAGGGCTTGGACGAAGCAGTATGGAGGATCGCGTCACATCACACAGGCGTCGGTTTAACCAAGCAAGATGTCATTGACCAAAAATTGCCAATACCAGCAGCTGATTACACAGCCAAGACTATCGAGGAACGCCTGGTTATGTATGCTGACAAATTCCATTCCAAGGGTAATCCACCCACGGAGCCACCATACTTTTGTACCTACGATTGGTTCCGTGTGTCTATCCAGAAATTCGGCGCAGATAAGGCAGCCAAGCTAGAGGACTTAGCTGCAGAATTTGGTACGCCTGATTTGCCGAGATTAAGCGCACAGTTCGGTCATCTGGTCAAAGATATCTAGCGTAAGGCTATGGTGTTCGCAACAGGACGGCCAGTCTTCGGTACCCAAACATATTTGTCATTGGGAAGTTTCGGCCACTTTAGATAATCGTAATCATCCGCGACCTTTATGGCATCCATTGAATCAAAAAGGTAGGCATCCTACACTGTAGTTACCAACTAACAACAGAGAAGGTTTTTGTAGATTATCAAATTTCCAAATAAAAATATCACTGTATGTTGATGATAGCTCCATCAAAAATGGACTAAAGTCAAAAAACGGCGCAACGCGCCGCTAATTCTGACTTTAGTCCATTTTTGGTGCGGATGAGAGGACTTGAACCTCCACATCATTGCTGATACTAGCACCTGAA
>CAZUDH010000005.1:0-70581 GCA_964618945.1 uncultured Candidatus Saccharibacteria bacterium
TTGGCGTTGTGATGGTAAGCCCTTGGGTAAGTGTCGGGTTTGATTTGACGCTAAATGAGGCTTTGCCTGTTGTTGTGCCGGCTGGGACCGGGAACGTCGACTGGTTCCACTGCGAGTAATTGAATGTCGACAATACATATGCGTTGTATACCCCCACTTCTTTTGGAGTGAATGGTTTCGTGTATACATACGTCGCACCGGGCGCCAGATTAGAAACCGCCTCTGGAACGAGATCTGCGTTCTTCCCAGAAGGAGAGCGCATTCCGACTGCTACGTTACCCATATTTAAGGGGTAAGCGCTATTGTTACGGGCCGAAAATGTCACGTTGCTTGTCTTATTGATTCGTAAGTCTGGTTCACTTGCAATGTCTACGGTTAATGTGGGCTTATGCTGTACTAATTTATTGTCATAGCGCCGAACTGCTCCATTCACTGACGCAGGTGACATGTCGTCCCATACGCCGTTCCTGTAATTCGTAATCCAAAACGAATACTTATCCTCCTTGGTAATATTGACAGCGGTTCGGTACAGGTACTCTTGCCCGGGTTGCAGAATCACATGCTGAGATGGAAAATCACAGTTCGCTCCCGCACTATCACGACAGGCGACGGCAATATAGCCTATGTCATTCACGTACGAACTATTGTTCTTGATAACGAAACTGGCTTCTACAAAACCGTTCGTATATAGTCCCCCTCCTGGCACTGATGAAAGAAGTGTTAGAGATGATACGACATTCGCATTTGCGTAGGGTGACCCAAACCATTCTTGCCACATGAACCAGAAGTTGCGGTTTCCATAGGCTCCACAATTAGCGGTACCCGGGTATGCATATAATGCAGCGTCGTTCGGCGTATACGGGGTGTAGATATATAGACTTGCTGTTGCATAATTTTGTATATAGACATCTTTCGTACCACATCCAGGATCGGGGTTGTACTGAATTGTATTCCAGCGGGCTGGCGCGAAATTGTACTCGCCCATGTGATCATAGTAGTAGCGGAGTTGCCAGGCGGCAAGAGTGACTTGCTTGTAAAATCCTGCTTTTGAGTCGACGCAGGCGGCAGAGTAATTCGGGCCCGCATCTGGACATGCATACCCCATCGCGTATTTGTACTGGGATTTGAGCGGCCAATCATCACTAAATAAATTTAACGATTCTTTTCGTAGCATCACCAGCAATACTTGTGGGTTGATGTTGTACTGCTGTGAGGCGCTATAGATAATTTCAGCAGCGCTTACACCACCCGCAAATGCTCCACCTCCTTTTTCAAAGGAAGTTTCACCAGTCGTTGGGTTTTCGTAATAATTCTGAAGACAGACATATGGAGGCCCCGCCCATCCCATAATCTGCTGCGCGTATTGTGCACGGTTAAGGTTACCGTATCCAGAAGGCTGCGTTCCCCAGGTATCACAGGCAGGTGTGTGAGCTGTAATGAATTGCTGAACCTCGGCGGCGCTACCCATGGCATTCTTGTTGTAAAAAACTTCATCGTCAATGATACGACCTGGATTAAAGTCAGCGGGATTAACCGCGAACGCCGTGCTCGATGCGGCAAACTGAAGAAATATGCTAATTCCCGTTAGTAAACCGAGCAGCAGTATCAACCTTGATATCTTCATATCGTAAACTCCTTGGTGTTCGAAATACCGGATGATTTTGACGAGGTGTATTGAACATATACACTCCACGTACCAGACGAGAGCTCCGACGAAGAAAAGGCGGTGGTTCTACATGTCGTTGATGTTGGATTTTGTAATGTATCCATGCGTTTTCTAACTACTTCACTAGCCTTTGTAAACACGTATTCGCAGGTGCCGTCAGACTCAACAAGATTTGTAACAAATCCGCTTGCACTGACTTTATTATTAAAAACACCGGCATTGGTCAGAAGTACGTTTGCTTGTTGTTTGCCTGTTTCAGCAAACACCGCTGGCTGCGGCGGAGCGTCACTTTGATTATTCTGCATCTTTTCCTCGGGATTTTTTTGCAGCTCTTCTGTCCGTTTCTTTTCTGCGTCCGACTTGTTCATATTAATAACGTATTCACCATCTTTATGTGACGTATCATCGTTGCGTTGTGTGAATTTCCATATTAAAACGCCGCATGCAGCAATGACTGCCAGTGCGAGTACCGCGAAGGTGATTTTTTTACGATTTGATGTTTTTTTTATGTTCATAAATATGACCGTGTCTTACTATTATTTTAGCATAGTGTCTAGGATACGCAACGCCTATCTATATGCTATTATCAAAGTAATGATTGAACGCAAAAACAAACCGCTTATATCTGTCATTATGCCAGTTTACAATGCCGAGCAGCATTTGCGCGAAAGCATCGATAGTATGCTTCGACAGACATACGAGCATTTCGAGCTCATAATCATCAATGACGGCTCTACAGATGGGTCAGATACCATTATTCGACGTTATGAGAAGTTCGATAAACGGATTGTATATAAAAAGCAATCAAATCAAGGGGTCGTTGCCGCCAGCAATCTAGGTGTTTCTTTGGCAAAAGGCGACTACCTCATGCGCACTGATGCTGATGACATATCATTTGCCAACAAGCTCGCCGACTTGATCGATACCGCTGCCAAGCATCCTGATGCCGTCGTTATTTCAGGGAATATAGAAGTCATTGATGAAAACGGTGAATTTATGTACAAACAACTCCTTCCGACCGAGAGTGCTGATATCAAACGTGCGATGTATGTCAGAAATCCGCTCGCGAACGGGGCAACACTGGTTAAAAAGGCCGCAATGTCAGCGGTTGGTGGCTACGACAATGTGTTTGCAGAAGATTTTCACCTATGGGTTAAGTTGCATGCCCTGGGTGAGTTCGTAGGCACCGATACTATGCTCTATAGATGGCGCACGAACTCCACCGGTCTAACGATGTCGAATAATGAGATGTCGCTGAAAAAAGAGAAGGAATACGCTCGTAGCTTATGGAGCGTGAAAGCCCCGACATATGTGAACCGTAGATATATACGAGCAAAATTACGAAAATACGGTCAATCTGCGAAGCACAGTCATGAATACCGCAGGATATTTCTTGACGACATTTCGAGAATCGCTATTCACTCTATAAAGCACAGGTATGTGTGGCTGGGTACGCGACAATTATTTGGACTGGGGACTTCAGGCGTCCCAGGGTTCACAGCTGCTGTGCAACGTCTAGGTTACATTATCCGAGGCGTCGCTACTTTCCGGCGTTAGGTGTTCTCCGCCAAGCATGCGGTAAGTCAAAAATCCCGCTCACTTTTTGATCTTGAGGGCCTTCTACGTAAAAAACGGGGCCGTCAAATTCTTGCGGCATCGCTATGTTTTTGTCAGTGAATGCTTCTGAGTAAACAAAATATTTGCCAGGGGCGATGTCCATTGTATATTCTATTTCTACACTATTCTCTTTTGTAGAGAATGCGTTTTTTGCAAAACGCGTATTGTGACCCGTTACATGTTCTCCGGTCATTTTAAATATATTCACGCCGATGCTTTCAAGTTTTTTATCTAGCTTAGGCCACGCAATTCTTACAATCAACTTTTCCCCCTGCTTAACCCGCTGGACAGGATTCATATTTGCATCATAAAGCCAGGTTGTTAGGATGCTCTTTGCTTGAAGCCTTGAATTTTTTTCAGCGTCGAAGCTGTCAACGGCTTGACTGTTTAGTTTTGAATATAACTGCGCAACTTTATGAGCGTCACCAAATTCCAAAAGCTTGCCCTCACTTATAAGAGCGGCTTTCGTGCAAAATCGCTTAACAGTGGGCATATCGTGCGTTACTAGTATCACAGTCTGTCCTGCTGCTTTGTATGTTTCAAAAACATCAAGACATTTCCTCTGAAACGCTTCATCTCCCACCGCCAAGACTTCGTCAAAAATCAATATATCATTTTTGGCTTTGATGGCGATCGAGAATGCCAGGCGTACCTGCATGCCACTCGAGTAGTTTTTTAGTTTTTGATCCATAAATGGGCCAAGTTCTGCAAAGTCGACAATTTCATCGTACATTTCATTCATTTGCGCACGCGTAAAGCCAAGGAGTGCGCCATTCAGATACACGTTATCACGACCAGAGAGTTCAGGATTAAAACCAACTCCAAGCTCAATAAATGGCGTCAGGCCGCCGTTCACGTCGATTGAACCACTCGTTGGGTAATAAACGCCGGCAATAAGTTTAAGGAGAGTGCTTTTTCCTGAGCCGTTTCTGCCGACGATACCGAAGAAATCACCTTTATTTATTTCAAATGATACTCCATCAAGCACTTTTTGGGTAACTTTTTTGTTTTTCTTTACAATATTTACCGCTGCTTGCTTCATTGATGTATGCTTGCTTTGTGGCAAGATAAACTCTTTGTGAATATCATTGATAGCGATAGCGACTTCAGTATTTTTCGACATCTAAATATCCTCCGCGAAGTATCGTGAACGTTTTCTAAAGTATATGACGCCCACTGTGACAATAACGAGAGTAAGGATAAACGGTATAGATTTCGCAAAAGGATTTACTACTGTGTTCCAGATAGTTATGTCATTTGCGCTCTGCAAAAGCACATGGCGTGCATCCTGGACAATCTGCACTACTGGGTTCATAAAGAACCAGTCATATAGGTTCGTTGGCACGATGGACATCGGCACAATTATTGCGCTGGCATAAAAACCAGCCTGCAAAAATACTTCCCATATATAGGTGACGTCACGATATTTTACATAGGCCGTAGCGAGAATCAAGGCCATTCCCATCGCGAGCGCAAACATTTCGACTATCACTATTGGTAGCAATAGCCATGAGGCATGAGGGCTGACGCCATTTACCCCGGCAAATATAAAGACGACGACGAGACTTAGGAGTAAGTTAATGAATGCCGATACAGAACTTGCCACAACGACGAGATAACGAGGAATCTTTATCTTTCGTATCAAATCACCATGCGATACAACCGACGTCGCGCCCACCATTGTCGTTTCGGCAAAAAAGTTCCAAAACACGATACCGAGAAGTAGGGATACGCCGTAATGCTCAACACCTTTTCCAATTGGTGCCACATAGGTAAACAATATGTACAGTACCGCAAATAGAAGTAACGGCTTTAGGATCGACCACATATAACCAAGAACCGAGCCCTGGTATCGTATCTTGAAATCAGTCGCAACCATCTCGCGCAAAATCGCACGATTTTTCGGTGTAAGATATTTCATAACTCAAAGATAATTATACCAGTCAATTAGTCTTGTATACTAGTAAAGTGGTGAAAAAACATATTCTTGTTATTAGAAATGCCTATGCGCATGATTTTGGCGGCGCGGAGCGATTTGCTGTTTTTCTCGCAAAGGTACTCTCCGATACACCAGATTATAAAGCGACGGTAATTTCTCGTAACCCAGGACTGCTCACATATGCAAAGCACCAAAAAGTTTCAACAATACGAGGCTGGTGGTGGGGGCAGCAGAATTGGAGCGGAGTTCGATCACTCTTATTCCCTATCTATGTTTTGTGGCAGCTACTGCTAACGGTTTGGTACACATGGATTTATAAAAAAGAGCAGCCATCCCTTGTGCATATTCAAAGTCGCGATGATTTTATCGCCGCAACGCTAGCCGCAACATTACTCGGCATACGAGTTATTTGGACAGACCACGCCGATCTCAAGCACATATGGAGAAATCTGCTTGCGCCACTTAAAAATCCTGTTGGTAAACTTGTGCACCTTTGTGCGCGATATGCTACTGCGATTACTGTCGTTAGCCAAAGCGAACGGCGTCTCGTGCTTGCCAATCTCGCAAATTCATCTGCAAGAAAGAAGCTGGTGGTCGTTCATAACGGCTGTTCTGATGTAGCAAAAAACTATACCGAAAAAAAATATCAAGAGTTTACATTCTGTGTATTTGGTCGACTAGTGAAAGACAAGGGTATCGGTGATGTTATCACGGCGTTTTTACAACTAGAGAGTATGTCGGCAAAACTGCGTATCGTCGGTGATGGCCCGGACGCTGCGTTATTTAAGGAGCAGGCAGCTTCGTCTAATAACATTTTATTCGTCGGTCACTCCCACGATCCGCTAGCCATCGTCTCAAGAGCTCACGTCGTCATACACCCGTCACACCACGAAGGCTTCAGTGTCGCGTTAGTTGAGGCATCAATGCTTGGAATGCCCATTATCGCAACTGCTGTCGGCGGCAACCTGGAGATAATTCATAACGAAAAAACAGGTCTTCTTATCCCGCCAAGTTCTCCGTCTAGCCTAAAAACATCCATGGAATTGTTCATGAAATCCTCAGAACTTCGTAATAAGCTGGGCGCGGGTGCTCGGCAGAACTATCTTGATAACTATATTTTTGAACATATTGTAAAAGATGAATTTATGGAGATCTATGAAAAAAATCGTAATTGAAGCATCTGTACTTGAACAGCCACGTCCGAGTGGTGTTAATTATTTCACCGAGGGTCTGTCGAACGCTTTAGAAACATATACCAACAATGAAGTGAGCGTTGAGTACCTCTGGCTTAATTTTTTGGGCCGCAAGCATCCAATCAATAAACTCACCCAAAAGGCATTAAAAGAGTCTCGACTTCACCAAGTTCGAATAATTCCGCAACGAATTTACGCTAAGCTCGTCGCTTTTGGTGTCGCTCCGCCACTCTTTATCAAGAAAACTGATTGGAGTATTTTTCCTAACTTCTCTGTATGGCCTATCCTGCCGAGCCGAAAAACGGCGGTTGTTGTACACGATTTATGCTTTCTTCGATATCCAGAGTATGTTGAAGAAAAGAACCGTGTGTTTTTAACACGAACCGTCGCGAGCAGTGTAAAAAAAGCAGACTTAGTCATTGCCGTATCGGAATTTACGAAGAGTGAGCTCATTAAACTACTTGAAGTACCGGCATCAAAAATTTTCGTAGTTGACATTCCAGTAAATGGCGCTCAATTTTCCGATGACCTAAACAAGGGTAGTGAATATTTAAAAAGCACATTTGGAATACGAAAAAAATATATCCTCGGAATTAGTACGCTTGAGCCAAGGAAAAATTTTGAAACTCTAGTGAACGCATATTGTTTAATGTCAGAAAGAGTCCGTGAATCGCATAGCCTAGTAATCGCTGGTGGCTGGGGGTGGAAATCAGAAAAACTGCGTAAGTTAATAGATGATAAACTGCGTGAAGGTTTTGACATTATCCTTACTGGACATGTATCTAATATGGATAGGGTGAGTTTATTCAAGAACGCGACCGTATTAGGTTTCCCCAGTCATTACGAAGGCTTTGGCATGCCAGTTCTCGAAGCGTTTTATTGTGGCATTCCGGTCGTAGCTGCTGACATTCCCGTGCTTCGAGAAGTAGGAGTAGACGCTTGTGAGTGGAGCGAGCGTGATGATAAGTCTTTTTCGCTAGCACTACAAAGAGTACTTACAAATTCCACGCGTCAAAAGAAGCTTATCGAAAAAGGTGTAATGCGGGTTGCGGATTTTTCGTGGGAATATACCGCAAAAAAACTTGCTGCAAAGTTACGTGAGGACATGAAGTGATCTTACTTGAATACGAAGCGAAGAGGCTTTTAGCAAACTCATTAATTCCTGTTCCACATTCGCAACTTACAAACATAGACACCCCCTTAGAATTACCACTCGTCATCAAGTCACAGGTGCCTGTCGGTGGGCGTGGTAAGGCGGGCGGTATTGCGGTTGTGTATTCAAAAGCTGAGTACGACGATGCAGTGAGACGCATTTCCAAGCTGCCTATTAAGGGGCACTTGCCAAAACGATTGCTCGCGGAGGAAGTGCTAGAAATCGAAAAAGAGTTTTATGTAGCAATTCGTTTGAACACTATAGAGAAACGTATTGACATCGTGGCACACCCGCACGGCGGAGTTGATGTCGAAGAAAATACGGCGAGCGAGTTTTATGTGCGTGAACTTAGTCAGGATACGATTGACCAGCACGCTGATATCATTGCAGATTTGTTCGATATCGCAGAAAAATCTCACATTTTGGGAGATATCATTAGCAAGCTTTATAGTTGTTTTATGAAAAACGACGCCCTGCTGCTCGAAATTAATCCCTTCGTACTGACAAAAGGTGGCGATCTGGTCGCGGCTGATTGTAAGATGGAAGTTGATAGTGCCAGCTTGTTTCGCCACAAAGATTGGGAGTTTGAAACACAACCCATAGACGCGAACTTCGTTACCCTTGATGACCAGGGCAACGTTGCTACGATTGCCAACGGCGCTGGACTTGCTATGGCAACTGTCGATGCGGTAGCGAGCGCAGGACTTAGGCCAGCAAACTTTTTAGATGTCGGCGGTGGAGCCAATGAGGCGAGTGTATTGGCAGCGTTCAAAGAAATAATGCGCTACAAAAATGTTAAGGTTATTCTCATTAACATTTTCGCTGGCATTACTCGTTGTGATGAGGTCGCGAAAGCAATTATCGCCGCTCGCGAAAAGATCGACTCCCTGCCGCCACTTTCCATTCGCCTCGCCGGGACGAATCATAGTGAAGCAAAGCAACTACTCGATGCTGAAGGGATTAATCTCCTGCCGACACTTGCCGATTGTCTGGAAAATGCCAAGGAACACACGCTATGAAGTTGACACCGTCTCTTTTTGCGCCGAAAAGTGTCATCGTGCAAGGTATTACGGGTTCGCACGGCTCATTCCATACACGCGCCATGGTAAAGGCTGGTACAAACATCGTTGCGGGCACCTCACCGACGAAATTTGGCACGACACTTGATGGTATTCCTGTGTATAAAACAATTACTGAGATCAAGATGCATCATACAGTTGATGCCAGCGTAATATTTGTACCGGCGCCGTTTGCTAAGCCCGCGATCTTTGAAGCGATCGACGCGAGAATTCCGCTGATCGTTTGTATAACCGAAGGCATCCCGATACATGATATGTTGCAAATACAACAACGATTGAAGGGAAGTGGTTCGATACTCGTTGGGCCGAACTGTCCAGGTGTCATCACTCCTGGACACTCCAAGCTAGGTATCATCCCTACTCACCTCGCCATACCAGGATCGGTCGGTGTCGTAAGCCGAAGCGGTACCCTCACCTACGAAATTGCTGCCGGACTAACAGAGCGTGGTATCGGGCAGAAGTATGTCATCGGAATAGGCGGAGATCCTATCCGTGGCACCAACTTCATTGAGTGCCTCGAATTATTCGAACAAGATCCGGAAGTCTCCTCTATTGTGCTCATTGGCGAAATTGGTGGAATTGACGAAATCACAGCCGCGGACTATATCAAAGCGCATATATCAAAGCCGGTGTATTGCTATATCGCTGGCCACACCGCACCAAAAGGTGTGCAACTCGGCCATGCTGGTGCTATCATGAGTTCCGACAACGAATCGGCACAGGCAAAAACCACCGCACTTGATCACGTTGGAGCCCATACATTCTTCTCGATTACCGATTTAATCCAATCCATAAAGTAGCGTATACTAAGATCAATGAACCAATGCATTTCAATACTTATTCCGGCGTATAACGAACAAGAGGTCCTTCCTCAGTTGTTTGAACGGCTTGAAAAGTTAGCACACGATGAATCCACCTACGATTTTGAATTTTTATTCGTCAATGATGGTAGTAGTGACGAGACTCTTTCGATCATAAAACACTATGCAAAAAGCGACGCGCGGATTTCCTATGTTAACTTATCACGCAATTTTGGTAAAGAGGTTGCTATGCTTGCTGGGTTCGATCACGTGCGTGGTGATGCGACAGTTATTATTGACGCCGACCTTCAAGATCCACCTGAGCTCATTCCGGAAATGATACAGTATTGGAAGCAGGGCTACGATGATGTATTTGCCAAACGACGTAGTCGCGCCGGTGAAAGTGTTGTGAAGAAGAAAACAAGCGCACTCTACTACAAAATCCTCCAAAGTTCTACTCGCATACCTATTCAGGTAGACACTGGCGATTTTCGTTTACTCGATCGTCGCTGTATCGAGGCACTGAAAGAGTTTCGTGAAAGCGAACGATATACAAAGGGTATGTTCAGCTGGATTGGGTTTCGAAAAAAGGAAATTCTTTACGACCGCGACGCTCGCGTTGCTGGTACGACGAAGTGGAGTTATCCAAAGCTGATCAACCTGGCAATAGATGGAATTACGAGCTTTACCACTGCCCCACTTCGAATTTCAGCGTATATTGGCGGATTTGTATCGTTCGTAGCGTTCGTTTACATTGCCTATTTGCTTATTCGCCCGTTTTTTGGCGTACCCACCGTTCCAGGATATGCATCAACACTAGCGGTTATATTATTCCTGGGTGGTTTACAACTACTGAGCCTAGGGATCATCGGTGAATATATTGGGCGAATTTTTAACGAAACTAAACAGCGGCCAGCCTACTTTATAGAGGAGTACCACGCAGGTGGCAAACCTAAAAAATAAAAAACAATTTGGCAGATTTGCACTTGTTGGTGTCGTGAATACATTGCTCGACTTTGGTCTTTTGTTTTTGCTTCGTAGTGCTGGTTTGCCGATGATTGCTGCCAATATTATTTCAACAACCACTGCATTTATTTCTAGTTTTGTCGCTAACAAAAAATATACGTTCAAAACAACTGGCACCGATTTAAAGCGCGAACTTACTCTGTTTATTGTCGTGACATTATTTGGATTATGGGTATTACAGTCGATTGTGCTCTGGGCTATAACACCTGCACTTGAAGATATGCTCGGCAATCACCGTTACGGGCTACTGGGGGCAAAATTACTGGCTACGGTTGTTTCGATGGTGTGGAACTACGTTCTATACACGAAGCTTGTGTTCAAAATATCTACGAACTCTTCTGGGCGATAACAACTCGACGCTCACGACCTTCACCTTCGGAGAATGTTTCGATGTCGTCAAATTCTGTAGCAACTTGATGAACGATACGTCGATCGGCCGCATTGAGATTTGCAACGTGAGAGTCGCCAGTTTTTCGAACATCCTCAATCCATCCTCTTGCCTTCTCGGCAATCTTTTCAGCACGCTGTTTTTTGTAATCTGCAATATCGACATTGACACGCGAAGAATAGGCATTATTGTTTCGAAGCACGGTAGAAACTATATACTGCACGCTCCGAAGCGTTTCCGCGCCGCGTCCAATAAGGATGCTGTTGCTGTCGGTTGATGGTACAACAAGCTCGAGCACATCTCCGTCGTATTCACCTGCAACACTTACGTTGACGCCGAAGAATGCTAACATATCCTCAAGATATTTAACGGCAAATTCTAATGTTTCTTCTTGGTTCATTATCTCTTCCTCCTCGAATCTTTTGCAACAATACGCGTTACTGTAGCCTCTTTGGCTTTTTTCTCTCTACTTTTTGCAGATAGTTTCCCGCTCGTTTTTGGTGCATGGTCAGCGATTTCTTCAAGCTCTTCCTCGTCTTGCTTTAACAAATGATGTTGCTGCACGACCGCTACAATGTTTGATACTGCGTAGTAAAGCGCGAGTGCGCCAGGTACACTGATCATGATTAATACCATCATGAACGGCAAGATTTTTGACATCTTCCCCATTACAATCGCGTTAATCTCTGCTTGATTTGCTTCTTTACCATCTGCAGCTTCGCTCATAATGTCGCGAAGACGCTTTTGAGATGTGGCTTTTGGCATGGTTTGTTTTGACATAATATATTGCGTAATACCTGCGATGATCGCAAGGAGTATAAGGAAGATGTCGACGCGGCCACTTTGTATAGCTGGTTTTACTAAATCTACAACACCTAGCAGCTTTTCGTTAAAAGAGTCTGGGTTGGCGATGATGTTTTGAATTGCCGGTACACCTTCTAGAAAATCATAGGTAAACTTGGCAATCTCGTCGCGATGAAGTGTAAATATTTGTATCACGCTATACAGTGCAATAAATATCGGAAGTTGAATAAGTAAGATACCGATAGATCTAAATGGGCTGACGTTATTTTTTTTGTAAAGCTCCATCATCTGCATAGCTTCCAGTTGTCTGTTCCCATTTGCGTTCTTTTTTATTTTCGCTAGCTCGGGTTGAAGTTTTTGCATTGCGCGCGATTGGTGTAGCATGCTCCGCGTCAATGGATAAATCATAAAGCGCACAATGACTGTAAATATAATGATAGCGACACCAAAATCACCACCCGGTACAATACTATATAATCCTATTAGTAGGTTGAAGATTGGTTGCAAAACGACAAGGTCAAAAATATTCACTAGGTTACCAGGCTCCGCATTAGTTTAGTTTAGTATATCATTTTTTGCGTGTTTTATCGAGAAGCGGTGCAGTAAGTTGCAAAAAAAGCTGTTCGATCTCAGAGGCTGGCATCGTTCGAAGTTCAGCTGATGTGACAATGCACACAATGTCGTAATTTTCATTTAACTCTGCGATATGAACGCGAAACCATTCGTATATACGACGACGTATTCTATTTCGCCCCACGGCGCCTTTATAGACCTTTTTGCTCACCACCACTGCGACGCGCGGCAGTTTGCGGCGGGAATTTTTCACATAGCGGATAGTCACTACAGGATTGCGTAGCGCCTGTCCATTTTTATACACATACTTTAGTGAATTGTGTCCATGAAATCGGTGTGTGTAAGCGAGCATATTGATAGTATAAAGTACCACCCGGGTTGGGTGGTACTTTTTAAATTGCTACCTTTGCGCGGCCTTTTGCGCGCCGACGCTTCAAAACGGCGCGTCCGGCCTTTGTCGCAACACGAGCACGAAACCCGTGAGTACGAGCACGATGTCGAGTATGTGGTTGATGTGTTCTTTTTGGCATAATAATAGTATTATATCGTATTTACAACATTTTCTCAAGAGGTGGCCTCTTGTAGTCTATATCCACAGCTTTAACTAGGTTTTCCACATTCCCACCCCTATTTAAGCTACGGTGTGGAAAACTCTGCCCCTGGTAGTGTGGTTGTGTTCATTAATCTGTTCATGGTTGTGGAAAACTGATCATTTCGTTATAGTGTTTAGTAGATGTATACCAATTTTTACAGGGGGATTTGACCATTCTATGGACCGTGGTACTTGGAGGGGTGTGCTTAGTGAAATCGAATTATCTGTCTCGAGGGCAACCTTTGTTACGTGGTTTAAAAATACAGAAGTCATACATGAGACCTCGGATCTGCTAACGGTTGCTGTGCCGAATATTTTCTCAAAACAACAGTTTGAAGTAAAGTTTAACCCCCGAATAAAAGAAATCCTTGCGAAAAACCCCGATAGTCCACAGAATGTTGAGTATATCGTTAAAATATCAAGCAAGAAGTCTGTTATTTCTCGTGAAACTTCAACACCGGTAGGTAGATCTCCCGAATCTGCTTCCAGTCACACTCCACATACGACACTAAACCCTAAATATACTTTTGAAACTTTTATCGTTGGTTCTTCAAATGATCTTGCGTATACTGCGTGCCAAGCGGTGTCAAAAATGCCTGGAGAAAAATACAACCCGCTCTTTTTGTATGGTGGTGTTGGACTCGGTAAAACACACCTTATGCAGGCGGTTGGTAATGAAATATTGGCAAAAAACCCAAACAAGGTTGTGCGTTATATCAGCTCGGCAACATTTGTGAACGACTTTATTGACAGTATTCGGTTTAAGAAAAAAGGGTTCGCTGATAAGTATCGAAATGTTGATGTTTTGATTGTTGACGATATCCAGTTCATTGCTAGTAAGGAAAAAACTCAAGAAGAGTTCTTCCACACATTCAACGCACTTCACCAAGCCAATAAACAAATTATCATTAGTAGTGATAAACCACCCCGTAGTATCCCTACCTTGACCGAACGACTTCGGAGTCGGTTTGAATGGGGTATGGCAATTGATATTCAAATGCCTGATTTTGAAACACGATGTGCAATATTGGAATCGAAAGCTTCACAGGTAGGTGTGGTGCTTGGTCGAGATGTTGTTGAATATATAGCAAACAACATAAAGACGAATATTCGTGAGTTAGAGGGGGTGCTTAATCAACTACTTGCAAACGCCGAGCTTCGAGGAATGACACCGGATGTTGTTATGGCGGAAGGCTTTATAAAAAATAGTCGTACGACTCGCCCACAGTACCTTACTGCAAAACAAGTTGTTGATAAAACGGCTCGGTATTTTCAATTATCGAGTGACGAAATATGTAGTGCACGCCGAGACAAACACATTATTCTTCCTCGGCAAGTCGCGATGTATTTACTTAGGAGCGAGCTACATTTAAGCTTTCCACGCATTGCCCAAGAGTTGGGTCGTAAAGATCACACGACAGCTATTCATTCTGTTGAAAAGATTGAAAAAGCTACAAAACTCGACTTCTCGCTTCGCGAGCAAGTGTCAGAAATTAGGGAGGTTTTGTATGTGTAAGATTTGTGCAAAAACTGTGGACTGGCATGTTGGTTTTGTGGGTGTATCATATGGATTACTCGCGCTTACTCCACAGAAAGCGTTTCTTGGAATATACACTTACATGGGTTGTTTGTTGTTTTATCGCACCACGAACACATTTTTTACACCGACTTTTCCTAGTGAGATGTGTCAATCCAAGCCCCTGTTTTTATCGGATTTTTCCACACAATCCACATCGCCTACTATAATGAGTATTTTTAAAAGGAGTCTCTAATAATGGAAGTAGAAGTAACTCAGGAAAACCTCGCGCACGCTCTTTTGAATACAAGTCGTGTCTCGTCTTCAAGGAGCGGCCTACCAATTCTAAATAATATACTGATCAGAACAACAAACAACCAACTGCTTATTGCCGCGACAAACCTAGAAATCGCAACAACACAAACAATCGGAGCAAAAATCGTAAAACAAGGCTCACTCACTGTACCAGCGAAACTAATCACCGAATTTGTTCAAAACCTACCAAAAGAAAAAATAAAAATTACCACCAAACAAAACTCCATAAATATAACATGCGGTAACTACACTTCAACCATCAATGGGACCCAAGATGATGAATTTCCAGAATTACCTGGGATTGATGAAAAACACGCCGTAAAATACACGATTAATGCCGCCGAGTTCAAACAAGCAATTCAGCAAACGATAATTGCAGCAAGCGGTGACGCAACTCGTCCAGTACTTACGGGAGTATACTGGCACACAACAGAGGGGCGACTGTACTTTGCGGCAACAGACGGGTATCGCCTCGCAGAAAAACGAATGATGAAAGTCTCGAGTACGATTGCTGCAATCGTACCGGTTGACGCACTTCAAGAAGTCCTCCGCTCCATTACAGACACAACCGAATCCGTAGAAGTATTGTTCGATGAAGTACAGGTTCGTTTCCGTTTAAATGACGGTGAAATCACCAGCAAACTAATTGACGGTAACTTCCCCGACTACCAACAACTTATTCCAAAAAATAGTGAAACATCTGCAACTATTAATAAAAGTGAACTAAGTAGGGTTGTGAAGGTGACATCACTGTTCGCGAAAGGTTCAGGTGGTGCGATCACAGTTGAGTCTGACGAAAGTAACAACACGATCGTCATACACTCAATCGCATCCGAGGTTGGCGAGAACTCATCATCAATAATTGTCGACACGCTATCTGGAAGCGGGAGTGTGACATTGAATGCGCGTTACATAAGCGACGCACTAAGTGTCATTGATAGTGAAACAATTACACTAGCTTACTCGAATGGTATCGCGCCGACCGTTATCACACCATTTGGCGACAAGGATAAAACCTACACGCATATCATTATGCCAATAAAAAACTAGTAAATGAAATCGAACAGGTAGTTGTTTGGATCGAGTTTTTTACTCACCAACCAACCAGTGATTTCTTTCTTATATGTCGATAATAACTGTTCATCTGGACTATCCATCCAGCGGGGTATATATACATTAATATGAAGGACTGTTCGTTTATCATCAGCTAAACTTTTAGTGTAACCAGTGATTTCATATTTAGAATACACATGATATGGTAATATCTTCGCGACAGGATCATAATTTTCCTTTCCAGTTTCAAGTATTCGGTCATCGACGCAGTCGAAATTTTCATACACTAACAGGTCGAGAGAAGTACACGTTACACCACTACCATATTCCTTCAAGTTCTTAATATTTTTTTGATTACTAACCCACTGGTAAGCTACTCTGTAACTCTGTTTTAGTGTGTTTGAATCAACAATAAAATGAACTGAATGTAAATCCTTTTGTGTATCGTGGATCTGCGAAAAGGTCCCTTCGCGTATAAATATATCTTTCACTGAGTTATTTTTGAGCCTCTTCTGATTATTCAGATTGGCTGTTACAAAAAGATTGTGCTGCATCTGTAAAACACTGTTTTTATCAACCGGCTTGCCTGAAGTGTATTTTCCTAGGTTTGCAACAATCAGTTCGTCACCGTATGGATTTTTAAGACTTACATGAATCCACCACCCGAACAGGGCAAGCAATATGAGCCCAAAAACAATAACAAAATCACGCCTCCTCATTCTACGCATCTACCAACCCCCCTATATAGTTTTGTATCTTACCCTCATCAACAGGTGGGTATGCAAACTGCGTAGGTGAACCACTTGAATACCATGGGTTTGGCGAACCGCCCAACTTCCCTATACGTATAAACCCTGCGCCGCCGCCTTCTAAGGTTCCATCTCCTTCGCCATGGCCGGAGCTGCCACAACTTGCGTGTCCAACAATTATCGTATTGCCATGAATCCCCAAGACAACACCAGTGTGTCCATTTCCTGATGTACCCATACTAAATACAGCCCAAACCTTTGGTCTATTGCCCTTAGGAACGCTACTCGCTAAATTTCCTACAACCGCCAATCCATCACCACCTTTGAAATCCGCAGAGGTGAACTTATTGATAAAAAATGCCGAAAAAGAAGTACAATTCGACAGCAGCCCACCATTACACTCGGCTGATGGCTGCCCCGTACCTGCTCGAACAAACTTTGAACTATCACCACCTCTGTCTGCGCCGTAGTTTTTCATAAATTTTTTCGCCTGTTCTTCTGTTAAACCTCCCTCGCCAACAGTGCCACCACCAGACCCGCTGTCATCGCAACCTGAAGGTTGAACCTCAAAAGGTGAACTTCCTGTACCGCTAAATTGATTGAATATTTCCTTGGCGGCTGTAGTGTGTGGTCCACCCGCGCCCCGTACCGACCCCTCGAATACCTCTTCGAATTTATCCGCCGCCTTTTCAGGTGTGTCAGCTTCCAGCATCAACCTCCAGGTTGTTGGCCTACCCCCACCTGGCGTTGATTCTTTGTACATGAAGTCAAGCTCCATCGTTAGAAAAGATCTGTTTATATCTTCAGGTGCTTTGCTATAGTCCGTCGCACTCGTGCCATATTTCGCAGCCACGTATTGTTTATATGACTCATCCTGGCTAGCGATATACTTGAGCACCGATACTCGACGCGACCCATCCCACTGAACAAGCCCGAAGGCACGGTTATAGCCGCTGTCATCGACTAATGTTTCGTATATCTCACTCGGAACCTGCAGCCGGAACGGATTGAAACCCGACTCAACCTGCATATTTCCCATAATTCCTGCTGCACCCTGTTCAGACATACCTTTCGATATCAGCCAGTCCCATATCTTTCGTTTTTGGTCCCCATTACCCAATGACGCACCCCCACTACCGTCGCTCGATGGTATGCACGCTACAGAGGCGGGGTTGTAGTTTTCAATACCATTTAACTCAAAAAATCGCTGGTCAAATACACCGCCTAGCGCGTGCACAGGCTGACTTATTTGCGACAACACAAGCAAAGACACTAGTATTTTTTTAACAAATCCCCCTTTGATCATGTTAATTAGAGCCTCCCGCGCCAAACTTTAGTTGCGACATGATGGTTGGGTGGTCTGAGCCATTTTGGCTCGGACCCTTTTTTGCATACCAATATTTGCTGACACCGACACCAGGACTTACATATATATGATCAATCGAGTTTCCGTAACTCGAGGCACTTGAGGGACAACCTGTTTTATTACCCTTTAGTACATCCCAGGAGTTGCGTAGCGGTGTGTTTTTTGAAAGTATACAATACGTTAATAGGTCGCGATCTTGTCGACTAGTGTGGTTACCTCCCGCGCCCGACCTCACTAATGAGTACTGGGAGTTGAAATCACCAGTAAAGATAATCGGTATATTCTGCTTTGAAAGTTGATTTATGTAATCCACATGTCGATAGGCGTCGCACTCCCTGTAGTTAATATTGGTCTTACCAGCACAGTTGGCACTCGCGCGTATCATGTCATTTCCGCCCTGAGAGCCGGCTGGGTCGTGAGTGTTTAGAACGTAAAACTCAAGACCGCTTGCGGTATCTTTTAACCGAACCTGTATCATGTGGTCGATCAAGTTGTTCGCAGGTCCATAATACAGTGGAATTCGTTTTTCCGAACCAGCAACGAGGTTGTACCTGCCCTTATCCCAAATAACAGGGTTTGGACTAAAATCTGGCTGTTTTGTATCCTTTGGCCAAATATCATATTTAGAACCAAAACCATACTTAGCATTCTTAATTGCACCTAATTGATCCGGACGAACCTCCTGAAGGCCAGCTACACTTATTTGATTACTGTTCAGGGTGTCGAACGACCGTTGAAGCCTTGGACCCCAACTACTTTCTGGAGTGCCATCAGAGTGTAGAATATTAAACGTTGCCACATTAACATCTCCTCCACCCTGAAGTAATACATCTGCATATACAAGGTTATGGTCTGAAATCTTGAGTGCTTCGCCGGTCGCGACGTTCTTCCACAGGCTCACCTGTGCATTACTGTCCTTTGTTACCCACACTTGGTCGATGTGACTTCCTTTTGTTTCACGGCAATCTTGGCGTCCGTTCTCGGGACTATTCTCTGTGTCACAATTAAACCCCTCTTTTTGTTTTGCCATATCGCGAGTGTCCTCGAGATATTTCGATTCTTTAAAGACATCATAGACCCCTCTTCTACCAGCTGCCGAATCATTACTGTTCATATCGCCCGCGACAAAAACTGGCACCTCTGAACCATCTGAGAGTTTACGCGCTTCTTCAAGGACGACTCGAGCCGCTTCTTTTCGAAGAGTATCGTTTGCTGTGGCTGTATGCATGCTAAAAACAATAAATTTGCGAGACGTTGCCGTGGATTCTAGTTCAACCCATCCTGCCTTACGGTTCTTTGAGGTATCTTTCGGAATAACAACACTCCCGTCACGAACCTTTTTATACCTTGTGGGATCCCAAGCTATATTACTCTCCGAGTCAATTCCACCACCATTAATATCGGTAGATTCGTACCCCATCGCGCCAACAAGATCACGGAGCTGGTCACCTCGAGCCTCCTGAATTGCTACAACTCCAACACCCTGATTTTTTACGCTTTCAGCAGCGGCAACCGCCCGAGCTTTATCCTTCTCGTCATATACAGTATTTGGATCACCAAAATCACTGTTATTAAGGGTAAACGTCCGTATATTATATGTCCCAATCTTTAATTCCTCTGAGGCAGCTGATATCGCGAGGCCAGGAAGTGTTATTGATGTGTAAGCAGGACTATGATCGGTACCAGTAACTTCACTATTATTCATATGCTTCCATCCGGTTGCAGTGATTCCTTGTATGTTCATAGAAGCGTATATCTGGTCTATCGATATAGTACTATTTTTGGTTGGACACGCACCGTTTAAGCCGTTTTCGATATCGTATGCGTGCTTAAGAATTGAAGTTCCTGTAAGGATACAATAAGTCGAGCTATCTCCATCAGCCGTAACGCTTGAGTTAAAATCCCCTGTTACTACTACGAGATTATCGCCAGTAGCGAGAGGAGCAGCCCACTTAAGATAGGCTTCAGCATTCTTTCGTCGGTATTCTCGTGCCTTCTCGGCATTTGGATAATTATTATTAGGCGAGTGAGAGGTTATTACATAGATACTTCGCCCCCCACCAGAAAGTTTTACCCAAGGGTGTCCAGCTGGATACGCATTATTGCCCGTACCAGCACGGTTCAATAAATCACCTGTGTTACTATAAACATTCTCGATATATCCTTGATCTTGTTTCTGAAACTTTGTGGTATTCCAAAAAATTGCAAGGCCACGGTTTTTGGCGACTTCTTTCGGGAAAGACTCGTAATCCGGCAGTAGTTTTAGTACATCAGTTTGAGTGTCGGGACTAAGCTCTTGAGCTCCAACTACGTCAAATGCCGAACCACCCGATCCTTTGATGAGGTTTGAAATAAGGGTTGCTTTTGTTGCCTTTTGAGGGCAGCCCGGATGGTTTCCTTCATGACACATATTATATGAGGCAACCCCAAATGTGAAAGGTTCAACTTGATTGGTTTCTGTTTTGATTACATAGTCCATACCCTCGTCGGTAGAGGTGTCTAATAGGTAGAGGCGGTACATCTTCACAGCATCCTTTGAGCTGTCCCACTTTTCACTTTCTGCAAAGCACTCTTCGGGAACTCGAGCTTCGTCACCAATGTCGCTATCTGAAATGATTTTTTCACCAACATCAACACAAGTTGCCTTAAATTCAGCAAAATCACTGCCCGCCACCGGGTCGCCATTATCGTCGACTTGATTATTATCATACATCCAGTCGGCGACAGCCTGAGGATCTTTGCTTTGGAGCATATTCGTATCAGCGAATCCGAATGTCACATTACAGAACGGGCTCGTTGCTAACTTTTTCTCGCTCAGATAGTCATCATCACATCCATTATCTGCCGAAGCCGCCCGTGCGCTTGTGCCGCCAAAGATCTTTGTTGGTGACAACAGTGATACTACCGAACCTAGCGAACCGATAGTGGCTGCCCCGTTCATACTTTGGGCTTTTATAGCCTGTGGATACAAGCGAGCAGATACTTGTGAAACGAATGAATATGGGTCGAGTGTATCAAACGGATTGGCAGCGGCCATCATATCAGTCGCGTACTGGTTGTCATTTTCTTCCTTATAATCTATAAAGGCGCTCAATTCATTCTTGTGTAGCGGTTGAAGGCCTCTTGCAAGTGCAGACTGGTTGTTGGTTGCCTCAAACCCGTTCGCGATAGTATCGAGCGCTGTTACACCATCTTCGTTACCAGTTAGGGCGGCGCCGGCAACAATCCTTGCTAGAGCAGGTACCGCGTAGCGAGCAACGAGATAGCTAGCAATAAATATTCCCGCAGGACCCGCCGCCATCTTAGCAATTTTAGCGCTTAGGTCTTTTAATCCACTCGCTACCCCGTCTTCAAAATATTTTTTAATTTCCTTTTCGATTGTTTCTTTAATAAACTTTTTCGCAGCCGACTCCCCTGCCTCTGAGCCTAGCTTGGTAGCAAATTTTACCGCTTGGCCTACGCCTGGTATGAAACTTGTTAATGACAGTGCACCGCCTACCCAGGCATTGGTAAGTACTTTGCAGGTGTCATTAACTGTCGTAGCCCCACCTGGTACCTTGTTTGCCCAACCTATTGTAGCTTCTTTTAGAACTCGCACGACGCCGTTTCCGGATGCGCTCGAACCTATTCCGGCCGGTGAGACCTTGCCATAGGTGGCGTAATGGTATCCATTCGAATCACCAAACGATTCCCCGGATTTATTTATCCTGTAGAGAATTGTCATAGCAGCGGCAACTTCTGTAGAACTGGCATCGCCAGCCTTAAGCTTATCGGCAGTAGACATGAATTGAGAAGCGTATCGCATTATCTGTACTAACAGTATTGTTTTCGACGCCAATATCAAAGCCTTGCTTAGCTGGAACGCCTCGCAGTAGCCATTGAGAAAGCCTAGTGGGTTTGCGACTTCCATAACGCGATTTTTTACACTATGCGTCAGACTCTCTTTCATCATAGCGGCTTCGGCAGTATTGGTTGGGATTGGGTCGATAGGTTTGCCGTCTGCAGCATCAGCACTAAGGCTAGCAGCTTCTTCGTTTATTTGATCGGTCGCTTCTCCGAAGTCGATTGCGTCATTGGGGTTATCAATTGGGTTGCCCTCGTCATCGTAACGAATTTCTGGGTCTGTACTTGATATCTCAGCACCTTCTCCCCCAACAGCTGAACTAATGCTTTTTCTCGTTCCCACATCTTTGTCGTCACCCTTTGATTCTTCTTCCCACTTTGGGTTTTGAACCAGCCTGCGCGTCTGCTTGATTTTGGTAGATATTTCATCATTCCATGACACCCACCGCGGGGCGAATACACTTCGCGAGACCGTTCTCAGTTCAGCACTCGTTCGAAGTGAACGCCGGTACTTATCTGCCGTTATTTCCGTTCCGTCAGAGAGTACTAATTTTTTGCCACCAGTGTATCTACCAAGAGCGTTCTTTGATACGGGCTTGCCATCGGCGTCGACAAGCTTTGCGCCATTTGCTTCAAGTCGGTCCATCTGACGCTGAGTGATGCCGGAATATTTACATCGGATTTTAATCTTACACCCAACACTGGTATCAAACATGCGATTTTTGAGCACTAGTGTACCACGCGCATCGACGACCGAAGACATCGTGTCGTATTTTTCTTTGACAATTTCCGCGACGTGAATAAGCGCGCCAGCCGGCCCAAAGAACGAGGCGCCAAATAAACCAGCCCCAAGCAGTCCGACGAGTACCATCAATGGGCTGCGGCGACGCATAAGAATGTTGTTCGACTTTTTGTCGTTGCTGTCAGGCTGGACGTAGTTTATCGAATTTTCACGACGGTTCGCTTCTTCGACGCCGGCATTTTTGTCGGCACGAGCATCAAGATCGGCATTTTCAGCCGCAATCGACTGAAACTCACGCTTGGTGGCGTCGTTCTCCATCTGCACCAAATCGGGATGATTGTTGAACATGTCATCATATCGCTCCCCAATTTCATCTTCGCGCCGCAAGTCAGTATCGGCCATTTACACTACCCGCTGTATTCCCCTGGGTTCATGTAACCCTGGTTAACAACTGGCTGTCCGGATTGAGTTTCTACTGGTTGGCTTGGCTGCTGCTGTACCGCAACCGGTGTAGTGCTCACGAGTTGCTGTTCGGTCTCTGAAGGCACGATTTGAATATGCACATGGTTTTGGCCAGCGAAAAACAAGCCTTGGCCAACTGGGAAGTTTGCCAAACGTTTTCGTTCTTCTTCGGTAAGCTTGAACACGTCAGCTAATACATCAACAGCACTTGACGATTGCTTTAAGAGTAGCTGCATCGAACTGTTGGCGACAATCGCGCGCCCCATCTTGCTGCCCATGAAATCTTCAACGTCCTGGGTAATGGTTGTCAGACCAAGACCATATTTACGAGCCCGTTTTGCGAGACTAAATAGGAAGTTTGCGGAATCATCGTATTTCATGAGTTGCCATGCCTCGTCGACGATTAACATACGCTTTTTTTGTTCGCTACGAGTAATATTCCAGATGTGTGATAGCACAATGTACATCGCAACTGGACGGAGTTCGTCTTCCAGGTCGCGAATATTAAACACCACCATATTGTTATTGATATCGACATTGGATTGCTGTGAAAAAATACCCGCGAACGTACCTGTCGTATATTTGCGCAGTCGCTGCGCCAACTGTGGACCAGTGCCGCCCATGTGAAGTAACGTGTCATAAAGGTCGCTAATGGTTGGCGGTGTACTATTGTGTGTCAGTGGATCACTCGTGATGCCTGCCCGTGCATACGTATCGATTAGTCCTTGGTCAAGGTCGGCTTCCTCGGCAGGGGTTAGCCCAGCCATCAATTGTCCATTGGCAGCGACCTGTGAGCCACCGAGCATTAGTCGGAACAAGCCGTGGAGCGTAACGAGATTGGCGCGCAGCGCGTCGTCTGCTTCATCGGTATCAATAACTTTCGGTAGATCAAATGGATTAATACGCGTGTCACTGTTGAGGCTCAGACGGATGTAGCTACCACCTACTGCATCGGAAAGTTTGGCGTACTCGTTTTCTGGGTCGATAATCAGAATATCGGCACCGGTCATCATGCTGCGAAGCGCTTCAAGTTTCACGGTAAATGATTTACCGGCACCGGACTTTGCGAACACTACCATGTTGGCGTTTTCGAGGCGGAAGCGGTCGAAGATGACGAGGCCATTATTGTGCATATTGATGCCGTACAAGATTCCCGAATTATCAGTAAGGTCGGCACTCGTGAAAGGAAACGACGTACTGATTGCTCCGGTGTTCATATTGCGGCGAATCTGCAATTGGTCGCTCATTTGTGGCAATGTACTATTCATGCCCTGCTCTTGTTGACTACTTGCGACTTTACTAAAGACAAGTTGTTGCCCGAAGATCGTTTCAATCTTGTGTTGGACAAAGTTGAGCTCGTCCATACTGTCCGCGTAAATAGTAACGTAAAGTCCATATCGGAAGAAGCGCTCGGCCCCAACCTGCAACTGATCGCGTAGTTCTTCGGCGTCTTGAATCGCAGCCTCAAGTCCTGGGTCGCGAGTTTTGCCTTTTTCAGCATTGATTGTCATGCTGGCTTCGAGTTGCGTCACTTTTTTACGCAAGTTCTGCATCACAACCTGTGTATCAACAGGATAGATAAACATGCTGATATCGAGCACCTCATCAATATTGATGATACTGCTCAACCATCCTGTATAGATTTGGCGCGGATAGCCGTATACATAAATAGTTCGGCCATATTTGGTGCCAAGTCGGAAGTGGCCGTTGTGGATCTCGATACTGCTTGGTGCAATTAAGTCGCGAAGCGTTGTTATGCCTTTCAGGAAGGCCTGCTCGACTTCGGCCTGTTCGCGTGCTTGCTGCTGGGCGGCAATATCAATCGGATCGAGCTTTTTCGCCATTATTGTATTCCTCCCGAGGTTTGTGGTGCTGGGCCTTGGCCTTTTCGCACGTAGGTACCGGTAGTATTTTCGAAGCTACCCAGTGGTTGGCGGACGGCTGTATCAGGATTGTAGACATTATAGTAAAGCTCGCCAAGCTCTTTGGTATTGAGCTGGACACTCTGTACTCCCATTTGGAATAGTCCGCTTGTAACGAGATCGGTACGGTTTTTGATTTCCTCGCGGGCTTTTTCGTAGCTCGCTTGATCAATCTTAGTCGGACCATTTTGTGGTTTCGAAACGAGTTTGGCGAAGAATCCCTTGGTCTGGTCGGTTACGTTGGCGATATTTCCTGGGGGGAAGTACGGCACAACGATAAAGAAGCTCTTGTCCATGATATTTGCTTCTTGACTAAGCGCATCAATAAAGTTGATGTAATCGTCCATCAGAACATTCAAAAGCATGTTGTCTTGCGAACGGCGAATTTCAACAAGCCTGTCGATATATGGGCCAATATCAACTCGTTGTGAGCGAATAAATATTTGAATATCAAAGTAGAGAGAATTTAGGAAATTCTGGTAGCTATATTCAACACCTTCGCGTTCGCGGCTACTCATCAAATCGAAATTGATAGACTTGCATGCCACAACTGCACGGAAGCTACCGTCTTTCATAATAACCATGCCATCACGTATTTCAGAAATAAGGAGCGTGTTTTGGGTACTATTCGGACTGGCCTTTTTTGCTGGTGTCTGGCCGGACTTAGCGCTGCCAGTTGGTTGCTCGGCATTTGCTGCGTTTAGCTGAATCTGTTGATTAGAGGCACCACCAACAGGTTGCTGCGGCATATTAGGACTTTGCGGCTGAGCCGGAGTATTTGGCTGCACTATTCTTCCCCACTCCTTGGTTATCGGAGAGAGATCACCACTTCATCTTCAGGGAGCGACTCTTTTTCTTTGATGCGCTTCGCTTCGTGAGCAATGGTCTCTATCGATAAATCAGTGTTATTTGCAAGGCTTATTATATCAGGTGATACCTCTTTTGCGCTAGGGGCTTTTGTTGCTTGTGCTTGGCTTGGAGTTGGTGTCTGCGAACCGGCACTAATCGGTTGAACAATCGACTGATTCATTGTTGGGTAGGGGTTTATTTTCAAATGAACATTCGAATCATCGGGTTCGGCCTGCGGAGTGGCTGGGCTAGGCTGTGACAGTGAGGCGTACGGATCTGGAACAGACGTGACAGGCTGCTGCACGATTGGTGCTGTAGCGGCAGGTGTGGGCTGCTGGATCGACTGCTGGGCTGCGTGTTGCTGAGGTTGCTGCATTCGCGCCATTAGTTGCTCGTGGTAGCGTTCGTTGGTTTGCTCTAATTGATCACCAATCATGGTAGCCGTGTGGCTTGAAGTGTCGAGAACGTCCTCGGCTTGCTGCGCCTCGTAGTACATGTCGGTATTCATGGCACTATTGGGCGCTTGTACCGGCCCTGTGACACCACGCACAGCCCATCCCTGGGTATCGACAATGTTAGCGAGATACGAGAGTCGCCGTTCGGCCTCTGTCTCTGAGAGGTCTTTGGTGCGCTGCACTTCCACAACTTTTGGTGCGGTAATCTCAATCAGTGTGTCTTGCCCGTCTGGATCCCAGACGCGTCGACGTGGTTTGAGATAATACGAAATGATGGCCGCCAAGTATGTCTCCATCGGCTGGTCTTTGCGAAGCGGCAACGCCAAAGCGCCAAATAGCAAAATGATCGGTAGCGGAACAACAGCGAGCGGCAGCAGAATACGTCCCAACCCCCACGCAATAGCGATGGACGCCGCAACGATAATGAGGTAGATAAACTGACGAAAGCTAAACGGCCCGATCAGCTTGTCATCGGCTTCAACATCTTGGGGGACTTTGTAGACTGCCATTACATCGAGTATATCACACAAATCTTCAGGGTCTGACCTTGTAAAATTACAACACTTTATTGATCTGCTAGATGTATATTTTCAGAATTTTCATCTTGTTTTGGATTTTGCATGAGGAACTTCTTGTAACCATTTTTATTATCGGGGTTTACCACGTAGTTTTGTCTCACCCAAGCGTATATCGGTGTGCCAATATAGCTTTGTATGCTCGACCATTTCCATCGTAAAAAATCTTTCGGATTTCGGTGGATGTATTTCGTGATATATATATGATACGCGTCGTTGTCTATTTTGCTTGCCTTGTATACCCCCTGCATGAGCGTGCCGGAGCGGTCATATTTTTTATTATAATACACCGTATATGCCCCGCACGTGGCTCGCAGAACTTTTGTCATTGCTTCGGTGTCTTTCTGAAAAAGCAACATATGGAAATGATTTGGCATAAGGCAAAATGCCACAACGTGTAAGTCATTACCGTACCAGTCGTATTCTCGACCATTTCGGTCCTTTTTTGGTTCTGTGCCAATGTATCGTTCTAAAATGTCGAGGAACGTCGCGTAATCGTCTTCATCATGAAATATAGTGGCTTTCCCCGCTCCACGATTGTACACATGATAGTAACTATCAACGTCATAAACTTTTTTTGAGTTTCGGCTTGGCATACATATACTCTACTAAGACTGTTGTAAATTTACAAGGTCAGACCCTGATGAAGACCCTGATGAGACCCTGAAGAAACTGAAGAAAGACTGATAGCATTAGCATTGCAAGGAGAAACCTTGCAAAGAGTGAGCCTGTCGTCGGCTTCAACATCTTGGGGGACTTTGTAGACTGCCATATGGCTTTAGTATAACATTCCAGAATAGCTGTGTTGGCGAACAGTGTTTTCTTTGCAATAAATCACCGCCCGGCTGCTTTTGTAAAGAATTCACGTTCGCGCTGAGTTTTAATGCGTGCCGACAACTCGGGACTATCAAGTATGCGTTCGGCAGTGGCTTTACCAACACCAGAACTCGTAAGAGAGTCATAATTTTGGGAGGCAATTGTTTCGTCTTTGAGGTCGAGAATTCGTGTGTGTGCAAGTGTATCTTTTTGTCCAGCTGTTCCTCCACCATCACCCTTCCCCTCTGCCCAGTGAGTCAGTCGAGAGTCTTTTGATTTAACGTTGTCGCCCTGAGCCCTAACCTCCTGCCTAACTTCTTTGGTCAAATCTTGTGTTTTTGCATCGAAATCTCCACCAACGCCCATATGGTCACTATCATGCAGTTCAGCTGTTGCCTCGTGGAGTGCAGCCACCCCACCACCACCACGGCTTGTTAGTGCGCGAACAGCAGCACGCGCAGCAATAGCATCCTTATCGATAACAGCCTTTTTGTAGGCAGCTGCAAGATGTGCCTCTGCGGGACCTCCACCTGCAGCTGCATGTGAATCGGCAGCCTCTGATAACTGTTGAGAGGTGAATCCAATCTCCTTATTGAGTGCTTCGTTTACGGCACCAGTCGTAGCTCTATCTATTCCTTTTTGCTGTCTCTGCCGAGATTCAGAGAACGGATTCAGCCTACTACCAGACACCCCACGGGCCATGGTTTGGCGTATGCGATCTCGACGACTGCTGCCACTCATTGCTCCAGCAAACTTTTCGGTTTTATACTGCTCCTTGGCCTGTTTTCTAAGCGCCCTACCCCTAGCAAAAGCGCTATTTTCATACCCCTTCTTTACCCTACTTCCTATAGCTGATGAGCCGCGCTTGTTCGCTCTATCTTGCAGCCCAGCCAACTTAGCGCCAATTGTTCCTGCGGCGCTCATCGCACCCTTGAGCACAGCTGGCACAGCAAATAGTGGAATTCCCAATACTGCTAGTGCGGCCAATTTCATTTCGGTACCATCAGCCTTGGCAAGAATGTTTGATGCGAGTGTACTGGCACCAAATATTGCCCCGACGACCGGGTACACCATCAGCGTAGTGGTAAATGCCTTCCACCACTTCGTGAACCACGCATTCGTGTTGGGCAATAGATAGGCAACAAACGCAAGCGGTGATAGCACGATCAGCAATATCACAAACGCTTGCCTGGCAATAAGAATTATTAGAACAACGGCGACTGCCAGCAGGACGGTTGGAGCTAGTATAAGCGCTATAATTAACGCAACACTGACCACTGCCGTTAGGAGCCCCCCGACGATATTCGACCAAGTTTCTGGTGGCGCGCCCGATCCACCTCCTCCGACAAGACCTTCAAACAGTGATTTTAGGCTAGCGCCCAAAACATTACTTATGTCCACCGCAAGCGCACATATCCAGAACGAGATATTTACCAAAATAGCCGCGATGATAATTTTCGGCAGCAGCTTTTTGATACCATAATTAGTAATTCCTGCACCAGTAATTTGCGAATACACGACGACGAGGAAGGCACCAATAAATGCAATGTTGGCTAAATCACGAAAGCTTTCCCAGGCAGATTTGAGAGACGAATTCGAGAACGTACTAGAATTTACCTCTAAAAACCCATCTAATGATTTGAACGCAGTATCGTTAATTGTGGCAAGAGTCGTCATTACAGGACAGAGTATCCAGCCTAGGCCGCCCTCAATACTACACGAAGATTTCGGATCGCCACCATCAGGGTTATCTTTTGGGTTATCGGGCGTGCCACCCTCTGTGTAGCCGTTGGTGTTGACGTACCGTGCGTACTTTGCTGCATACGTGTTGGTATCGACGGAGAGTTGGTCGCAGGAGCGCATAGTACGCGGGTATTTGGCTGCACTTATGCCACCGTGGGTCCCGCCTCTGGCGGGCTCATAAAGTCCTGTCGTCGCGACCAAGATGACAGAACTATCACCGCGACTGCCGATGCCGGTGCGGTATTGCAGTACGATGTTTTTGCCCTTTTTTTCCATGGTGACAAACGGCATGATTTCGGATTCGCCCTTCGCGCCCTCGACCGCTTTGTCCCATGAATCATAGACTGTTTCTTCTGCCTTTAGGTTACAGCCGTTTATCAACGTAGAATACGCGCGCATATATTGAGTTGCATCATCAAGGCCAGGGTCTTTGAACCCCATATTATCCCTGAAAGATTCGTATTGCTTGACCAAATTGTCGCTGCCGTCATCGTCCCACTGGGCATCAGGCGTAGAACCAGAGACACATACCCTATATGCAGAGTCACTATTAACATTTTCGCCGCCGTATTTGGCATTTTTCATCTTACAAAACGCTTCACGTGCCTTTAGCGATGTACCGACAGCTCCGACTGCGCGTGATATGTTGTCGCCATTTTTGCAGTCCATAGAGCCGTCGCCACCATACATGGCACCGATTGCGGCATCGTAGCGGTCGTCGTTATTAAAGAAGTCCCAGCCATCAACGTCCGAAGGACCCATTTTTCCGATATCGTTGTTACGGAAGCAACTTGCCAGGTAATAGTAGTGCTGATGCCCCGTGAGCTTTTTATATACGTCTTCGTTAAAAATCGGCATGATGTCTTGGGTGCTACTAGCTTTTGCCGAACTCGAAACAAAGCCTACTACCGGCATCGCGACCAAGAACGACAAAACAAAAAGTACTACGATTCTTTTTGCAAAAGAAAATGACCGTATGGATTCCATACGGTCATTTTAAACCATTAGCGTGATTTACGCCATCGAGTACTATTTATTAATCGCTAGCCTGGAGTTCCCAGCCACTAAGGAACCATTGGCCGTCACGAAGCACCACCTCAGCAGTTCCTTCTGACAATTCAGTGCCTGTATCAAGTTGAAACTTCTTGCTAAGCATGCCCGTATTATCAGCATCACCAAAGTTGGTAGTTCGGGTTTGCGTAACACCAACTTCGTATCGGCCATTACCAAGGTCGGTTACTTGGCCCGTTGCTTCCCACAGGGTGTTGTAGGTTGCAGTTTCTTCAAAGTCGGAAAATATAACAGGTATTCCATCTAAGGTCATGTATAGCAGTACACGTTGCCCATTTTCCTCGCTTAGGTCGTATGGGCCGCCTTCTGGATCGAACAAAACGCTATCTAGCTTGTCGCGTTCAACCAGTGATTCAGCGGTTTCTTCACCAAATACAACTCCATCACTGCTCTTGTTCTCGCCACCAAGCAGTCGTGCATTCCAAATTAAACCAAGGCGGTTAAATGCTTCGCGAGGAGTTTTGTAATCTTTTTCAAGCACGGGCTGCATGGCTTCGGCTTCGACTTCTGGAGAAGCAAGGACGTTTAGGTGTTCAAGGGTTTGGTTCGGGATGCCGATACCGTATTCGGCGGCTGGGGTAGCGGAAGTTTCGGCACTTGGATCAGTAGTAGGATCTTCACCAGGGGTAACGGGCGCGCTGGTTTCGGTAGGCGATTTTGGCGCAGGAGTTTTTTCACCACCACCGAGTGCTACGGCTGCCCCGCCGGCGATTGCGGCGACGAGAGCAGATCCACCTGCGACAGACGCGATAAGCTTGTTACGTTTTTTGCGCTTAGCATCGGCAGCCTCGAGCTGCTTTAGTCGGGCTAGCTGTTTTTCGTCTTCGGTATAGCCTTCGAACGTATCTGGGGCTTTTGGTTGAAGTTCGCTCATTACTTGGGTTATTCCTTGCGTAAAACGCGGTTATACCTACTAATATTCGTATTATACACCAAAACACTTAAAAATGCAAGTGCTTACGAGATTAACGTTTGTTAGTGCTGCCATTTGGCCCATACCGGTAGCCGTTGTCGACGTAGGCTGCAGGGCCCCTTAGAAACTCGTCTGTTTTGTAGTCGGTTGGAATAGCTGTTTGGGTTTCGAATTCAATTGCTTCGTAGTTGCCGCCTTCATTTGCTGGGTCGAGGTACTTGCTGATAACTGTCATCATTTCTTTCTCGCGTGGGCCGCTCATAGTCTTGATGCGCTCATCGGTTTGCGCCAAGTGAATCTGCTCCATAAGCGACTGACGCTGATCAGCAGTAAGAGCATGTCGTGCCTGTGGATCGCGTAGCACTTGTACCATATGCATCAGCTCGTCAATATCTGTACCAGCGATACGTTCGGCACTAATCTTCTTATCGCGAATATCGCGCACAATACGACCCTTCGGCCCTGAGCTCGCCATATTGAATAGACCAGCTTCAAGGTTGCCACGGTCGGTACCAGAGAGGTTGGCGACTTTAAGTTTGCTTTGTTTGATCGCGTCAACAAGTAACTGTTGCTCATCGCGACGACGGCTAATTTCGTCTTTGTCGGTAATAACGTTGCCCTGAGAGTCTTTATAGGTATCCGTCGTATCGTCATAGGACATACCGCGTTTCTCGGCAATGTAGTCAATAGTTTTTTGCACAGACCAGTTGTTACCTTTCGACAGAAGGATTTCTTGCATGGCTGCGTCAACGAGTGCCTCGTTTTTCGATACATCGTTACCATCTTTATCGACACCATGTTGGTGGAGCTTGATAAGCTGTTCAATATTGTATTCGCTCAATACTGAGCGAGAGTTCTTACGGTCTTCAAGGAATGCACTGACGATGTCGGCGGTAGTCTTTGCGTATACACGGTTGGCTCCACTGATACCATCAATACCTCCCGCGTAGTCGCGTATATTTGTCTGGATCACTATCGGTTTGCCATCGGAGCCTGTGCGGCTAATTGTCAGGGTGCCCTCTTTTAGATCTTTTGCAAGATTCTCCTGGATCTTAACTTCAGCGTTTTGCTTACGCAGAGCCTCTACTGAGATTTGCTTGGCAGTAGTTTGAATTGCATCAATTTGATTTTGCAAAGCTCTCTGGTTTGAGGCGGCAAGCCCTCTCTCGGCGAACGGATCTTTGCCAGCCTTAATTTCAACATACGCCGTTTCCATACGATTCTTCGCAAGCTCGGCTTGGTCTGTAAGTTTGCGGGTTTCGACTTCCCTATCAAACGTTTCCTGATCAAAGCTTTTATTACCGATTTCCATGCGTTCGTTCCAGTGCTTTTCATGATGCGCCTCGATTTTTTTGTGCATTGCATCAGTAGTACGTTTGTAGGTATCGAGTTCTTGGCGCTTGCCAAACTCTTCGCTTTTTGGATTGTATGATTCACGTCGTCCACGCTGGTATTTTTCATCCGCATGAATAAGTTGTGCGGTGCGTTCTTCGTAGTTCTTTTTCCAGTCTTCGCGTTTTTGCTTGGCGCGAGCATGGCGATAGGCAGCTGTTGTTGGGCGGAACATGTCGCGTTTTCGCTTGCCATATTTTTCGATACGATCAGCCGCATTGGAGCGGCCGCGTGCGGCGTGGTAATCGGCGCGATCTTTCAGTGAATTTTTTGTACGATCAAACAATCCTTTACGTGAGTTGTTGACCATGCCCGCCAAGCGACCAAGTAGTGAGCCGCTGAATTTGACTATCATTGGCGTAACAACGAGCGGTGCAACTTGCACAGCGAGCCCCAAGATTGCCACCGCTGGCGACTTGGCATTTTGGATAATAACCGTTCCAGCTAGCTGTGATCCGCCGAATATTACCGAGAAAATCGGGAACATAAACATCATCGTCGCAAAACCTTCACGCCACTTTTCGAACCATTTTTCGGTATTTGGTAGCAAATAAAGAACAAATGCCAGTGGAGCAGTAATGATAAGAACTGTAATTAAAGCCTGTCGCATAGCCAAGATAACCAGTGCGACTAGCGCTGCAAAGATAACGCTCACCATCACCATCAGTAGTAGATAGATAGCACTAGCAATTGTTCCGCCAGTGGCTGTAATGAATGCCGCATACCCGGCAATGCCCGCGACGGTAGCTGTGCCACCGGTTAACAGGATTTCTGTCACATTTGTCCAGGTTATGGGTTCCATCGGGGTGGTCGTAATGCTGTCACGTATCGAGGTGAACATATCTTGTACCGAGTAACCAAGAATATTAGATAAATCGACGGCGACGGCACAGATCCAGTAGGAAATATTGATGAGGATGGCAACAATAATTACCCGCGGCATCAACTTTTTTATAGTGTAATTCGTCAGCATACCACCGGTAATCTGCGCGTAAATGATAACTAAAAAGCCGATAATAAAGCTGATGTTGGCGATGTTGCGCGCGATGTCCCAGGCGGCGTACAGTGTACCAGTTTGGGTCGATTGGAGCGGCTGCACCTTCAAAAAGTCAGAAATAACATCATAGACATAATCCATAGTGTTGGCAATCCAGCGCGAAACTGGGCAGATAATCCAGCCTAGTCCGCCTTGAATACTACAACTGTTTAATTCGCCTTCTTTTAATGGTTCGCCACTGTCACCGGCCTTGGACGGCTCGATTGTAAGTGTTTTTCCGGCACTTCCTTGGGTGTAGGTGCCATTGCTCGTCACAAAGGTCTTGTAGGTGCCTTCGGTTGCAGTTTCCGGGGGGCTTGTCCCTGATGAAAAGTAGATAACAAACGCTTTGCTAGCAGTTGTACCAGGAATTGGTTCAGTATAAAGATAATACGCCTGCCCATCTGCAAGGCCAAGTCCATCATCTTTTTTGGCTATGGATTTGGTATAGGTGTTATCGGCATAGATAATAGAGCCGTCTTTCCAAAACGCATCAGCTGCGTGAGCTGGCGTAATCAAGACAGTAAGCTGTGCGAAAGCAGCCACCAGGCATGTGGTGAGCAGCACTATTAAATTCCGCGTCGATAGTCTACCGCGCGGGGCTCGTACGAGTCCTTCCCACATATCAATTGCATTGTACCATTTTACAGATGAAAAGTCAAGGGAAACTATAGTAGTGTTGTGGTAGTTTCCAGGGGTGTTGCGAAGTCTATAAAAATATCGTATTCTACTAGTGTATGAACGTAATACAAACATCAGTTCGCAGAACAGTAAAACTAGCCATACTTTTTGCCCTATCGGCCTCTATATGGGTGAGTGCCCCAACAGCCTTAGCTGATCCAGCCGCTACCGAGGTTGAATGTAAAGATGGAAAGACAGTTACGGCAAAAATTGACGATGCCGCCCCCAACGATCTCATGAACGTCAAAGACTACAACGCCGCATGTAAGGGTCACGGAGGCTACACTGCGCCAGATGACGGCGGCGATGGCGGTGGAGACGGTGGCGGATCAACCAGCGAATGTGGTGGCGTAGAGACTACTGTTATTAAATGTGCACAGACCAATGACCCCAAAAAAGGCATTCAAGGGAACGGTGCATGGGGCATCCTTTTAATCGCAATCAATATATTGACAGCAGGTGTGGGAGTAGCGGCAGTCGGTGGACTGATTTATGCGGGCATAATCTACGCTACAGCTAGCAATGATCAAGCGAAAATTGTCAAAGCCAAGGATACAATCTATAACGTCGTATTAGGTATCGTGATGTACGCCCTGATGTGGGCCTTCATCCAATATCTCGTGCCAGGAGGAGTATTTAAATGATCAAACGATTCGCTAGCTATTTTGTCGCTGCGTACTTGCTTATCGCAGGCCTGGTAGTGTTGCAGCCTCAAAATGTCTATGCCGCTTGCAGCAACGCGCACTTCCTCACCTTTCCCGCTTGGTACAACGGTCTCACAGATGGCAATTGTAATATTAAGAGTCCCGCAAAAGTTGGGGGGATCAGTACATTTATTATTATCATTGCCATGAACTTTCTCGATATGCTCTTTCAGGCAGTGGCATATATTGCTGTGGGATACATATTGTGGGGAGGATTCAAGTACGTAACGAGCTATGGTGAAGCGAGTGAAATTGTGCTTGCCCGACAACGTATACTAAATGCCGTTATTGGGCTAGTGATTGCTATGGTTGCTGTTGGCATTATTAATTACTTGGGGAGTGTAATAAAGAAATGAGCCTACAATCGATTCTGGTTCAGCTGGCCGTTGATACAAAAGTTCCGGTAAACGGTGGTGTATCTTCCTCGGTACAGAATGTTCCTACTATTGGGGCAGATAAAGTTCTAGAGGGCGTGCTCAATGGTGTGTACTATATGATAGGCATCTCTGCCGTCATAGCGCTCATTGTTGGCGGTATTATGTACGCTACTTCCGCCGGTGACCCTAATGGTATTACGAAGGCGAAAAATATCATCATATATGCAGTCATTGGCATAATCGTGACACTAATGGCGTTTACTATAACCGGATTTGTAATTAATAGAGTAGGATAAGCTATGAAAAAATTTTTACAATATATAGGAATTATCGGTGTGACGATTGGGCTTGCTGGCTCGATCGGTTTGCAGCCAGCCTTTGCTATCGATCCGCTCGCAGCAGGATGTGACCTCAACCCTTCTGCAGAAATATGTCAGCAAAAAAACAAAGCAGGCGCATCGATGCAGGTATTGATTCGCAACATTATCTCAACGCTTCTGTTTGTACTCGGGACTATCTGTGTGATTGTTATCATTGTCGCCGGTATTCAATATGCGGTGGCAGGTGGTGATGCGGCGCAGGTTACAAAAGCGAAGAATGCCATTTTGTACGCAGTGGTTGGGCTTGTTATTGCCCTGCTTGCCTACGCGATCGTGAACTTCGTGTTACAACAATTTAGAACCTAATAAAGGAGACATATGATTCATCGATTGAAGTTTTTTATTCTGAGTACCGTAATGGCAATAATGGCAGCAAGTTCGTTGTCGCCCATGGTTCTTGCTGTTGACCCCGTTAAGTCTGTGCAAAATGGTGTGAACGCCGCGGGCGGCGAAGGAACCAAAGGCGACACTGCCCTAAAGGGTAGTATTCAACAAGTTGTCAATATCCTTCTTTTCCTACTGGGAGCTATTGCTGTCATCATGATTGTAGTTGGCGGTTTACGGTATGTACTTTCGGGTGGTGATGCGAGCCAAGTCACCTCGGCAAAGAACACGATCCTTTACGCGGTGATTGGCGTGATAGTTGCATTGCTCGCTTACGCAATCGTCAATTGGATAATTGATAAATTCTAACAAGGGTTAACAAACCGTAATCAATCTGGTATAACAGTAACAAGATAACAATACGAAAGGAATTAATTAATTCATGAAAACTGCGATTAAAAACGCATCAAAAGCACTACTGCTCGTACCCGCTTTTGTACTTGCGGTGAGCTTTGCTGTTGTTCCGGGCGTCGGCGCAATCGGAATCCAAGGTGGTGCAAACGCTGCGCGTGGCGACAACACTCCTGACAACCTGTTTGATCAGGGCGGAATGTTTCAAACTATAACAAACATCTTGCTTTTCATTATCGGTGCAATCGCGGTGATTATGCTCATCATCGGCGGTATCCGTTACACAGTGTCTGGTGGTGATAGCAGCGCCGTAACGAGTGCCAAGAACACGATTCTTTATGCAATCGTTGGTATTGTTGTTGCAATTCTTGCTTACGCAGTCGTAAACTGGGTTATTGGAAGCTTCGTTGGCGGCAACGCATAGCGGTGTCGTACAGATTTTAATGTCAGCGGAAGGGTTTACCCTTCCGCTTTTCGTTTTAGGGAAAGTAAAATACGGCTCGTGTGAAAGAGCCGTATTTTGTTGAAGCCATGATTGCTATTGGATGGCAATTTTCTTTGCTTGTTCTTGCTGTACTTTCGGGAAACTAATAGTAAGTACACCATCTTTTAATGAAGCCTCGGCCTCATCTTCCTTCACGGCAACAGGCAGGGCTACGGTGCGGCTAAATTCGCCCCAGTAACATTCTTGGATGTGCCAGTTTTGTACATCGGTTTCGTCACCGCTACTGAGGGTACCACTAATAGTTAGGATACCGTCCGAAATGCTGACATCGAGGTCTTCTTTATTGACCCCCGCGGTACGTGCTTTTACGACGAGACGGTGCTCGCTTTCGTAGACATCAACTGCTAGTTGTCCTGGAAATTCTTCCTCGCCTTCATCCCAGTTGTCATCTGCAGATTGGTTGGTAGCCTGTGGGGCCCCGACAGCTACATCAGAGCCGGTGTTTTGCAGATCTTCATCGGTAAGAAAGGCTGCTGCCAGCTCATCCTCGATCAAAAGATCATCATTTTGCTTACGTGCCATTGATTCCTCCACTTCTCTTTGGCTTGACAGATAGTCTCTTTCAGTATACCTAAGCTACGAGGTATAATCAACATAACCATGGGTGGATACGTAAAAAATACAATGCTCGATAACCTGATTTCAATGATCGCTCCCCACCACTGTTATGGATGCGGTAAAATCGGTGCGACGCTTTGTGATAGTTGTAAATATGACATCGCAAATGAACCATATAGCGGCTGTATTGAGTGTGGGAGGCTGGCACTGCGGGGCATCTGTACAGTTTGCCAAGACGCCTACACTGACGCATGGTGTGTAGGCGAACGCGACGATATATTAAAACGACTTATTGACGGCTATAAATTTTCACGTCAACAGGCATCGTACCTCGCTGCGGCCGAACTGCTCGCCATGGTTGTACCTCGCCTTCCCCGAGAGACTATCGTGACGGCTATTCCGACAGTTTCATCGCATATTCGCCAGCGCGGATACGATCACACGGCACTGATTGCCAAAGAATTTGCCCGAATACGGTCACTACGTTACGTGCCGCTTCTTTCGCGTACACATGCTTTACGTCAGCGCGGCGCAACGAGAACGCAGCGACTATCACAAGCTGCATCCGCATTTGTTGCCGAAAAACTGCCAGATGAAACGGTTCCCTACTTGTTGTTTGATGATATCGTAACCACCGGTGCGACGATTCGTCATGGCGCCAAAACGTTACAACGCGCCGGAGCTAAACAAATAATGGTCGCCGCTGTAGCACGGCAACCATTAAAATAATTATCTACTGGCGGAGAGGACAGGATTCGAACCTGCGATACGTTTTACCGCATACACGCTTTCCAAGCGTGCGCCTTCAGCCACTCGGCCACCTCTCCACACTAGATAGATTATACCAACTTAATTACCTAGATTATTCGCAAAATGACGCAGCGCTGCGTGCTCTTATCGCTTCGCTCCTCCGGCTCCTTATCATCTCACGAACAAGTTCGCAGATGATTTCGTTCGCCTCCGCCAGCCACTCGGCCACCTCTCCACATCTGTTTAGTATAGCTTATTTAGTGGCCTCGTATCCACAGCGTTGCGCTTTGCCACAGGCAAATGCTCACTATTTCCGCTCGGGCTGTTCTCGTTCTGCTACGCCAGAACCGCGAGAAGCCCTTCGCTTCACGGCCACCTCTCCATATAAAAATAGTATAACAGTTGTACAATTTACCTCTCATAATGCTTGCGTCAAGGCACGATAGCCCCATATAATAGGAGCAATGTCAAAATCTGCGAGTCCACCGGTGATTGAGCTTCGTGCGCTAAAAAAGCGTTTTGGTATTGGTGATGCCGAACATTATGCGCTCGATGGCGTCGATCTGACCGTAGAAAAAGGCGAGTTTATCGCCATCATGGGACCAAGCGGTTGCGGGAAAACAACGTTGCTAAACATAATCGGCCTACTTGACCGCGCCACCACAGGTGAATATCTATTGGATGGCAAAGAGGTACAAAGTGTTTCGAGTGCCAAACAGTCGGCGGTACGAGCCCAGCATATCGGTTTTGTCTTTCAGAACTTCAATTTGATTGAGCGCATGAACGTGCTCGAAAATGTCGCCCTACCCCTTACCTACAACGGGGTACACCACCTAAAGCGCCTAGAGATGGCGAGTGAAATGCTAAAGAAGTTTCACTTACAAGAACGCGAATATTACATGCCGTGGCAGCTTAGTGGCGGCCAGAGCCAGCGGGTGGCAATTGCACGGGCGCTTGTTTCACATCCTTCTATTATTTTGGCAGATGAGCCAACTGGCAATCTCGACAGTAAATCGAGCCACATTATTATGGAAGAGCTCTCTGATATCCACAAACAAGGCAACACGATTATTATGGTAACGCATAATCCAGACCTTACCACCTATGCTAGTCGGGTAATCACTATGATTGACGGCACAATTGCCACTGATACGAAGGACTTAAAGGTCGTGAAAAAATCACCAGCTAGCAAGCGTGCGCTTGGAAAAACTGCTAAGAAAACGAAAAAGAAGGCGAAAAAATAACTATGAGAATCCTTCTAGCTGAACACACTCGAACTGCCGTTGCTTCTTTGAAACGATCAAAGTCACGGTCACTGCTGACAATGATAGGCGTTGCAATAGGCGTTGCAAGTATTACAACGATTCTCGCACTTTCATCAGGGATAACGAACATTATCTCTAAGCAAGTGGCAGATCTTGGTACTAATATTGCAGTAATCCGCCCAGCTCAGCGCGACCTTGGCATCGGTGACGTAGGTAATTCAATGGCCCCAACGGCATATACAACCAGCCCTATCACTGAACGCGATCTATCGCTAGTAAGCGAAAATGCGCTTGTCGATAAAGTTGCACCAATTATGACTCTTGGTGGAAGTGTCCATTCAAAAGCGCACACCTCTACGCACGTTACTGTAGTTGCAACTACGCCTGAATTCATCGATATCACCCCGCTTGAATTTGCGGATGGGCAATTTATTGACGGCAGCACACTCGACAATACCGCCGTACTTGGAAATAATTTGTCACTTGAACTTTTTGGTACCGATCAATCAATGGGTAAAACATTTTCGATTCGTGGCCAGAGCTTTACTGTCATAGGTGTGTTAAAGCAGCAAAAAGAGCCAGTGAATGTCAACAATGTTGACTATGACGAGACAGTATTTATTAGTTTCAAGAGCGGAAAGCTATTCAACAATGGCGTCGCACAGATTCAGCAGATCAATGTTCGTGGCAAAAATGGTATTACAAACACAAAATTACGTGATGATTTACAGGCACTGATTAAGAAAAATCATGACAACCAAATTGATACCCAGACACTTATCGGCGATGAAATTGCTAAAGCATCGAGCACGTTCTTTCGGGTGATGAATATTGTGCTATCGGCTATTGCTGGGATTTCTCTGCTTGTGGGCGGTATCGGCATCATGAATATTATGCTCGTAAGTGTCGCCGAGAGAACCAGAGAGATTGGCCTACGAAAAGCAGTGGGCGCGTCAAATCAGATGATTGTACTGCAATTTATGATAGAGGCGCTTATCATCAGTACGCTTGGAGGGGTCTTGGGCTACGTAGCCGGATATGTGTTCGCCTTTGGTATCAGCTTCTTCCTGCCGTATGACCCAAGCTTTAGTTGGTTTATCCTTCTAGCGGCTGCTGTATTGTCGATTGGAGTTGGTGTCATTTTTGGACTCTATCCTGCCCTTCGCGCTGCTCGCAAAGACCCCATCGAATCGCTCCGCCGCTTACATTAGCATTGACTTTTTATTAAATGTATGTTATAAATTGTAGGATGTTGAAGCACAATTTCGTTAATCGCTCATATCGTAATCCAACAGACTATTTACCACGTACTGATGCACCGGCGCTTGTTGGAGAAGAAGCACGTGGCGTTTGCAGATATAATCTGTTTGAAATGGGTGCGCCCGCCCACACCAAAAACTATATGGTGGGTTTAGATGTGCTTGGATGGCAAGATGGTGACAATGAACGATCGCAACTTATTGTTGACCAGAAAGCAGGTTCGCTTGTACTACCATGGGAGGCCTCGAATGAAGGCGGTATTTGGTTGTTTTTACAGGAGACATTTCGTGCTCCTCACTCTAAAGACGAGCGTAGCGTCAAGCAGCTACTTGCTGAAGGTGCATTTGATGCACTTGGCGTATGGTCGCTTGAAGCTCCCGCGGGCGGTATAAAGCACGTTGACGGCGTTCCTGTAGAAGCTCCAGTTGATGCAGCGGTGCGCGAGCTCGCCGAAGAAACCGGTATGGTTTTTGACGCAGATAATCTAGTAAACTTACTACCTGGCGGACTTCATATAGGTGGGGATATAAATACGAAAGTATCTCATTTATTTGCTGGCGATGTAGCAAAGGGTGCTCATGATGCGAGTAAGGTGGCGATTGAAGCAGATGAAGCTATCGGAAATTTACTTGCCTTTCATGCGGCTGATCGAAAGGACCTAATGGATCTTCTTGAACATACACGTCGTTGTGCCGGAACCTCTGCTGCTATTGGCTTTTTAGCGTTGCAACCAGAGGTTGGTCGCCATCTATCTTAATCCTGTATACTAGGAAAAGTGAACAAAACTACACCTAAAATTGCTATAGTTGCCGACTGGTTGACAAATATGGGCGGTGCCGAAATGGTAATCTTGGCTTTTCATGAAGCGTTTCCTGACGCCCCAATTTATACAAGTGTCTATAATCCCGAAAAAATGCCGGCATTTGCTGGGCTTGATATTCGTACCACCTATTTGCAGCGCTTGCCGAAATTCTTGCGAAATTTGCACAAGTTTTTTCCAATGCTGCGCGTGCACGCATTTCAAAAGCTCGACCTATCAGAATTTGACATCATTCTTTCGAGCAGTAGCGCCGAAGCCAAACAAGTGCGAAAAACCCGTCCAGGGCAGATTCATATTTGCTACTGTCATACGCCAATTCGCTACTACTGGAGCCACTACAAGGAATATAAAGCCGACCCTGGTTTTGGAAAACTGAATTGGTTAGTGCGACTTGCCATGCCATTGATGGTACCGCCGCTTCGGCGAGCGGATTATGCAGCCGCACAAAAAGTCGATCATTTTATTGCCAATTCGAGTACCGTTCGCGACCGTATCAAAAAATACTATAAGCAAAACGCAGAGGTTATTTTTCCACCAGTTAGCACAAAACGCTTTTTCCCAAGCAAACAACGCGATGACTTTTACGTTGCCCTTTCGCGGCATATTCCGTACAAGCGATTGGACCTCGCGATTGCAGCCGCAAATGAAATGAAATTCCCACTTCGAGTATTTGGAACTGGTAGTGAGCGAGCTAAACTTGAGGCAATGGCTGGCCCTACTGTGATGTTCTACGAGGGTTCACCCGATCCAAAGCATCAGGCTGAGATCGAGTATGCCTTCACACATGCCAAAGGCTACATTTTTCCTGCCGAGGAAGATTTTGGTATTTCGCCAGTCGAGGCTATGGCTGGTGGTACGCCAGTAATTGCGTACGGCGTAGGAGGTGCTCGAGATATTGTGACAGACGGCGAAACGGGAGTCTTCTTTGATAAACAGGAGGTTGCTAATGTCGTGGAAGCCATAAAGCGTGCTGAAACAATTCGGTTTTCACCAACCATTCTTCACAACCGAGCAAAGCGTTTCGACAAAACCTTATTCGTTGTAAAGATACGAAACTTCGTACGAAAATCTTACGAAAAGCACCAGTAGCTTTTTGAATTATTACCGGCAGTACGCTATAGTTATTAGAGGTAATAACTTCTAAATTGACCGGAGCATCATGCACCAATCCTCATACGTAGACCAGGCAATTCTCGATAAAATAAACGATGCACGCTATGTGCACATCGTAACGATCGGCACGAAACCAGACATTATCAAGCAAGCGCCGATTTATCACGAGCTCGTTACACGTGGCGAGACGGTTCTGGTGTGCCACACCGAGCAACATTATGACTTTAATTACAGTGGTGGAGTGGAACAAGAACTGGGTGTCAAAGTAGATATTCGTTTAGGCATCAACGGCAACTGGCCCGAAAAAACTACACAAATGATTACGCGCTTTAGCGAAATTTTGTATGTGCTTCTCGACAGGGGCAAAATTCCGATTCCCTACGTGCATGGAGACACCTCAACTGCATCGGCAATATCCTTTGCAGCAATGCTTCACAAGGTTTCGTGTGTGCATGTTGAGGCCGGTATACGAACGCTGACACCCAAAAAAGAAATCTATCACAAGTTCAATAAAAAAATTGAAAACGGTACGTTCAATTGGGACGAGTACTTTTCGGTTACAAAAGATATCAAAAACTATTCTCTTGGAAGCATTGAACCCTTTCCCGAGCAAATGAACACTCGTATGACAGAGCCGACATCAGGATATTGTGCTGCTCCGGTAGAAATCAACAAAGATCAGCTCATAGCAGAAGGTGTTGAACCCTCAAAGGTGGAAGTGGTTGGAAATACTATTGCCGATGCAACGTTTCGAGCAATTGAGGAATCGAAAAAGTCAGACGTATTTAACAAATTTCCACTTTTGAAGCATGGTGGATTTATCATGATGTCAATTCATCGTCGAGAAAACCTGTATAATCGCGATCGATTTACGGCAATTATGGAGGCTGTAGAAGAGCTTGTTGCGAACGGGTACGTCGTCCTTTTCCTTTCACTGCTTAGCACTGAAGATGCTATCGATAAATATGGCTTCCGGGAAGATGTTGAAAGAATGCAAGTTCAATATCCAAAAACATTTATATACTCACACGCTTGGGCATATCACCGTGATGTGATTGCTGCTATGAGAATAGCTGGCGCTGTTGTTTCAGATTCGGGTGGTTTTCAGGAGGAAGCTAATATCGTGGGGGTACCATCTGTTACTGTCAGATTCGGCTCAGACCGTAGCGAATCGTTCTTTGCTGGGGCAAACGTCCCCGCCCCGCCTGTCAGCAAAGAGTTTATTTGTGAGGTTATTAAAGGCGCGGTGAATAATCCTGCAATGAAAAATGTCGGTAATCTTTATGGTAAGGATGTGGCGAAAAAAATTGTCGATGGTGTTCTTGCTAGGCTTCATAGCGAAACAGGGCTCGTGCTCACAGAAGAACAGCGATTAGGGTTCGAAAAATAATGTCGAAAAAGCATATAGTTATAGACGCACGTATTATCAATAGCACAACGGGTACATATGTTGAACGATTGCTTCACTATCTTCAGAAAGTTGATGCCAATAATCGATATACGGTTCTTATTCCTTCAAAAGATAAGGGTTTTTGGAAACCGTATGCGAAAAACTTTTCTATACAGTTTGCCGATTTCGATAGTTATTCTTTTGCTGAGCAAACGTGCTTTAAAAATTTTCTCGATGATCTTGGTGCTGATTTAGTACACTTTTGTGTCCCGCATGAACCGGTTATGTACAAAGGCAGAAAGGTTACGACGTTTCACGACCTTACGCTTCTACGAGTGTATAATTCTGACAAAAACTACTTTGTTTTTAAGGCAAAACAACTCGTCGGACGATTTGTATTTAAAAAGGTGGCAAAAGACAGCGACCAGATTATTGTCCCGACAGAGTATACCAAGCAAGACTTGATCAACTTTGCTGACATTTCACCGGATAAAGTACACGTTACCTACGAAGCTGCAGATATTGGGCAATTTAAAAAGATTTCCTATGACGTACCGTTTGAGCGTTTTTTGATTAATGTTGGTAATCATAGCGACTACAAGAACTGCGTCCGCTTGGCCGAAGCGCATCAAAAATTGCTCAAAAAACACCCAGACTTAGGATTGGTATTTGTGAATGCGGCGACCGATGCAGTAAAAGCAAATGAAAGACTGTTCCAGGAGCGCGGATACAAAAATATTCACTTTACCAACAAAGCCATGAAGGGCGAACGGGATTATTTGTATACGAAAGCCACTGCGTATGTCACTCCTTCCTTATTTGAAGGATTCGGACTCGGTGCGTTGGAAGCCATGGGATTTGGTCTTCCTGTTCTTTCTAGCACGTCGACTTGTCTGCCAGAGGTGTATGGCGAAGGAGCACTCTTCTTTGATCCACTAGATGTGGATGAAATGGCCAAAAAAATTGACATGGTACTAAGTGACGAAAAACTCCGAAAAGACCTCATTAAGCGCGGCCTTGCTCGCCATAAATTCTTCTCATGGGAGAAAATGGCCACAAAAACACTTACTGTATACGAAATGGCTTTGGAAGATTAGTCGAGTTCGACTTTAAATTTCTCAATCAACGCCACTGGGCTTGGGTCGACGCCGTTGAGAATTCCCATGTAAATCGTTACGAAATCACCGAACAATACAAGGTAGAGCATCTGCTCAAGGGCTGTTTCTCCTTTTGCATGCACGCTGATCGCATGAGGACGCATGCCAGAAAGTAGTCGATCGCTGACTTCAAACCGCTTCTGAATGCGCGGATGGTCAAAGTTGGAGACAAGATCGACAACAGCAAACGGTTTTTCAATTGGATGCGACGTCCAGCCCATAAATTCGTTATGATTAAATTCGGGGTATAGATTATACCAAGCAGTATTTTTGGCGTTTTCATTGACGCCAATTTTCCATTTGTAGGCCGCTGCACTCATATGCGCCGCCGCATAAAATATCGGAGTTCGACCGACAAGTTTTTCGGCAAGCTGTTTGGCAGGATTCTGTAGGGTTTCAACTTCCTTGTTCCATGCTTTTACTTCATTCTCAAGGTGGGTGGATGCTGTTTCAAGCTCAGTAAGGATACCCTTCTCTATCACTCCATAGGCAACGAGCATCTCTACAAGCATTCGGAAGGCGTAAAACACGGCCATGCGAGGTTGGACGGCTTTTGGAATTTGTGTAAACAAATCACCGTGTTGTTCAGCCTCGGCTTGTAATTTTCCGCCGCCAGCCATCACGCCAATCATGGCGCCCTTTTCGCGAGCTGCCGCCAGCGAAGAAAGAGTTTCTTCGGTGTTCCCAGAGTAACTGGCGACCAGTACAAGGCTGTGCCGATCAACGAAATCAGGCAAATCATAATCGCGCCACACGATGAATGGTACGCTAAGCTTTGGCCATGCCTTTATGAATTCCGCTTGCAATGCACTTCCGCCCATTCCTGCGAAGACGACATTGCGAATTTCAGCATGCGACTGTACAGCTGTCGTCTGGAAATCGTGTCGTAGCTGCGCTGGTGTATCATGCGCAAGCCCTAATGCATCAAAAGTGTCTTTTTGGGCAATATAATTTTGATTGTCGAGCATCTGATAGTGGTCCTTTCTCTCTTGCGAACTCTCTTCTATCTATGATACAGTATTAGCAAACGAAGCATAAGTAGTAACAAGGGTGGGAAATGGACGACGTAAAACCGCAACAATCGATTAGTGACGATCAAGAACTAGCAAAAGTGCTGGCAGGCGTATCACAAGAAGCAGACGCAACAGAAGATGTCAGTACGCCAACGATGCCTACACCAGTAGCACCTCCAGCTCCTGCAGTTGTTGCAGCGCCAGTTGTTACTGAACCAGTTGTTCCTGAACCGATGGTTCCACCGGTCGCTTCTACTGGTGGTGGCGAACTTGACACTATTAAGCTCGAAGCGCTCAATGAGCTCCGTCCGCTTGTTGATAAACTCGATGTTCCTGCTGACGAGAAGTTTGACACGTACTTACTGCTTCTACGAAGCACCGACGATAAAACGCTTATTGCCCCTGCACACGAAGCAGCCAAAGCAATCACCGACGAAGCACGCCGCGCCCAAGCACTTCTTGATATCATCAAAGAAATCGATTTTTTGAGCCAGAACCAGAAGTAAATCTAGCCTTTGCTCTCAACAGATACCAGGGTCGATAAACAAGTATTGACTTTATTATATTTATATGTTATTATTAGATAGATAATTTAATGTATATCTAGATAAGATTATATGAGTAGTAACCACATCCATCACGAAACACCGAAAAACGAAAATCCTTCTAAGACTGGCGACACAGGTATACCGGATCATCTGGGCGTAACCCCTGGTGTCGATTACGACACGCAGGCTGTTCAGATACTAGCAGGAACAAAACCGAGAGATGTTGAGCGAATGCTTAGTGATATTCATGCAAAACGAATACTTAAATTGCCTATGCCACATGACGTAGCAGAACTATCGCTTGCCATAGACAAGCGCACGCACCTAGCAGCTAGGGGTATAACTAGGAAAGCCCTAGCGACTGGTGCCCTTGTCGGAATATTGTTTGGTGGGTACGAAGCATGGGATGTTGGTAGGGTAAAATATGACATGCGAGATGGACTTCATAGCTTGCCCAATGAAGTCCCAGGGCAAATTTTTGAGGGTAATGTACTTACAAGTGAAGGTACCATCACTATTCCAGGTACTCGGCTACGCTTACCAGACCCCACCTCCTTGACATACGGAGAGTTAGTAACTCATAAACTCAAAAACGTAGAGCATCACGCAACAACTGTATCTACAGTGGATCGGATGGCCGAAAACCCTTTCGGTTTGGGGTTGAAGCTTCAAGGAAACGAGAGAGAGCTTGATGCGGCAGCACTGCGACCGGTTATTCGTGATATTGGTGAAAAGGGCGGAAAAATTACAAAGGTCGTAATACGCGGTTTAGTTAGTGATGATTTTAATAACGCAAGTCTGGGGAAAAAAGACCCTGAGCAGCATAAACTAGCAGTGGATCGTGCCAACGCAGGCCTCGCTGCCCTCCAAGACGTTAGTAGGGAAGAAGGATTGAAGTTACCAAAGGATGTTAATACGTTAGCATCAGAAGCCGTGCTTTCAGAACAGGAAATAGCTAAAATCAACAGGATAGCGAAAGAACTAGACATGTCGACACATGAGCTTCTGTCCGCGTATAACTCGGGCGAGGATCTACCGGAACATGCCAAAACTGTATTACAAGATACTATTGTTCGTGGCGTAAAGTACGACTTCAGCTATGACACTAGTACAACTTCAAGTTCATATGAACTGGTACCTGCAGGAAAGCAAAAGGACTCAATCAAGCCATGGCAGGTAGCCACCATTTTTGGAGGCTTAACAACAATGATTGTAAGTGGATATGGTTGGATGGCTCGTGCAATGCGCATACCAAGAGTTCGCCGCAAACAGGCAAAAAAGGACTTAAAAAAGCAAAAAAAATAAAAATTGCTCGATAGTATCGAGCAATTTCAGCACTTTTACAACACTTACATCATCCCCGGCATGCCAGCCATTGGCGCCGGGGCCTCCTTTTCAGGGATCTCAACCACCAGTGCGCCCATTGTTGCTGCAGTGCTCGCAATTGATACGGCATTTTGGACGGCTTCTTTTGTGACACGTGCTGGGTCGATAACGCCCGCTTTTTTCACGTCTATGAAGCCTTTCTCTGGTTGCATCACATTTACGCCCATACCTGCCTTGCCTGATTCTACCTGGGCAAGAAGTGCCTCGCTGTTAAGGCCAGCGTTTGCAGTGATTTGTAGGAATGGCTGCCTGAGCGCATCTTTTAGGATTTGACGGCCAGCACTTACACTATCGCTCCCCTCGACTTTAATACCTGCTGCAAGATTAACGAGCGTCACACCACCACCGGCAACGATACCTTCGGCTAGTGCGGCCTTGGTAGCAGCTACGGCGTCATCGACACGGAATTTCTTTTCATCAATCTCAGTTTCAGTCGCGCCGCCCACTTTGATGACAGCAACTTTACCACTGAGTGCCGCAGCACGCTTTTCGTACTGCTCTTTGTCATATTCGCTGTTCGCATTTTCAGCCTGAGATAGAATCTGCTCTACACGAGCTTTTACATCGGCGTGCTTCCCTGCACCTTCAACGAGGGTTGTTTCGTCCTTACCGACAATCACTTTGCGGGCAGTACCGACGACTTCGAGGCCAACGTTCTCGAAATTAAATCCTTGGTCTTCTGATATCACCTGGGCACCAACAAGCACTGCCATATCTGCCATCACATCTTTTCGTCGATCGCCAAAACTTGGAGCTTTTACGACGACAGTGTTTAATACGCCCTTGAGTTTGTTCAACACTAAAATACTGAGTGCTTCACCCTCTACCTCATCAGCTACAAGTACAATGTCTTTTTTGCCAGCAGCAGCGAGCTTTTCGATAAGCGGCAAGAGTTCAGCGGCCGTCGAAATCTTTTTGTCAGTAATGACAATTGCCGGCTTGTCATAAATAGCCTCTTGCCGACCGGCATCAGTGACAAAGAACGGACTCGCCCACCCCTTATCAAGGCTAAAGCCTTCAACAACTTCAGCTTCCATATCAAGCCCTTGCCCGGCTTCGACGGTCACTACTGCATCTTTTCCAACTTTAGCGATAACATCGGCAATCAATTTTCCGATAGTTTCGTCACCGGCGCTAATAGTTGCAACTTCAGCAACGCGGTCGTTCTTGCCTTCGATACTTTCAGCCAGCTTTGATAATTCCTTCACAACCTCTGTTCCGGCAGCCTCGATTCCCTTTTTCAGCTCCATCGGGTTGTGACCAGCGGCAATGAGGCGATTGGCTTCTTTCAAAATACTATACGTTAGCACCGTTACCGTTGTTGTCCCATCACCAGCTACTTTGTTGAGTTTGCTAGCCGCTTGCTTAATAAGCTCTGCTCCAACCTTGTAGCCGAGCGTTTCGTCATCGTTTTCAGGTAGGTCTACACTCTCGGCAACAGTTACACCGTCATGCGTAACAGTTGGGCCACCGTAGCCTTTGGCAATGACAACATTGCGGCCTTTTGGCCCAAAGGTCACTTTAACAGCATCGTATAGGGCTTTTGCGCCGCCCAGTACACGTGTACGTGCATCATCGTCATAAAATACTTTTTTTGCCATTTCGCTTCGCTCCATTCATGAGACAAACCTACGGTTTTTCTCATTGCTCCGGGCACTGGCAAAGCCAGCTGCTCGGGCTGCTCTTTTCCCTGGAGCACTCCTTTCGTATAGTTAGTTAATTTACAATGTTCCTAGTACGTCTTCTTCTTTAACAATCAAATATTCTGTACCATCAATCTTAATTTCGGTTGTTGAATATTCTTTGTACAGAATTGTGTCACCGACTTTGATTAATTTTGCATCTTTGCCTACGGCAACTACTTTCGCCAATACCGGCTTTTCTTTTGCAGCGTCTGGTAGATATAGCCCGCTTGCTGTCTTTGTTTGTGCTTCTTCGCGCACAGCAACAACGCGGTCGCCTAACGGCTTTATTGGTGAACTCATGTTTCCTCCATTATTTTCTAATCTACCTCCATTGTAGCGCATAAAATTAGCACTCGTCAAGTGAGAGTGCCAAGATTGCCTATTTTGTCATTTTACGAGAGAATAGGCATATGTCTATCCGTTTTGCAACCGACCAAGAGCTACAGAATTGGAACGAGCGCGTCAATTCGAATCCTGGCGGTGGCAACATCCTCCAAGGCAAGGAGTTCTTGGAGCAAAAGGCCGATGCTGGTTGGAGCATTCGCTACATTATGGCCAGTGCCACAGCAATTGGTGTGATGGAAAAGCGGGTGTCGCTGTTTGGGAAGCTGTGGTATATCCCCAAGGGGCCGGGCGTGCAAACACGAGAAGAATTGCGTGAAGTACTAAAAGAGCTTGTGCTATTTGCAAAGAAACACGGTGTTTTTAGTATCAAAATTGAGCCAGAACTGCCCTACCAAACAGATATGAGCAACATTGGCCACAAGACGTCACCCGTGCAATACAACTACGCTACAGTGCTCGTAGACCTCTCGCCGTCGCTTAATGACATTTTGATGCATATGAACCAAAAAGGTCGCCATGCGGTACGTCGCGCCGAACGAGATGGCGTAACGATAAAAGCCGTTGATGTAACAGATAAAAACTGCAAAATCATGTATGAACTCTTATCAGAAACAGGCATGGGTGCCGGCTTTGCTGTTCGTCCAGCAGAATACTATAAGGAGTTTTATCGTCGCTACGGCAAGAATGGCCAACTTTTTTTTGCCTACTTTGAAAACCGGGTGGTTGCGGGAGCATTTGCAATGGTACAAGGAAAAAAAAGTATGTATAAAGATGGTGCCAGCGTTCGTGAGCGGCCAGTCTATGGTGCGAGTCACCTGCTGCAATGGCATGTTATGCAATGGGCCAAAAAAATGGGGTCGTTGCAGCATGATTTGGCTGGTGCGCCACCGATCGCAAGCGTTCACGATCAAACGCACCCATTTTACAATATTGGGCGGTTCAAACGACAGTTTAATGATGAAGTGACAGAGTATGTCGGTGCGTACAATATTGCTATTAGACCACTTCGGGCCAAGATCTGGAATACCTTCGCTGAAAAACTTGTTCGCAAGCTATACTTTATGACCAAACACGAATCGTATTATTAAGGAGATAAGTATGTTGAATTCACATGTACTAATGTCGAGTGCGCGCTATTTTTCGAACGAACAACAGATCAATCCGTACTATCATAACGAATCGATTGACGCGAGTGGTGCGATGAGAGAGCATCAAGCAATTCAGCGGTTACTTGAGCAAGCTGGTGTAGTCGTAACGCGTGTTGACGCTCCTAGTGATAGCCAAGATGGCGTCTACACTGCCAACTGGGCGCTGGTGCGTGGCCAAAAAGCGGTACTGGCACGTTTGCCGAACGCTCGTAAAACAGAGGAAGTATGGGCAAAGACGCAGCTCGAAGCCATGGGGATAGAGGTAATTACTGTGCCTGATGGATTAAAGTTCAGCGGCCAGGGTGATGCGCTTGCCTGTGGAAACCTGCTATTCTGTGGGAGCGGCTATCGTGCTGATAGCGAAGCACAAGCGTTCGCGGCTGACATTCTTGGATATGAGCGTATACAACTCCAGACCATACCGCAGCTCGATGCAGAGGGTAATCCAGTGATTAATGCGCATTCGGGTTGGCCAGATAGCTTTTATTACGATATCGACCTCGCACTTTCTATCATCAAACCACCAACGCCAACTACGAAGGGCGTTATTGCCTATTGCCCAGAAGCATTTACACCAGAAAGTCAGACTATTTTAGCATCACGTAATGACATTGAAACAATTATTGTTTCTGAACATGAAGCAAAAGAAGCCTTTGCGTGTAATCTTGTTTCGACGGGCAGCGCGGTTGTGATGAGCGCGCATGCGCCTTTGCTGCAAGCCGAGCTTGAGCGACGAGGTTTTGAGGTGCTAACACCAGAAATTCACGAGCTCGCTAAAGGTGGCGGATATATCCGCTGCACGACGCTCACGCTTGGATAGCTTTTTTGACTTCTTCGGCTTCGTTCCACGGATGCTCGCCGTCAGCGCGTTCGATGGTTTTCTCGTGGCCTTTACCAAGAAATATCACAGTGTCGTTCTTGGTTTTTACTCGAGAAATGGCGAATTTGATAGCGCTTGGCCTATCAAGTACCAAAAAAAGATCTTTTTCGCGAACTTTGCCCGACTTCTCTGCTCCTGATGCAATTTGGCCAAGAATTTTGTTGCCATCAGTATCACGGTCGTCTTCCTCGGTAAGCACGACTTCATCGCAATACCTTCCTGCGATTTCTCCCTGAATAGCTCGCTTGGCTTCGTCGCGGCGACCGGCGCTCCCAAAGACTGCTACAAGCTTGCCTTTGGTGCTCTTTCTGACATCGCGAAGTAGCCGTTCAAAGCTATCCGGCGTATGAGCAAAATCAATAATCACACTAAAATCTTGGCCTAGTTGCAGCGTATCCATGCGTCCTTTCACGTTTTTTAACGCGGCAATGCCTTGCTCAATCTGGCGCTTCGTAAGCCCCAGATGACGGCCGACAGCAAGTGCAGCCAAACTATTTGAAATATTAAATTCCCCAGGGATATTGCAATGCATAACGTAGCTGTCTCCCCCAACCTCTGCTACGTATCGACTGCCATTCGGACCGAGTTCAATATCTTTTGCGTGCAAGTCACCGTGTGCGAGCCCGTATGTTATGCAGCGAGGGATGGCATGTTCGAAGTTTTCAGCGTTCGGATCGTCTGCATTAATGACTCCAAACCCGCTATGGTGTCGGGCAGCGAGCGTAAATAAGCGTCGTTTGGCGTGGAGGTAGCGCTTGAATGTTCCGTGGTAATCAAGGTGTTCGTGTGTAATGTTGGTAAGGACGGCGATCTCGAATGGCACTCCCCATGTGCGATGTTGCGCTAACGCATGGCTGGTAACTTCAAGGACAAGCCATTCGGCGCCCTTTCGCTTAAACTCCCGCATTCGTTTATTGAGAAGTGGCGCGGATACTGTAGTCATGTGGGCAACTTGTGGAGTAATGTCATTGCCAACACCGTATGCAACTGTTGTCATTAAAGCAACGTTATAGCCTGCCTCTGTGAGCATACGATGTATCATGAAGCACGTTGTCGTTTTTCCATTCGTACCAGTGACACCAATCACACGCATCTTTCGCGCTGGCATACCGTGAGCGGCACTTACTACCGCGGCCTCTATCATATGGCCTGTTGGCTCAACATGTCGAAAAACAGAGGTAGGGATTACTTTCTTTACAACTTTTCTCAGCGTGCTCATTAGTCAGTTATCCGCTCAACGAGCCGATGAGCATAGGTTGTTTCTCCATCGGCATGACCGTAGGTTGTACCCAAAAAAAGTACATAGTCGTCTTTTTTTGCAGCACGCATCGCTACCATTGCAGCCGACTGGGCATTTTCTGCAGCCGTAATACCACTGACTTCATCTTTGTCGGTGCCAACAACGATGACTCTATCGGCATGTTCGAGTGCTAGTTTCTTTCCTGTTCGTGAAACCGTTTCATCGCAGGCAACCACTAAGCGGCGTTTAGCAAGCTGTTTAGCTGTTTCAAGCGCTAATTCATATGATGAATCATACTGGGCGCTGTCAACTGCTGCATCAAATGGCCTGTTTGTATCGATTGGCATGAAATTACCTCGTACACTTTCTAATCGTGCAATGCCTTCTTCGAACACGTCGGTATCGATGCCGAGTACATAGGCCGCCGCTACGGCTGCGGCAACATTTTTGATGTTGGCCATTCCAACAAGGTACGTTGCAAGCGACAGTGTCGTCTGGTGATCAACGACCAGTTCGATTTCGGTACCTTTTTTGAATAACTTTGATGATTTTATCCTGGCGTCCGCCAAAACATTGGTCCCATAGCTGATAGCTTGATGCGTCGGCACGCCGACTTGGCCTAGATCGAAATCGCTTGGCACCACCAAGTACTCGACGGGCTGTGCGAGCAATACATCACTAGCATCGCTTGTGCTCGTAAGAACTGTCATGTCAATCGAGAGAGTTTCGAGTAGATGCTTGTTGGCAAGCTTGTCGGTGAGGACAAACACGACTGCTCGCATACCATTTTTTCGAGCAGTGGCTAGTTGTCGCTGGAATGCCGCAATTGATTGGTCATAGTGAGTAGAAATAACATTTCCCTCGCTATTACACTCAATTGGTGTAAGCACAGTGGTTGGCCAACGAGCTTCGTTGAGAACTTCACCTAGCAATAATGCAGTGGTCGATGCGCCATAGTCGCCTGATACGGCGATAAGGCGGAGTGAGCGAGACGGGTGCCCCTGCCTGATGGCTACTGCCTTTGCCCTCCATCGCTTCGTTATGTCACGATTCATATACATACAATTTTATCAGCTTGAGGCCAAAAATGATATACTTGTAACAGATGAAAATCTTGGGAATTGAAAGTAGTTGCGATGAAACTGCCGCCGCTGTTGTTGAAGACGGCGTACGGGTGCTTTCAAATGTTGTACAGTCACAGGTCGATATCCATGCCGAGTTTGGCGGTGTTGTACCAGAAGTTGCAGCCCGCAGTCACATTGAGGTGATCAATCCTGTCATTCGTTCGGCATTAGCAACGGCAAACTGTACCTGGGACGACATTGAAGCGATTGCGGTCGCCTACGCACCTGGCCTTATCGGCTCGTTACTTGTTGGGGTACTTGCTGCTCGCACGTTAGCGATTCTGAAAAATAAGCCGTTATACGCTGTGCATCATGTCGAAGGCCACGTCTATGCCAATTTTATTACCGCACAACAGGCTAAATTGCAGTATCAGTTGCCAGCGCATGTGCCGACATTCCCGATGCTCGCTTTGGCGGTGAGTGGCCTGCACTCGCAGTTGATTATGTTTACGAACCATGGCGACTATACACTGTTGGGACAAACATACGACGATGCTGTTGGCGAGGCGTTTGACAAGGTAGCGCGGATACTGGGACTTTCCTACCCTGGAGGCCCGTCGATAGCAGCAGCGGCTCTTGATGGCGATCCGTATGCCTATGCACTACCAAAGGCTAGACTATCGAGCCCATACGACTTTAGCTTCTCTGGACTTAAGACAGCCGTTCTACGAGCCGTACAGCGCGAAGTGGGCGTAGACCACACATTTCCCTCCTACAAGCTTGCAGCACGTTTAAACGATGTCCAAAAGGCTAACTTTGCAGCGAGTTTCCAGTACACAGCCGTGAAAACACTTGTGGACGCTGCCGCAGCTGCTTACAATGAATTTCAGCCGCAATCAGTCGTCATCGCTGGTGGTGTGGCTGCCAATCAAGAACTTCGCCGTCAGCTCTCTGGACGACTCCCCCTCCCTATCGAATATGCACCGATGCAACTCTGTACGGATAATGGCGCGATGATTGCCACACTTGGCTACTACTATGCCAAAGCAAACGCTCCAAGCGACCCCTATTCTTTAGAAGTTGTGCCGAGTCTTTCAATGCGCGAAACGACATGGGCGAATTAACGTCGCCGTAGGCTGCGAATAATTTTCTTTGCAGCTGGTAGTGTCTTTGTCCATACTGAATACAGTGGTGAAAGTGGATAGTCATAGGTTCCAGCAAGATTTGTTTCATGACTCGCAAAGCTTTGTTTGAATGTGCTGACGCCGTCGTTTAAGAGGCCGTTCATATCATAATTGGCTATTCCCCACTGTTGGCATTTTGTAATCGCGTGCCATTTGAGTGCGTAGTTAGCGCGCAGCTCCTGACCCCTATCTGTCACGCCTCCGTATAGTTCAAATGCCACCTCGTTTGTTGCTACTAGCCATACAAATGCTAGTAGTTCGTCACCTTCGTAGGCCCCAAATATAATTGAGCTTTCCCCCATTTCAGTATGAAGATCTCGATAATAGTCGTCATCGTGTATGGCAAAGTGCGCTCGTTGTGCGGTCTGTTTATACACTGTTAAGCAATCATCGATAGCATCCACACCAAGCCGTTTCACGACAACTCCATCAGAGGTAGATTTACGGATATACTGTCGGGTTTTTTTCGTCATCGCTGCTTGCAAATCGGCTTCTGATTTGTGCAAATCGAGGGTAATCGTGCGTGCCAGTAGAATATTGTTGCCACTCCTCCGCCAGCCCTTAGCAGAGATAGGTGTTTCACTGTTTGGCTCAATGACCAGATGGGTTGGTACATACTTTTTCTTTACATACAGGGGTAGTTCACGTAGTACCTCAGCGCTATCACCAAATGGGCCTCGTGGCACGTAGGCTAGCGCGTTGAATGGTTTTGGGAGTGGTCGTATGAGTATTTGAGCGCCCCCAACAATCTTTCCCTCTTTTTCCACTAGCATGCGTTCTGCGCGCCAGTTGTGGGCACTCTTTAGCGCTCCCCACCCCCATAATTGCAAGGGGTGGCCTTTTTGTTCGAGAATTGCTTTATCCCACTCTTTTTGATTTGTTATTTGCCTAATCATTAGCTTCTAGTATACCTCGATTTGTGATATACTAACAGGTAGAACAAACACGTGGAACCAGAAATAGTGAGGGTTTTCACAAGAAAACTCTAGGTCGCTTGTGCTGTCTTCACGTGAAAAGTAATTGGAATTACTCTAGCAGATGAACCTACCAAAAACGTACACACCGAACCAATACGAGCCAAACATCTATGCGTTATGGGAAACAAGCCATGCGTTCGAACCAACAGGGGAGGGTGAACCGTATAGCATCATCATGCCACCTCCGAATGCCAATGGCAATTTGCATATCGGCCACGCGTTGATGGCAGTTATCGAGGACATTCTCATCCGTTATCATCGCATGCAGGGAAGGGACACTATCTACATTCCTGGTGCCGATCACGCTGGATTCGAAACGTGGGTAGTCTACGAGCGCGAACTGCAAAAAAAAGCTCAAAGTCGCTTTGAATTCTCGCGCGAGCAGCTCTATAGCCAAGTATGGAACTTTGTTGATGAACAGCGTGGAAACATGGAACTTCAGCTCCGAGCGCTTGGCGTTAGTGCCGATTGGTCAAAGCTTGTTTTTACGCTCGATGAAACAGTAATTGATACTACCTACAAAACCTTCAAAAAATTGTGGGATAAAGATCTTATATACAGAGGTGAGCGCATTGTTAATTATTGTACCACGCACCAAACAAGCTTCGCCGATATTGAGGTGGAGCACAAAAATGAAAAGGGAAGTCTGTGGAAGATTGCTTACCCAACCCTCGATAAAATCGATGAAATTGTGGTGGCAACAACTAGGCCCGAAACCATGCTCGGTGACGTAGCAGTGGCGGTGCACCCAGAAGACGAGCGCTACAAACATTTGATTGGTACTAAGGTGCTTCTACCTCTGGTAGAACGAGAAATTCCGATTATCGCCGATGAGTACGTTGACCCTACCTATGGCACCGGCGCGGTTAAGATTACACCAGCGCATGATCCAAATGATTACGAAATAGGGTTGCGTCACAACTTAGAAATGCTGCGAGTTATCGATTTTGACGGCACTATGATCAATGTTCCCCCGCAATTTGCAGGCGTATCTACGGTTGATGCCCGCAAACGTGTCCTCGCCGCGCTAGAAGCTGGAGAATTCATGCGCGGTACATCAGAAATGGAGCATGCTGTTGGTCATTGCTACAAATGTGGCAGCGTGATCGAACCAATGCTTAAAGACCAGTGGTTTATTCGGATGCGCAGTCTTGCAGACGAAGCCATCCGCGTTATTGAAGCCGGGGAAATTCAGTTCGTACCCGAATCAAAAGGGAAGTTGTTGGTTCAGTACCTCAAAAATATTAAAGACTGGAACCTTAGCCGTCAAATTCCATGGGGAATCCCGATTCCGGCGTTTCAAAATGTGCATAACCCCGATGATTGGATTTTCGACACACGAGTAGATGAAGCAACAATCGAAGTTGATGGTAAAACGTATCGTCGCGAAGAAGACACCTTTGACACCTGGTTCTCAAGTGGTCAATGGCCATTTATTACTACTGATTATCTCGATGGCGGCGAACTTGCTCGTTTTTACCCAACGAGTGTCATGGAAACGGGTCACGATATCCTCTATCCTTGGGTGAGCCGAATGATCATGCTCGGGCTTACGATGACAGGGAAGGTACCCTTTACAACTGTTTACCTCCACGGGCTTGTACTTGATGAGCATGGCCAGAAGATGAGCAAAAGCAGGGGGAATGTTATTAATCCAATGGAGGCACTCGCCGAATATGGTTCTGATGCGCTTCGCATGGGGCTTATTGCCAGTCGCACTGCGGGCCAAAACCAGGCATTTAGCATCTCAAAAGTGGTAGCAGGGCGTAATTTTGCCAACAAATTGTGGAATATGGCACGATTTATCGAAGGCAAGTTGCCAGCGGACTACAGCTTGGTGGCGCCAAAACCTACGAGTGGTGCCGATCACTGGATAATTCGCGAACTACTCAGTGCAAGTGAACAGGTTGCAAAACACGTCGAAAACTATCGTTTTTCAGAGGCGGCAGAAGTGGTATATCACAGCATTTGGAGCACGCTTGCCGACTGGTATATCGAGGCAAGCAAGCAGCAAGTCAATAACGATGTGCTGGCATGGGCGCTCGACACCAGTCTGCGAATAGCGCATCCATTTGCGCCGTTTGTAACAGAGACGATTTGGCAAACACTGCCATGGTACGAGCAAGGTGACTTAGTCATAAACGCATCCTGGCCACAAGCTGTCTCGTTTGATGATACTCAAGCTGCATCGTTTGATAGTCTCAAAAACCTCGTTAGCGAAGTTCGATTTGTCATGAGCGAACTGCCTCGTAATGATCGCCATCCGCTGCTTGTTCGTACCAACGACACAACAGCATTAGAGAATGCGGCGCTCATTATCCAGCTGGCGAAGGTAGCGTCTGTTGAGGCTGTAGAGCAGTCAAAGGGTTTGCGTGTAGCGGTGAGCGACCGTGATGCTTGGCTCGATATTGATGCAAAAACACTCGAAGAACACGAAACAAATCTCGAGGTTCGAATTGCTGAAACCTATAAAGCTGTCGAGGCGTTGGAGGCGCGTCTTTCCAATCCTAATTATGTAGAAAAAGCGCCAAGTCATCTTGTCGAAGAAACAAAACGAGATCTCGAAGAAAAAAAGGCACTCATTGAGCGCCTGCGGCAAGAACTCGAAGTGATTCACTAGCCTATAATAGGAAGTAGATAGTTATCGAACGCGTGATGACCTCGCGGCACATTTTGCTGGAGAAGATGCTGTTTCATCTCGCCGTACTTTAGACGGTTGGTGGGAGTCTGGTTATTAAAGGCAGTTTGCACAGAGACGCGTTCGACATGCGTATGCGCATCATTACGTATTTGACCAGCTTCGTGCGATACAGCCAAGGCTGTCGTACCGAGTGCTGCAGAAGTCAGTTTATCAAGCTTGCTTTCGTGCAGGGTAACGCCAAGTAGCGTCGCAAACGTGATGAGAATAGAAACGGTGGTGGTAGTGGTATTTGATAGCATGTTTATTTTTGTTAGGCTACTACTATCATATTAGCATAAGCTTTGTAAAATGTCAAGTTTATTATTACAATGCTACTCATGGTGGTACTTGCCACCGCTGGCAACAGATTGGCAGCGATAGAGTTGTTCTATAAGTATAAGTCGCACTAATTGATGGGGGAACACCAGGGGTGAAAGTGACCATACGTAATTCGCGCGTGTCGTTAGCTCTTGGCTTACGCCATAGGCACCACCGATGACGCATACAACTGATTTACTAGTGATGAATTGCTGTTCGAGCAGTGCGCAAAGCTGGGGAGAGGTACGTGTATCGCCAGCCTCATCCAACAAAATCACGTAATCATCCAAGGTTAGTTTCGAAAGTATGCGCTGAGACTCTTCCTTGCGTGCGCTGATGCCTTCCAGTGATGAATGTGACATGAGTATCCACTCCGCGTTCCACGGGGCTTTCAGGCGCTTCTCATAGCGCTCGATGCCACTTCGCACCCAATCTTCGTGTTTTTTCCCGATTGCAACAATTTTTATCATTCGAAATACAGCTTTTTAGCTACTGTGGCGAGTGCAGCGTGGTCGGGCTCGACATCAGTCCGCTGAGGGTTGAACATCTCTGACGATTCGTTGAACGGGATAAGTTGCACATGGGCGTGGGGCACATCAGTACCGATGACTTTCACACCAACATATTTTTTCCCTGTTACCTCTCGCATGTGGCGGGCGACTTTTTTGGTCGTTTCCATGACTGCGGTGTAATCTTCATCATTCAAATCCCATACAAATTCTACCTGGCGTTTAGGAATAACTAGCGTATGACCCTCGGCCGCTGGGTAGATGTCGAGAAACGCCAAGGTTTTGTCATCTTCGTACACTTTGTGGCACGGGATATCGCCGTTGATGATTTTGGTAAAGATACTAGGTTCGTCCATACATTCCAGTGTAGCATCTTTACTTCACTATAAAATATTGTTTGGTATAATAAACCGTAATGTCAGAACGTATCCCAACACCAGATGTAGTACTGTCGCGCCAAAAAATACGACGCGCACTTGGGATTGTCGGGGCAGGGATTGCGCTTGGTGTACCGGCAGCGCTTGGAGTGTTTACTCATAACTCTGAACAAGTCGAGATTGCGGCGACAAAAGTTGAAGTGACACCAACATTCGACGGATATATCACTGCTCGCAATGGATGGCTACCTGATGTCAGAAAGCCCCAGCCATTGCCATTTTCTCTCGGTGTGAATCTTGATGTTGGTAATCCAGCGATACCTCCTTCTGATACGGCGGGAAAAAATATCGGTAACATTGCGCGGATATATGGTTCAGTGGCCGCACAGCCAAGTGGTGAAGTAAAAAAGATACACGATGTGGTAATAGACCAGGCACTTACTGCCGGAATCGCAGGCTTGGCGGTTGGGATGCTTCCACTGGGTACATATGTTTTATTGGGCAAACATCGACGAAAGGAACTTTCAGAAACTCGTTTGCCAGCTATTTCCATGGGCTTGGTGGGTGCAGTATTGTTAAGCAGTACCGTCTCTGCGAGCACGCAGCAGATATCACCCCCAGCAAATACGGACGCCTGGACGCCCCTTACTGTACTTGTACCAGAATCGGCAAAGTATGATGAACTATCAGGAATCGAGGTGAGTAAGAACGCAGCCTCTGGTGCAATGCGTGAGCTTGTCAATGGTGCAATTGACTCATACGTTCAGTCAACTGAGTTGTATGATTCCTTTAAGGAGCGCGTAGAGGCAATTCGCAATCAGCTCCATCAACCTCGAGAAGGCGAAAAAGTGGCTATTGTCGTCAGTGATCGACACGATAACATTGGTATGGATCCTGTTCATCGAGCGCTTGCTGACGTGGCTGGCGCAACCATACTGATTGATGCCGGTGATGACACCTCATCGGGGCAAGAGTGGGAGGAGTTCAGTCTTCGATCACTTAACTCGCAATTTCCGAGCAGTCAATTTGTACGAATTGCGATTAGCGGAAACCATGATTCGGGAGGAATGGTCGAAGAATACTGGAAACATCGCGGTGCACATACATCCAGCGATACCGTACAGGAAATTGAAGGTATTCAAACGATTCTTATCGATGACCCAAGGCAGAGCGATTACACCGGTGATGTCGTCGATGGGGAAGCGACGTATGCTGAAACAAGCGATATGGTAACGTCTATCGCGTGTGAATCGGACAAACGTATAGGATTAGTTGTGGTGCACTCCGCATCTATGGCGCATAGTGTACTTGAGCAAGGATGTGCTGATTTGGTGGTGGGGGGTCACTTGCATCGAGCTATTCCACCCACAAAAGTCGAAGGCCAAAATGGCATGAACGGTTATACGGTTACTAATGCAAGTTCAGGCGGTGCCGTCTATTCATTCTCGGCGTTCGGCGGGCTACGACGTGATGCAGGCGATACGCTGATTACCTTCCGCGATGGCCGACCGGTGGGCGTGCAGCAGGTAACATTTGCAACAACAGGCGAAGTCACGGTTAGCCAATACTACGAGTTGTCTCTCGACGAAACGCCCGATTATGATGCAGCTCCAGAAAAGCGCGACAATAAGGCTAGCCAGGTATCAATAAGAAAGTAGTCGCAGCGACTGTTTTGGCGGAGAGGGGGAGATGAACGTCTGCATGATAGAACTATTCTAGTTCCATCATGCGCTAAATTCTGTCAAATCAAATAGATTGTGACAGAATTCGAACTCCGAGTTCTCGTCACACCATTCAGCAAAAGAAAATTGACCCGACTAAAGCCTGGTCAATTTTCTTGGCGGAGAGGGGGAGATTCGAACTCCCGGTGCAGTTTTAGCCACACACCGCTTTTCGAGAGCGGCACCTTCAACCACTCAGACACCTCTCCATGATTGTGCTTTCATTATAGCGTATTATGCGAAGTAGCGACGAACATTACTAGTGTGCGAGGACAGCAATGACGACCAGACGTCTATCGTTTTCACCAGCCAGGCCGCAAGAATACATCGTTAATATCGGGTCTATTGTGCGCTGTTCGATCTCGGTTTGGGTTGGAGCGACGGTCGCCGTACTACGAACCTTGTACGTGTATCGTTTTCCTGCCCAGTCAACATAGATGTCGTCGCCAGTAGTTAGCTTTTCGATATGGAGAAAAGGGGATTGTTGCACAACATTACGAGGGGTAATGCCGAATGTAAAGCGATGTGCAGCTAGTACAAAATTACCTCCGTCTTTTGGATTGCCACTTTCAGGTGCACGATGTGCTGCACCATCAAGCAGCGCTTTGGTATCGTTGCCTCCAACAACCTCGTTAATCGGCACATTTACTCCAATCTTTGCTATATACAGGCGGTTTTCGCCGATGGAGGGATCTTTTTGGAGTGCAGCTTCAACTGATGCAGAATCGATGGGAAGCGCAAACGGTGCGACGCTTAGCGTGATGCCATATATACCGACACCGACCAGTAGTGCACCAAGAACAAGAATACGCCGACTAACATGCGGTGTGCGTGTTTTTAGTCGGCGTAAGCTCATGGGACTCCTTTCTAGATTCGTGCGACGAAGCGACGTAGGTGAGCGAATTGGGTAATACCAGCTCCAACCACGAGGATAGCTGCACCCAGCAGCAATACCTGGAAGCTGCTTATACCTGTTTGAGCAAGGCTAAATCTAACGGGGGTTGGGCTACTAGTGTCACCGTGTGCACTTGATGGTAGGGCAGTAGCGTCAGTGGAGCTATCGAAGGTAAGTGCGTTTGCGGGCTGCTGTGGTCCTGATACTCCATAGGTGTAGCCGGCATTCGGGCCAGTTGCTACAGAGCTGGCGTAGGCGATATTGTTTTGGTCTGTCTGAGGCACACTTTCACGACTTGGATAGGTTACTTTCACTACTAGGGAAACTGTACAGCTCTGACCGCTTGTAAGTGAGTCAGTTCCACTGAGCAATCCGAAAACTGAGGTTCCATTAAACGAGTTATTAATAGTACACGGACCGCTTTTAATTGATTTACTGGTTACCTCTATTACCGGTGCACCGTTTGCAAATGTGTTGCTTAGATTATCTGAGACTTGAACATTCGGTAGAGTAACACCGGCGCTATTACCAATTACAAGCGTATACGGTATTGAGTAGGTGACATCGTTGACAGTAGTTACGCTACCAACAGTTTTAACAACATCGACAACATAGTATGCGAGTAAAACAGGTGTTGGTGTCGGTGTATCCGTATTTGGTGTACCCGGGTAGTTTGCTCCATCTGTGGAGGTATCTGTTGCAAGTGCGTTAAACGGTTCAACAGGATTTGAGCCGGAGTAAGTATGGCCGTCATTTGGACCAGTAGCGGTAGTACTTGCCAGTACAGTATTGAGTTGTTGTGCAGAAGGCACGGCACCAACTGATCCATATACCAGGCGCACTGTTAGTGATAAAGTACAGCTTGCTCCGGCGTTGAGAGTATCAGAACCACTCAGTAAACGTATGTCGGATGTGCCGTTGTACGCATTATTTTTCGTACACGTTCCGGCGACCACCGATAGGCTAGGTACCGTAATCGTTGGTGCACCTGATGCAAATGTTTGCGATAAATTATCAACTAGCTGAATGTTGGGGTCGGCTACTCCACTAGTATTTTTAACGCCAATCGAGTACTGAACATCAAACGTTGTGCTATTAACAGCATTTACCGAGGTTGCAGACTTGATGGTATCGATTCGGTTGTTCACCGGAACACATGATGTGCCATCGCTATTAAATGTGGTTGGACCATTTTTGATAAGCGTTAGTTGGTTAGTTGTTTTGTTGACAGATACCAGTATGCCAACGGTACCGCTAGCATCGTTGTTGATGTATGCCATCAGCTGCCCATTGACTGTACTGAACATGCTACCGATACCGTTGACTCCGAGGCTAACGCCGCTACCAAGAGAGACGCTGCCGGCGACTGCTGTCGTAACGCCAGTCGTGGAATTAACAGTATAAAGCCGAGCAGTATCATTATCCATCGCATAGAGTGTGCTGTTTGTGTGATCGTAGAATACATCGCCCATCTGGACGTATTGAGATAACTGTAGCTCGCCAGAAACGGTAGCTGGTGTGCTAGGTGCTGCATCAAGCCCTGAGACAGAGTACATATACGTATTAGGACCTACGTTACTAAAGCCGTAGTACACGCCACTAGGGCTAAAAGCTGCGCCCTTAAGGTTACTGTTAGTCGTAAAGTTGACTGTCGCGGCAAGTTCTAGATGTCCATCAGCATGAATACGATAAATGTCGTTACTTGGGCTCGCTCCACTTGTGTCGATGTGTGCAGCGTAGACATAGCCATCTACCGGATTGTAGGCAAGCGCGTTGAGAGCGAAGCCATTTGGGAATACCGTTTCATCTTTAGTGTTCTGGCCGCCTAGCGTCAGACCATCAGGACTATTCAAGATAGTGTTAAGGTCGATAGTAGAGCCATTATCTATTAGCTCATATAACTGTGAGTATGGTTTGCCGTTCACGCCATCGGTAGTGCGAACCATATATGATCTACCGCTACACACGATTGGTGCGGCGCTTGTCTTTGGTATAATTGATAGATTCCAAAATAGAAACCCAACAACAGCTACAAGTAGTGCGAATAATCCTATTCTACGCATATTTTTCCTCGTTTTTATTTTTTCCACCTGCTTGTGTGTACAAACAATGAGGCGATTATATAGCATGCTTATGCTTTTTGCAACTACTTTTTCCACACACGATGGTATATAGTGGTGAATAGACATAAACATAGTAAAATAACCGGGGTTACATGAAGCAAAGAAATGATAGTTCGCTTGCTACTGCAAGCGTAACTGCTCCAGGGGAGATTAGTATGACAAAACAGCAAATTTACTTACTCATCGGGATGGTTGTTAGCTGGAGCTTTGGCTGGCTTGGTGCCGATAGGTTTTACAAGGGTGACATCGGGTTCGGTATCTTAAAACTCATTACTCTTGGTGGTTTGGGTGTTTGGTACATTGTCGATGCGGCGCTGTGGACAAAAGACCTCGGAATGACGCTCGCCAAAGATAAATAAATGAGGTCATTTCACGACATTCTCGCCGTCGGCGGTCATGCAAATTCGCTAGGAAGAGCTAGCGAAGTACTTGATATAGTGCTCCATGATAGCTCACGGCTTGAAGAACTCTACCAGTGTATTTCGGCTGATGACGCTTGGGTGCGAATGCGCGCCATCGATACGTTTGAGAAGGTTGCACGCCTACATCCCGAGTGGCTGACACCGTATGTCGATAAACTGCTCTCGGAGTACGGTGATAGTACTCAGGCGTCTATCCAATGGCACTTGGCAGAACTATTTACCGAATTGCCACTCACTTCCGCTCAGCAGAACTCTGCCGTTACGTGGCTGAGCGAGAGACTTGCGACGATAGAGGTAGATTGGATTGTTGCGGTAAATTGTATGAAAGCGATCGTGCACTTTTATGCTCAGGGAAAGATTTCCTACGATAAGGCACGCGCATTGATAGAAATACAAACTTGGCATGCCTCAAAAAGCGTTCGGAAGAAAGCAGGGAAGTTGCTAGAGGAGACAGCAGTCTAGCGTAACACCACCCGTACAAGTATATTGACAAATGTGTGTTTTATTGATATAATACAATTCGCTCATATTCTTGAGCACTGTCTACCTGAAAGGCCATCAGATGAAGCGCAAGATGCTTTTGACGATTACCACAGTAATGGTCGTGTTCGCCATGACATCCTGCGCTACAGGTGCCATGACGTTCGAAGACTTTAACAGGGCGTGGAACGGCATTCCCGCCACCATCACGACCTACGACCAGAATGGAGATCTCATCGACAAGGTGCAAGGAACGTCGCTTCAGATCAGTCTGGACGAACGGTTCTACACGGTCAACGTCAGCTCTGACGGCACAACTACGCGTGAGCCTGGCGACGTTCTGCTGATCTCGGTCGGCAAGTCGCACATCAGCCACGTCGGCTCGACCATGGTCTGGGCGGAGGACGGCGTTGAGGCGATTGCTGGTGCTGACACCACTGTCGACATAAAGAGCACCGAACAGGGTACTCCCTGGCTTAACAACCTGAAGGAGTACGGCCGTAACCTCTGGAAGGGGAAGGCCAAGACTCTCCTGATCCGTTCTCAGGATGGCAAACCCATCGCGGTGTACGCGGCGAATGAAGTTGAGATTGTTGGTACGGCGGTGCCGAAGTCAACAATGTTCCGCCTCGACGGCAAGCGCCTCTTCGTCTATCGTGCCGACTACACCGTGTACGACACCGACCTGCTCTGACAGGTACCCCCGTAAGACTACTACGATCCGAAAGGAGAGTGGAAGGCCCTGCGGGGTCTTTCATTTTAAAGTTTTCCGAAGAAGATATGTCAGGTGTTGATAAAAAGCAGGCTGAGGTGGGCTAGGAAGTTTTGCTGAAAAATGAAGCGAGAACGAGAAAACTGTATGCCGCGGGTGATTAGTCAGCCTCGTACTCTCATCCAGGTTGCCAGGCTTTTTGCTTATGCTAGTCTTCGTCAATGACTTGTTGCCAACTACGACCTCGCAGCAATACATCTAAGGTTAGTTGCGAGCCTTGGTGAGCTGCGATAACGATGTGATCTGTAAAAGGTTCATCCTTTAACAGATGATAAAACGCCGCATATAGAAAATAGACTACTTTTTGGTGGTCTATTTTCTATGGTAGACCCGACAGGATTATCGCTCGCTTTGCTCGCTCTTCCGTTCGAAATGGGTCGAAAGCAAGCCTTCGCTTCTGGTTCTCTCTACACGAACCTTACGGTTCAACATGCTTGCAGCATGCTACCAAGAAAAGAAGACTAGCTTGCCTAGTCTCTTTTTCTTGGTACACCCGACAGGATTTGAACCTATGGCCTTCGGCTCCGCAAGCCGACGCTCTATCCAGCTGAGCTACGGGTGCTCACGCACTAATTGCCAACGTGGAAATTGCCTAGTAAATAGACACAAAGTAACAATCAGTGCATGTTTCATAGAATTTCTTCTATGAGTGTAACTATAAAGTACTTTCGCTTTCGAAAAGGCGAACAGAGGCTATTGTAGCATAACAGAGGTATTTCAGGCAAGACGACTTACATGCGGAGCTTTTGGACGATAGTGTCGAAAGCATCGTGGTGCATTTCTTCCATGGGAAGGTAGCCGCCGAGTAAATCGACAATATGTTCACCAACTTCGTACGGGAAATATATAGTAAGCCCTGGCCGGAAGCGTTTTACTGGCACAAGAACCAGTGAATTAAGCGGCGTTCCTTGGATAATACCGAATGCCTTAAATTCCTCTAGTGGATGCAATTGGTCATTAATGAACACACCTTTTTCGCTGAGCACATACGTAAGTTCGCGTGCCGGCCGGTGGGAATACACCAATAGAGCTCCTGCCATAACAGGGATGAGAAGTGCAAATGACCAGGTGTTCATCAAGAAAATTGCCGCCACCATCAAGACAATTACAATAGCCGCGAATCCAACGTACCAGAGTGGTGATTTGGTATGTTGCATATACTCCACAGCTTGCCACTGTACGGGCTCGACTTCAGGCAGTTTTGCAGGGCCATCAACTGGTGCAGTAGTTTCGGCTGGTTGCGTAGGCTCTGGAGCGACAGGCTGATAGTACGTCGTTTCAGCTTCTTGTTGCGGAAGTTGCGGCTGATTTGGTTCCATATGATTAGTATACCATGAGGAGCGTGAGCGGAATGAGGGGCACTCTACGAGAGTAAACGCTTAATATTTGAAACAAGCTCATCTTTTGAATCGTACTCAACAATATCTGTCGTTAGAAAGTTGACTGCACTTGAAGGTTTCGTGCCTTTTTTGTAGATAGCCACGATTCGTATATTTGCAGCACTCGCCCAACCAAGCTCGATTCCTTGACCGGTTGAGGGGTAGGAGACTTCGGCCACAACGACATCGCACTCGGGGATGACAGCTTTCGTACTGACGCCAGCAGTATTGGTTTCATGGGGAAGAACCAGTTCATATTCGCCGACAAATGCAGCCCTGAGGGGACTGTAGAGCTCGTTAGTGTAATCGAAGTTGCTTGCATGACTGATGTAGAGTTTCATGTGATTAGCATAGCACGCGCACCGTGACCGGAATGTACGGTGCTCTATTCCAAAATTGAGAATGAATATATACTATGCTTATGGTTACAATCCGTTCGCCTAGAACAGCACGAGCATTCACTCTTGTGGAAATGCTTATCGCCGTGGTCATTATCGCTATTCTTGCGGCTATCGCATTGGTGGCGTATAACGGCCTGCAGCAACGAGCGCGTGATTCGGAACGGATGACGGAGTTGGCGGCGATATCGAAACTTATGAAACTGTATAAAATCGACAAAGGTGGCTATCCGGGAACGGGCACGGGTTGTGCTTCGGGCTTGAACGGTAGCGGGAGCGGGTGGTACAGCCGAGATGACGGAAATGCGACGTGGCCGAAATCAGTGATGAAATGTCTAGACGAAGCAGGCTATACGACCGCAAACGTTCTTGATCCAAGTAATGCTGTGAGCTGTGCGAATAATGATCTATCGTGTCACGCCTACCTTGTATCGTGGTGCGCAGCCGGCGCATGGCTATTTGTAAACATGGAAACTATGCCACAAAGTTCTACTACGACTGACAATACATGCGTCGGTGCCGATACGTGGGATACGTTATATGGTGCAAATTATGCGCTGAGAATAGAGTAGCAGTGGTGCAGTAACCAAAAATAAAAACGACCCTTTCGGGTCATTTTTATTTGGCGGAGGAGGGGAGATTCGAACTCCCGCTCCAGATTTCTCCGGACTAACGATTTAGCAAACCGTCCCCTTCAGCCACTTGGGTACTCCTCCACGCGCGGCATGAGACAAACCTACGGTTTTTCTCATCGCGCCGTGCACTGGCAAAGCCAGCTGCTCGGGCTGCTCTTTTCCCTGCAATTGCAAAGACTGAACTTTTGGTATTGTAGCACAAAACAGGGGCGAAGAGTAGACTATTTTGTGAAATTTGTTACACTAAAACTAGCAATTAATGAGGATAATAGCACTATGAAACGCCCCGCTCTTCAATCAATCCGAACGACCGCAACCTCTATAGCGCTTGCACTTGCTCTATTTGTCACTCCAAGTGCGTATGCATTTGAAGGCACGATTCAAAGTGGTGCGGATGCTGCGCGCGGTACTGGTCAGACAGCGACACTATTCGGTACGACCGGTATTTTTTCGACTATTACTAACGTACTGCTCTTTATCCTGGGTGCCATTTCGGTCATCATGATTATTATTGGCGGTCTGCGCTACGTCATATCAGGAGGTAACTCGGCGAACGTGACGGCTGCCAAAAACACCATTCTCTACGCTATCGTTGGTGTGATTATCGCACTACTTTCGTATGCCATCATCAATTTCGTGCTCGGCAGCTTTACTGGCGGTACTGGTACCGGTGGCACCAACGTATAAGACTACTGTGTATACTTAGGTTAGGGTACCTGGGGTACCTTAGGATTCTACAAATGACCGTCTCAGCGCCGCATTATGCCCCGTATGAGTCCCTCAAGTAGGTCCCCCCGCTCCTTCGGGGGCGGGGTTTATCCCTTGAGAAAACCTCGCACCTCTGATAGAATAAGCAAGTTGTCTGGAGAGGTGACCGAGTGGTTTAAAGTAATGGTCTTGGTGTAAAAGGCCTTTAGGCCGCTAAACCGGCGCGCCGTAGAATACGGCGAAAGACGGTTTTCAAGTGAGACGATGCACATTTTGATATAATTTATACAGTTTACGGAGAGGTGACCGAGTGGTTTAAGGTAACGGTCTTGAAAACCGTCGTGGGGCAAC
>CAZUDH010000006.1:0-54510 GCA_964618945.1 uncultured Candidatus Saccharibacteria bacterium
TGTATATTCTCATTTTACTACATAACAACAAAATATGGTACTGAATTTTGGTGCGCGGGGCGGGACTTGAACCCGCACGGCTTATTCAGCCAAGAGATTTTAAGTCTCTCGTGTCTACCAATTCCACCACCTGCGCTTGTGGAGGCACCGACCGGATTTGAACCGGTGTACGTGCTTTTGCAGAGCACTGCCTAACCACTCGGCCACGGCGCCAACTCGTACCATTATACCTCATAGAGGCCGTGAGTTTGAATATATTCTTGTATATCTTTATTAGTGTGCTGGCGAGACCTGCGAATTTCGGACGAGGCCTTATCCCATTTATCTGTCGCAATACAGACATAGCGACCAGGTGTAATTTCTAGGTGTGACATTAAGGTATGTATTCGTTTTGTATCTGCTTCGGAGCGAATACCAATTACAAAATGCATTGAATTCTTTATACGCTCAAATTCTGGCCACGTTTTTAAGGTAAATGCCACATCCGTACCAATCAGTAAATATAGCTCGTCCGTGTCAGCAACTATTTTTTCTATGTCGTCTATACCTACAGTTCTACAGTCTAGTGCGCGCACCTCAATTGCAGTCGATGGCAAAGCGTGTTTTGCCATAGCGACCCTATGCTTGGTTGCAGAAACACTGTGCTTTCCGCGAGGTACTCTTTCTGGAATGACGGTCACCTTATTAAGCGCGCATTTCTTGATTGCTGCATCAATAAATGCGACGTGACCTTCGTGAATTGGATCAAATGTGCCAGTGAAAATACCGATTTTACGCATAGTCTTACTGTAGCGTATTATCTCTTGCTGTAGAAGCGCCGATGGCACTAGGTAGGGACGACTTGCTCTTTTTTTATTAATGTACGGTGCTAGCTCCACATTTTGTGAAACAAAATTGGTGTTTCAAGGGGTTGAAATTATAGCGAATTAAAAAGATGAGGCTATGCTCATCTTTTTAATATGGTGCACTGAAGAGGACTTGAACCTCCACGATCGCAATGATCACTAGCCCCTCAAGCTAGCGCGTCTACCAATTCCGCCACCAGTGCATATAGTTTAACTTGTAATGTGCGTAAGCCTGCGCAGATTGCTAACTTGAGGGCCTCAAGCTAAAATTTCACGATTGAAATCATAGCTTTCATCGGAAATTTTCTTGCAAACTTCCACTGGAAGTCTTCACATCTACCAATTCCGCCACCAGTGCATAAAGTACTGCCATTAACCTTAGTGATTATACTTGGATTATTGCGTTTTGTAAACCTGTCCACGTTCGGCAGTCCAGTAAAGGATGTTCGAGTACCGATCGACTGGCGTGGGCACGGTATTTGTTTTAACGACACTCGCCACTGTCTTGGTGTGAGCATACCGTAATGACGATCGAAAAAGTCCTATTGCCGGTACATCTTTCAGCCACTGTTCTCCAAAAACGGTATACTTCCTGGCTCTTAATGAAGGATCGGTGCTACTCCGTGCACTTGAAAGCGTGTCGTCTACAAGGCCATTTTGGTAATTTGAAAAGTTGTAGCCGGTTGACTGTGCCTGGGAAGAGTGCCAGTAGGCAAATACGTCACTATCTCCGCCAATGACCAGTTCGTTGATAAGAATGTCATACGAGCGAGGCTGCAAAACCGCTTGTGCAAAGCTTTGCTGGTTTTGCAAAGGATCAAATTCGGTTGACTCGACTTGTATGCCGAGCTGCTTCCATTGTCGTATCAATTCGTCGGCGACCGCTTTATATCGTGTATCCTTTGCCGCTACGACGCGAAGTTTTAAGACAAGCCCCGCTTTTACTCTTGCTTTGCCCTGAAGTTTCCATCCGCCATTTTCCAAAATAGCGTTTGCTTCAGCAAGATTGTAAGGCGCTTTTGCGGGTGTCGTTGTTGTTTGGATTTGTGATGGAATAAACGGTAAGTCAAGCGGAAAATCCGGTAGTCCAGTTTTTTTACGAAGAAGAGTAGTGTCTGTCCCACGCTGTAGTGCCTGGCGCACTGCTGCATCTGTTAAAATGGGCGATTTCATATTTAATAGTGCATATGCGCCACTGTTTAGCGGAATGTTTTCAGTGACAGCGGTTTTTGGAATATCATCGCTATACGCTAGCCCAGCTGCCGCATTTACGTCACCAGAGGCAAGTGCACGCGCAAGACTCGACTGGTCGTTATATGCGTGAAGCTCAAAGTGAGCTAGCTTTGGTGCGCCGCGATAATACTTTCCCCATGAAAGCAGATGTGCAATCTTTTGCCTATCTTTTATTGTTGGAATTGTCTGCAAAAGACGTAATTTGAAGGGACCACTCCCAATTGGTGTTACGCTGAAGGAGTTCTCTCGCAACGTTGTTGGTTGCACTGATTCAAGAATATGTTTTGGTAAAATCGCAAAACTCAGCGCATGAGGAAATGTTGAATAGGGAGCCGGTACGCTAAACTGTACGGTAAGCTCGTTGATTTTTTTTATACCTATTCCCTGCCAGCTAGCAAATTGGGCTGCTCGAACCTGTGGATTCTTCATCAAATCAACGGTAAAAACAATATCGTCGGCAGTAAGCTTGGTTTCGTCATGCCAAAGCACGTCATTTCGTAAAGTAACCGTATATAGCTTTTGCGTGGAGTCAATTTCAACAGACTTTGCTACGTCATTACGTAGATGACCAGTGGGGTCATAGTCAAATAAACGAGAAAACAAAAGGTAAGCAGCGGACTGTTCAGCACTCGTTGATGCGAAAAGAGGGTTGAGAGTTTCGATTGGACCGCTAACGGCCTCAGCATACGTACCTCCTGGCACGCCAACTCGTTTACTGTATCCGACTTGATACCACGAAAGTTGCAGTGCCACAGCGCCAATGAGTACACCGACTATCAGCATCCACGATGCAATCTGTTGGCGTACATCCCTGAGCGTTCGAAGCCGCCCGATAACAAATTTGTGGGCATGACGTTTAGTAAGTGCCTCTGCCTTTAGGGCCTGCTTGGACAGACTCTTTCGGTCGAACGATAAACGCTGAAACCGCTTCCACCCTGGTTTTTTGTCCATTTCAGTTTACGAAAGCAAAAGTGCCCCAACTATTGAAAATACGAATGCGACCGCCAAAAAGATAGTCGTATCAAACAAACTCTTATCAAGTCCACGTCGAGTCGTATACAGCTCTCCGGAACTTCCAAACCCTGCGCCCAGACTCGCACCACGCTGCTGGAGTAAAACGGTTATAATCATTAAAATTCCAGAAATTATTGTTACCCATTGTAATATGTTAGCTATTTTCACATTTCATCCTTTCTGACAGGTTCAGGCCCAAGTTCGAGCATGCTACTTACAATATAGTTTAACAAACTTATAACGATTCCGGTAAGCACTGAATGCCAAAATGTCATCTGAAGTCCAGGAGCCAGAATCAGAGAGATGTAGACCATGAATCCATTTACAACCAATGTAAATAACCCCAGACTGACAAGAATTGCCGGTAGTGACAATATGATGACTAGCGGTCGCAAGGTGCTGTTAACTACCGAAAAGATTAACCCAGCAAGCAGAAAGCCTAAAAGCCCTGCATCGACACCCGACTGAAAGCCTGTGCCAAAAATTTTGATTGCTATCCAAAGCCCAAACGTATTCAGTAGCCATCGGACCAAAAATACACCTAATTGATGTTTCATATCTCTTTACAGTATATCACGCAATCACAAGTCAGTTGGTAGCTTGGCGCTTAGATTTTTGTGTCCCTTTTCGGTTATTAATATGTCGTCTTCGATTCGTACGCCTATTGACTCTTCTGGAATGTAAATGCCCGGTTCGACTGTTAGTACCATCCCTTGCTCGAAGAACTTCGGTGCCCCAAGACTATCATGCACATCTAGCCCGAGCCCATGACCAATGGCGTGAGGCATATATCTCCTCAGAGATACTTGCGGGTCGGTACCAACCAGATCAAGTTTTTTGAGTGCCTCAATCATTATTTCATCGACATTCTTTTGATATTCTTGGACCGAAATAGTTGGTTCTAGCAGCGAAATTATTTGGGCTTGCGCTTGTTGCACAGCCTCGTGTACTGCAGCTTGACGTTTGGTTGGCTCAACCGGTGCGTATGTACGAGTAATATCGGCTGCATAGCCGTCTACCCTTGCCCCAATGTCTAGTAATACCATTTGTTTTGCGTGCAACTTTTCAAAATTCTTGGTGTAATGCAGCGTGCATGCGTTTTTGCCAGAGGCTACGATTGGATCGTATGCATGACCCTCGCTTCCAGATCGGATAAAACCGTGAGTAAAATCAGCTTCAATTTCGTACTCGTATCTGTACGTTCCAATAGATTCTCGTACAAATTCAAATGTTTTGCAGGTCAAATCAATGGCGTTTTGCAGTGCCTTAATCTCATATGGCTGCTTTATAGATCGGAGTTTTGCTATCTCTGCATTGCAAGACCGTACAGATGGGAATATACGTTCAAGCATTTTTCTGTTTTCACTGAGCGCAGGGTTTGGCACAAAATTGGCATTATCAACCCAAGTCGGCTGGTCAATTGTATACACAAGCCTATGTTTTCGAGCAAGCTGTCTGAGCAATGGTTCAAACTCATCGCTGCCGACAATCGTATCGATGCCGCTAATTCTTTGCGCTTCTTCGCTTGGGAGAACACCGTCGAACACTGCGTGCACATCGTCAGTGACTGGCGCTATCAGCCAGCATTTATTGGTTAATCCGTCGATTACTAATCGCCAATCAGGCTCGGTTAGCCCCGACAAATAAAAAAAGTTTGATTCTTGGACAAAGGGGAAAAATGTATCGTTTTTTTGCTGCATTCGTCGATATGCGCTAAGGCATAATACGCCACCGTTCAACTGCTTTACAATCCGATGGCGATTGTTTACAAAAAAATCTGCTTTCATACCCACACTATACAATGTTAGACAAGGCCAACCTAGTACCCTGGTCCCACAACTCGGTTACCGTCAGTTGTCAGTGACGCCGGAGCCGCAGGGCATACACCAGGCAGGGGGTTTGGGTACGAGCTGCCAGCATAGTATTTAACAGTAGAGTAATTATTCGCAACAGCATTAAAGCAAATTTGCTTTTTGCTCCCCCATGCCAGCGTCACTGTTGACTTTGCACCTTGACGATAGGATGTCGGAACTGTTGATGGATATATATTCTGTAGATTCTTCTCGTTATTTGCCGCCGATAGTGCGGCACCTAGCTCTTGCTGGAGCGTTCGGGCTGCTAGCCCCTGCTGCCATGCCCCATAGCCTGCGATAACCACTGCCGTCAAGATAGCAATCAAAGTAATTGTCGTACTAAGCTCCATGATCGTAAAACCGAAGCGATGATAACACGTGTCTTTACACATACCCTCACTATACCACTTATGATTGTCGTTTGGTGGGAAAATATAGGTAAACTTTTTCGGCCATCGTTCTACCCACCACCTTGGCAATTTCGTGTTGTCCTGCAGCTTTCACACCCTTCACGCTGCCGAACTGTCGCAACAACTTTCTTCGCGTCGCTGGGCCTACACCAGGTATTGCTTCGAGTTCACTACGCACTTGCCCGCTGCGCTTCAACACCGTATGATAGCTGACTGCAAACCGGTGGGATTCATCACGAATTCGCTGCAAGAGCTTTACGATGTGAGAACTATGTGGCAAATTAACGAGCGTAAAATCTTTAGTGCTTGTAGCGTAGCCTTCGAGTTTGGTAAGTTTTTGCTTATTTAATATGACGTTTGATCGTGCATGATCGATGACGATCTGCTCCTGCTTTTTTGCAATGCCGATAAAGGGCATGTGCTGTTGTTTTTCATCTCTTGCTGTAAGCGCCGCTTCCAACTGCCCTTTTCCGCCATCAATCAAGACTAAATTTGGAACGCCCCAACTCTTTAGATTCTTTTCGCTCAGTCGCCTTGTCAATGTTTCATTCATATTATAAAAGTCGTTATTGTGCTCGATCTTTGTTTTAAACTTTCTATATTCTGCTCTGTCACTAACTCCGTTGGTAAACACTACCATGCTGGCAACGACATTCGTTCCACCCATGTGTGAAATATCGTAGCCTTCGATACGTTTTGGTACGGTAGCAAGACCAAGAAGTTCTACCAAATCACTAAGCGCATGGTCTTTCGAGATGTCTAAAAATTCTTGGTCACCAAACATAATACGACGCTGCAATTCGCCTAAGTAACCGATTTTGTTCCGCACTTTTGCAGCCGCTTCAAATTGATGGGCTGCGGCGAGCTTTTTCATGTCTAATTCGAGCTCGCGTACTATGGCGACACGGTTGCCTTTTATATAGCTAATCAGTTTGCGGAGATTAGCTTTATATACCTCACTACCGTCGAGTTGCTTAGGGCTCAGGCCCAAATCCTCATCCAGACGCGACGCAACGCCTTTGCCTGGTTCGCGAGTATAGTACGGGAATACTTTTCGTAAATACCGTAACGCCTTTTTTACTGCAAAGCCGTTGTAGAATGGTCCGAAATATTCGGCCCCGTCATCATCGGGATTGCGCGTAAATGCAACGTGGGGCCACTCAGCTTTCATGTTAATACGAATATACAACTGGCTTTTGTCATCTCGTAGCAGCACGTTGTAGCGCGGCATGTAGCGTTTGACCATTTCACTCTCAAGAAACAGCGCATCGATTTCGCTCTCTGTCTCAACCCAATCCGTATCGTGGATTTCATTGACAAGCGCAAGTGTTTTATTATCAAACCCACGCGAACTTTGAAAGTATTGCCTAACCCTATTTTTTAATACGGCAGCTTTACCCACATAAATAATCTCGCCAGTCTTGTCTTTATGAAAATAGACACCGGGTGATCTTGGCAACGTTTTTAACTTGGTTTCCAGCACTTTGTTCACCATTTTATTATACAGGGGAGTATACTAGTATGTAATGAAAGCTGTTATATCAGTAAACCATCTGACAAAAATATACAAAGGTTCAAAAGCTCCGGCGCTTAATTCACTTAGCTTACACGTGACAGAAGGCGAAGTGTATGGATTCTTGGGAGCAAATGGAGCCGGTAAATCAACTACTATTCGTTTGCTCCTCAACTTCATTCAGCCATCGCATGGTTCAGCTAAAATTTTTGGGCAAGATATCGTAAAAGATGCGGTAGCCATACGCAAGCGTATCGGCTATCTTGCTGGCGATATTGCGCTCCATAACAGAGTGACTAGTCGTACACTACTTGATTACCTGGCGTCACTGCAGGGTGGCGTTGATCAAACATATTTTCAAATGCTCGTTGAACGCTTCGATGCAAATCTTTCCGTACCTATCAAAACACTTTCAAAGGGGAATCGACAAAAAATTGGCATCATCCAAGCATTTATGCATCAGCCAGACGTGCTGATCCTTGACGAGCCGACGAGCGGGTTGGACCCACTTATGCAAGAGCAGTTCTATAAAACCGTCCGTGAGGCAAAGGCGCGAGGCGCAGCCGTTTTCCTTAGTAGTCACAATCTCGTAGAAGCCCAGAATTTATGCGATAGAATTGGCATCATTCGCCACGGCAAACTTATCCACGAGCAAGTCGTCGAAAAAGGCGCATCACTTACTGCTCCACGGTATGTCGTATCGCTTACAAACGCGCGCGATAGAGATTTACTTGCCCGTAGCCCTGCAGTGAAGGTTATGGCAAAACGTGACAACACTATCACCGTGTCTCCTTCCACAAGCTTACGCCACTTTTTTGGTGCACTTAGCCGGTATGAAATTGCGTCCGTTTCGCTGCAATCAGTAAATCTTGAAGAAGAATTTATGGAATATTATGGAGATGAAGTATGATGCGGACAATTCTCTGGGAACTGCGACTACGTCGTACTTCGTTATTCTGGTGGACTGTAGGGAGCCTTGTGCTAGTCGGGATTATCATGGCATTGTATCCTTCTATCAGAGATCAAGCAAAAGATATGAATGAAGTAATTAGTCGCTTACCCGCGGGCCTGCGTGAGCTAAAGGCTGGAACAAGTGGCAATGTTGATGTTGGCGATCCGCTGCAGTTTATGAACTCGCAACTATATTATGCGACACTGCCAATTTTATGGATTATTTTCACAGTTACGCGTTTTGCAAATGTGCTGGGAAAAGATGAGGTCTCAGGACGGCTCGAACTCTTACTTTCCCGGCCCATTTCACGAATCAAGCTTTTGCTCGCAAAACTTTTAAGCGTCTGGATAGAAGCGCTCATAGTTGGCGGTGTATCAATCGTAGGTACAATCTTGCTTAGCCCTCTGGTTGAACTCAACATCGATTCGACCAAACTTGTATATGCCGGGGTATACACTATGGCATTTTGCATAAGTTTTGGTATGATTGCGTTCACATTGCGCGCCATGGGTGGACGGTGGTCAAGCATGGCGGTACCAATAGCTGTCATACTAAGTTTTGGAGGGTACTTAATTGCTAGCCTTAGCGGACTTGCTGATTGGCTCAAAGACTTTGCAAAATATACTCCGTACCATCATTTTAATCCTCTCGATATACTGCGCGGTGAAATGACCTGGAAACTAGTGTGGTACCTGCTCGCCGTACTATTAGTTACAATCGTGGTGTCAGTACTGAGTTTCCGGCGACGTGATATTAGCTCTTAATTAGAATAGTGAAATAACCCATGCTGCGATAAATAGTCGCACCAAAGCCTCGCCGCCACTGATCGCAATTTTGTGCCAAACATAGCCCTCAGGACTTCCACCAAAAATCATATTGCCGGCAGTCGTTGGCAACACAAATCCAAGCCAGACAAAGAACGCGATTTTCCAGTATTCAACGTTTGGCATCGCGCTTATAAAATGTACCAAAACGTATGCTGTAAGTAATGTGGCGACGAGCTGTGCGCCATACCACGGCCCCATTTTGCTTTGCATTTCCTTTTGCTGTTTTTCACTCAGTTTATCGAAACCGTGAATTTTGCCCCATATCTTCGCAAATGGCACCATGTACCAAAATGCTCCGACCGCGAACATCGCAGCTGTTGCTGCCAGTACCGCCCATACATTGACTTCCACACGCACCTCCTTGTTATATGGTTAGTATACTAAATTCTTGGATTGTGTGAGCAATTTAGCGCTCAACAGCTCCCCGTTTGTATTCAACATTTGCTTTAGTAGGCTTTTCGAGCGAGAAGTTTTTTGCAGGTACTTGCACATATGACTGGAAGATTCGAAGCAAATACTCGTAGCAACTAGCTATATCTTCTAATGCGCGACCGTCTACGGCATACTGTTTCAATTCTTCGACAGTAAGCCATAGCAAGTCATCCGATTCACCGCTTTCTACGTGTAGTCGTGGGGTGTCAGTCGCTACAAAACCATAGCACAGGTCGGAGTGAAAGTGCTCGTTACCAACGCCATGTGTATTCATCGCAAACGGGACAGGGTGCGAGACATTTCCAACGTCAGCGGGTGCCATAGTAGTGGGTTGCAAGATCAAGAGTTCGGTTGGTACATAGCCACTTTCTTCGCGTAGTTCATGCACCATTGTTTGCCACGGCGTTTCATCAAGTTCGATGTGTCCGCCAATTTGCATGTACTTTTCAATCTTTTTGTGAAAATGAACGAGACATTTCCACTCACCATCAATCTTTCGTACAATCCACGCGCTTGCCGTCATGTCGTGTTGGTTTGGTTCGGTATGAATATGTGGCATGTCTTGCACCTTAGCTTAGGCAATCGCATCCAACCACTTAGCTGTGTGATTAAATACTTGTTCAAGGGTATCGTCGCTTTCATCAAATGAATGTCCAGCACCACATATTGTTATAAATTTCTTCTTCGTAGGGACAACATCTGCGTACGATTGCTGGAATTTATAGATCACACTTTTATCGCCAGATATAATTTCAACTGGATAGGAAATATTGCGTGCTAGGTCTGAAGTATCGCCTAGGTTCTTGTTAAACTCCTGTGCAGCGATGGGCCGCATAGAGCCGGGTCCGTCTGTACTAACCAACATATGATCGGACTTTTCACGCCAATCTCTTTTGATGTCAGTACCGTTATCCCATGCTAATCCATGACTTGGGTCCCATAGAACTGCCCCATCAATTTTTACTTTACTTCCTAAAATCGTTAATCCACCATAGCTATGGCCAACTGCAAAAATTTTACGCACTTTTAAGGTTTCCAGATATGCTATACATTCTTTGAAATCTGCAATATGTGTTTCAAGTGTGCAGTCAATCGCATCCCGATACTCATCGCCATAGCTATACATATACAACGTTAAGGTTACATAGCCACGTTCATACAGGTATCTAGACCCTAAGTACATCAACAGCGATTTTGGAGATCCTATGAGGCCGTGCATCATTACGACTACTCGTGAATCAGAGTTAAGCTTATCCCGTAAAATTCCATGAAGTTTTTTACCGTCTGCAAGTGGAATCTCGAAATCAGTCTCGTCAACGGAACTATACTTCATTCTATACTACTGCCTTCTCTTCGTGCCTTTTCCTACATGCTCTAGTATGAAAAAGTAGGGTTGGGTTTTCTTTACATTTTTCGCAGATGAGCACAAGGTCGTTGCATTCAGCGTGGGCGCAGTTTTCAAAATTGCTCGTTTTGCCTTTGCAGTGCGTACACTCGCCAATGGTCTTGGTATGGTCGCTGAAGTTTACCGTCATGCGGTTGTCAAACACCCGCAAACTGCCTTCCCATAAGCCATCATCGCCATATTTTTCGCCATATTTTACAATACCGCCATCGATTTGGTAGACCTCTGTAAATCCACGTTTTTTCATCATTGCAGAAATTACTTCGCAGCGAATGCCGCCAGTGCAGTAGCTAATAACCTTCTTATTCTTTATGTCATCGTATTTATCACTCTCAAGCTCGGCAATAAAATCTCGACTGGTATTGGTGTTCGGCACTACGGCATTTTTGAATTTTCCAATCTTGGCCTCATGCGCATTGCGGCCGTCAAAGAATACGACGTCATCACCATATTTTTCGACCATTTCATTCACCTGCTCGGGCTTGAGATGTTTTCCGCCACCAATCACACCGTCCATATTTACGTCAAACTCGTCATCACTATTTTTAAACCCAACAAGTTCACGACGGTGTTTTACGCTCATACGGGGAAAATCCTCGCCAGTGCCATCAGACCATTTCCACATAATATCTTTAAACCCGGGATATTGCTTCGTGGCTTTTACATATGCCTTGCACGCGTCAATATCGCCGCCAACAGTGCCATTGATACCATGACGGCTAATAAGAATACGACCCTTCAGGCCCAGGCTGTCACATAAAGTCTTTTGCCACAACTTTACGGCCTCTGGGTCACTAATAGGAGTAAATTTATAATAGAGAAGAACTTTTTGCATATATCTGTATTATACCGTATACTAGAATAACTATGAAGCCACACGCTTCCTCTACTCGTGTACGTTAGGACGGCCTAACCACTAGCGATAATAACCATGAACAGTTATACTGACACATAAAGGGAGATACTTCTTTGCAAAGACAAACGCTTGCTTTATTTTGGGAATTTACAAAGCCGTACGCTACGAAGCGAAACTTGGCAATTATTTTTCCAATACTCGCTGTCCTGACAACCAATGTTGCCGCACCGTACGTGTTATCGCAGTTTTTAGATTTGTTACAATCTGGAAAAATTAGTTTTGATAATAGCATGCCAATTATTCTTGCTTACTCAGCACTAATTATTGCAGGCGATATATTGTTTTGGCGACTAGCGCTTTATTTTTGTTGGACATTTGAAGTTGCAAGCCAACGTGATGCCTACGTAAAAATTTTCCAGAAACTTTCAAATCAGACTATGGATTTTCACGCTAATCGTTTTGGTGGGTCCCTTGTTAGCCAGACATCGAAATTTGTTGGTGCACTTGAAAGATTTTGGGACATGATCGTGTGGAGTATTACTCCAATGGTCACTATGATAGTTGGTGCGATTGTAGCACTCGCGCTTACTTCACTTTGGCAATACGCTATCATCGTTGCAATTATTTCACTTATTTTTATTGCGACAGTTATTGTATCTTCACGCTTTCTCGCAACAAGAAATACAGTTGAGGCACAAGCTAGCACGCGCACAAGTGGTGTTCTTGCAGACATGGTGACAAATATTGGTACAGTCAAGTCATTTGGTCGAGAAGAGTATGAGGATTACCGTGCTGAAAGAACTATCAATGCCTGGCACTCTGCGTCAACACATCTTAAGTGGGGTGTCATTTCGACCACATCTGTTTACGCATTCCTGATTGCTCTCATATACATTGTCTCACTTATCTTTGCCGTATATGCAGCTTCAAGTGGCTATGCTGAATCAGGTGCTGTGTATCTGATTTTCATATATACTGTTAATCTTGCGCGTCAACTTTGGGAGATGAACAATATCGTGCGTACGTACAACAAGGCAATCGGAGACGCACACGACATGACTGAGATACTCAATCTTTCCAGCAGCATACAAGACGATGAATTTGCAGACAAGTTACATATCAAAAGTGGAGAGATCAAATTTGATAATGTATCGTTCGCATATGAAGATGATGAAAGTGAAAAGGTTTTTTCTGGACTTACTCTGCGCATAGAGCCAGGCCAGAGAGTTGGCGTGGTTGGACATAGCGGTTCAGGGAAGAGTACTCTCACGCGGGTCATTTTGCGATTCGCCGATATTCAATCTGGAACAGTTTCTATCGATGGACAAGATATTTCCCGTGTCACACAAAAGAGTTTACACGAAGCGATTGCCTATGTTCCCCAAGAGCCGCTGCTTTTTCACCGATCGCTACGTGAAAATATTTCATATGCCCAACCCGGTGTAGACCAAACACGCATACATAAAGCCGCCAAACAAGCAAATGCAATTGATTTTATAAAGCAACTTCCAAAAGGCTTCGACACACTCGTTGGTGAGCGTGGCGTGAAACTTAGTGGCGGACAGCGACAACGCATCGCAATAGCGCGAGCAATCTTAAAGGACGCACCAATCTTAGTGCTCGACGAAGCCACCAGCGCGCTCGACAGCGAAAGCGAAAAACTGATTCAAAAAAGTCTTGATGAGCTCATGAAAAATCGCACTAGCATTGTTATCGCCCATCGGCTTTCAACTATTGCAAAACTAGATAGGATAATCGTGCTCGATAACGGCCGCGTTGTTGAAGATGGAACTCACGGCGAACTACTCGCTAAAAATGGCACGTATGCAAAACTATGGAATCACCAGAGTGGAGGATTTATCGAGGAATGAAATTATTCACACGCGCAGATTCAAGAACTGTAAAAGACACGTTGGCAATTTACAAAAAAGTGCTTGGCAGCGAAAAGCATCAATTAGTACTTGCGAGCATTTTTATACCCATGCAGCATCTTCTGTACACCGTGCTCCTTCCATTGCTCGTGAGCTTGTATCTACAATTGCTCATTGAGGGGCCAGTAGCAACTGCGGCAAGTTGGTGGTTGATAGGCATCATGGTACTTGCGGGTATCCTTGCGCTCGTCGCTGCGCGTATTGGATTTACAGCATTATTTAATCATGAGGAGAGGATGACCACAAAATTGAGCGAGTACGCGATGCGTGGTTTGCTCGCACACAGTCACACCTTCTTCGCAAACAATAAGGTAGGCTCACTTGCGGGTGAGGTAAATACATTTAGCCGCTCATACCTTAGCCTACTTGATACGATATTTCTTCAGGCAAGTGCGGTTGTCGTAAATTTTATTGCAAGCTTGATTGTTATTGCATTTGTTGCACCGAGCATGTTGCCAATTATGTTCCTTCTAACGGTTATGGTTATCGCTTTAGCCCTGCGTTCTTATGCGAAACGTAGCCCATATAGGAATATACGAAAAGAACTTCAGTCAACATTGATGGGAACATTTGGAGACGTTATTGGCAATCAAACACTCGTAAGGATGTTCGGACGAGCCGAGCAGGAGATTCAAAGCATAGGCAAGCAACGTCGTGCTATTGAAAAATTCGCTGCAAAAGAAATATATATTCTTGAAAACGGCGCAGAATTACGGCTTGGTGTCCTAATCGGTTTTCAAATCCTTGTATTACTTTACTGCACTTGGCTTATGTCATTTAATGCGCTTAGCATAGCGGCTTTAATATTTATCGTTACTTATTTGGGTCGTATTACGAGTACGCTATTTGCTATCAATAGCATTATTCGATTAGGCGAGCAGGCTTTCCTTGATGCGTCGAAGATTACAGGGATTTTGTCATCGAACGTCGAAGTTGTCGATGCACCTGGATCAAAACAACTAAAAATCAAGGATGCAACAGTCGAATGCAATAAGGTGCGATTTTCATATGAAGAAAATGGTAAAGAACTTGTGTTTGAAAATTTAACGTTGCACATCCCAAGTAAGCAAAGTGTCGGTTTAGTCGGTAGAAGCGGTGGTGGCAAATCAACACTTACACACTTACTGCTACGATATATGGACATTCAATCGGGAGAAATTATAATTGATGACCAGAATATTGCGAACGTCACTCAAGATAGCCTCCGTCAACACATATCCTACGTCCCGCAAGATTCGTATTTGTTTCACAGAACATTGCGCGAAAATATAGCGTATGGTAAGCCTGATGCAAGGGATAGCGAAATTGAACAAGCTGCTCGACAGGCTTACGCTATGGAGTTTATCAAAAAATTGCCGCATGGTCTTGATACGATAGTTGGTGAGCGCGGTGTTAAGCTTAGTGGTGGACAGCGACAACGCGTTGCAATTGCGAGAGCTATCTTGAAAGATGCACCAATTCTGATACTCGACGAAGCCACAAGCGCACTGGACAGTGAGAGCGAAGTGTACATCCAGAAGGCGCTCGCGAAACTCATGCAAGGTCGCACCAGTATTGTTATTGCTCATCGCCTAAGCACCATTGCAAAGCTTGATCGAATCATCGTATTAGATAAAGGCAAAATTATTGAAGACGGCACGCACATGGAACTGATCGAAAAAAATGGTGTCTATGCCAAACTTTGGAAACACCAAAGCGGCGGGTTTATCGAAAGTGGAGATTAGGCTCATGCTTGCGCTACACAAGCGTTAGTGCTATAGTAACCAACAATTATTAACGTAACGGAAAGGCGCATAGTATCAGCATGAGAATGATTTCAATACTAAACTTTAGCGCCACCGTGCGTGTTTAGTCTCTTCTAGTTTTCATACTAACCATAAACTATAGGCAGCTTGGAGGCTGCATATGAAAAAAATACCCGCAGAGCATAGACTCATTGCCCTCAAAGCATACCTACGCTACATACGACCCTTCCGCAGAAGGATATTATTCGTAGTAGCATTGTTTACTATTGCAAATATTCTCCTGGTAGTTATTCCTGTTTTTATCGGACTATTGATCCAGGCACTCACCCAGCCACCCGTTGATACAGTACTTGCGTGGAAATACGCATGGATATTAGTTGGATTAAGCACAGCCCATGATATATTTTGGCGTGGTTCAGAGTTCGCGTATCGCGGCCTGCTAAATGAAATGACGTATCGATACGAAACACAACTTTTTCAATCAGTCATAACAAAACCATATCCATATTTTGTCGACAAAATGACTGGTAAAATTGGTTCGTATATTACGACTATCAGCAAAGAATTTCGTAACCTGCTAGGCAATGTACTATTTGATGGTACAGGGCAATTCATTAGTTTGGTCGCCGCCGCAGCAATCCTTGGTTCGCTCAACTGGCAAACGGGATTCATTTTTATGGTCGGATTGATTGGCATGTTTGCTGTTGGCCGCTACACACTTCGTTACAATATGCGCCTCGAAGCAAAAGCTATGGACAAAGATTCAAGCAAAAACGGTATTCTGTATGATGCTATCGCCAACTACGCAAGTGTTAAAGCGCTCCATACAGATTATCAGGAAGTGCAAACAATTGACTCCGAACAAACAAAAACTATTCATGCTAATCAAAAAGCGTTCCTTAGCGGTATTATTTTTTGGGCATCAATGTCGATTTTCGTTCGACACCTTATGTGGCCGGCAATTGTACTAATGAACGTATGGTTCTTTTTGCATGGTCAGCTTTCAGTTGGCCAGCTCGCAACACTGCTATCAACTGTCTTGATGTTTTCAAGTACTATTTGGAGTAGCATCTGGTATATTTCACAACTCGGCCAACAAATGGCGCGCGTTGATGAAGCACATCTATATCTTTTTGGACCAACAACAGATATTTTTGAAACTGCAACAAAGGATGCCGAACCGATTGAATTTCGCACTAGCCTTCAAATATGCGACCTTACATTTGCGTATCCCGACAAACCAGATAACGATGTCGTACGGAACATCTCGATCGATATACCCTACGGTCAAAAAATTGGTATTGTTGGCAGAAGCGGTGGCGGCAAGAGTACACTGACAAAATTGCTATTAGGTCTTTACCCAACTTCAGATGGTACATTCAAGGTTGATGGTACACCTACTACCAACTCTGCCGTTTCAAAACTTGTATCATTTGTCCCGCAAGATACTGCACTATTTCACCGAAGCATCGCCGATAATATTGCCTATGGAACAGCCCAAACCACTGGACGGGAGGCGATTACACGCGCCGCCAAACAGGCGTATGCTCACGAGTTTGTTAAAACACTTCCAAAACAGTACGACACATTAATCGGTGAACGGGGCGTAAAACTTTCTGGTGGCCAGCGGCAGCGCATTTCTATCGCACGTGCAATACTGCAGGACAAACCAATCTTGGTACTCGACGAAGCTACCAGCGCACTCGATAGTGAGAGTGAAATATTGGTCCAAAAGGCACTAAACGTATTGTGGCGCGACAAAACGGTCATAGCAATCGCTCATCGCCTCAGCACTCTGCGGCACATGGACCGAATACTAGTTATGGACGACGGCAAAATTATTGAAGACGGCACGCACATGGAACTGATCGAAAAAAATGGTGTCTATGCCAAACTTTGGAAACACCAAAGCGGCGGGTTTATCGAAACGTAATACCAACCACAAGGAGACTCCCTGCAAACTACGATTGAATTAGGTCGATAGAGCACCCAAGGTTTAGATGCGTCGAGAAATAAGCTTTTTTTGGAATCCTTCTACTTCTTTTGTGAGATTAATTTGAAACGTGTTTGCAAGTGTGACGATAGTAATGAGAAGGTCGCCAAATTCACTACCAAGCATACCGTCATCTTGTTTGTAGTCTGCCCGCATTGTCTTTTTGCGGATTGCTTCGGCAACCTCGCCGAACTCTTCAATTGCAAAAAGTAATTGCGCCTCTAGGCTCGGCTTGAGCTTGCTGTTGTTTTCCCAATCATCTTTTACCCACTGTTGTAATTCTTCTAGTGTCATATACTCTCCTTACATAAAATGTCGCGCGGAATGTAACGCGCGACATTTGTCATGTAGCGTTACAATTATTCTGATTTTTCTGCAGAAACTGTAGTTTCAGAAGTTTCAGCGCCCTCGCCTTCTACTTCGACTGCCGACTCATCATCGGCATCACCAGCTGCGGATTCGTTAGCCGCCTGCAAAGCAGCAGGCTCCCAAACACTTGCCACCATCGTATCGAGAATCGTTGGTTTTTCTTCACCTTCTTCAAGGTCTTCGTCCGCGCGACCATCATCATGCTCTACATATTCAACGCCTGCCGGCAGCAGGGCATTTGCAAGCGTGACTTTTTCACCGGCTTCTTTGAGGTGAACAGTCGAAACTTCAATCGCTTCAGGAAGATCCATCGGTAATGCCTTTACCTCGATCTTATCGAGTGTTTGTAAGACGATCAAACCGGCTTTCTCAGCCTCACTTTCGCCCTCTCCAACTAGTCGTACTGGCACTTCTGCAATCACAGGGTCACTTGCTTTTACGGCATGAAAAGAAATGTGTCGTGTCAAACCTTTTACTGGTTCAACGTCGACCTCTTTGATCATTGCAATCTTCTTCTTGCCATCAATCGTCAGGTGTACCGGCGCATGTTTACCAGCCTGACGGTATACTTTCTCGAATACGTTTGCATGTACTTGAATGCTGATCGGATCCGTTGATGCACCGTACACTACGCCAGGTACAATACCGTCCTTGCGGAGTTTTGCAACTTTCTTACCATGCACGTCTCGCACATCAAGTTTCAGTTCTGTTTTATTTCCCATATCTCTCCTTTCATAGTTAGGATACTTTTTCGGAAATAGCCCGTCCCTTTATTGTACCATTTATGCTACAATATCTCTAATGGAAGCTATTCTCGATGCTATTTTGGCCCTTGGTTGGCTCGCTGTTGTCGCAGTGATCTTCGCCGAAAGTGGCTTGATGGTAGGGTTTTTTCTGCCTGGTGATAGTTTGCTCTTTGCTGCAGGTTTTTTGGTCCAGCAGCAAGTTTTCAACGTAAATATTGCCGTGCTGATTGTTTGCTGTTTTGTGGCGGCGGTTGCTGGCAATAGCGCTGGTTACTTTATTGGTAGCAATGTGGGGAGAAGATTGTTCACAAAACCCGGCTCTCGTTTTTTCCGTCCAGAGTACTTAGCTGAAGCAGAAAATTTTTACGAAAAACACGGAAATAAAACAATAGTACTTGCCATGTTTGTTCCAATTGTTCGCGCTTTTACACCAGTAGTCGCCGGCATTGCTAAAATGAACTACCGCACGTTTGTGTTGTTCAACGTCTTGGGCGCAGCTCTCTGGACAAGCACATTTTTACTTATCGGATACTTTGCAGGTGACATTTTAAAGAAAGCTGGCATCAACATTGAGGTTGCCGCGCTGGTAATAATTTTTCTTTCACTTCTTCCGGGAATTATACACGTCCTACAAAAACCTGAGGCACGCGCAAAAATTGCTAAAAAGATACGACGCAAGCGTGACTAAATCATTGATTTAAGATAGTTTCCGGTAAAACTCGCCGGAATTTTTGTTATCGCTTCGGGTGTACCCTCTGCTACAATCTGCCCACCACCAATTCCACCTTCAGGCCCCATATCGATAACCCAATCTGCGGTTTTCACTACATCAAGATTGTGTTCAATTATCACCATACTGTTGCCGCCTTCAACGAGTTTATCCAGGATTCCTAGTAGTCGTTTTACGTCATCACTGTGCAAGCCTGTAGTCGGTTCATCGAGAATGTATAGCGTTTTACCTGTACTGCGACGTGAGAGTTCACTAGCGAGTTTAATGCGCTGCGCCTCACCGCCACTAAACGTCGTGGCTGGCTGCCCAAGTTTGATGTAGCCTAAGCCGACTTCCACAAGTGTCGTCAGCTTACGAGCAATAGCAGGAACGTTCTGGAAAAAATCTGCTGCTTGCTCTACTGTCATTTCGAGTACATCGCTAATTGTAGAGCCTTTATATTTGATTTCGAGTGCCTCGCGGTTGTAGCGTTTACCTTTACATTCATCACACGTAACGTACACATCAGGTAGGAAGTGCATCTCAATTTTTATGACACCATCACCCTGGCAGTTTTCACAGCGACCGCCCTTAACATTGAAACTAAATCGCCCGGCTTTATAGCCGCGGATATTCGCTTCTGGCGTTCCTGCGAAAAGCTCGCGTATCGGCGTGAATACTCCGGTGTACGTAGCCGGATTAGAGCGAGGCGTACGTCCAATTGCTGATTGGTCAATCACAATCACTTTATCAAGTTGTTCAATACCTTCAATATTTTCGTGTTTACCTGGCACAGTTTGTGATCGGTGCAATCGCGCTGATAGTTCTTTCGCTAAAATATCATTTACTAGCGTGCTCTTACCGCTTCCACTGACACCACTCACGACAGTCATGAGGCCAAGAGGAAACGCGACGTCAATATTTTTCAGGTTGTTTTCTGCAGCTCCGCGGATAATGAGTTCACGACCTTTCTCGCGCGTGCGACGTTTATTGGGAACAGCAATTTTTTCGCGCCCGCTAAGATACTTTCCCGTCAAACTGTTTTCATTCTTCGCAACCTCATCGGGCGTTCCTTGAGCAACGATCTGTCCACCGTGTATACCAGCTGCTGGGCCAATATCAATCAAGTAATCGCTTGAGCGAATCGTATCTTCGTCATGTTCTACCACAAGCACCGTATTGCCTAAGTCGCGGAGGTGCTTCAGTGTTGCAATCAATCGATCATTGTCTCGTTGGTGGAGGCCAATCGATGGTTCGTCGAGCACATACAGTACGCCTTGCAAGCCGCTACCAATTTGTGTTGCAAGGCGAATACGCTGCGCTTCCCCGCCACTAAGCGTATTAGCCGCACGTGAGAGCTCAAGATAGTTAAGGCCTACGTTGCTCATAAACCCAAGACGGGCCGAGATTTCTTTGACAATTTGACGAGCAATAAATAATTCCTGTTCGCTGAGTTTTAAGTCATTCGTGAAGAGCTCTAATGCTGCATCGACACCGAGGTTGCACACATCCATGATGCTTAGACCATGAATCGTTACCGCCAAGACCGCCGGTTTCAACCGTGCGCCGTTGCAAGCATGGCACTTGCGCTCACGCATAAAACGCTCGATATCTTTTCGCATAAATTCGCTATCGGTTTCTTTCCAGCGTCGTTCGAGATTTGGAATAACACCCTCATAGGTCGACTGGTAGCTACGCCCTGCCCCAATGTTTACCGTGTAGCGTTGGCTTCCCGTACCGTAGAGAATTTTCTGTCGTGCTTCTTCTGACAAATCCCCCACCGGCATCGCCATACTGAATCCATGAGCGTTTGCTACTTCAGCTAATTTTTTCATGTACCACGCATCACTGTTAACGCGGTTGTATGGACGAATAGCTCCCTCATTAATAGTAAGGCGTGGATTAAATACCAGCTCAGGGTCAACTTCCAGCCTGCTGCCAAGGCCTGTACAAACGGTACACGCACCAAATGGCGAATTGAAACTAAACAACCGTGGCTCAAGTTCTGGAATCTCAGCTTCGGGATGATCACCACATGCATAGCGTTGGCTATAGGTATGCAGTTCATCAGTATCGGCATTCAAAATTTGGACTTGCCCATCAGCAATATCAAGTGATTGTTCAACACTTTGGGTAATGCGACTCTGCATGTCAAGTGACATTGCGATACGATCAACAACTATTTCAATTGAGTGCTTGTATTTTTTGTCTAGCACCGGGAATTCATCAAGCGCGTACACTACCCCATCAACACGTGCACGTGCGAAACCTTGGCGCGTATATTGCTCAGGGATATGCGCGAATTCACCTTTTTTTTCAATAACGATGGGGGCAAGTATCATTAGACGAGAGCCGCTTCGAAGTTTCATTATTTCGTCGATAATAGCCTGAGAAGTACGACGGTGGACTGGCTTACCGCATTCTGGACAGTGGGGCACACCAATACGCGCGTAGAGCAAACGCAGGTAATCATAAATTTCTGTTACTGTCGCAACCGTACTGCGCGGGTTTCGGCTGGTTGACTTTTGATCAATGCTAATCGCTGGGCTTAGTCCCTCAATCTGGTCGACATCAGGTTTTTCCATCAGCCCCAAAAACTGCCGCGCATAACTTGAAAGGCTCTCAACATAGCGACGTTGGCCTTCGGCATAAATGGTATCAAATGCTAATGATGATTTTCCAGAGCCACTTAACCCAGTGATGACTACAAGTTTATCCCTTGGGATTTCTACACTGACATTCTTGAGGTTATGCTCTCTTGCACCGATAACCTTGAGTACATTTGACATATCACGGTATTGTAACATTTTTTACAGGTTTTTTCTACCTACACCTATATAGTCAGAACATACCATAACGGTGCGGAAGGAGTGTATATGATCAAGCTTACAATTGTCGGATTTATCGGTGCGCTACTAGCTGACGTATCGAAAGGCTTTGAATATCTATCTTCGTTAATGTACTTCATTATTGCGGGCAAAGTCCCTGGCACGAACATGATCGTACCTGCAGAAACCATGCTGAGCGTATGGAGCAGTATGTTTATAATGGTTATTTTATTTGGTGTATATGCTCAACTTCAGAAACACCGCACCAAGCGAGTTAGTTTCAAGCCAAACACAGTATAGTTTTATTATGCTTATGATTGCATTTTATTGACAAAAGGTCTATATTAGTAGCAAATTAAGAGGTTTGTTATGAAAACTAGGGCGTCACTATTTCTCAATATTGCATCAGTACTCATTATTTTAGCCAGTTTTGACGTTGGTACAGCACTTGTTTACTTACTGCTAGCAGGCGAGATTCCTGCCTTACATATAAAGATTTCAGCAAATACAATGCTTACAGCATATGCCATTATATTTGTTATACTTAGCGCTTACTTTATTCATGCACATCTAAAGTTATCGCAGCTTGTGCGCCAACAACTTAAAGTCAATCAACTTCCTAAGCGCCGCTTCCATCAAGCCATTTAATTAGTATTCAACCGCCACAATGCTTTCTGCCCAAAGCTGCAGTTCTTGTAATAAGAACTGTGTTTTTTCATTTGGGTTCGTTGCTACAATTTGCTGCAATGATGCTGCGAACGGTTCAAGCTGTGAACGAATATGCTCAGCACGCCACTTTTCCCAACGCAATGACTCATCTTCGCTCAATGTCGTTGGGAAGCTCCTCGCTTTGTAATGCAAGAGCAGCTCAGGTAGCCGCTCATCTCCGAAATCTGGTGAGAAGTCCGCAAGCTGGTCAAGGCTAGCATTTCGAACAGCTTCTGTTCGTAATCGATCTCGGTCGTTTAGGAAACCATCATAGAGAGCAGCTTCTGGGTCTGGTGACTTTTTATATTCTGGCTTATTTTCATATAGTTCGCGCAAACGCTCAGCAAAGTCTGGATGTTCCAATAATACCTTCTTGTGTTTTTCGACTTGATCAGGGTCTACGCCAATCCGCTCCCATCCATGCGCTTGCTCAAGCACTCCAAGTGGTGCTACGGCTGGTGCTCGGTTGTATTGAAGTTCTTTTGTTGGGAGTGATACAAATCCATCCTTCTTTCGATCTTCGCGCGACGCATATAATTTTTTCGATAGCGCTTTTGTCGATAATCCGACGAATTCTGTAGGGTCATGTCGAAGATCGTAGACTACAACATTACCGTTTTTGGCAGCAGTGAGCGGAAAAGCAACTGTGGCTTTATGCCACTGGCTATCATAACGGCCGCTAACGTAAACAAACGGTCGTTTTTCATCAAGATTCACAAGTTTTTTCACTTCGTTTTTGTCACGTAAACGGAATAAGTAGCTGTATAATTGTGGCTGCTGATCCTTTAATAGCCTCGCGACAGCTATCAACGCCTCAACGTCGCTCAGTGCATCATGGGCCTTTATGTGATGGAGGCCATTTTCAGCGCTTAAGAGTTCAAGACGGTTGGTCGCCACGCCCTCAACGACAGGCCATTTGATGCCTTCGGGCCTAAGTGCACGTGTCATTCTGACAACGTCAAGCATGTCCCACCGAGAGCGACCATCTTTCCATGCCCATTCATATGGATCATGGAAATTGCGCCAAAGCAAGCCGCGAATAAACTCATCATCAAACCTGATATTATTGAACCCAACCGTGATAGTATCTTGCGTAAAAATCTCTTCCGTTAGAATTTTTGCAAACTCAGCTTCAGACACTCCGTTCTCCAGCGTCATCTGTGGCGTGATACCCGTCACGATAACAGCTTCTGGGCTCGGTAATGTGTCATCGTTCAGGCGAACAAATATATTGTAAGGTTCGCCAAGAGGAGTTAAGTCTAGATCTGTTCGCTGTCCAGCGAACTGCATAATCCTATCCACGCGCGGATTTAAGCTGCTCGTCTCTAGATCATAGAAGAATAATGTCTTTGCCACTACGACAAGCATAGCAAATATGGTCGGAACAAAGAAGCTACTGCTCGATTAACGTAAATTCGTTGGTACCGATACGTACAATTGAATCACCAAGCGCGCCTTGACGAGTGAGCTCATGGCTAATGCCCATTTTCTTCATAATGTCACGAAGACGATTAATATCTTGCCAGTTGCCAGCAAAATTCGTACGGCGAGCAAATTTCTCTATTTTTTGACCACGCACAACAAATACCTCTCTACCTTCTCCATCAATGTCTTTTTGGACATTCCATGCTTTGTCTTCCTGACTACTGGATAAACGGATGGTTGGAATTTCGTCTAAATCATCCAGTTCTGTTTCAGTTTCATTTGTCTGTCGAGCAGTAGCAACATGTGAGGCAAGAAGTCGTAGAATATCAGTAATGTGTTCGTGTGCAGCGGATGAGATAGCTATAACTTCAGCATTTGGCGCCACACCTCGTAGTGCATCGACCTGCATCGAGATCAGTTCATTATCTAGCCCCTCACATTTTGTAAGTGCTATGACTTCTAGCCGCTTTGCAAGTTCAGGGCTGTAATTTGCAAGTTCTGCACGAATCGTTTGGTAGCTTTTAGCTACATCATCGCTGTAGACATCAATAAGATGGAGTAGTACAGAGGTTCGCTCAACGTGGCGAAGAAACGCATCACCCAGTCCCTTTCCTTCGCTCGCTCCCTCAATTAACCCTGGGATATCCGCAATTAATAAGCTCGTACCGTCGATGTCTGCAACGCCAAGATTTGGTGTTAAGGTAGTAAAAGCATAGTCTGCTATTTCTGGTCGAGCATTACTAACAACGCTAAGAAACGTTGATTTGCCAGCATTTGGAAAACCAACAAGTCCCACGTCGGCCAATAGCTTTAATTCGAGCTCCGCCTCAAACGTATCGCCCGGTTCTCCAAGTTCGGCAATTTTGGGAGTTTGTCGGACCGAGCTTTTAAAATGAGCGTTGCCAAACCCTCCGTCACCGCCTTTTGCAATAACTACTTGTTCGCCATCTTCCGTCAAATCAGCGAGTATATCGTCATTACGTTTTACCAAGGTTCCCATTGGAACTTTAACGATAAGATCTTCGCCGCTTCGACCCCGACGATTTGACTTGGAGCCATTACCGCCTGGTTTGGCTTTTAATTCAGGTTTGTAACGAAAATCAAGAAGGGTGTTAAGATTTTTTGTCGCTTCAAAAATAACATTTCCACCACGGCCACCATCGCCACCGTCTGGACCGCCTTTGTCGACATATATTTCATGACGAAAACTGACGACGCCATCGCCGCCCTTTCCAGCCTGAACAAAAACCTTAGCAGTGTCTACAAACATACCTACGTAGTATAGCAAAAGCGGCCGTTTTTTGACAACGACCGCTATCTATTTCATTATTAGTTTCTAATGGATATATAGGTAGGCGCCTGCCTGACCGGCCGAAATCGTACGGCTGTTGACGATATTAAATCCGCCATATGCATAATTGTTCATTTCGCTAATCACAACATCTCCATTGGTTTGAATCGACTCGACTACCCCAACGTGACCATAGAACCCAGCACGATCGACGAGAACAGCGCCAGCTTCAGGAGATCGATCAACGCGATATCCTGCTGCACTTGCACTTGACGCCCATGTATTTGCGTTGCCCCAGAAGCTCCCAACCGGGCGACCGAGCTGCATTCGACGCTCATATGCATACCATGTACAGTTACCGGGTGCATATCGATTTCCAGCTGTTGCAGCCAGACGCGTATTAAGACGTGAACCCCCGAGATCAACCCCTGAACCGCCAGATACGCGAGTAGTGCGCGGTGCAACGTAGCCAGGACGCTCGTTCTCTGGAGGAACACCACCAGGGATAATTAGGTTTTGGCCGGCAGCTACGCCTGAAAGCTCAAGATTGTTGTAGGAAACAATTCGCTCTTTGTCGACGCCGTATTTTGCTGCTAGAGATTCAACAGTATCGCCTGCTTTGACGGTGTATTGTACGCCGCTAACAGGGAGAATTGTCAACTTTTTATCTGGACCAATGGCGTCAAACGTAAGGTTATTCGCCCATTTTACAGTGTCGGCTGAAATTCCGTATGTTGCAGCGACAGATTGAGCGCTATCGCCAGTTTTTGTAACATAGTAAATAATCGTACGATTACCAGAATTAGGTTGTACGATTTGCGGTTTTACTATCACAGTTTCATCAGTCTGGGCAAGCTCACTCTTTGCAGCCAGTGACTGAGACATATTGGCAATGTTTGGTGCAATTGGCAGGTTCGCACGTTCAGTGATTCCGGCTGCAACATCATTAGCAACAATATCATCGACGGACGGAGCATTCTCTGGAGTGTCTGCATTTGATACCGTAGCAAGCCCTGGGGCAACGTACTTCTGATTTTGAACATCGCTTGAAGCTGTTGGCGTTTGATACCCAAAAGCAATCACCCCAACAAACAACGCAAAGCCGGCAGTATACCCAACTATTGAGCTAAGCTGTGTGGCGGCATTTTTGTAACGATTTTTCGATTTCTTAGAAACGACAGCAGATGGCTGTACGAGAGCTGCAGATGCAGTAGTTTTATTGGCACTAATGACCTTTCTCCTGCCACCCGGATTGCTCCTATGGGGGCTTCTACCGTACTTTGTCTTTCTCCCCAGCTAAGAGGACAGGACACGTGTGTCGACCGATTTTAGTTAATATTATGCTAAGATTGTTCTTTTTCGGTGTCCGTATCGACAGTTCTGGTAGGCCCATTTACGAAACGTACTGCCCACCCGCAGTCAGATATATCATTACTGATTTTTCTCTGTTGGTGTACGTCCGCAATGTGCTATAGAATATTGTAACAAGTATTGATTTTTGTGTCAATATATTTTTTATTATAGTATTTGACACTTTTTCTGGCAGTGTTCTCGAATGTTTCGTTCGTGATCAGCATCCGTAACCCCAAAATATGTTACATTATCGTCACCGCTCAGGAAAAACAGATAATTATGCTTTGCGGGGTTGGCCACCGATAGAAGTGCGCCCTTGCCTGGTGAAGCAATCGGACCAGGCGTCAAACCGGTATGAATGCGCGTATTATAATCTGACTGAAGCCCTGGGTCCCGGGCGACGCCGGTCTTGTCGGCAATATATTGATACGTCACATCAGAGCCAAGATTCATTCCTTGCTCTAGGCGATTGAAGAAAACTCCTGCAACCATTGGCTCATCTTTCTCGTTACCACCAATTTCACGTTGTACTATTGAAGCCAGAATAATACCTTGATGCAATGTGAAGCCGCGTTGCTTGTACTTGTCAATTAAACTATTGGCCGTAACAACTTTGTAAAATTCGTCAAAAGTACGTTCAATAACTTGCTCAGCTGTTGCGTCAGCTGGCATCTGGTAGGTTTCTCCATAAATATAGCCTTCTAAGTCAGCATCTGCGGGCTTAGAGGCTAGCAATGGATGTTGATATGCCTTTGTCAGCGCAATTGCAACATCAGATTCCGAATAGCCTGCATTGAGCAGTGCTTTTTTGTGCTTTGCAAGTGTGTTACCGGGTAGGAAAGTGATTGTAAAGGTATCCGTCTTGCCAGTGGTAAGTTTCGAAACGATAGTCGGTACATCTGCCGAGCGTGCAATTCGGTACACTCCAGCCTGGAGCTTCCCACCCACCCTAGTCAGACGGATGTACAGCTCAAATGCTTGTTGGTTCTTGATCAAGCCCTTCTCATTTAGTATTTTTGCAACACTCGATGCAGTGCTCCCTTTAGGAAGAGTGACAACGATTTGTTGGGTGCTTTTCGGATCAACCGCAGAGAGTGCCGTCTTGTACCATGCGTATCCTCCACCAACAGCGAAAATAATTACTGCAACTATACTAATTAGGATCTTTCTCCAGTGTCGAGTGAGCCAACGTGCTGTATTGACGGAACTTTCAGCTTCAACATTTACCTCTATAGATGGTAGTGAGCTTTCAGCAGGTAGTTCATGATGCTGTAAAGACTCGTCAGTTTGGGTAGGCTTGGTTGGGCTTGATCCAGCTGATTGCAGCGTTGCGTGTGAGGCATCCGTTCTTGACCGCTTAACGCGCTTTATATCATTCATCCTTGTGTCTCCAAATAATCTTGCAAAAGTATTGCTGCTGCTTCAGCGTCGATATCAGCCTTGGTGTGGCCGTTTTTCTTCACCGCCAGGCGTGTTTCGGCCATTACACTGGTCAACGACTCATCCTGAAACACTATCTTCGCGTGCGTATGCATTTTTTCCGCCATTCTCTCGATATACGCCGTCTGAGCAGTGGTTTCTCCTGACTGATTTCTTGGGTAGCCAATCACAATCACGTCAATTGAATGGCGCCTGACTAGCTCGGCGACCGACGCACCGAAGGTTGTCTCATCCATGTCTATGGTGTCATGAGGAATTGCAATGCGCACATCGCTACTAGCAAGCGCAACACCAACTCGGACGGTACCGATATCAAGTGCCATATATTGAATTCTAGTTCGAGCCATTAAGCTTAAATTCTACCACAATCTTCTTTTCATCGTTCGGTACAGAGCTTACCCAGAATGGAAAGAATTTGACGTCAACTGAGTCTACTCCCTGAATCGCTTGAAGCTGTTGTTGTACTTCACCAAATCGTTTTCCTTTTACTTGTGTTTTTACGTCGGCATCGTTTATTTTTGGGCCTACTTGCGCGGTAGCAATGAGAGTAGCTTTCGCGCCATTTTCAATCTTTGACACCTCTTGGAATACAGCCTTGCTTGTGCCGTCATCATAGATTCGTTGGTTTACTAAGCCATTCGTGTCTTTTGTGACGAACGCTTTAATAAATGTTGCAAGATCGTTTTTGGCTACACCATACATTTTGTAGGTTACTTTGGCGCTTAGTGTCGCCTTGCCACTCGCAACTTCCGTATCCAGCTCTGGTGTCGTCGCGACTTCGGCATATTCTGTTACAAAGCTTTGGTCAATTGCTATTGAACTACTACCGAATTTTGTTTTCAGTTCAGTTTTAACTGAATCGAGGTTTTGCGTATTAAGGGATTCCTTGGCTTTTTCGATATCGTCTTTCGTTACCACGGTAATCATCTTGCTGACACCACCAGATGTTGGGGCTTTGAAGCTCCCTGATACGCCGCTGGGTGTACCACTTACACTACCCGTTGCGGCATTGTACTTTGATCCATTTTCTGCCGCCGTCACGTCAACAGTTGCAACCCCTGGACATAAATATCCTGTGCAACTAAACGACAATTGAGCTGCTGGGATGGTCACTGCACTGCCAGTTAAAAATGTTAGGCCGCTCGTACTTTGTACTGGCGTACCAGCCGACATGTTCACAATGCTTGCATTGGAGTTTGAAAGACGAAGCGTTCCAGCCGCCTTTGTGCCAGCATCTTTTTGGCCAGTTGGTGAAAATTCGATAGTCTTTGGCGATTGAATTTGCTGCGTCGTAGCGGCAAGTGTAGCTTTTTCAAAACTCGTCGGTGCCCCACTCACGATTGCTACGGGTGCATTTACTGATGAGCTGGAGGTTTTGGCCACAATTACCACAGTTGCGCGTGGAGCAAACACTAGCGCCCACACCAAAAAGCCTACTAGCAATGTACCGCCAGCTATACCCAGAAATAGTTTCTTTCTGAACATATCAAAATTTGGTACACTCACGCCTTTTTTGACTGACTTTTTAGCTAACGGTTTCGTTCCCGTCGCCATATCTGCGTTTACAGCTACCGCCGCTAATCCAGCAGTAATGTCACTATTATCTTTCTCTTCAGACGATGTATCACTTGCTTCAATGTCGTCTAAGCTGCTCTCGGCTTGTTTGGCATGCTCGCCAATCGGTAGCTCATCCCCGTGTATAATATCTTCTTCAGGTTCGTCGCCAGCCATTGATGGAACTTCGGCTAATTCTGGTTTTGCCTGCAGATTTTTTGCAACAGGGACCGATGCAGCAGCAGCCAGAGTAAGAAGCGCATGATTATTTGTGACGAGCACAAGGTGCTTTTCGTCTTGCTTCGCGGCGCGTGCAAGAAGTCGCAAATTGACAGCACTTTGCAGTACCCCAATGCGCTTCGGTGGCACGACAGCGATAACTTTATGCTTACTCGCCTTTACTTTGCTAATGATTGATGTAATGTCATCTTCAACATCAATGTAGAGTACTTCTTTGTGGCCTTCACTCATATTCGTAAGATTCGGTTAAATTTTTCTTTTAGAGAGTCCTGTGGATTTCCGCTTATCATTGTATCATATCCAACCCGGAGAAGTCCCATTGCTGTAATGAATGTATGATCGCTTGCTTTCTCGGTAGTATCTACGATATCCACAACATCGCTTGGACTGATATGCTGTACAGCTGGGCGTTTTGTGAACGGCAGTTCTTCGTACCAACTCTTTGTTGCAAGCGCTTCAACCAATGGACGTAGACTCGCACCACCGCCACACAGCAAAATCCGATTTGGCAGATGATCAACAGAGTCAAAGTCGCTGAGCGCAAGTTCGACGCCAGCCAGCCAAACTTCTAGCGTTTTGTTGACAGCTTCTTGAATTTCCTCCTTGACAGTGGGTTTGATTTTTTCATTGTCGAGATTGACCTTTAGCTTTTCAGCCGCTTCATAGCTAAGATTTAGTTCACTTGCCACTGTTCGTGTAAAACTTCGGCCACCGATACCAAACATACGCGTCCCCTCGACACCACCGTCGTTCACAACAGCAATGTCGGTTGTGCCACCGCCAACATCAACAAGGATCGCAGTGAAGTTGCTTCCAGCGTCATTACCAAGCAGACTTCGACTCACGGCAAACGGTTCGGCGGCAACTGCAAGAAGTTCGAGCGCAAGCTCATCGGCAACGCGTTCAAGCGCCCCAATGTGGACCATCGGTGCAAAAGCGGTGTATATCTGGATAGCAACGTCTTTGCCCTGAAACCCAATTGGATTCGAGATTTTATATCCGTCAATATGTATGCTAACAAGCGCACTATTAACGAGCTTAACTTCTACATCTTCGTTGCCTGTTTCAAGTGCAATTTGTTTTTGTGCCTTAGCTTGAGCACGCTCTTGCACCTTTTCGATGATAAAGTCCATTTCAGTTTCATCAAGCGGTCGATCAGGCTGTGGCCGCTTATATTTTATAGTGTTTGTAACGCCCTTCACAAGTTCACCGGCAATTCCTATCACCACGCGCTTTGCTTGCAACCCTGCTTGTTCTTCGGCCTCAGCCAACGCTTGCTCACAATTTTGTACCACTCCTGCAATATCAGCAATGGCGCCGCTATGCATATCGCTCACCTGCTGGTGCGCTCGCCCCGTTCCAACTATCGTTAGCTTGTCATCTTCAACGCGTGCAATGAGGGCTTTTACATATTCAGTTCCAATATCGAGAGCGACAATATGCTGCCTGTCATCAGCTTCTTCGCGTTGTTGCTTCAGCTGCTTCAGCTTATCTACGATTTTAGGCATAATTGTCATTATTATATCACTTGTGGTTACGTCAACAAAAGTTGTATTATATTAATTTTTATGATATAATAGTACTATGGATACCGAGTCCAGCTTTACTACTCCCGAAAACATAAACAAAATCGAGGCAAGGCGCCTAGCGGATCTCGTATTAAAAGGATTTGACGTTGCCGAGATGATTGAAGCCACGGATTGCATTGCTCAGTCGCGAAACATACTTATGACAATCGAGCGACCTATGCTTGATCGTATACGTTCCGAGAGATTGGACCCACTACTTGCGCAAATTATACAAGACCCAGACGTATGCCTCTCGCTGGCGTATAAGTGTCAGAGCCTTGGAGCCCGCCCCTCGCTGTCAATTGAATTTATGCGTAGCGACGATGATGCCTTTACATCAATCGGAGAATTCGTGCGTCTTGGAGGCGATATAGACGATGAGCAGCCCTTCCAAGGTTTTGGCAGGCAGGTACCTGCAACCAGCATATCTCACTTATTAGAGGAATTGATCCGGCCAGAGAATGGTTTTATTGTCAGCTCGGAGGGTATTATGGATGTTTCCCAAGAAATGCCAACTCTTGTTGGAGACCCGCAGTCACCGATCCGCGCAAGAGCTATCGAGGATATATTAAAAGAAAAAGGCTGTCCGTATGTCCAGGTCGAAGAATTTTCGTTTGATGACGTTGATGGATGCCGGTATATCATTCGCATTGAGTCGGAGTGTGTTGATGGACAAGATAAAATAATGAGTATCACAATTCTAGCCGATAATAGACGGATTGAGATTCATGATGGCCTACCTGTCGAATACGGACAACTCGATGGAGCGATTATCGAGAGCTCCTCGCTTGAGCAATCCATACGTTTTATTGAGGAAGATAGCTTTGGCAGACAGAAGTTGCGCACGGGTGATCCTATGGCGTTTGTAGAACTTACGCGACAACTCAATGCTATCAGCTGCTATCTATATCAGAACGGCCTTAATTCGCCGGATGCCGGCTGAGCTGGCTTCTTCTTTTGTAATCTTGAATGCTTTACCGCCATCAGCAAGCTGACCGGTGTGTTCAACGTGTGGGCCGCCACAGATTTCAAAGCTAAATAGCGTGTTGCCTTCGCCAGCGCTGTATACCTTGACCGTATCGCCATATTTGTCACCAAATGCACCGAGTGCACCCTTTTCAAATGCCTCTTTTGTAGGATATTCCCTCCAGCTCATGGGCAAGTCTTTTTGTATCACGTCATTAACGATTGTTTCGATTTCGTCGAGTTGTTCGCGGGTAACTTTTTCTGGGTGAGAAAAATCAAATCGCAGACGCTGAGCAGTAATATTGCTGCCACGTTGAATCACATGATCACCAAGCACCATCCGCAGTGCCTTGTACATAAGGTGTGTTGCGGTGTGGTATTTTTTGTGAATAGCATCGTGGCCTTCGAGCCCGCCCTTAAATGTACCTTTAGCCGCTGTTTGTGAACGTTGGCGTTGTTCGTTCATTTTCGCATCAAATTGCGCTTGCCAATCTTCAGGAAGCTCAATTCCTTGTTTGTAGGCTTCCTCAACAGAAAGTTCAACGGGGAAGCCAAAGGTATCATACAGCGTGAACAGTTCGACACCTGTTACTGGAGCCTCGGCAAATTTTTCCAGTTGTTTTAAACCTTTTCGGAGCGTTTGGCGAAATACCTTCTCTTCTTTCACAAGCACCGCAATAATGGTTTCACGGTTTTCGGCAACTTCGGGAAAATCATCATGATATAAGTCAGCAATTACTGGCACGACTTCTTGCATGAAATTTTGTTCAATACCAAGATCGAAGCTATAACGAATGGCGCGACGCAGCAGGCGACGCATCACATAACCCTGTTCTTTATTACTTGGCACGCAGCCATCAACTGCAAGGAACGTGGCAGCACGTAAATGATCGGCAATTACCCGCATGCTTTCGGTGTGGCTTTCGTAGTTCTTACCACTTAAGTTCTGTAACTTCTCAATAATCGGCCACATCAAGCTAATTTTGAACACATCAGGATCGCCCAATTTTGCGGCAGCAATGCGCTCTAGCCCGCTGCCGTGATCGATATTTGGCTTTTCAAGTGGTTCAAACACTCCATCGGCTACTTTACGGTAGGCCATGAAGACGTTGTTGCCAATTTCCATAAACCGACCACAATCGCAGTTCGGGTGACAATGCTCACCCCAAGCCTTGTCATGTGGTGTCCCAAAATCATAGAACATTTCCGTATCAGGGCCACACGGATCACCAATTGGTGTGTGCTCGGGTGAGCCATTACGACTCCACCAGTTTTTACTGCCATCATAGTAAAAAATACGTTCACCGTCGTTAATACCACGGTCATACCCGGCCTGCTCGCTACCAATATCTATTTGGCCACTCGTCATGCCATCGGTATCGTACAATTCTGCCCAGACGCTCGCGGCTTCGGTATCTTTTGGAATGTTGTAGCGCTCGTCGCCGATATAGCACGTAACGTAAACGTTATTCATATCAAGCCCTACGGTGTTTTTCAGAAAGTCGTACATCCATTCGATTTGTTCTTTTTTATAGGTCGAGGGGTCGCCGCCCATATTCCAGTTGCCAAGCATCTCAAAAAACGTTGTATGGCGGTTATCACCGATATCATCGATATCTTGTGCACGGAGGCAAGTTTGGCTATCGACAATACGATTACCCGCCGGGTGTTCTTCGCCTAGCAGATACGGAATAATTGGTTGCATGCCGCTACCCGTAAATAGTGTTGTTGGATCGCCATCAAGTACAAGCTTCGCGCGTGGCACAATGGCATGACCGCGGTCTTCAAAGTATTTTAAATAAGCTTTGCGGATTTCTTGAGCATTCATTGAGCCAATTATAACAGAGGCGGCGCTAGACAACAATGCCGCCACCAAGACAAGTTTCACCCTGATATACCACTATAGACTGGCCTGGTGTAACTGCCCGCTGCGCTTCCTTTAATTCCACTTGCAAGGACCGTCCTTGCAAAGAGGTGGACGGGATGGTTGCAGCAATGAGTGGGGCTCGGTGACGAATGCGTACCTGGACATCGCTCGATTGTGGCGCGTCATTGATCCAATGAATGTATGATAGTTCGATTTGACGTCGCCAAATATTGTCATCGTTGATATTTTGCGACACATACACGACATTGTGCGACATATCTTTCCCTACGACATAGTACGGCAAGCCACCTCCGACATCGAGGCCGTGGCGCTGGCCCAATGTATAGAATATTGCTCCATCGTGAGTCCCGACTGTATTTCCTGTTTGCGTATCGATGATATTTCCCGGCTTTGTCGTAACGTATTCGCTCAAGAACTCGCGGATACCAATCTGACCAACGAAACAAATGCCCTGGCTGTCTTTTTTGCCAGCCGTGTATAGTCCGCGTTCTTTGGCCATTTCACGCACCTCAGGTTTTGTGTACTCACCAAGAGGGAAGAGTGTTTTTTCAAGCGCCCCGCGCGTCACCCGATACAAAAAATATGTCTGATCCTTATTATCATCGGCAGCGCGGAGCAATTCTCCTTTTTCGGTACGTGCATAGTGGCCGGTGGCAATCATATCTGCTCCGTCTTCAAGTGCCGTTTCAAGAAATAGCTTGAATTTCACTTCCTGATTACACATGATATCTGGGTTTGGCGTGCGTCCGTGTTTATATTCATCAATCATGTACTGTACTACTTTATCGCGATATTCTTGCTCAAAATCGTAGACTTTGAGATCAATGCCCAGTTGCACCGCTACGCGTTTTGCATCTGCCAGATCATCCGCCCACGGACAGCGCATACCTGGGAGATCTTGGCTCCAGTTTTTCATGTATACGCCTGTGACATCATAGCCTTGCTCGACTAACAGTGCAGCCGTCAGACTACTATCGACGCCGCCACTCATGCCAGCAAAAATCTTTGTCATTGACTTTGCCCCGCATGTGTGGCGCCAATTTTAACCAGTTCGCCGATAGCGAGCCACCACCCTCGTGGCGTTACCCACCATAGCATTGGCCAATCTGGGTCACCAGGTGCAGGATGGTTAATAATAGTCGTACCTGATGGCATATTGAGTTCGAACTCTAGTCCGGCACGACGTTGATGATAGGGAGAGGTCACGACAATGAGCCGAGATATCTCATAATCTTTCGTTTTCGCTTCCGTTTCTTCCGCATTTTGTTTTGTGGTGCGGGCGAGAGGGTCTGCAATTATGGCATCCTCTGGTATGCCGGCCGCTATCGCCTGCCGTTTCATGATTTCTGCATTACTGGGGCTATTTGGATCAGCGGCAGCCCCTGAAACAATTAAATAATTTGCCCAGCCAGCTTTGTATAGACGGATGGCCTCAGTTGTTCGAACGCTCGTATTGCCACCGCTGACAACGGCAATCGCGTCAGCTTTTAAGCAGCCTTCCTTTGCGCTTGGGACTGGGTCGCATTTTGCTAAATCATCTGGGCTCAAATAGATGCCAAGCAAGGCTATGAAGGTAAGAAAGATCCCTAGAGGAATAAGGACAAATTTTATCACGCTTTGGCCTCTACGCGTACTTTTTCTGATTGTACTGCTTTAATGATCGCTGTGGCTGCGTGTTGAATCTGTATTTCGTCAGTATATCGCCCCAACGTGATGCGTACGCTCCCATCAGCAATTTCAGCAGGCAGCCCAATCGCTTCCAGAACGTGACTTCGTGTGCCTTTGTTTGCCGCGCAAGCACTTCCCGTAGCAACATAGACGCCTTTTACCTCCAGCAGAAACACCAAGCGTTCGCCATCAATCCCCGGAAATGAAATATGTAAACTTCCAGCGAGGCGCTTTTTCGGGTGGCCTGAAACAATCGCATTTGAAAATGCGGCAAGAAGCTTTTGCTGCAAATCATCACGAAGTTTTGCCAAACGAATATGTTCGCCCTTGGCGTGAGACGTGGCAATTTCTGCCGCTTTTGAAAAGCCTATTACACCGGCAACATTTTCTGTGCCACTGCGCAAACCTCGTTCTTGGCCGCCACCTACTATTTGCGGCTGTAGTTTTACGCCAGGTTTCGACCACAACAGACCGACAGCCTTCGGACCATACATCTTGCCGCTGTTTAAAGTTAGCATGTCGACACCGAGTCGTGCCACGTGTACATCAAGTTGTTCAAAGCCTTGCGAAGCATCGGTATGAAAGAAGAGGGGAGTCATGTTCCCCGCCTCTGCCCTTACCTGTTTCTCTTCAGCGAGCACACTCGCTATGTCGCGTAGTGGTTGAACTGTTCCAATTTCGTTATTCGCAAGCTGGATACTCACGAGTGTGGTATCTGGCCGTAGTGCAGCCCGCACCGCTTCGGCCGTAATACTTCCCTTTTCTGTTGGTGACACTAGCGTAAATTCCGTGTGACGTTTAGCTGCTTCAAGCACCGCTGGATGTTCGATGGCACTCGTTACAACATGCCCGTTACAACTCGCAAATGCTAAATTGATTGATTCAGTCGCCCCAGCTGTAATAACAATTTCGTCCGCTCTCGCCCCAAATGTCTGCGCCAATCGGCTTTTGGCAGATTCATACGCTCGACGCACTTCCACCGCAGGAGCATATGGACTTGAGGGGTTAAAAAAAAGTTCAGAAAAATACGGCTCCATCGCCGCTTTTACGCGCTGGTCGATAGGAGATGCCGCAGCGTAATCAAGGTACACCTTTGTTCGTGCATTCACGTAATCAATTATACCAATTTTCGACCAGTTCGTGGGTCGCGCTTATAGACATCACGCATAACTTGTTCGTAGTACATCTGAATCGCGAGTAAAAGATTATCAAGTTCCTGGCCTTCAAGGTAGCTGTACCTGGCGCCTTCTTGTACTTTCAATATTTTGTCGCCCTGTAGTTCATATCGTATAGTGCTTGCCTGCTTCTTACCATCTGGTCCCATGAAATCTTCGTGCCAGATCCAGGTATTTTCATCAAGATTAAAGAACTCACGTGTATGACCAGCAGGAATTGTGCCGAATAGTTTCCGACCGATTTCACTCTCAAGCTGCAGCAACTCGCGCTTAGTGAGGGGTTTAAGCGGCCTCAGGCTAGCGGATATTTTTGGCATCTTTAAATAGTCAAGCGACGCATCATCGCCAGTCAGTAGCTTGATTGCCTTTGCCCACACGTTTGCCATCGCGTTCTTTACGCTGCCTTTCGTGCAGCATCGTCAGAAATTTCTTGCGGTCGAACCCACGCAAGAGTTAGACCAACGCGGCGAGCATTTTCGATAGCAGGTATTGTTTCGACAGCTCGTTCGCTCAACGATGATTGCATAGTAGCATTTGCTGCCTCTACGGCTTTTCGGGCAGCCTCAAGAGAAAATAAGCGTGGATCACCTTTTTGGAGATCAACGCGAGAATCGTTATCAAACCGCGTGCCTTCAGGTACACGGTACATATCGATGTTAATGACGTTGCTTGGCTGTTCGACCACGAAAAACTCCTGTCGCCCTTACTTACAGTTAGTATATTTCAGATTTTTTTGTTCGAGGACTGTTTATAGTGAAAACAGTGTAGATGCATTTGCGGATGTGACTCGTGCGAGGTGTTCGAGTTCTACCCCACGCCGCTTGGCGTGATACTCGGCCACATGCCTGACAAATGCTGGCTCATTTACTTTACCACGGTTTGGGTCTGGCGTCAAGAAGGGCGCATCTGTTTCGAGTAGCATTTTTTCGAGTGGAATTGCATCGAACATCGCTTGCTGCACGACGTCTTTTGTAAAGGTGCTAATACCGTTCACGCCAATATATAATCCGAGGCTCATACCGCGTTCAGCATTGGCGATGGTATCGGTAAAACTATGGAGTACACCGCGTAGGCCGGGGAAATTATGAAAAATCGGCCAAAAATCATCAAAAGCCTCTCTTACGTGGAAGCTAACGGGCAAATTATAATCAAGCGCCCATTGTAATTGCTGCTCAAGTGCTTTTGCCTGCACATCATGGGGTGAGTTGGTATAAAAATAATCAAGGCCGATCTCACCAATCCCAACTAATTTTTTAGACCTGTTACGTGCACTAAGCAAATAGCCAATTTTTTCCCAGCCATCCTTCGCATCGTGAGGATGAACACCCACCGTCGCCCACGTTGATTCGTGGGTGGCAGCAAATTCTACAGCCTCTTTTGAAAACTTTTCATTTGTCCCAATACAAATCAAACGTGTATCCGCTTCAATTGCCCGTGAATATACAGCTTCTCTGTCTTCTTTATAAAACCCAGATTCGTGAATATGGCAGTGACTATCGACAAACATTAGTTTGCCTTTGGCTGCTCACCGGTGTGCTGGAAAATTTTTGGAAACAACACACTATCAAGCGACGCGACGACACCGGTCTCAAATACTTTGTGAATCGTGGTCGCAGTACTGGGTAAAAATGGCAGCAACAAGTCGGCGATTTGCAATAAATTACCCGCGCAATGCGCCAAAACTTCTGTTAAATGACCCTCTGCATCTGGATCACTATCTTTAGTTTTAGCAATTTCCCATGGCTTGACACTCTCAATATACTGATTGAGAGAACGCACCATGCCCCACACTTCATCGAGAGCTTTGTTAAATTCTAGGTTTTCCATGGCGTGACGATATGGATCCATATCATGCTCTCCCTGCGGCGCATCGCCGATCACACCAGCCTGGTAGCGCGTAAGCATATTTGCAACGCGGCTGACTAAATTCCCGAGCTCATTTGCGAGCTCATTGTTGTAAGCATTTTCAAATTTTTCCCACGTAAAATCACCATCATCCTGTGTCGGAATATGCCGTGCAAAGAAATATCGAAATGCGTCCAGACCATAGGTATCAATTATTTGACCCGGGTCAATGACGTTTCCGACTGACTTTGAAATTTTTGCACCGCCAACATTAATAAATCCGTGCGCCAAGATCTTTTTTGGAAGTGGAAGATCGAGCGCCAATAAAATTGCTGGCCAAATAATGGCATGAAAACGCAAGATGTCTTTGCCTACTATTTGCAAATCAGCAGGCCAAAACTCTTTCCACTCTGCCTTGTCGGGGTAGCCAAGTACCGTAATGTAGTTTGATAATGCATCAACCCACACGTACATTACCTGCTCAGGGTCGTCAGGCACCGGCACGCCCCAGCTTAAACTTTTGCGCGGCCGACTAATTGAAACGTCTTTTACGCCATCTTTTATGAGTTCTAGAATTTCGTTTTTGCGGAAATTTGGCACAATCTGCATCTTGCCCGATTCAATAGCACCGCGAATTTGCTCAGTGAAATCACTAGCCCGCAAGTAGTAGTTTTCTTCACTCACATGCTCATATTGACGCTGGTGGTTTGGGCAAACACCGGCTGTTGCCTGCACTTCCTTGTCGGTATAAAACTGCTCACAGCCTGTACAGTACCATCCTTCGTACTTGTCTTTGTATATGTGCGGCGCGATTTGTTGCCAGATATATTGCACAGCGGCCTTGTGATGCATATCACTCGTACGAATAAAATCCGTATATTGGCTGCCTATTTTTTCGGCCATGGCCTTAAACGGTGCGTGTGCTTGGTCGACATAGGCCTGTGGCGTTAGGCCAAGCTCACCAGCTTTCATAGCGTTTTTATTGCCGTGTTCGTCGGTACCTATTTGAAATCTGACGGCTTTACCGTTTTGCATTTGATACCGTGACCATATATCGGCCAAGAGATAGTCAAGCGCATTGCCAATATGCGGCGTGCCGTTGACATACGGAATTGCAGTAGTGACATATAAGTTTTTTCCCATTGCTATTAGTGTAGCAGATTCTCGATTATTTCATCATCGCAAGTACAGCAAAACGCCCGTTTGTATCGCCCTTAGAATGTGAAAAATAGTTCGGATCGCGCGCCGTATTGATCGGCGAAATAACGACGTTACTATCTGGTACACCCACTTTCATTGCAAGATTTTTATTAAAACCTTGCAGGTCGAGATAAACACCTTCAGCTTTTTGCTCGGCAAATTGCGCCCAATCAGGATCCGTGATGTGATCAAAGTACTCCATGATATAATCGGCCTTGCTTATGCTGGGTGCCATCCATATTTGCAAGTTACTCGGTACGCTCCCTTGTTGAACAAAGTGTTTAATGGTCTTTTGGATTGCTTTTGCTACTGAAGCGTGACGACCCAGGTGCGCAAGCGCTAAGGCTCCGCGAGTACTGTCGTAAATAACCGTTCCTACGCAATCTGCAATCGGTAAAAATAGTCCCAACCCTGATGTTTCTGTGTATAGAACGTCAGCGTGAACGCCCTGTGTATTTGGTGCGTGCACTTCTTGAAGTGCATCATAGCTTTGGCTGCTGTCATACGATATGATCTGGTATACACAAGCGTCGTAGTTTATCCCATTTTCATCACAAAATGCCCTGCGGTTTGCTACTACTCTATCGTCGTGCCTGTCTGCTAACGAGCGGTCGAGCATTGTGCCGTGCGACCGATTCGAAACTGCAATGAACGGCAAATCATTATTCATAATACAGCTATAAGTTCCTTCCACTGTGCAATCGATAATTCCTGAGCTCGAGCTTCCGAAGGTATGCTAACGCTATCAAGGACCGTATCAATATGCGCTTTATCAACGTGCAGACCTCCAGCAAGACTGCTGCGAAGTTTTTTCCGCTTTTCTGAAAATCCCGCACGAGCGAGACGGAAAAAATCTTTTTGCTGATGTTCAGGCACCAAAGGCGTGTCACGAGTAGTAAGAACAACCACCTGACTATCCACTTTTGGCGGTGGTGTGAAAAATTCTTTTGGCACTTCAGTACCAAGACTTGCCTCGGCATATACCTGCGCGCTTAATGCCAGCATGCTCATCTCGCCCGGTTCGGCGGCAATACGTTCGGCAACTTCTTTTTGAACTAGTAGCACGGCAGTACGTGGTTTGTTTTTGGCAGTCATTAACATATGAACAATCTTACTGGTAATGTAGTACGGAACATTTGCTACCACTACGTAGTTTTTTGGTAATGACGATAGATCATACTGCAAAATATCGCTATGAATCACCTCGAGGTCTTTGCCAGGAAATTGACCTGGTAGTTTTACTGCAAGCTCCCTATCGTACTCGACTGCTATGACCTTTTTGGCGCGCGACAATAACTCGCTTGTGAGCGTGCCAAGGCCTGGACCAATTTCGAGCACTGTATCATCAGAAAGTATATGTGCAGCGTCGGCTATCTCAGTCAGAATAAAACGATCTTTGAGCCAATGTTGCCCGAGTTCTTTTTTAGTACCAACCATAGCTGCGGTGATGATTAGCTGCTGCTGCCCAACTACCGTAACGACCCATAACGTAGCTGTTCATCCAGATTGTCTGGCATTGGCCATCACCCATTGCACACCCTGTCTTACCGCAAGGCAATGCCTGACCGACACCACACGCACCGCTAGATCGGTTAACAGCATAAGGATTGCAGCCACTTTCTTTCTGAATAAGATAACTTGCATTAGCATAATCTGTAATCCCTGCAGCCGCCATCCACTCACTACACGTTCCGCCTAAATTAACACCACTAATACCCACTACTTCTACTTGTTTTGATGGCTTCTCCACCTCGACGGTTTGTAGAGCCTTTCGGTCGATCTCTTTTCCATTTTGCATAGTGACTTCGTACGTCACAGTTTTCTTCCCTAGCTTGCCGGCTGTTTGGACTCTTTTATACCCAACTGGTTGGTTGGCGTCCTTGATCTGCTCAACCTCAAACGTAATTTCTTCATCGACAGTAATAGTTTGTTTGCCATTTCTCCATACTTCAATTTTCATGCCATTCGTAATTGGTGTAGTTTGTACCAGAGATAAGCTATCTGAGCTTGCTAGTGTTATTTTCTTTTCTATTAGAAAATCTTTGACTGTTTTTGACTGTGTGTATATGGTTTTCTGCTTGCCGTACAGAACAAGATTTACTGCGGCAGCACGTTTAATAGTGAGTCGTAAGCTCGCTCCGTCTCGGACAATATTTTCAGAAAGTGCAGTTGATGCTATGTCCTCATCGTGTAGTACAATACCGGCATGTTCGGCAATTTGTTTTGGAGTTTGATATGCAGACATGATCAAAAGCTTGTTCGCGCCGTCCACTACTACAACTGGACGAGCACGATAAATGTTGATTTGATAGGCAGGCGCTACCAGCTTTTGGTGGATTCCAGGCTCGACAATATCGTTTTTATCAAGAATAATGCCAGCTTCTTTTAGCACCTCGCTCAGCGTGTCTTTTTTAGAGATAACACTCTTTTCCTTGCCTCGGTCATGAATCGTTACAAGATGCTCATTAGTGCCTGGAGTTTCAGCTCGTACTGAAGGCATCACCAGAATCCACAAAAACAGCGCTGTTGCTACTGCAATCAGGCCAGCTGAAAAATTATTTCGTGTATGTGTTGCTATAAAACTCATATGTTGTAGAGGTGTAGATCCGTTGCCACTCTCACGGTCCGTTTCTCTAGTATACCATATAGCGCTACGTATACGCCAACTTGCTAAAGCTTTACAAGCTGTGCGTATTCGACGTTCAGCTTTTTTGTTTGCCCACTATCAAACTGGACCGAAACAGCCATCCCATCGATATCAATCACCTCACCACTGCCAAACTGGTTCGAGCGAACTCTATCACCAATATCAAATGGCATTATCATGTCGTAGCTTGTAGCATCTTGTCGGCGAGCTGTGGCGCTGACCATACTGATGCCTCGTCCCATGTCAGCGAGAAACCGACTTGGCATATTGTAGCCTCGAGCACCAAATTGCAGCCGACTGGCGGCGTAGCTAATATGCAACTCTTCACAGGCTCGTGTCATACCAACATAGCAGAGTCGTCGCTCCTCCTCGAGGTCATCGGGCGTTCCATCGTAGACACGAGAATGTGGTAATATTCCCTCTTCCATACCAACGATAAATACGACAGGAAACTCTAGCCCTTTTGCGGCATGAAGTGTCATTAGTGTGACCGTCGCCCCCTTTTGTTCCACGTCGACGCTCGACATTAGCGAAACCTCATCGAGGAAATCTGGTACACTCGCGAAAAGTGCGGCATCTGATAAAAGCGAACCAAGATTTTCGAGCCTGTCTTCAGCTTGTGGTGTACCATCGTTGATATAGTCCTTATATGCTGTCGCGTCCAGGATAAATTCAATAATCTCAGTTGGTGAAGTTGAGGTCTCGATTTTTTTCTTCGCCTCGCTTAATACCGTCCCAAGACGCGTCAATGCCGTCACCGCTCTTAGTTGCAGACGACTTTCGCTACTATTGACGAGCGCCGTTATAATATCCCAGCCTGTCTGACTACGCCATGTTAAAAATTTCTCAATACTTATGGCGCCAATACCCCGAGCTGGTATGTTAGCTATTCGACTAAAGCTCATGACATCGTCTGGCTGATACACAAGACGGAGATATGCTATGATGTCTTTTATTTCTTTTCGATCATAAAATCGTACGCCGCCAACAATTTGATACGGGATTCGCTCCTGCAAAAATGCTCGCTCCAGTGTATAACTTTGAGCATTCGTACGATAGAGTACTGCGAAATCACTTGGTTTTCTGGCGCCAATTGTGGTTTGCGTCCCGATTCGACTCGCGACCAAGCGCGCCTCCTCGGCTTCATCATAGGTCTCATGTACCTCAACTGGGCTGCCTTCGCCCGCCGCTGTCCACAATTTTTTGTCCGTACGATTGGTATTTTTTGTAATCACTTGATGCGCTGCCGCAAGAATAGCGCCAGTGCTACGGTAGTTTTGCTCAAGTTTTACGACATTTGTTCCCTTAAAGTCACGTTCAAAATTTAAGATATTCGTAAAATCTGCACCGCGCCAGCTATATATCGATTGCCAGTCGTCGCCGACTACACAAATATTTCGCTCGTCATTCACAAGATACTTTACGATTGCGTATTGCGCTGCATTTGTATCCTGATACTCATCAATCAATATATGCTTGAATTTGTTGCGCCACTTCGCTCGTATGTCGGGCTGGTCGCGAAGCATACGTACTGTTTCAACCAATAAATCATCAAAGTCTAATGCACCAGCAGCTTTTCGCTCCTTTTCATACTGTGCGTACACAGCTGCCACTGATTTCTGAAAGGGGTAGTGAGCGGTATCGCTGTATTCACTCGGGGTGAGTAGATCATTTTTAGCCTTTGATATTGCAGCGCTGACAGCTTTTGGCTTAATTTGCTTATCACTGATTCCTAGTGTTTTCATAGCATTTTTGACAAGTCCCACTCTGTCATCCTCGTCATATATCACAAAATTGTGCGGTACGCCGATTGATTGCCCATCAATCTTCAGAAGTCGTACACATACACTATGGAATGTTCCCATCCAATTCATGAATGTTCGTGTATTTGGCTGATCAAGGAGAAGTGCTAGTCGATCGCGCATTTCACGTGCAGCTTTGTTTGTAAATGTCACCGCCAAGATCTCATCTGGCCAGATGCCTTCATGGGCTATTAGGTTGGCGATTCGATGCGTCAGTGTTTTAGTTTTCCCGCTCCCTGCGCCAGCCAAAATAAGAAGTGGTCCGCTCGTCGTTTCTACTGCGGATTTTTGCGCATCATTAAGCCCCTCAAGTATGTTCACTCTTCTCAGTATACAGGCTTAGATTAGTTTCAAATAGTAAATAGCTGCTGCGCTGCCCGCGCCGACTAGAATGAGCAAGATGATCCACACTACCCAAGACCAACCAGATTTTTTCTTTGCTGGATGAGCAAGAGGCGCACCCTTCGCGGCGCTATCATACAGCGCTTCATGTTTTGTCTCGACTGTTGTAGTAGCTTCCTTGTACTGTGGTGCGATTGAGCCACCCGCAGCAACTTCTGACTTGCTAATTGCTTGCGCAGGCTCCTCTGCTTCGCTTGGCACTGTTGCTTCTACGGCTGCAATGTCTTGATGAAGCTCAGGCGGTAGGTCAACTGTCTCTGATGCTTTTTCGGTGGCAGATTCATCCACTGCTTCATTGTCGTTGGCTGTAGCTTCAGGTCCAGGTGCCAATTCTTCAGGCTTTTCTTCGTCTGTTTTTTCAGATTCTGCAGCAGTCACGCCGCCAAGTGGGCGTTTTTCAACTTTTGCATCTGGTATAAACGGTGAGCTAAGTGGCTCATCCGCGAGCGTATCTGCTTGAGTGACAGCAGCAATTGATGCCAGCTCATCGGCTAAGGCTGCTTCAGCGTTTTTGCTCAGTTCATCAGCCATAGCCTCATCAGATACAGCAGGTGCGTCTACCGTATCCACCGCTACCCCTATACCTTCGTGGCTACTGGCACCGGTAGGAGTTTCAACTTCAACTGCGGGTACCGGTGTCTCCGGCGTTTGCGATGATGGTTGGGCCAATACAGGTTCAGGTGTAATGGTAGTCGAAACTGGAGCAACGCTTGCTCCCGTACGACTTACATCTGGCTTATCAGCGACACGCATGTCAGAAGATGGGTGAACAACATCCATGAACCGTCCACTACGTTTTGTTGCAAGCGAAGGTTGTTTTGCAACTGGCTCCGGTGATACCATTGTACTATTCGTTGCGGCCCCGACGGTAGACTCGATAACTTGAGGCGCACTAGGCGCAGTAGTAGCAACGGGCGCTGCAACAGGCTCGACAGCAACTGTTGGTTCAGCTGGCAAGGAAGGTGCAGCTGGGAGCACTACTTCAGGAGTAGCATTGACCTGTTCTGCTGTAGACATTAATGAATTTACTGCTTTATCAAGTTCGTCAAAATCAATATCTTTCATGTCTACGCCCTCTTTCTCTTGTGTGCAGCTTCAATAATACCCTCAAACTCGTGTTGTTTCAGGCTTGCACCACCAACAAGCAGTCCGTCAATGTCGGGTGATGACAAAAATCCTTTAGCGTTAGCTGCGTTTGTGCTTCCGCCGTACAACACACGAACAGAATCCGCTACTTTTTTACCGAACATATGTCCAATGTGACCGCGAATCGCTTTTGCAGCATTTTCCGCATCTGATGGTGTAGCGATTGCATGTGCGGCAAAATCTTTTCCAGAACTAATCGCCCAAACTGGTTCATACGCAATCACCATTGCTGCAACTTCATCGGCAGTAAGATTTGCGAGACCGCCGGTGACTTGATCGTGTAAAATTCCCAGGGTCTCACCTGCTGCTTTTTCTGCGGCTGTTTCTCCAACACACAGAATGGGAACAATAGTATTACGCACCGCAGCCTGTACTTTAGCGCGAGTGTCAGAATGATGTTCTCCAAACACGTGCCGCCGCTCTGAATGGCCGATAATCGCATATTTTACCAGCCCGTGCAATTGATGCGCAGAAACTTCGCCTGTGTAGGCTCCTTCATCTCGCCAATACAGGTTCTGTGCCGCGAGTTTGAATTTTTTATGATCAATTTGCAAGCTAAGTGGTTGCAATGCCAGCATACCAGGCGCAAGAACAATCTCGACGTTACGGTGATTTTTGATGGAATGATTGAGCTTATGCACAAAAAGGCTTGCTTCATGTATAGTGAAGTTCATCTTCCAGTTGGCAGCAATAAGTGTTCTATCTCGCACGCGATGCCCTAAAATGCTTATAGTTATTTGTCATTAGTGTAGCAGTTTCACCCCAAAATGTACATAATTGCTTAGTGAGTATTCATGAGAGCCTCAACACCTGGTAGCTTTTCGCCGGCCATGAGTTCGAGACTAGCGCCCCCACCGGTAGAAACGTGGCTAAAGCTTTTACCGTTCTTACTATCCCAGTGGAGAGCAAAGTCAGCAGTATCTCCACCGCCGATAATGCTAATAATATTTGGATGCGTAGCAAGTGCCATAGCCACCCGGGCTGATCCATGAGCAAACTCCGGAAGCTCTGCAAACCCCATTGTACCGTTCCATATCACTGTCTTTGCACGTTCAATCACCGCAACATAGCGTTCTGTTGTTTCATCGCCAATATCAAGTGCCATATCGTCTGGACCAATTCCACGTATGCTCACCGATTTGCGTTTAGCATCTGTATCAGGAGATTTTGCAACAGCTACATCACTTGGCAACATAATATACTCATGCAATTTTTGGCTGCTGACTTTTGTACTGGCTTTTGTGTAAATCGCTTTGATCTCATTCGTTTGATCGGTTTCATATTTACTAGCACCCATTGAAATATCTGCTGCAGCCAAGAATGTATTCGCCATTGCTCCACCAACAACAAACGTGTCGGCAATAGGCTCGAGCGCCTCAATCAGCGGAAGTTTATCGCTTACTTTAGCGCCACCAAGAACTGCTACAAGCGGGTGCTGTGGATGCTTCATAGCATTTGTAATAGTAGTAACTTCGCGCTCAAGGAGTAGCCCAGCAACACTCGGCAAAAACTGTGTTATTGCGCTTGTCGAAGCATGCGCTCGGTGGACAACACCAAATCCATCTTGCACGAAATACGTAGCCCCACTACTCTTGGCAATATGCTTTGCAAATGCATCATCATTTTTTTCTTCTTCCGCATAATACCGCAGGTTTTCAAGCAAAATGACGCTCTTTTTAGGCGCTCTTTTTATAGCCATCCGAACTTTTTCACCCTTGCAGTCATCAACGAAATAGACGCTTTCAGGTAGTAGTTCGCGAAGACGTTTTGCAACGACATTTAAACTACAGGAAACGTCCCGTCCATCCGGACGACCCAAGTGGCTCATCACAACAACTTTGCAGCCGCGTTTTAATAGATATTGCAGGGTAGCTAGGCTTGAACGAATACGAAAATCGTCAGCGATTCGACCATCACTTTCGAGCGGTACATTATAGTCAGCACGAACAAGGATTGTCTTATTATCTACTGGTATATCACGTATGGTTAGCTTATAGAAATGCATCGTCATTTTCTGATTACCTACTCTAATGTTCGTATTCGTATAGTGTCTGTTCCGCCTTCGATTCCAGGCTGGCGACCGCTTACGACAACGATTGTTGCCGGTCGCTTGAGATACCCTTCATCAATAAGTTCATGCGCGAGTTTCAAACCAGCTTTTTCACCATCTGGACGCAAGAAACTCTTGGTCGCATACAGCAGTGTCAGCTGCTGAGCAACGCGCGGGTCACTGGTAACCGAAATAATTGGTCGCTGAGGACGATATGCTGCGATATGATGCGCCGTTGAGCCCGTCTTTGTCTCGGCAACTATAGCATCGACGTTTAACTGCTTTGCTAAATGGACCGCTGCTGCACTGATCGCACCAGAATGCGAATTGAGATATTGCGGTTGGGCAAGCGAGTGCGAGGGCACGTGTATTTGTGTGTAGAGCAAAATACGCTTCATGCTTTCAACTGTTTTGATTGGATACTTGCCATTCGCTGTCTCGTCGCTGAGCATGACACAGTCCACTCCCATGATTGCCGCATGACTGACATCATTTACTTCAGCTCGGGTTGGCTCTGGTTCATTCACCATGCTCATCATCATCTGTGTCGCCACGATACTCACTTTAGCGTGTTCTTGACAAAGAGTAATTATTTGACGCTGGACAACAGGTACGATTTCGGCGCCCACTTCAACAGCTAAATCACCACGTGCTACCATTACAGCATCACTCGCTTCAACAATTTTTTCGAGCTCCCCGTCTTTTATTGCCGAGCTTGTCTCAACTTTTGCCATAATTTGCGCATGTGATCCCTTTTCAGCCAAATAGCCTCGCAATAATTCTATGTCGTAGGCGCTGTGAACGAAGCTTAACCCCACATAGTCGATATCATGATCAATACCATAGTCGATGTCAGCATAGTCTTTTTCAGTCAAAATATCGCCGCTAAAATCGGTGTCTGGCAAATTAATACCCTTTCGACTCATTAGTATCCCGTCATTCTCAACCTTGACTGTGACAGTATTCTCGCTGACACTTGTAGCGATAGTTTTGACACGACCATCGAACATTAATACCCGCTCACCAGGCTTTACTTTACTCGTTAGGTCATACTGTGTGGGCAAAACGTTGCCTTCGTGCTTCACGTCATACCGCAAGTGAAGCTCGTCACCAGCTTTTACCTCGAAATGATTGTTTTCGATCTCGCCCAAACGTATTTTTGGTCCTTGCAAATCCTGAAAAATTGCTACGGGTTTGTCAAGTTCATGCGAAGCCTGACGAATCCACAAAATCTGCTTTGTTGCTGTATCGTATTTGGCGTGACTAAAATTCAGTCGTAAGCCATTTGCACCCGCGGCAATCAAATCCCGAATAGCTTCGTAGCTATCAGTCGCAGGGCCAACCGTAGCAATTATTTTTGTTCGTTTCAGTTCTTTGTTGTCTGACACGCGAGGGTTATCTCCCTAGTCGTTTTTCGGTTTTTGCAATGTCGATGGTGGTTTTCACTACCGTATCTGGTGCCAGTGAGATACTGTCAATACCAGTTTCAACCAAGAAACGCGCAAATTCCGGATAGTCTGAAGGTGCTTGGCCACAGAGCCCAATCTTTACCTTTTTCTTCTTTGCGACGCCCACTACCATGCGAATAAGCGCTTTGACAGCCGGATTGTTTTCGTCGTAGACATGTGCCACTTCGTGGTTATCACGATCCACACCGAGAGTCAGCTGCGTCAAGTCATTAGAGCCAATCGAAAAACCATCAAATCTATCGGCAAACTGCTCAGCCAAAATAACGTTACTAGGAATCTCGATCATGACGTAGGCCTGAAAGCCGTTAACACCACGCTTCAATCCTTGCTTTGCCATGATCGCCAACACGTTATCAGCTTCACGCAAATCTCGGCAAAACGGCACCATGGCTTTGATATTTGTCAGCCCCATATCGTCGCGAACTTTTTTGATTGCCTGACATTCAAGCTCAAAGGCTTCGCGGTAAGTGTCGCTGTAGTAGCGACTCGCGCCACGCCATCCGATCATTGGATTATGCTCGTCTGGTTCAAATTGCTTTCCACCGATGAGATTGGCATACTCGTTGCTCTTGAAGTCGCTGAAGCGGATAATCACGTCATTTGGCCAGAACGCCGCTCCAATAATCGAGACACCTTCCGCCAACTTGTCGATAAAGTATTGTGATTTGTTCGGATAGCCGTGTGTAAGTTCGCTAATCGTCTCACGAACGGCTGGGTCTTTGACTTTGTTAAAATGCAGCAACGCCAGCGGGTGAATCTTGATGTGTGAATCAATAATAAATTCTTCACGCGCTAAGCCGACGCCGTCATTTGGAATCTGCGAATAGGCAAACGCATGGTCGGGTGATCCAATATTCATCATCATTTTTGTCTTCGGACGCGGCAAGTTTTTCACATCAGTGCGGTCAATAACGTAATGTAGTTTGCCCGCATATACTGTACCTTCGTCACCTCGCGCACAATCTACTGTCAACATGGCGTTGTTTGAAATCTTTTCGGTTGCATTTCCCGTACCAACCACGCAAGGTATGCCGAGCTCACGCGATACAATTGCGGCGTGACACGTGCGCCCACCTTTGTCAGTGACGATCGCGCTTGCCATTTTCATAATCGGCACCCAGTCCGGATCGGTCATCTCCGTTACCAGTACGTCGCCTTCTTTAAAGCTGCTGATGTCACGCACGCTCATGATTTTGTTGGCACGGCCTATACCTATTTTATTGCCGACACTCGTACCGGTGGTTATGACTTGACCTGTCTCTGTCAAGCGATACTCCTCAATGACATTGACGTCCTTTCGTGACTGGACAGTTTCGCCGCGGGCTTGCACAATATACAGCTTGCCATCATCTTCATCGAGTGCCCACTCAATGTCCATAGGCCGGCCATAATGCTCTTCAATCATCATGCCCCAACTTGCCAATGTCTTGACTTGCTCATCGGTAATTGAGTAGCGATTCTGGTCTTTTTCACTAACTTTGATGTTTTTGGTTTTGCTACCAGCAACACCGATCATTTTCATTTTCTTGCCACCGATTTTTCGCTTCAAGATAGCCATAGTCGGCTTAAATACCACAAATTCATCTGGGCTTACATGGCCCTGAACGATATTTTCACCCAAACCATAAATGCTGCTCACAACAACAGCATTTTTAAAACCAGTCTCGGTATCAATCGTAAACATCACACCAGCGCATTCACTGCGCACAGCGACCATCTGTTGAATGCCAACACTAAGCGCTACCTGCATGTGGCTAAAGCCGTTTTCAACACGATAGACAATCGCTCGGTCGGTAAATAGACTAGCGATACATTCTTTGGTTGCCTGCAAAACAGCTTTCTCACCCTTTATATTCAAAAACGTGGCTTGCTGACCGGCAAATGAAGCATTTGGCAAATCTTCGGCTGTGGCTGACGAGCGTATAGCGCACACTAAATCGGCTTTCGTATGTCCACACTTTTGGCTGAGCTCGCGGTAGCCGCGTACAATTTCTTCCTCGAAATCTTTTGGCAATTTTGCTTTTACAATCATTGCGCGGATCTTCGAACCAACCCGCTTTAGTTCACGCATATTGGTGACATCCAGGCCCTTTAACGCCGTCTCAATCCGTGCGCTTAATCCGGTTTCCTGCAGAAAATAGCGATATGAGTCTGCAGTCGTTGCGACGCCGTTTGGTAAATTAACGCCTTTGGGTGCCAAATGATGGAACATTTCACCTAAGCTTGCGTTTTTGCCCCCGACTTGGGGAATGTCTTCGAGGTTAAGCTCCTCAAAGAACTTGAGATAATGGTACATACCCAGCCCTTTTAGTTAGATTTTTCTACTTCTATAGTAACACCCCGAGAAGAAAAAGCTAGTGCTTAGGGGTAGATTCAATCATATACCGATAATTCCAGGCATTATCCTGCTCCAACTTGTAGCTCCAGAAACACGTTGCAAGCGTATGCCGGTATGCTTTTCGCTGGATATTCAAAAATTCTTCAGTCGTTTCACGCCCAACTACTTCTGTGAGCGCACCGCTCCATTCGCCAATCATAATATTTTGTTGCAATTTCAGTAGCGAGATAAGCCAACGTGAATGCCTGGCTAATCTAAAGTACCAGCTCAGCGATTTACGCTTGTGCTCAGGGTCAAAACAATAATACAAATGCACATCCATAACTGGTGGGTACCCTCGACGACGAAACCATCCAAAGGTATTAGTGAGAAACCATGGCTTGTAACCATCTGAATACACCAAATAGGTTCCGGGACGAAGATAGTTGATTAGGTTTTTATACGCTCGTCGATAAAACCATGCTAGCCGCAACCCAAATTTGCCAGGAGTTGGTTCATTCAATAGCTGTAACCCCCAAAGCTGCGAGTGATGTCCATATTCCTGAGCAAATTGCTGCAGAATGTTAACTGTTGCCGCTTGATCATAGCGGCTTTTTAGCCAACGCTCACCCTTTTTTGGTGCACCGCTCCCGCTATGATCAGCACTATTCTGTGCACCCGGTGCAGCATGCAGATCAAGTAAAATCAAAATGTCATATTTCTTCGCCATAGCGAATGCCCAGTCGAGCTGTTTTTTTGCACCTATATATGGCTCGTCCCCGCTCAGTGCCCAGTACCCAACGGGAAGCCGCACAAGTTCAATATCGTGTGAGGCGAGCCATTTCCAATCTTGCTCAGTGATGAAGTTTTTATGGTGTGCTTTCAGCCGCTTCACACCTTCTGGGTGCTGTACAAGTTCGTATTCATTTCGCGCTGGCAAGCCAGCAAAAAGACTAGGGGTCATCCACTCTTCAACGACGAGCCACCCGCCAAGGTTCACTCCCCTTAGCGCTACCATATCACCCTACGCTTGTTCCAAAAATCACGCCGACGTAATACGTAATTGCCATTGCCACCACTCCACCGATAACAACGCGTGTCATAGCCCTGGTCTTCGAAGCATTCCCGGCGCGCGCACTAAGATAGCCAACGCCACAGAGTGCAATAAATACTGCTATGGCAGTTGCCTGGACACGGATATTCACCGGCGTAAAGACAATCGTAAGAAATGGCACGAGTCCTCCGGCAGTGAACGCAACCAATGAAGCAATCGCTGCTGCCCACGGACTGTTAATGTCATCTGGATCTATATTAAAATGCACGCGCAAGTGGGCACGCAAGGCATCTTTTTTCGTCAGTTCTTTTGCGACAATATCAGCAGTTTTACGGCTGAGACCGAGTTTCATGTATTCACGTGCAAGTTCATCAAGTTCGTGTTCGGGGTTATCGGCTAAATCTTCTTTTTCAAGCTCGATGTAGGCTTTTTCAGCATCACTCTGGCTGCTCACGCTCACATATTCACCGACCGCCATACTAAGTGCACCGGCGATAAGCGCTGCAAGCCCAGCTATAGTAATAGCTCGTGTGTCATTTGAAGCCCCGGCCACACCCATTACGAGTGCCGAAATACTCACAATACCATCGTTGGCGCCCAACACCGCAGCACGAAGCTTATTTAGCATTTGGTTGTTTGCCTGGTCAGAGGGCAAATCATATTTTGTGTTGTCAAATTCTGGCATAGTTTTAGTATAGCACCGCGCACTCCATGTATACTATAAGGAGTATATGAGGGGAAAAACACCGAGCCAAATATTGGTTTTTGATTTTGATAGCACGATTGTCACTGTCGAGGCCCTTGATGAACTTGCGACAATCGCGCTTGCTGATGCACCGGATAAAAGTAGCCGAGTCGCGGCGATTCGCGATATTACCGAGCGAGGCATGACAGGCGAAATCGGATTTTCCGAATCATTAGCACTTCGATTCAAGCAGATACAGCCGAATCGACAACATCTCGCGCAGCTTATTTCTTTACTTCAGCAATCTATCAGCCCATCGTTTTTGGCGCATGATGTGTTCATTCGTGAGAACGCCGAACGCATATGGGTGATTTCAGGAGGATTCAAAGATTTCATTCTGCCTATCACGACGAGGCTTGGCATCGACCCATCACGCGTACTCGCCAATGAATTCACATGGGATGAAAACACAGGCGTGTCAGTGGGGTACGACCACGCAAACCCCCTTTCACAAAACGGTGGTAAAATCACTGCAATCAAGAGTCTTTTTCTACCAACATCTTCAGAAATAATTATGGTCGGAGACGGACTAACTGATTATTCGGTACGAGCCGTAGGCCTGGCGAGCAAATTCGTCGCGTACGTCGAAACAATCGAGCGCGAGCCGACGGTGGCGGTGGCAGATGTGGTGGCACGGTCATTTGGTGATATTTTAAATGCTATTGAGATGTAATTTATAAGCAGTAAAATGCAAGGTGATCCCGAGGGGAGAACGCCAGATGATATTGGTGATCCCGAGGAATCCGACGCTTCGATGATAGCGCTATGCTAGCGCCATCATCGGCTAGATACTGTCAAATGAAACATTTGACAGTATGCGAACCCTCCGGCTTCGCTTTCCCGGGGCAAGTACCAAGTAAAATACCCATCGCAAGGATGGGTATTTTACTTGGTGA
>CAZUDH010000007.1:0-48733 GCA_964618945.1 uncultured Candidatus Saccharibacteria bacterium
TACCAAAGAAAATGCCCTTACAGCGAGGGTATTTTCTTTTTACATCACTACTTTGCGTGGCTGTTTAATCTTTCGTGGCTTTCCGGCCGGAATAATCAACTTTTGAGCTTTTTTGCGGTACTCACTTGCGAGCTGTGGCTGATCTGTACGGTCGTATGCATCTGCCAGGATTGTCATTGTCTGTGGGTTTTTCTCGAGCTCAAGAGCCCTTTCTAGTGCAGTCAGCATTTTTTTGGTGTTCCCAAGTTTTTCTTGCACCTTCGCATAGGCAATGTGGCGCGATGGTACGTCCTCTTCAACAGCTAGCGCTTGCTCAAATGCTAACGCCGCCTTGTCGTAGGCTTGCGTTTCGTAGTAAATTAGCCCAACATTATGGAGGCTTGATGCGCTCGGTTCCAGGCTTTGCGCGATTTCAAAACATTCAATGGCATCATCAAATGCCTGTTGTTTGGCGTACAAAATACCCAAGCGGTTATAGGCTGTAGCATTTCGTTCATCAACACGCAAAATCGTCAGTAATGCCTTTTCGGCGCGGAGATATTTACGATCATTTAGAGAGTCCTGAGCAATCTCCCACAGGCGATCGAGCTTATCAGAAAGCTTGGTAGGGAGGTCGGCAACAACTTCAGTAAATGTTTGATGTTGCCATAATGCAAAACTGGCAAACGCCATCAGGGTAAATACGCCCAACATAAACACTATTATACCATAGCCGCAGCTAGGTTCAGGCGGACATTTCCATTTGCTTCGATTGCTTCGTATGCCGCCAGGAGTGCTTTTGTCCGTATAATACTTGTCTTGGATGGAGAGATGGCTGCGAATTGCACACACCTATCTAACAATCGAAGTGCAGATTGTCTATCAAATTTCTCTGCCGAAATAAGCACTAAGCGGTCATAGCTTGCTGATTCCATTAATTTGCGAGCCATCGTAGCTTCCGCTGCAATGGTACGAAAGTATTGTTCGTCATCTATAAGCCTGGTGAGCTCTGCTGGTAGTCCACTTGCGACAAACATCAATTGTTTTTTTCTCGAAGCGTCTTTCACCGCATCAAGAAGTACATTTGCAGATTCTGTTGGCATAAACAACACCGCTTGCAAACGAGATCGTATAGTGGGCAGTAACCTATCTGGCATATGACTCGTTAGAATAAACCTTGTATTTTCGGGAGGCTCTTCTAAGAGTTTTAAAAAACTATTTTGCGCGGAAGCTGTCATTGCGTCTGCGTCGTCAATAAGTATGTAGCGAATGTCATTTGATTTGCCGCGTGTTAGTTCGTATAGTTCGCGAATTTGTTCTACGCCAATCTGCGGGACGCTACTTGAATTCGTAAGAAGTCGTGGAGCAACGATGAAACGTGGTGAAGTATATTCTCGGGCGATGGTTTTAAGACCAACACCGTTTGGGCCGTACAATAGCAGTGCATGCGCATTAGATACGAGCAATTTGTCAAAATGTTCTTGTGACTGTGGATAAGTATATATCATAATGAAAATTCTGCTGGTAACGGTGCAGTAAAGATGTGGTTATGGCCAGAAGGAAGTGTGAGCTGTAGCGTATAGGCATGCAAAAACAGTCGTTCTGCAGGCTTGCCGTACAGCCTATCACCCTTGATTGGAGCATGTAGATACTGACAGTGGACCCGGAGTTGATGCGTCCGACCTGTTTGGGGCTGCAGCTTGATGCGTGCGTTAGTTTGGTTGTGCTGCTCAATTTGGTAGTACGTCTGAGCAGATTTGCCATTCGGATCAACGCGAAATTTGCTTGGGTACTTTGGGTCACGTCCGATTGGCAAGTCGATCATGGCTTTTGGTTCTTTTGGTATGCCATCTGTCACTGCATAGTAGGTCTTTTTGGCTGTCCGGCGCTCAAATTGTTTGGAAAGCATTTTGGCCGCAGCCTCATTTTTGGCGCATAGCAACACTCCGCTTGTATCGCGATCAAGCCGATGGATGACGCCAGGACGGTTGGTATCAGACTTATAGCTTGTTTTAGGTTTTACAAAATCTGCGACGGTAAATTCTTCGGCAATTGTACCTTTTGCGTGCGTTAGAACGCCTGCTGGCTTATTGAGTACTATTACATCGTCATCTTCGAATATTACTGGCAGTTCAATAGTTTGTCTCGGTTTTGGCGGCAATTTCACAGTGATATCGTCTTCGTCGGATACCTCATACTTGCCAATATCGACACAGGCACCATTCACGCATACATGGCCCTGCTTTATCAGTTTTTGCCACGCCGATCGCGAATATTCTGGGCGAGTTTCGGCTAAATATGCGTCAAGTCGCACGAGTTACCCCCTCAAGCCGACAGCTTGTTGAACGCGCAACAACGTAGCGGATGCTTGTGCGTTCATTGCCTCTTCAGATTGTGCGAGCTTCGTCAGCACTGCGGCGTCATCCACCCGAGCCAGCTCGCTCTGGAAGTCGGTCAAGAAATCGCGAACTTGTTCTGCAATTTCCTTTTTCAGTGCGCCATAATTCGTTTCGCCTTGATGATGCTCAATCACCTTTTTCAACGATTCACCCGAAAGCAACGCGTGGATTTCGAGTAAATTGCTAATTCCGGGCTGATTTTCACGATCGTAACGCACCACCCCAACAGAATCGGTAGTTGCGCTCATTACTTTCTTTGCTGCCGCTTCTGGTGTATCACTTAAAAATATCACACCTTTACCGCTATCATCGCTTTTGCTCATTTTTTTGGATGGAGCCGCGAGGTCCATAATACGCAGTCCCTGGTCTTTACCAAAAAATTCATGCTGCTTTTTCACAGGCTCCGGTACCACGAACAGCTCGCCAAAGCGTGCATTCATGCGCTCGGCGATATCACGGGTAATTTCTAGATGCTGCGTTTGGTCGTCACCAACAGGAATATACGTTGCACCGTAAAGCAAGATATCCGCAGCCATCAGTACTGGATAATCAAACAGGCCAACGCTAACGCGGTCATTTGTTAGCTTTGCTGATTTATCTTTATACTGCGTCATGCGTTCCATCTCGCCCATACCTACAAAATTATTAAGTATGACTGTCAGTTCGCTATGTGCCGACACATAACTTTGTCGATACAAGTGAATATTGTCGTTATCAAGCGGCAAGCCCGCTGCTGCAAATAACCGAGCTGTCTGTAAAATTTGCTCGTGTAGCTTGCTGTGATCAATCGGTGTCGTAAAACTATGAAGATCTGGAATGAACATATTCACCTGATATTCATCGCTGCGCGTTTTTGCCATATCAACCATCGGCAACATGCCGCCGAAATAATTTCCAAGCGTTAAATCGTTGTTTGCCCGAAGTCCCGTGAGAATAACTGGTTTCATTGGTTCCATTATACCTCATCACCGTCCGCAGGCCGAATGACATCGTAATCAGCCATTGGACGTCCTATTTTTCGTATGCGCTTATTATCTTTAATAACATTGCCCTCTCCGTCCAATGTTTCACCCCAACGCAGACCTAAATCTGCATCCATTCGTATTTCAGTCATATTGTCCTTTCATGTCATTTAAAGTTTAAAAACCCGCCATTTCTGGCGGGCTCTTCGATATTTTCTAAAGGTGTTTACAAAACACGGAACAAACCGCCAGATTCTCTGTCGGCAAACCAATATGCGTTTTGCAACGTTTGTTTCATAGTACTATTATACCACGTTACTGTCTTCAAATCAATCAGTCTTTGTTTGCTCACGCACGGTGTCAGATTTTTCACCTTCGAAAAGCGCGTAGATAATCTAGCCTGCACCAAACGCACCAAACACGAATGCCATCACTGCATCATTTGCATAGCTGCCCCACAGCTCGCCATTTCCGAGTTGTCCTATAGCCGCATTCACCGCGTCTATACTTGAAAGTGAACCACCGTCCTTTGACGTATAAAAGTCATGTCCATCACTAACTATTCCGGCTGCGAAAGACACTATCACTCCGAGAATAATTATTCCTGCAAGATAGGGAGCAGACTTTTTGTCCGGAGCGCTACCGGCACCTTTTTCGTAGAGCCATACAACACCCCATGCCAATGCAAACGCTACAAGCGACGCGACGTATCCCATCCGCCATATAATCACCCATAAAATCATCGCGATCGGTACAGCTAAAAGCGCGAGAAGGATGCCCTTTTTATGGTTTGGCGTTGTCATATTCAACCTTCTTAATTTCTGCTGAAAGTGTAGCACCTAACCCGAACAAAAAGAATAACCGCCAGTTTGACGGTTAATCTTAGCGCTACAGCAGTGCTAGCGTTTCGAGAACTGTTCACGCTTACGCGCTGATCGAAGACCGTACTTCTTACGTTCTTTTTCGCGTGGATCACGCATCAGAAGCTCGGCTTTTTTAAGCGTGCTTCGGAGATCGCTATGGCCAACAGTGACTGCCTTGGCAATCGCAAGCTTGATAGCGTCAACCTGGCCACTCAGACCACCACCGCTCACACGGATAGTGATGTCAAAGTCTTTTTGCTTGCCAACAACTGCAAGCGGATCGGTAATTTCAGCAAGCAATGTTTTGTTGCCAGCGAAGTATTCCTCGGCGGTCTTGTCATTAATTGTAAATTTACCTTTTCCTGCGTACAAACGAGCTCGAGCTGTTGCGCTCTTGCGTCGACCGAGGCCGTAGAAATATTTAGCGTCTGCCATATTATTTCACCTCAACTTTCTCTGGTTTTTGCGCTGCGTGGGTATGATCGCTACCTGCAAAGACTTTTAACCGAGCCATGCGCTCTGGCGAAAGTTTGTTTTTAGGAAGCATGCCCTTGACAGCGTTTTCAATAATTCGTTCAGGGAACTTTTCACGTACCTCCTCGAGACGAGCATCCTTGATCCCGCCAGGGAAGCCTGAGTGTCGATAGTATACCTTCGCCCGTTCCTTGCCGCCGGTAACCATCGCATCTTTGGCATTAATAACAACTACGTAGTCTCCGCCATCGATATGAGGCGTATACGTTGGCTTGTATTTGCCAATGAGATATTTAGCGATTTCAGTAGAAACGCGACCGAGTGGTGCGCTTGCTGCATCAATTAGAATCCAGCGACGATTCACTTCAGAAGGCTTTTGTGAGTAAGTTTTTGACATTACTTCTTCTCCTTCTTTTCAGGTTTTGCCACTGCCTTTAATTCGTCTACGAAACTGATGCGTGCCATTTCGGCGCCATCGCCCACGCGAATCCGTGTACGCTCAACGCGGACGTGACCGCTTGTGCGACCGCTAAGCTGTGGCGCGATTTCATCAACGAGTTTAAACGCTGCGACTTGGGTTGATAGTTTAGCAATTACTTGACGACGATTGTGGAGGTCGCCCTTTTTGGCCTTTGTGATCACTTTTTCAATGTATCGCGAAAGTTCTTTGGCCTTTGGGAGTGTCGTTTCAATACTGCCGTGCTCTATGAGGCTCGTTGCCAAGCCTTTTAGAAGTGCACGACGATGATCGCGCTCGCGGCCGAACTTGCGTCCTTTATATCCGTGTCGATGCATATACTACAGCTCCAACTCCGCGAGCTTATCTTTCACTTCGTCGAGCGCTTTGCTTCCAAAGCCCTTGAGTTCACGTAGATCTTGCTCACTTAGGGTTACGAGGTCATGCACGGTACGGATATCGTTGTTGATGAGCGCATTTGCTGTGCGTGCGCTCAAATCAAGATCCTCGATTGGTGTACTTAATTCGCCTTCGTCATCGACATTTGACTGGCCAAGAGCAGGCGCAGCTTCAATGCTAGTACTACCGGCAAGCGCAGTGTATTGATTTACCAAAATCGCTGCAGCTTCTTCGAAGGCTTCGCGTGGACTCATTGAGCCATCTGTTTCTACAGTAAGTCGAAGCTTATCAAGGTTGGTTTCTTGACCGACACGAGTCGAGTCAACTTTGTAGCGCACACGCAGTACTGGACTAAAGACTGCGTCTAGAGCGATCATGTCGCTGTGAATGCGACCTTTTGATGAGTCTTCAATTGTGCGATAACCGCGACCTGCCTCAACGACAATATCCATTACAAGCGATGTTTTAGCATCGTCAATTGTTGCAATCACTTGGTCTGGGTTTACCACTTCTACATCGGCATTCGCCTTGATGTCAGCAGCGGTTACAGTACCTGCACCCTTTTTCTCGAGACGAAGCTCTACTGGTTCATCGCTATGTACCTTTACGCGAACGTTCTTGAGGTTGAGCATGATATCAACCACATCTTCCTTAACGCCTTTGATCGTTGTAAACTCGTGGCTTGCACCTTCTACACGAAATGCAACGATAGCACCGCCACGAATGCTTGAAAGCAATACACGGCGCAAGCTTACACCAAGCGTGTTGCCGTACCCGCCATGCACGGGTTCAATAGTGAATGTTGCACTGACAGCTGAGTGGTCATCAACGCTTGCGAGAGCAGGATTGTGAATAGCTTTTGACATAGTTATGTTCTCCTTATTTAGCGTGAGTAGTACTCAACGATTAGCTGTTCGTTAATATCTGTGTCGGCTTCCGCACGGGTCGGTACACCGGTAATTTCGATCTTCATTTTCTTTACATCGCTCTTGAGCCAACTAAGCGGACCCTGAACGCTGTTTGCAGAAACGTCTGCAAGCTGTGAGAAATATCCGTTCTTTTCGCTCTTCGGACGCACCGTTATCACGTCACCAGCTTTTACGCGAATAGACGGAATATCAACGCGGCGACCATTCAACATGAAGTTGCCATGACTCACTAACTGGCGCGCACCACGACGACTTGTCGCGAACCCTGCACGGTACACTGTGTTGTCGAGACGAAGCTCAAGAAGCTGAAGAAGGTTTTCACCACTAAGCCCCGGACGTCGTGATGCTTCGTTCATTACTTTTGCGAATTGCTTTTCGAGTAAGCCGTATAAACGACGAACTTTTTGCTTTTCACGGAGCTGAGTAGCGTAGAGACTTGGTTTGCTCTGACGTCCCCCAGCGTGCTGGCCAGGAATACCTGATTTCTTGACCATGATTTTATGCGCCTTAGGATGAAGTGCGTAGCCTTCACGACGACTTTGTTTCACAATAGGCGAAGTATCTCGTGCCATATGCTATACCCTTCGTGCCTTTCGTGGGCGCGTACCACCGTGCGGTACACCCGTTACATCTTTGATACTGTCGACTTGCATATTGAAGTTTGTAAGCGCGCGAATCGCACTATCGCGGCCGAGCCCTACGCCTTTTACAAATACATCAACACTTTTCATACCATGAAGGCTTTGGACCATCTCGGCGGCCTTTTCAGCAGCAATTTGCGCTGCATAGGCGGTACCTTTTTTGCTGCCACGGAATCCACACGCACCAGCACTTGAAGCACAGAGAACTGCACCTTTTTTGTCGGTAAATGTGACGATAGTGTTATTAAAGCTTGCCTGTACATGTAATTGCCCAGCAGGAACCGAGCGGCGCTGCTTCTTGCGAGTTGCTGTGGTTTTAGCTTCTGCCATATCTCATGTTCCTTTCTACGTTTTACTTGCTGCTTTAGGTTGCGTACCACCAACGGCAACAGCGCGACCCTTACGAGTTCGTGCGTTCGTACGAGTGCGTTGTCCGCGGGTAGGAAGTCCTGCCTTGTGGCGAAGGCCACGATAGGCGTTGACATCCTTGAGACGCTTAATATTGTTGGTAACGAGACGTTGGAGATCACCTTCGGTCGTGTAATCCTTGTCGATTATTTCACGAAGTTTCTGTTCTTCAGCCTCGGTGAGATCTTTCACCCGAGTGGTCGGCTCGATTTTAGCCGCCGCAAGGATGTCTCGAGAGTGCTTTTTGCCGATGCCGTAGATATACGTCAACGCAATGTGCACTTGCTTTTCACTTGGGATTACTACCCCAGAGATTCGAGCCATGCTTAACCCTGCCTTTGCTTATTCTTAGGTTTTTTCTTGTTGATAACGCGTAGGCGGCCTTTACGGCGTACCAATTGGTCATCAGGACTGATTTTTTTTACGCTCGCACGAACTTTCATGAGCCTACCAAAAAACCCTTTCCCTTAAAATTAATGTTGTAAACGTTCAAGTAGTTCCTAGCGGTCGCTAAGCCGCACTTGGTCGTTCGTCTCGCAGGCGGAAGCTGATTCGTCCCTTCGTGAGATCGTAAGGGGTCATCTCAACTTCTACCTTATCACCCGGCACTAAACGGATATAATGCTTGCGCATTTTGCCGCTAATATGGGCAATAATACTATGGCCGTTCTCTAAGGAGACCTTAAATTGCGTGTTAGGCAGTGCTTCCACTACCGTTCCTTGCATTTTAATTACTTCCTTTTGACTCGCCATAAATTACAGTTGTCAATTATACAGGAAATTGCCCGCTCTCGCAAGCATTTTAATAGATTATCTCGCGCTATTTCTATCCGCGAACCATAAACAAATTGCTACTACTATTTTATCGTAGTTAAAACTGGTGTCAATAATAAATGGAAACAGACCCGGACGCGCGATGAGGCGTCCGGGCCTGTTTCCAGTTCGTTGTTGCCCCGCCAAGGTGAACTTGGAACTAAAGCCAGCACCCCGTTACTGTTGATGTCGCCACCGTTTGCGGCCTTACGTATGCTTCTGCAGACGATTGTGGCTAATTATCAATAACTGCTCGTACCATAACGCGTTTGTCAAACTGTGCGAGGCGCGGAACATAGTTTCCAGCAAACGTCATCAGGTTAAGTCCCTCTTTAGTTGTATCAGCCGATACCATCATTTTACGCATACCCTTTGGAATAGCATCTTTAATGTCCACTGTTTCGTTGGTGACTACTTTGTACGTGAGTTTTTTGCCATCACCACGCTCCACTTCAATAGAACTGCCGACAGCTAATCGATCAAGCGCGCTAAATGCGCCCCCTGTATCGTAGCCCACGCTATGCGCGACGATGAGTGCGGCGCCATATCCACTGCCTGGGTAAGCGCTCTTTGTATACCACCCTGCATCGTGAATATTCTTAGGTGTGTCGAGAACGTTATTTTTCGTAAGTCCGAGAGCTTGTACTCGGGTTTGACTTATCCCGATAGACGGAACTGAGATATAGCGCGGGTTAGTGAATGACGTTGTGTACGCCTGTACCTGACCGGTGGTCACATCCGACGTATCGACACTGGGCACACCTATGTTTGCAGCTTTCACAATCGAAAACGGTAGCGCCTCGCCTGTCATAAACCAGCGAACTCCGTAATATCCTGCACCGATAGCAACTCCCACCAATAATAGCCCTATCAGCCATTTTATCGGGTGAATCACACGTTTTTGTTTTATTTCCAATCCTGTTGCCATTTTTTTCAGTATACCACAAGCGTTATATGCCAACCACCCATATAGTAGCGATCAGCTGTTGTATTATTTATAGTCGTCGTAGGTAACCATTAGTGCACGCGAGTTAATCTGCCGTAGGCTTTCAAGTGCTACGGAAACGACAATCAAAACACCTGTACCACCAATAGCCAAATTGCTATTTTGAAAGCCTGTGACATTATAAATTGCGTACTCTGCAATATACGGAAGTACAGCGATAATCCCTAGCACAAGTGATCCAAACAGTACCAACCGATTCATAGTGCGGCTCAAGTATTTTTCCGTTTGTAGCCCCGGACGTACGCCTTCAATAAAGCCACCCTGTTTTTGTAAGTTTTCGGCAATTTCATTACTGTTGAATACGATGCCTGTATAAAAATATGTGAAAGCTACGACAAGCAAGAAATAGAGTGTCGGGTAAATAAACGCCGTCATGGTTTCTCCAGTAAAGGCACCAGGGTCGGGTGTTTTAAACCATGTGACAAGGTTGTCGGCGATGCCAGCGTAAGCCGGATTATTGGTGGCTTTTAGCACCTGTCCAATGAAAGCAGGTAAGCTCAAAAACGCTACAGCGAAAATTACCGGAATTACCCCTGCTGCAATAAGTTTCATTGGCAGAATACTTTTTACTCCTCCGTAATTGCTATTGCCCTGCACGCGCTTAGCATAGTTAATAGTGACGATGCGCTGTGCTTCATTGATCTTCACAAGGAAATAGAGCACCAGCAAGGCGGCTATTCCGAGTATAAGGAACATCCAGAATGCCACGGGATTGACAGGTATCGTAAACCAGTTAAAGACATGCAGCACGCCATCTTTGGTATTTGTGATGTTCGTAATAAAGAACTGTGCGAATTGAGGAATTTGGCTCACAATACCGGCGAAAATCAGTAAGCTTAGGCCGTTACCTACGCCTTGTTCAGTCATGATTTCACCCAACCACATCAGCAAAATAGAACCAGCGGTCATCGCGCCTACAGCAAGCACCCACTCAAATGACGTAGCATTTGAAAGCAGCGTTGAATTACCCTGCAGAACGCTCTGGCGCAAAATGTAGATAAATGCGATTGATTGGACTATAGCCAGTGGCACAGTGATGATACGTGTCCACTGCTGGATTTTGCGTCGTCCCGATTCACCATCTTTATGGAGCTCTTCAAGCTTCGGAATCGCCTTGGTAAGTAGCTGCGTAATAACGCTTGCGGTGATAAATGGGCTCAAGCCCACCAAGACAATTGAAAAGCTAGCAAGTGCGCCACCTGAAAGAAGGTTTAAGAAACCTCCCAAGTCTGTACCGCTAATAGCATTATTCACCACTTCGCGCAGTTGCGTAGGGCTGGCGAGTGGTACAGGGATGTGTGCCAAAAAACGGTAGACCACAACGAGCCCCAATAGCACGCCCAAACGGCGTCGCATGTCATTGTTCTTGAGTGATTTCCAGATAGTTTTCCAGTTCATAGGTAATTAGACTGCCTTGTATGTTAGTTCCTCTTTATGCTTGTACTAGTATAGCATATTTAAGCAGCAGAAAGCACGCGTTCTTGTACTGGTTTTGCCTCGACGTAGTAGCTTGGTTCTGTGCCACATCCTGCATAGCTTCGACCATGCTGAAACCCCCAATTATATAAGCCCCCGGCTGCAATAAGCACTGCGTCTCTCACGTCGTCTGTCATCATCGCCCATGTTTCTGGAGAAATATAGCTAGCGACTCTATCTTCAACCCACGCTTCTCTTTTGTTTTTCTCACCCATATTTGTTTTCCTCGTTTATGTATCGTACTATACTCCGCTTACGTGTAAAGTCAACAAAAATCTCGCCCTACAGCGGCGAGATTTTGCACTGAAAAAAGAAACTATTGTTTGTCGGCGGCTTCAGCTTCTTTGCTGCTTTTTTGCAGTGGTGTTGCTACTTTTTCAAAACTTCCACCAGCTTTTACGAGCGCTTCTTGCACACTCTTACTTGCAGCTTGAACCTTCAGCGTTAGCTTGCTAGTAAGCTCTCCACGCAAAATGACCTTTACAGTATGAAATGGCGTTGCAACAAGTCCCGCTTCGTACAAAGCAAAATTGTCAACAATACCTTTAAGGCCGTTCAATCGATCGAGATAGACAACCTGTGCAGGGGTGCGCAGGCTTTTAAACCCACGGTTTTTTGGCACAGCTTGCACCAATTGGCGTTGACCACCTTGGAAGACTGCATGCAGTTTTTTACCAGTACGAGCGCCTTGGCCTTTCGTACCACGACCCGCTGTTTTACCCTGGCCTGCTGAAATACCGCGGCCAACGCGCTTTTTGGCTTTATTTGCCGTTACTTGGAGTTCATTGTATTTCATTACGCAGTCTCCTTTTTGGCTGGCTTCTTTGCAGGTGCTGATTTTTCAGTTACAGCCCATTGATCACGCGGAACCATTGTCTTTAGTGCTTCGATCGTTGCGTACGCAATGTTCACCTTGTTTGTACTACCAAGGCTTTTTGAAAGCATGTTCTTGATGCTCGTCACGTTAATCACTTGTCGCACTACACCGCCGGCGATAATTCCAGTACCTGGTGCTGCCGGTTTGATAAGCACGCGTGCACCGCTCAGTTTTACTTCAGCATCGTGTGGAATCGTATCGTTCACAATTGGAATAGTAATCATATTCTTTTTTGCGACGTCGGTTGCTTTAGCAACCGCAGTTTGAACGTCAGCACCTTTTGATACACCGACGCCAACGCGTGCTTTGCGATCACCGACAACAACTAATGCCTTAAAACGGAACCGACGTCCACCCTTTACCACACGGGCAACACGGTCGATATTGATTACAACTTCTTCAAACTCTTTCGGCCCTTCATCGCGGGCATTATTTCGACGGTCATCGCGTCGACCACCACGAGCTTGGCCGCGGCCACCCTGACGAGCAGGAGCGGCTGGAGCTGCTGCTGGTGCAGCAGTTGCTTGTGGGGTAGTATCTGCAGTTTGTTCTGCCATACTAGAACTCCAATCCTTCTTTACGTGCAGCATCTGCAAGCGCCTTTAGCCGGCCAGCGTACTGGCGACCGTTGCGGTCAAATACTACAGTCTTAATTTTCGCTTTTACGGCTTTCTTGGCTACATCAGCACCAATGGCGGCCGCTTTCTCCGTCATTGTACCTGTTGCTTTTGAGCCAACAGTACTTGCTGCTACCAGCGTGTGTCCTTTTACATCGTCGATAAGCTGAGCGCTGACGTGCAGGTTGCTGATAGTGATACTCAGTCGTGGACGCTCAGCAGTACCATGCACAGTACTTCGCACACGAGCTTTGCGGAGGGCACGATTTTGTAGTTTTTTGATAAGTTGTTTACTCATTACTTCTTTCCTGCCTTTCCAGCCTTGCGAAGCAGCACTTCATCAGCATACTTAATGCCTTTGCCCTTGTATGGTTCTGGCTTCTTCAGTGATCGAATCTCGGCGGCTACCTGACCAACTTGCTGTTTGTCGATACCGCTCACGATAATCACCATTTTGTCATTTGATACGTTTACACCTGCAGGTGCTTTGTATTTCACTTCGTGGCTAAACCCAAGGCTCATGGTGAGTTCGTTGTTGCTGCTTGCAACCCTAAAACCAACACCGTTTACTTCAAGACGTTTCTCAAACCCTTTTGTAACACCTTCAACAGCGTTGTTCAGTAATGCGCGTTGTAGGCCGTGCTGGGCCTTTGCAATCCGCTCGTCGTCCTTACGGGCAACAACGGCTTTTCCATCCTCGAGCGTAACTGTTACGTCGCTCAGGTGCGGTACGGTTAGTTCGCCCTTAGGGCCAACAACTTTCAGCACATCTGAATCGACTGTGATTGTCACACCGGCTGGTACTTCAATTGGTAGTTTTCCAATTCGACTCATGTTTTATCCTTTCTTATATTTCGCCTTCACGAACTAGGTTAGCAAATACTTCAAGTAGCTGAGCTACGTTCTCTTTGTCAGTTAGACCTGGTACATCCCACAAAGCATCTTGTATCTTTGCGGCAAGGTTTATGAGATTACGCTTTTCAATTTCTTCAAGATTTACATCAAGTCTGAGGTCATCAAGTTCCATTTTAGTAAACCTTCAGCAACAGCTCTCCACCGAGCTTTTGTTTTACCGCTTCAGCGCCGGTCATCACACCTTTTGAGGTACTGATCAGTACGATACCGCGACCACTTTTGACACGTGGGATGTCTGCAGCTGCACTGTACATACGGCGACCTGGCTTAGACATACGAGTCAGCTCGGTAAATGCGGGGTTGCTGCCGGCTTCAGCAATAGTCACCACCAGCGTTCCGCGTGGTTTGCCAGCTTCTTCCTTGACTTCTGCCAAATAGCCCGATTTCTTTAGTTGTTCGGCAACTACCTTCTTGATTTTGCTAGAAGGTACGCGAACTTCGTTTTTACCGACCATTGCGGCGTTGCGGATACGGGTCAGGAGATCAGCGATTGGGTCTGTAGATTGTAAACTCATTATTCTTACTCCTTTCCTTTACCAGCTACTCTTTCGTACACCTGGAATCTTGCCTTCTGATGCCAGTTGACGGAAGTTAATACGATTGAGGCCAAAACGGCGCATGTACCCATGTGGGCGACCGGATAGTACATCGCGGTTTTTCCAACGAGTTGGGCTACTGTTCTTTGGAAGCTTCTGCAGACCATCTTGGTCGCCGAGTTCTTTTAGTTCAGCACGCTTTGCTGCGTATTTCACAATCATTTTCTTGCGTTTTTCATCGCGGGCAATCATAGATTTCTTCGCCATTATTTGCTCCCTTCTTTCTCGAACGGTATTCCAAATTTCTCTAGTAGTGCGCGGCTGTGCTTTTTGTCATCGTTTTTGATAACAAATGTCACCTGCAGACCATGCGCCACTTGAGTTTCTTCGAAAGTAAGCTCTGGAAAGATGGATTGCTCAACGATGCCAAGGCTGTAGTTGCCGCCCTTGTCAAATGCTTTTGGTTTAACGCCATGGAAGTCACGAACCCTTGGAAGCGCAACGTTTGCGAGGCGGTCGAGGAATTCGTACATCAAGTTACCGCGTAGTGTCACAACTTGGCCGACAGGCGCACCCATATTCGCACGAATTTTGAATCCGGCGATTGACTTCTTGGCAAGAATGCTTACAGGCGCTTGTCCGGTAACCTTGCTCAGGGTATTTTTCACGACTTCTTGGTGTCGTTTATCGTCTTTTGATTTACCAACTCCTACGCTTACCGTAATTTTCTCGAGCTGCGGTACTTGGTGTACGTTTGCAAGATCAAGTTCGGCTTGTAGTTCCTTTTTGTACTGATTGTCGTACAAGGCTTTCAAGCGAGGAGTGTAAGTTGTTTCAGCTTTCGCCATTACTTAATCTCCTTATTTTTCAGTGCTTTTGCTACACGGATTTTGCCGTTTTCAGTGTGCTTCATGCCAACACGGCTGGTTTTACCCGATTTTTCATCGACAACCAGCGCAACCTTGCTGATATCTGTTGGGACATGAATGTCCTTTTTGCCACCAGTCGGGTTAAGTTGGCTCGGCTTCACGTGTCGATGACCAACGCCAACGCCTTCAATTAGTACCGTGCCTTTTTTGCTGTCAACTGCCAGAACTTTGCCAGTTGTACCTTTTTTGCTACCAGCAATGATTTTTACAATGTCGTCTTTCTTGATACGTGCCATCTTACAGTACCTCCGGCGCAAGGCTGATAATTTTGTTGTAGCCCATTTCGCGTAGTTCACGAGGTACCGGGCCAAACACACGAGTCGCCTTCGGGTTCTTGTCGTCACCAATGATTACAACGGCGTTGTCATCGAAGCAAATCGTGCTGCCATCCTTACGCTGGATTTTGTCACGTGTACGAACCACAACGGCCTTCTGCACACTCTTTTTCTTGACGTTACCGGTAGGGTTGGCGTCTTTTACCGTTACAACGATAATGTCGCCAACACGTGCGTAGCGGCGGCGAGTGCCACCCAGTACACGAATACAGAGCACTTCTTTTGCACCACTGTTATCACATACCTTTAGTCGGCTTTCTTGTTGAATCACGATTCAGCCTCCTTTTTATCAGCGTGATCAAGATCAGCTTTGTCTTCAACCTCAGCGTTGACTTCTTCTTTCAATTGAACGCTACCTTTCGATTTTTCGTCGATTCGTAGAAGTGTAAATGCCTTTGTTTTCGATAGCGGACGACAAGCTTCGATAGTCACCGTGTCGCCTTCGCCTGCTTCGTTTTTCCCATCGTGCGCTTGGTAGGCACGATTGATCGTGTACTGCTTTTTGTAGATTGGGTGCGTTTCACGGCTTGTCACGACAACAGTAATTGTTTTGTCGCGCTTTGCTGATTTAACGACACCGGTAAATTGCTTCTGAGCCATTACTTTGCCCCTTTCTCTGCATTAACTTTAGTCAGTAAACGTGCGATGTTCTTGCGATGTGTACCTAAAACCCGTGGATTGACAAGCTCGCCGTTTGCGTGTGATTTCTTGGCCATCAATAGGTCGGCGCGCGCTTCAGCCAATTGCTCGGCAGTAGATTTACCTTCTGTCTTTTTTGGAGCAGCTTTTGCAGCTTTTGCTTTAGCTTCAGACATACTATGCCTCCTCCTTCATGATAAATTTGCACTTCACTGGAAGTTTGTGGCTCGCAAGACGCATAGCCTCGCGGGCGACTTCTTCTGACACACCTTTCATTTCGAACATTACGGTACCAGCTTTTACCTTGGCTACGTAAAATTCAGGTTGTCCTTTACCGCCACCCATCTTAAGACCAAGTGGTTTGCGGGTTACAGGCGTGTGTGGGAAGATACGAATCCAGATTTTACCACCACGCTTGATGTAGCGAGTCATAGCCTGACGTGCGCTCTCGATCTGGCGGCTGGTGATACGTTCGTTCGACATGCTTTGGAGACCGTAGTCACCAAAAGCGATGTAGTTACCACGAGTGGCAATACCATCGTTCTTGCCGATACGAACCTTACGGTGCGGAACTTTTTTCGGTAATAGCATTACGCGTCGCTCCTTTCACCCTTGTAGATCCAAACCTTCACGCCCATGATACCGGTGCCGTTAGGCCCCTGTGCGCGTGCAACATGGAAGTCAACATCGGCACGAAGTGTATGAAGCGGTACGCTACCTTCGATGATCTTTTCGCTACGGCTCATTTCTGCACCGTTCAAACGGCCTGCCACCTGAATACGGATACCTTTGGCCCCTGCATTCATAGTATTTTGAGCGCTCATCTTCATGGCACGGCGGAAGTTCATACGTCGTTCCAACTGGTGAGCGATATTTTCGGCAACTAGTTTTGCAGAAAGTTCTGGACGCTTGATTTCTTCGATGTTAATACGAACTGGCAGGCTAGCGATTTTTTCAATCTGGCCTTTTAGTTCGGTAACACCAGCACCGCCTCGACCAATTACAACACCAGCTTTGGCGGTGTGAATTGTCACAGTAATGAGGTTGGCGCTACGTTCGATCTCGATCCGACCAATAGTTGGGCGAGAATTAAAGCGTTTTTCAATTAGCTCACGAATCTTGATATCCTCACGAAGCCACTTGCCAAAATCTTTCTTGGCTGCGAACCAGCGTGAATCCCAGTTCTTGTGTACTTGCAGTCGGAAGCTAATTGGGTTTACTTTTTGACCCATATTATTTTTCCTCCTTTACGTTGGCGGCTGGTTTAGCTGCTGCTGGTTTCTTCTTTGGTTTTTCTGTACCAGTAACTTCAACCAAAATGTTCGAAGTCTTCTTCTGGAATGGAAGCGCGCGACCGCGACTGGCTGGTTTGAAGCGACGCAGGCGTGTACCAGTGGTAACGCTAAGCGTGCTAATAACCAAGCTTTTGGCGTCGAGGCCATGATTGTTGGTGGCGTTTGCCTGCGCACTTGCAATTACCTTTTTGACAGGTAGTGCGGCGCGGCGCGGCACGTGGTCCAAAATAACCAACGCATCTGCCACAGTACGGTTTCGTACCATACTTGCAACGATGCTTACCTTGCGTGGAGCCAGGTCAACACCTTTTGCGTAGGCACGAACTTTGAAAGTTTCAGTACTCATTACTTCTGCTTCCCTCCGTGCTTGCGGAACTTACGAGTTGGGCTAAACTCACCGAGCTTGTGACCAACCATGTTTTCGCTTACATAGACAGGTACGTGCACCTTGCCGTTGTGAACAGCGAAGTTTTTTCCTACCATATCTGGGGTAATCGTGCTCGCACGAGCCCAGGTTTTGATAACAGTTCGGTCATCTCCTGATAGAGCCGCTACTTTTTTCGCAAGCTTGGCGTCTACGAATGGACCTTTTTTAAGTGATCGACTCATATAATATTTACTCCCGTTCCTCTCGATTCAACCCATGGGTAGTCTGTCTTGCCTTCATTCATTTCAAAGCTTTCTAAGTAGCCATCCTCCGCAGCTTCTTTAGCGCCAGACTTTACCGCCGCTGGCACGTTAACAGAGCCATCTAGCGTATGCATCGCAATTGGTAGGCTGTAGCCCCAGTGATTTGCACTGCTGTCTCTAAATAGCTGTCCTAGTAGAGCCGAGGCTTGAACACGGAGTCTGGCTGCAACTTCTTCGCTTGGGTGTTCTAGTGCAAAACGCTCATCTGCTTCAGTAACTTTTAATGTTGGAGGTTTTGTACCCCTATCTAAATACATACCGTTACCTCTTCCTCTTAGCTTCGTGACGTGTACGCACGATCAATTTGCTTGTATCTTTACGGCGACGAGTACGGTACCCAAGTGTCAGCTGACCCCACGGAGTGCGAGGCGCTTTACCAGTACCATGACGTCCACCATCACCACCACCATGCGGGTGATCTGCGGCGTTCATCACAACACCACGAACGGTTGGGCGAATACCCTTACGTCGTTTGCGACCAGCGCTACCAACTTTGACATTTTGGTGCTGCACGTTACCAACGACACCGATCGTTGCCTGGCATTCTACGCGGAATTTGCGCATTTCGCCGCTTGGCATACGCACGGTTGCGTAGTCACCCTCACGGGCCATCAGCTGGGCTTTGGTGCCGGCACTTCGTACCGTCTGGCCACCTTTGCCTGGGTTGATTTCAATTGCGTAAATTTGGGTACCAACAGGAATCTTAGAAAGAGGCATACGGTTTGATTGCTCAATTGGAGCTTCATCGCCAGCAGCAATTTGCTTGCCCTTTTGCATGCTAGTGTCAGCGAGTACGTAGTGATATAGACCATGCTGGTCTTTCACACGTGCGATACGAGCGCTGCGGTTTGGATCGTATTCGATTTCCTCAACAGTAGCCACGGTGCCAGGAGCAAGACGATGGTTCACTAGGCGGTAGTGTCGTTTAACACCACCACCTCGGTGACGTACCGTAATACGGCCCGTGTTGTTGCGTCCAGCATTTTGCTTCTTGCTTTTAACCAAGCTCTTTAGTGGTTTACGAGTAGTAATCTCGCTTAGGTCCTGGCTTGTCATGCCTCGACGAGCTGGAGTGGTTGGGTTATAAGCTTTAATTGGCATAATTGGCACCTCCTAGCGCAACACGTCCTATATCGCGGTTTTTTCGCGTTTGCGCATTAAGCCTCTCTTCCTTACGAGCAAGAGTGTTGGCCGCGGAACGAACTAAAGGCCCCCTTAAGCTACTTGCTTCAAAATACTGCTGACCAAGCTCAGTTAAGGGACCTTGCCAGTTTGTTTGTCTACCTAAAACAGTAAAGCGAGGTTGTTTATAAGTATTGATTCCCATATTACTTTTCCTCTCCTGCTTGCGCGTCAAACATCTTAATTTCGCCTTCAGAAAGCGTTACATAGGCTTTCTTGCTGTCTTTGCGGTTAGTTGTACCAGGATAGCGGTTTTTGCCGCGACTAAATCGAACACTCTTTCCGCTTTGGACAACCGTTTTAACAGATGCGACCTTCACACCATCATATTCAGCTTCTACAGCTGCAACAATCTGCTGCTTATTCGCACCCATCGGCACGTTAAACACGTAGGTGTTTTGTGAAGTTGCGAGGCGGTATGCTTTTTCAGTAGCACGTGGAGTGATAAGAATATCCATATTACTTCTCCTCCTTAGCCGTTAGCCAGTTTTCAATCGTTTTTACAGCGCTTGGTGCAATCACGATATGATCGGCGTTTAGCACGTTGTAGACATTGAGATACGTAGAGCGAGTAACGAGAACGTTTTGCAAATTCCCAGCTGCACGTACGAGTTCGGGTGTCTTTTCATCAACCACAATCAGTGTCCGACGAGTAAATTTGTTGTCTGCAAGGAATTTTGCGATTTCGCTTGTCTTGCCGGTCGTCTTGACATCAGCCACAGTGATTTTCTTGGCTTTGTTTGCAAGGCTTAGCGCCTGCTTAACAGCCACACGCTTAGTTGCAGTTGGTAGTTTGATTTCGTAGTTTTCGTTACCAGTTGGTCCGAATACGATACCACCTCCACGCCAGATTGGGTTACGCGAGCTACCGAAACGAGCGCGTCCAGTACCTTTTTGCTTCCATGGTTTTTTACCACCACCGCGTACATCACCACGTTCAAGTGTGGTTGCGTGTGCGTTGCGACTATTTGCCAGGTAGGCGTCGTAGGCACGCTTCAAAAGTTCGTGGTTTTCAACCTGAACGCCGAACACGCTCTTTGGTAGCGTTGTTTTCGTTGTAGAGTCTGCCATTACGCTGTACCTCCGTTAACAATAACCAAGCCTTTTCGTGGTCCAGGCACAGCGCCTTTAAGACCGATGAGGTTATTGGTTGGGTCGACGTAGGCGACTACCAGGTTTTTCACAGTAACGCGTTCTGCGCCCATGCGACCTGCCATACGCTTGCCCTTAAAGACTTTTTGCGGATACATCGAACCGATGCTTCCTGGTTTACGGACATAACCGTTACCACCGTGGGTGCGTTTGCTGGTGTTAAAGTTGTGGCGTTTTACCGTACCGGCAAACCCCTTACCTTTAGAAGTACCCGTAGCGTTCACTACGTCACCGAGTGCAAATGCACTTACGTCGAGAACGTCTCCAACCTTCATGTCGGTTGGTAGTTCTTCGACGCGGAACTCCCGAATTACTTTCGGCGAGATTTTGCTAGACTTAACGTGTCCAGCGACGGCCTTGCTCAGGTTCTTACCCTCACCAAACCCTACTTGCACCGCAACGTATCCGTCGGTGTCGACTGTCTTTACCTGAGTGACAGCCATAGGGCCGGCTTGAATCAATGTTACTGGAGTAGCAACACCATCATCGCCGATGATTTGGGTCATACCAATTTTGGTACCGAGAAGTGCTTTCATGCCTTCTTTTCTCCCACTTAAAACCTCCGGTGGCCGGCAGTATCCCTGTTAGCGGGGACTTACCAATTCACGCGGAAGCGAGCTAATATTGCGTAATAAGTTACCAATCAAGTATAGCACGTAACCACGCTAATCGTCAAGAGATAGCACCAGAGTAGGCTGCGAGCAGTCAAATGGAAACATCTTGTTTGACTTTTTAGTACTTTTTTGCTATAATATATGTATGGCTCACGGGGAAAATCCTCGAGATCGACACTCTGAAGGGAGTCGCCATGTTCATTCGCATCATAGGCGAGGTATTCAACACCGCCACCGGTGAAACTATCCCGCTAGTACCGGCAACCGTTCTCTCCTCGGACTTCGAGGCGAAGACGGTGTGCGTACAGGTCGGGGGCAGTGCCGGCAGGACAGTGACCGTAAGAGACATCAGCGGCAACTTTGCCTACGCCAGTGGACACCACCCCGTTGAGGTGGCTGCGGTCGATTTCGAACTGGTCGACGACCATTGGCAACCGTACCCACGGTGGCTCGGTGTTGTCTCAAACAAACACTCGATGATGTTCCCGTTCGAGTGACAGCCCGCAGGCGCGGGACCCCGGCACTACATGTGCTGGCGGTCCCGCGCGGCCTGCGGGCTCTTTCAATAGGTAATTATGCGCGAATGCGGTATCATAAACAATAATGAAAAAAGAGCTTCCGCCAAGACGCCGAGTACGTAATATCACGCCCGAACACCCTTTTTTGGCAGTTATTAGCATCAGTGTGCTGCTTGCTAGTATGGCAGCGGTATTCTTGCTTCTTATGTATCTGGATATGACCAGTACCGAACTGCGCGATAAGGCAGCTGCTGAACAGCTCAACGCCCAGATTACGGCGCTAAAAACCAGGCTGGCAAACGAACAAAACGTGCGTACAAAAGCCGCCGCTGAAGCAAAAATTGCAAGTGACGCCGCCCTGACTAAAGGAATCATTCCAGAACCCGTCTCTATCGCAAACGATGCAGGTGGTCCCCATATGAATCCATCGAAGCTAGATGTCGTCATCAACAAAACGCATCCGATCATACCGCTCGCGTATAGCCCGAAACTAGTTGAGGTGCAGTGCGCTGGCGGAGACACTGCAACCATACATCCACTTGCGAAATCAGATTTCGAAGCACTCTGTGACGCAGCCAGCAAGGCAAATGTACCGCTTGCGATCACTAGCAGTTATCGATCATACGCTACACAAACATCGACCTACAACTATTGGGTAGCTTCTGGCGGTATCGCCAGTGCCGACGCATACAGCGCACGCCCCGGTTATAGCGAACACCAAACAGGCTTTGCTATCGACTTTCGCGTACCAAATGGCGCGTCACTAAATCAATTCGCAGGCACTCTTCAGCAAGTATGGTTATCTGAAAACGGACCAAACTACGGATTTATTCAGCGCTATACGGATGAAAATCACGAGATTACAGGGTATAATGCCGAAAGCTGGCATTATCGCTATGTCGGGCGTTCGTACGCTACGCAATATACTACTAGTAACGTTGGGTCACTAGAAAAATTTTGGAATATTCCAGGCGGGCTCTACTAAAGCTGTATGCCGGCCGGAAGAAATGCGGTGATAATGCCAATGACTATAATGGTCGCGTAGAGTATCTTTCTGTCAAGCTGGTGACGTTCGATAAGCCGAACGAGAAATAAACTGAAAAAGAGACCAATCGGCAGCGCCTTGATAGTAAATGATCCGAGCGGTGCTGCATCACCCAATCTCAGCCATACGGTTGCCAAGAGTGCGTAAAGAACAAGTTTTAACAAATAGGTGCTATCCGATTCGAATAGTAATTCGCGTAATGTTTTACGAGCAAGGCTGTTTGATGAAGGGGTTGCTTTCTTTATTTTTGCTTTTACCATCTCTGGTATACTAGCGAATTACACAAAAAAGCACAAGCGGTATTTTATTTTCGCCACTACTGGTTTATACTGCTATGTATGGTAGCTACAAAGAAACGATCAGCCTCAACAAAGAAGACAGTCGCTAAGCGTCCTGTCGCAAAAAAAGCCGCTTCACGTCCACGGGCCACCGCCGTGCGCGTTAGCAAAGCAGCGCGAATGCAATCATTTAAGCTTGCGCCGCAAGAACGTCCGTTTATGTCAATGACACCGACTGTTCAGACGCTTTATTGGACAGTTATTGGGATTATTGCGATTGTATTTACGACATGGATCATGACGTTACAAGCGCAGATTCATAGTATTTACGACTCTATTGACGTAAATAACGCCAATAACTCTGTTGTTATGCCGCACAAAGAAAATTAGTATTAAATACCAATCAAAAACTCCTACGGCAGTAGGAGTTTTTATATTGTGCATTTGTATAGTTACATACGAATTTCTGCATCAACACCAGCCGGAAGGCTGAGGTTTTGCAGGCTGTCAATAGTCTTAGGGGTAGCATTTGTAATATCGATTAAACGCTTGTGGACGCGCATCTCAAATGCTTCACCGCCCATTTTGTACACGTGCGGGCTTTTCACCACCGTAAACGTGCTTCGACGAGTTGGCAGTGGCACAGGGCCAGCCACGCTAGCACCAGTACGGACAGCGGTATCGATAATTTGTTTTGCTGATTGATCGATCACCTTGTGATCATACGCCTTAAGGCGAATACGAATTTTTAGGCCTTCTTCTTTAGCCATCTATAACTCCTCTGTACTATATCGTAATCTCCGCTCGAATTGTGTCACATACGCGCTCACATCTGGTAGAGTTATCGATATGATTAATACTATACTTTGCTACTATACCATAATAATCCGTGGCATTCCATAGCATATTTACATAAGAATACTTTTGTGATATAATATTATTATGGAATTACGGTTTCGGCTACGCCGCCCTGAGACAATTGCCGACATCCGTGTGGCTACGTTATGGTATGCACCGATAGGCATAAGGAAGTATGTATGGGCTATGCATGCGGGTATTCATTTGCTCCAAACCACGTAAACCTTCTCTTGCTATTAGTTTCCCCGCCAAACTGTATGTCATATGCTGTCCAAACCTGTTCAGCATAGTCCCAATAAATCAGCTGTGTGGCAGAGCAACCAAAGTCAACACTGCACCACACCGTGTAGCAGTACTTATCTTTCGACATCGCGTTAGTGAAACATGAACTATCATCCGATTCATTAGCTATAAGTGTTGCAGCCATACCTCCTGAACCTAGCTTTTGCTTAATTTCAGTTGCTGATGGGTAGTTGCTCGTATCTGTATATTCAAGCGTTAGTACTTTCTGGTAGTTCGAGAGATCCGAAGCTTGCTTGCTTGCTTTTGATCTTGTCACAACCCCGCCATACGACAACACTGCAACTGACGCCAAAATCGCAATTACTACAACTACGACTAAAATTTCAACTATTGTAAACCCTCTACTATATGTAGTGTTTGTCATGATGAATCAATAGTACTATAGTATCGACCCTACCACAAGCCATAAGCTAGATAGCTCCCTGTAGAGGGAGCTATCATCTATGCGACTATACTTTTTAAGATTATTTTACAATCTTTGTCACAACACCTGCACCCACGGTGCGGCCACCTTCGCGGATAGCAAAGTTCAAACCTTGCTCCATAGCGATAGGGGCGAGTAGTTTTACCTTGAAGGTAACAGTGTCACCTGGCATAACCATCTCTTTGTCGGCTGGAAGTTCAACTTCACCAGTTACGTCAGTTGTACGGAAGTAGAACTGTGGCTTGTAACCCTTAGCGAACGGAGTGTGTCGTCCACCTTCTTCTTTTTTGAGGATATAGACTTCAGCGTCAAATTCGGTGTGAGGTGTAATCGAGCCTGGTTTAGCAATAACCTGACCGCGTTCGATTTGTTCGCGTTCGATACCGCGGAGTAGTAGCCCGGCGTTGTCACCAGCTTGACCTTGGTCAAGATTCTTTTTGAATGCCTCGATACCTGTCACAACTGATTTTTGGGTTGCACGCACACCAACGATTTCAACTTCATCGTTGAGCTTGACAACACCTTGTTCGATACGACCGGTAGCAACCGTACCACGACCCTTGATTGAGAACACATCTTCAATAGGCATCAGGAATGGCTTGTCCATGTCACGAGTTGGCTCTGGCACGTAATCGTCAAGCGCCTTAACGAGTTCCATGACAGCGTCTTCGTACTCAGCAACACCTTCAAGAGCCTTAACAGCAGAACCCTTAATGATTGGAGCGTCTTCGTCGAAGCCGTTCTTTGCAAGCAGTTCACGAACATCCATCTCAACAAGCTCAACAAGTTCTGGATCAGCGATGTCCATCTTGTTGAGGAAGACAACGATCTTTGGCACACCAACTTGCTTAGCAAGAAGAACGTGCTCGCGAGTCTGTGGCAGCGGGCCGTCAGTTGCAGCAACCACAAGGATTGCACCGTCAACCTGTGCAGCACCAGTAATCATGTTCTTGACGTAATCGGCGTGTCCTGGCATATCCACGTGAGCGTAGTGACGCTTTTCGCTTTCGTACTCTTGGTGAGAAGAAGCAATGGTGATACCACGAGCTTTTTCTTCTGGAGCATTGTCAATTTGGTCATAAGCGACTGGTTTGTTCACGTCGCTTGGAAGTTTTTTTGCAAGCACAGCGGTAATAGCTGCAGTAAGTGTGGTTTTTCCGTGGTCAACGTGACCCATAGTACCAACGTTTACGTGAGGCTTGCTTCGATCGAAATCTGCCATGTAAGGTAGTTCTCCCTTTATTAGTAATTATTTCGCGTGCAATTTAAAAAATTGCGTGAGCGCTTGCGTTCCATTATAGCGAGTTTTCTTAGGGGTGTAAAGCGTTTTGGTTTTTAGCCAACCAAAAGCGCTGCTGCTTTGTGCGCTTATTATTCAATTACTACTTTAACAGTACCGCCATTACCAATGACCGCTCGCGCATACTCGAAGGTACGATCTGCCTGTCCAAAGTTTCCAATCGTCACACACCCATTAGAACCAGGGTATTCGTCTTCCATTTCTGCTTTTAGGCGAGAAAAGTGAATCGCTTCGCCATTGTTGTAGAACATTGACCGTGGCATAGCTGCGTGGTGTGCCTTAGGATCCTTACTGAAGTAAATTTTATGCATTCGACTTGGCGATACAGTGAATACGCCTTTATCCGTTGGCGTTTCGGCTTTACCAACACCAACCTCATCAATCTGAAACTTTTGCTTTCCATTGTGCATGACGTGCAAGCTTGCTTCCGGCAAATCGCCAGGTTTCTCGACCACGCAGATAATGTCACCAGTCTCGTAGCATGCTGCAGGCAGATTTTCTGGTGTTTTTCCCATAGCAGTCTCTTCAAGCGCATCCCATGTAGCATCACCTTTCTGAACATGTCCTATATCGTCATCCTCTATCTCATCAGCACCGGGTGCGCTAGATGTTTGAAAATCGATAACAGCACCCATCATCTCTTCATCGGCAACTGTAGGAGTGCCTTCAGCATCATACGCAGAATACGAGCTGCGTTCGAGTAACTCCGCTAGCTCGGTAACATCATCGTCTTTTACTCCTACACCGATGGTAGGATGAAGCTTGTCGTGGGTGTAGTCACAACCCTTTATACCAAGGCTCGTCAGTGCACATGCAGCGACAAATGCAGCCAATACGCGTTTCTTGTCACTCAAAATATCTTTGATAGATGATCTTTCATGCATTTTCATCGTTCTATTATAGCATATAGCTCATATTAAGTCAAGTACTCTATCTTATTCATCTATACAGTTTTGTTACTGCCATCGCTGATGGTGGTATAATTGCTACCAAAAGGAGTTGCTATGGCAAGCTGGGATGATTTGGGAGTAGATGGAAATGTAGATGACAGGCGCGGAACTGGCGGAGGCTTTGGAATTGGCTCTAGCTTGCTTACACTTGGTGCAGTCATGCTGTTAGGTTTTTTTGGCATCAACGCAGACCCGCGCTTAGTCGCGCAACTCGTACAATTAACCGGTATTGGAAGTTCGTCACAAACCACGCAGAGCGCTGAATATCAGGGTAATGATACCTACGAGAAATTTGCGCGTTCTGTCATTGGATCAACTGATGTGTTTTGGACACAGCAATTCAATACTCAATCTGCATCATACGAAAAACCAAAGCTGGTGCTCTTTCGCGGCGCGACCCAGAGCGGTTGTGGCGTAGCAACGAGTGATGTGGGACCACATTACTGTCCAAATGACAGCACAATCTACCTTGACGAGACTTTTTTCGATGTGTTGAAGCAGCAACTTGGAGGTAGTAATGGCGACGTAGCGCAAGCGTACGTTATTGCACACGAAGTAGGCCATCATGTGCAGAATGTATCTGGCACCATGGCTCGACTACAAAATGACTCAGGCTATCAAGCCACCGGAGAAAACAGTGTTTCGGTCATGCTAGAACTTCAAGCCGACTGTTACGCTGGCTTGTGGGCTCGGTCGGTGAAGGACCAAGGAGTCTTCGAGAATGACCAAGAAATAAATGAGGCACTGAGTGCCGCCAGTGCTGTTGGCGATGATCGCATTCAGAAAGAATCGACAGGAAGCGTCAATCCCGAGACATGGACACACGGTTCGGCCGATGAGCGTGTCGCCTCATTCAAGCGAGGCTTTGCGAGCACTTCTATGCAAGTATGTTCTCTGTAGTGACGTCATCGGGGATGATAAGTCGACGACGTTTGCCCGACACCCAACGCTTGAGTGCTGCTGGTAGCGGCATTATCTCACAGAACCCTACAATGTCGGCAGCTTCGCGAAGAAGCGCAGCCGGCCAGCCAGACAGTCGTAAGTTTTTCCACTCAAACACCGCCCAATGCCTGCCTATCGGCACGACGCTTGCAGGAACCGACTGTCGATACGGGCTTTTTTGCCCCATAATATGTTTTGCTACATACTTGGCATCCTCTAGGGCTGTTTGGGCCAACCCTGCCCACTGCGTAGCCGCATTGTCACCGATAACATAGACATGAGGACGGGCAATCAGATGGTTGTCTACGATGACTTTGCCTCTTTCATTCAACGTAAAGTGCTTGGCATTTGCACCGAAAAATGGTGAATTTGCTACTCCCGACGTCCAAATAACTGTTTGAGATTGGAGTTTCTTGCCATTTATAACCAAGTCGTTTGCTGTTTGCCTTTCAACTTTGCATCCAGTTTGTACGTGTACGCCAAGCTTTTTTAATCGCGCTGTGGCCGCCCTACTGCTCTTTTCATTGCTGCGCGGAAGTATACGTGGCGCAGCTTCGACCAAATTGATATTTAGCCGTCGTTTTGAAATACCGTATCGCTTTCGCAGAGCACGGATATACTCTCCCAGCGCGCCGGCAAGCTCAACACCGGTCGGACCACCGCCTATGACAACGTAGTGCTGTTCATCGTCTGTCCCGTCGCTCATCTGAGCAATGAGATGTTTCTGTAGCTTTCGAATTTCTTCTTCTGACTTAATACCGTATGAATACGACTGGATACCTTCGATACCAAAAAAGGAAGTGATACTGCCGAGTGCAATGACGAGTTTGTGATATGCATATGTTTGCCCACCTTTGCCGCTAACTGACATAGAGGTTGGGTCAATTGATACAATTTCGTCTTCGACGATGCGCACATTTTTGTATTGTGCGAAGAGCGTTGTAAGCGGTATCCAAGATTCCGCATAGCTGTATCCGGTTGCGGTTCGATAGAGCGATGGGTAGTACTGAAAATAGCTTTGCTTGGATATAAGCGTAATGCGATTCTTTGAATATTTCGCGAGTTCAAGCGCGGCCTTAACGCCGCCAAACCCACCACCAACAATTGTTATTTTCATTCGGATAATTCTGATTATGGTTACTTATCGTTCAGTATACCAAAATCCCTCTCAATGTGTAAGAGAGGGATGGCAAATTACGCTGAGAAGATAATTTATTTCGTGTTGCGTTTTTCGATAATTTCCTGCGCTACGTTTGGTGGTACTTCTTCATACTGCGCAAGCTCCATCGTGCTTGCGGCACGGCCCTGGCTCATGCTACGGATATCGTTGGTGTAGCCAAACATCTGTGCAAGCGGCACGAAGGCCTTAACAAGCTTTGCCCCACCAGCGAGGTCTTCCATGGCTTCGATGCGGCCACGACGGCTGTTGAGGTCGCCGATAACATCGCCCATGAATTCTTCTGGAGTAGTAACTTCAACGCGCATCACAGGCTCGAGCAAGACTGGCTTTGCTTGCTTGATACCTTCACGAGCGGCAAGGCTACCGGCCAGGCTAAAGGCGAGTTCCGAAGAGTCAACATCGTGGTAGCTACCGTCGTACAGCGTCGCTTTGACGTCAACAACTGGATAGCCAGCAATCACACCGCCATCGAGCGTTTCGATGATGCCCTTTTGCACAGGCATACGGTATTCTTGTGGCACCACACCACCCTTGATTTCGTCGATAAATTCGAAGCCCTTGCCTGGTTCGTTCGGTTCAAAGCGCACCCAGACATCACCATACTGCCCACGACCACCAGATTGCTTGGCATGCTTGCCTTGCACTTCAGAGGTACCGCGAATGGTTTCACGGAACGCAACTTGTGGTTCACCAATGTTGGCTTCTACCTTAAATTCGCGCTTCATGCGGTCGATCAGAATGTCGAGGTGAAGCTCACCCATTCCGGACATAATTGTTTGACCAGTTTCTTCATCAGTGTGAACGCGGAAAGTAGGGTCTTCTTCTGAAAGACGCCCAAGGGCGATGCCCATTTTCTCTTGGTCGGCTTTTGACTTTGGCTCCACAGCGATGGCCACAGGAGGTTCTGGGAAGGTGATGCTTTCAAGTGCAATTGGATTTGCTAGGTCACACAGTGTGTGTCCAGTAAAGGTAGTTTTAAGGCCCACCACAGCCGCAATATCACCGGCGTGGATTTCGTCGATATCTTCACGCTTGTCGGCGTGCATACGGACGATACGGCCGACACGTTCCTTTTCACCCGTTGTGGTGTTTAGTACATAGCTACCGGCTTTTAGGGTTCCACTGTAGACACGAACAAAGATAAGACGTCCAACGAATGGATCGGTGGCAATCTTAAACGCAAGACCAGCCATAGGTTCTTTGGTATCTGGTTTGCGGCTGACTTCATCGCCAGTTTTAGGGTTAACACCCCAAATTGCATCGACATCAAGCGGGCTCGGTAGGTAATCGTTAACAAGATCAAGCACCTTTTCGACAATCACCCCTCGGCCATCACCACCAGTCACCAAGTAGAAGTCACCCGCCAAAATTCGTTTACGCAGCGCAACTTTCAGTTCATCAACACTAATTGCTTCTTCACCGCCCTCGAAAAACTTCTCCATCAGTGCATCGTCGGCTTCCACAGCTGCTTCAACAAGCAACGCGCGCGCATTCTTGGCCTTTTCAAGCATGTCGGCAGGAACGTCACCAGCCACAAGCTCGTGGTCGGTGAAGTCGCTATACGTGTATGCTTTCATATCTACAAGATCAACAACACCGTTGATGTCCTTTTCGAAGCCAATCGGTAGGTGAATAGGAAGTGCATGCTTAGAAAGACGTGTATGAATGCTTTCAAGTGATTTGTAGAAATCGCCGCCTGTTTGGTTGATTTTGTTGATGAAACAAATACGAGGCACGCCGTACTTGTTTGCTTGGCGCCAAACCGTTTCAGTTTGGGCTTCTACACCCATTTTGCCGTCGAATACCACCACGGCACCGTCGAGCACTCGGAGAGAACGTTCGACTTCAGCCGTAAAGTCGATGTGACCAGGGGTGTCGATGATGTTAATTTTGTGTTCTTTCCAAAAACATGTCACTGCAGCAGAGGTAATAGTAATACCACGCTCACGTTCTTGTTCCATCCAGTCGGTCGTCGTCTCGCCTTCATGAACGGCACCAATTTTGTGGCTAAGGCCAGTTCGATACAAAATACCTTCAGTAGTTGTGGTTTTACCAGCGTCGATGTGCGCGATAATACCGATATTGCGATAGTCCTTCAACGGGACGTCTTTTTGTGCCATTTGTTCCTCTTTCTCTTCGAGAATTTATTAGTGAAATAATTTTTGCCATCAGAAATAGCGCTTCTGGTCAATTGTAGCAGATTTTACCTATAAATACTATAAATCGTCAGGTACAATGTCGGGAATATCGACCGAGTATGCCTCTCTCACTTGATCGGGAAATTCATGCATTATAACTCTATTCAACACAATTGCGCCCCAGGATAGTACATAGGCATAAGAAGCACGGAAGATATTCACGTAATTGTTGATACTATCATACCGATTCTCGATATCCTCGATGACGTTTTGGTATGCGGGCGGGAGCTTGGTCCATGCATCCGCACCCATCGATATGAGCCGATTGCCGACTTCGTAGCATTGTTCCGGAGTGGTAATGGGCCCCATCCCATCAGGTACCGGTGAATCAAGATTGACGGGCAATGCGTTCCAGTGATCCCTCCATTCTGCGCGAGATTGCAGAAGGTCGAACGAAATGATGTCGAGCAACCCCAGTGCCACCGAAGCACCAGATAAGAACGCTTTGGTACGAGGCAATGCCTCATCAACAACTTCTAAATCGTCGTCATACTCCTCGACGTATTTGCCGATATTAATTATTCGCTGCAATAATTCCGGCGCTGTGTATTTATTAAAATTATAGAGGCGACGTATTTCGTCGCTTGCCGATGTTCCAGACAGTATTCTGCCTTTTAGCAAATCGGCAGTCCGTTCCGTATCGACATAGTCAAACAGGCTGATTTGTTTTGCGTAGACATCAGGTATCGCCTCCGGATATGCATCAGTCCCGGATACGTTATCATCAAGCTCGCGCCATAACTCTTCTGAAGTGACCCCCGTTTGGAATGCGCTTACACCTGTAGCGATTTCGGCAAAAGGACGTTCATGCAACATGCCAGCGATAGCAAAATTGATAAACGCCTTATATCCAACTTCTGCCGCTTCTTGGCGTTGCTGGTGGCCGTCGGAAGCTCGCTCGAGTACGTCCGATATATCGTCGGCAAATGCCTCATGCACATACTGGATGGTTTCTGACACTTCGGGTGGCTGTTCACCTACTTCAGGGTTTTCTGCGAACCAGGTACGGAGAAGGTACGATCTGTACCGTGACGGATCGACGCCGATACGCTCGGCCAGACTGTCCGCCACCGCAAGCGCTAGTATTGCGCCATCAGAGAAGGCGGCCGCCTGTTCGTTCAGCTCGGTATCATCATCTTCGCCATAGGTGAATTGTGCATATTCATAGATTTCATCAAACAATCCGTTTTCTCGTTCGCCTTCTTCTATGGCTATTCCGTTTAAAATGTCGTCGATGTGTGGCAACGAGCGAAAGCGTGACCGTAATTCATCTTGTGTTGCTTCAAGAACTGTATCAGATAAATGATAGGTGGTAGGTTTACTCTCGCTCATCGGAATATTCGCTCTGCTTGGACTATAGTACCGTATTTTGACCTCGGAATACATAACATTTTCTCGTCGGTGAAACGTATGCGATATAGAATATATGCTATACTCGAGCCTATATGAACAAAAAATCTCTCAAATTATACTGTTTTTCGCCGCCGGTGATGCTTGCAACGCTTGCCGTCGAACTCGGCTTTGCCATCTATGTATTTTTGCGCTACAAATCAACAATTGTGTCACGGCTTGCTATCGCAATTCTTATTTGTTTGGCGGTTTTTCAAGCGACTGAGTATCTTTTGTGCGGTGTTCAAGGTGTCAGTGGTGGCATATGGTCGCGCATCGGATATTCAGCAATAACCCTTCTTCCACCGCTTGGTATTCATCTTGCGCTTTCTATTATTAACCAAACAAAAAATTGGCTACTTCTCGTACGGGTTGCGTATGCTACGGCACTGTTTTTCATCTTGTATTTTGCATTTTATACCCCCGCGATCACTGGCCACACATGCTATGCAAACTATGTCGTGTTTGAAGGTCGCGGTAGTGCTTTCGCATCATGGCTCTATGGCGCATATTATTATGGATGGCTTCTTGTTGGCACAACGCTGAGTGTGTATTACGCCAAAAAAACTTCGAGGATAAATGTGCGAAACGCTTTATACGCGTTAGCAATCGGATATGCGGTTTTTATTGTTCCTACAACTCTGGCAAACCTTATTGATCCCGCCACCATCTATGCTATTCCATCTATCATGTGTGGCTTTGCAGTATTGCTAGCATTCGCACTTGTCGGCAAAGTTCTCCCAGAATCTCAACGGTAAGTTTTTGCAACTATTTCAGGATGTGTGCTACCCATATGTTTTTTATCATGATAGCTGGTTGGGGAGTTCCACGTAACAGCCTTGTGCCCCATTTGATAGGACCGAAGTAAACTTGCGACAGATTGGTCGACGTGTGTAATGATAGCAATATCATCCTCTGTTGGTGCGCCTTCATATTCTCTTGCGAACGCACCGTAGGTTGATTCAGGGTCGTGAATTCCCCCCACTTGCTTGCACAAATGCATTTTTCCCCTGAAGAGTAGTGCTTTGTATCGCTCTAGTTCGCTTCGACTTGGTCGAGATTTAACTTCAACCGGTATAGTCCTAGCTACCGAGCCCCAGTTTTGATTTACCACCACCATATCGTGAGTGTCATCTGGGTAGTCAATGCCGCTACCAGCCCGCGCGGAAGAAGGCAGAACAAGATACCGAGGATTATCTGCGCGCAGTAAACTCAATTGCGCGACGCACTCGTATTCAAACCCGAGGAAATTGCCTACCGCTTCACTATCGCCCGCCTCTGCAGCCAAAGCCCTTTGCACTCCAGCGGCTTGGGTAATTGAAAGTACGTCAACGAATACTCCTTCGCGTATATTGTTTGTGACATCGCCAAGAATAATCCCCCGTATCAGAGGTACGTACGCGATACAGGCTGCAAGCCTGTAGGGATCATCGTGTTCAAGTAATAGCTTGCGCGCAGGATGGTCGGCTAGAGCCATGGCTGACGTAAGTGCTTTGATCCATGATTCCTCAGCATTCCTCAGTAAGTCTAGCCTATCAAGCGAATCTCTGTCGCTCATTAATGCTGCTTCAGTGTACGCCCATGCTGAGCTATCGAGATATTGTGGCAGATATTCGTGTGAGAGCCGATTGCCTATCCCCGAAAGTTAGCAGCCCCACTGGCGTTTACGTAGTTTTTATGAATGCGATGGTACTGATCATACGCTTCATTGGGATGAAAGGTAATAGCATCGGCTCGGGAGATGTCGCTGGTTCTTGCGCGTTCTAAAGTATCGTATCCTGGTAAGCTAGTCGATTCCAAGATTGACGTACGTAGCATTCTACAGTTTTTTTATTTTCCCCATTTGCCTTTAGGATAGCAAAAGTATAAATGTTTTGTAAAGCTACCTGTTTCTAATGTTTCGTCTGTGCACAAGTGGCAATGCGTGCTGTTTTTGTCTTGAAAGCCGGTTAAAGGCATACATAATAATATCCTCTTCGCCAGGTGCCTTGCCCTCAACATCTCTCGCATGGACAAGAAACGCTTTACGCATTGCCTGAAGCGGCTGAACGCAATAGCCTATGAATGCTGATGCGGCAAGCGAGCGAGTAATAAGCGTGACTTCTTCGAGATCGAGTTCTTCATATTTTAAACGGTACCTATCGATCTCGTTTGCATACGCCGCCTCTACCCTGCGCAAATACCTATGCGAAACGCCCGCCACTTTTTCCTGTGATGGGCGTTTATTAAACATAGCGGTCTTAGCCTCTGGCAAAGTGCGCGAATGCTCGGTTGGCTTCGGCCATTTTGTGGGTGTCTTCCTTCTTTTTGAAAGCTGCACCAGCTTCATTGTAGGCATCGACGATTTCAGCAGCAAGGCGTTGTTCGTATGGCATACCGCTCCGCGCACGAGCGCTTTGTACCATCCAGCTAAATGCATAGTGCAACTGGCGGTGACCACTCACTGGGAACGGAATTTGGTAGTTTGCACCACCGACACGGCGACTTTTTACTTCAAAATTCGGACTGACGTTCTTGAGTGCTCTTTCAAACACTTCAAGTGGGTCCTCACTCTTTACTTTTTTAGCAGCAGTTTCAAGTGCAATATACACCATGCGCTCGGCAGCAAGTTTTTTGCCATTTAGCATGCTTTTGTTGATCAAGCGCTGCACAAGCACGCTTTGGTATTTACGGTCAGGCTTTACTTCGCGTTGGAGTTTTTTGGTAACTTTACGTGGCATTACTTGGTCTCCTTCTTCGTACCGTATTTAGAACGGCCTTGTTGGCGTTTTTGCACACCTTGAAGGTCGAGCGCACCACGGACGATATGATAGCGGACACCTGGAAGATCTGGCACGCGTCCACCGCGAACGAGCACGACAGCGTGCTCCTGCAGGTTGTGACCCTCGCCACCAATATATGCCCAGACTTCTTGTTTGTTGGTGAGGCGTACACGAGCGACCTTCCGGAGGGCAGAGTTTGGCTTTTTTGGTGTTTTTGTGGTTACTTTCACACATACCCCGCGCATCAGCGGGTTGTTTTGCTTGTAGTAACGTGTTTTTAGCGCGTTATGAATGGAACCAAGCGCAGGCGACTTGCTTTTTTTCGAAGCGGTCTTTCGCGGCTTGCGAACCAGCTGGTTTACTGTAGGCATTAGAAAACTAACTCCTTAAAATTGACTATATTTGCATGATTTGGGCAGCAAACCTATTCTCACGCGGCTGTTCTGTTTACGTTTTGTACCGCCATCACACTCGCTACAAAATAAACAGAGGAAACTCTTCCCTGTAGTGTAGCAAAAAAAACTAGCTTTGTCTATCCTTACTGGGCAAGTCGCTTACGCAGTGCCTCGACGCGCTCAGAGATATTTGCACATTCCAATTCATTATATTCACCACCTTCTAACCGTGTCGCTACGTACGCGAGTGTACCCGTCACCATAGCGCGGCGACACTTTTGATCCGTATCTCCTTCAAATATGGCCATATCGTATTGTTCGACAGGTGGCTCATTTATTTCAGCGCAATTGAGCGCATCCAAAATTGCCCTTGTGTCTGTTTGGCCAGATGGGCATGGATACTGATTGTTGAACAGAAAATCAGCAATATCATCAGTACGTCGTATCATAAATGCTATTATATCACTTTTTATAAAATATAACAAGAGCGGTAGAATCCGCTCTTGTTTTGACGTACACTGTATACTACGCTTCGACTTCGTCGATATCAACGTCGAAATCTTCGACCTCGAGTTCCGCGTCGACCCGGGCACCCGTGCCCACAGGAATCTTGCGTCCGATGATGACGTTTTCTTTCAGGCCATTCAATCGGTCAGCGCGACCGCTGGTTGCAGCGTTTATTAGCACACGAGTAGTGTCTTGGAAGCTTGCAGCCGATAGCCAGCTGTCGCTCCAGATAGATACCTTGGTGATACCAAGCAGCAACTGGGTGTACTGCACAAGCTCTTTCCCTGCGGTAGCAAGACTCTTGTTTGCATCAACAACAGCAGCTTTCGATACGATGTCACCTGTTACAAAGCTCGAATCACCTGGGTCTTCGACCTGTACACGGCTAAACATTTGACGCACGATAATCTCGAGGTGCTTATCGGCCACATCTTGCCCTTGTGCAGCATAGATACGCAAGACTTCATTGATGATGTAGCGTTGTGTTGCTTCAACTCCCTTGAGGCGCATCAACTCGTGAAGATTTAGCGATCCAATCGTCAGACGGTCACCTGCTTCGACGTGATCGTTCGCTTTAACGACGAGTTGCATGCTGCCTGGAATTTCGTACCGCACTGGTGCGCTCGCATTTGCTGCAATCACAATAGTGTCTTCGGCAATTTCTACCACTCCATCAAATGGCGCAACAAGGGGTTTTGCTTCTCCTTCGGCTGTTGCAAGCACATCACCAGCTTTCACGTCGCTGCCAGCTTTAATGGCAACAGTGCGACCTTCTAGCGGAATACGCTCGACGTGCCCTGCTTCTGGAGTTACCTGTACTACGTAGTTCTTTCCATCTTCCCATACATCTACCATGCCTGTCACTTCAGTTACGTGTGCTTGACCCTTTGGCGTGCGAGCTTCAAACAGCTCTTCAACACGCGGCAGACCTTGGGTAATGTCACCACCAGCTACACCAGAAGCGTGGAAGGTTCGCAGTGTTAGCTGCGTACCAGGTTCACCGACTGACTGTGCAGCAATCACACCCACTGGCTGACTTGTAGCTACAAGGCTGCCGGTTGCCATATCGATACCATAGCTCTTTTGCGGAATACCATGGAGGTTTTTCGTAGACAGCACACTTTGGATCCTTACTTCAGTAACTTCAGCATCAGCCTCAATTGCATCGGCGATTTCACGGGTGATTAGCTGATCGGCAGCAACATGACCCGGTACTGCGACGGCCGTGTATCGACCATACAAGCGGTTACCAAAGTTAATCATTGTCAATTCTGATTCGTTGCGATAAATTGCAAAACCGTCATCATCGCCTGCTTCGTCTCCAACAGTGAATACATCTTGTGACACATCAACCAAACGTCGAGTCAGGTATCCAGAATCTGCGGTTTTAAGCGCCGTATCGATCAGACCCTTACGAGCACCCCTAGTAGCCACGAACGATTCAAGGCTTGATAGCCCTTGCTTGTAGTTGCTTCGGATTGGTAGCTCGATTTCACGGTTGGTAGCATCCACCATGATACCGATCATGGCGCTGGCAAGTTTGACGTTCGAGATATCACCACGGGCACCCGAGTTGACCATGGTCGAGATACTGGTGTCCATCGTCTTAAGCTGTTCGCTCAAGAAATCTTCTACCTTTGTATTGACAGAACGCCATGTTCCAACAGTGAGGCTGTACCGCTCATCTTCGGTAATCAATCCTTGATCGAATTGTTCAGAAATCAGTGTGGTTTTTGCGTCACCTTCGGCAACAAATTCGCTTATTTCTTCGAAATGCAGGTAGTCATCTTTTCCAGTTGATACCGCGGCAACAGTTGCGAACCGGAAGGCAAGCCCCTTCATCCGGTCGGCGGTTTTTGCGGTTTCTTCAGCACCATATTTGTTGAAGATTTTTGCAAGAACTTTCTTGAGCTGCTTCTTGTTTTGGACATTGTTATCGTATGCAAAGTCTGCAGGCAAGATTTCGTTGAAGAATACACGACCGAGTGTTGTTTCACGAGTTTCGCCCTTAACCTTAATGCGAATTGGCGTTTGGAGTTGTAGCTTTCCGTCGTCATACGCCATTTCAGCTTCATAGACGCTACTGTAAGCCTTAACCGTACCTGTCTGTGCGCTCGGTTTGTCGTACGTCAGGTAATAGTTACCAAGCACAACGTCCTGGCCGATGTTGAGCACTGGACTACCGTCGGCAGGCTTTAGCAAGTTGTTGGTCGCACTCATTAGGTCGCGAGCTTCAGCTTGCGCCTCATCAGAAAGCGGCAAGTGAACTGCCATCTGATCACCGTCATAGTCAGCGTTAAATCCATTTGCGACAAGTGGGTGCAATTGGATCGCTTTTCCTTCAACAAGTTTTGGCTGGAATGCTTGGATAGACAAACGGTGGAGTGATGGCGCACGGTTAAGTAGTACGTACTTGCCCTTAATAACTTCATCGAGTGCATCCCATACTAATGCGTCTCCTGCTTCAATCAGGCGAGTGGCGCTTCGGATGTTATGAGCGTGCTCGCCGCGAATAAGCCAGCTAATAACGAAAGGCTTAAAGAGTTCTAAGGCCATTTGCTTTGGCAAACCACACTGGTTGATTTTAAGCTTTGGACCGACGACAATGACGCTTCGTCCAGAGTAGTCGACACGCTTTCCGAGCAAGTTCTGGCGGAATCGTCCTTGCTTTCCTTTTAGCATGTCACTAATACTTTTCAAGCGGCGGCGACCACCGGTTGCATTGACTGCGCGACCACCACGAGCGGCCGAGTTGTCGACGAGCGAATCAACAGCTTCTTGAAGCATTCGCATTTCATTACGGCGAATCACTTCAGGAGCATTTAGGTCAATGAGCTTTTTCAAACGGTTATTACGGTTAATAACGCGTCGGTACAAGTCGTTGAGGTCACTTGTTGCGAAACGGCCACCAGTTAGCTGCACCATCGGACGTAAGTCTGGTGGAATCACCGGCAGGACAGTCATAGTAAGGCTGCTTGGCTTAATACCTGCAGCCTGCATGCCTTCAAGTACCTTGAGTCGCTTGAGAAGTTTTTTCTCACGTTGGCCTTTCGCTCCAGCAACTTCTTCAGTGAGCTCAGCAATAAGCTTGGGAAGATCAATTTCATCGAGCAGAGCTTTGAGGGCAGTACCACCCATACCGACTTCTGCAAGGTCTTCGTATTCTTCTGGGAGATTGCGATAATCAGTTTCGTTGATCAGCGCCCCCTTCACCAAGCTACCAAGTTGAGTTGATTTTACCGTGTAGCGCTCTTCAAGTTCTTCGAGTTCACGACTTTGCTCGGCGGCAAGCTTTTTAACATCAGCATCTTCGGTTTCGGCTTCTTTCTCGTAGCGCATCTTGATTGCAGCACGACCCGCTTCGGTTTCAGCTTCGAGATCGGCAAGCATCTTATCACGAGTTTCCTCATCAACCTTTAAGATAACGTAGGTAGCAAAGTACGCGACCTTTTCGAGGTTGCGAACAGTCATACCGAGCAGCAATCCCATAGCGCTTGGTGTGCCCCGCATGAACCAGATGTGTGCAACTGGTGCTGCAAGGTTGATGTGTCCCATGCGTTCACGACGCACGATACTTTTTGTAACAAGTTCCCCGTTTTTGTCGATAGCAGCTTCGCGCGAACGAACGCCCTTTAGCTTGCTGTCGTGCGGGTTAATGTCTTTTACGGGACCGAAAATTCGTTCACAGAACAAGCCATCACGTTCAGGCTTTTGGGTTCGGTAGTTAATCGTCTCTGGCTTGGTGACTTCACCGTGACTCCATTTCAGGATGTCTTCTGGACTCGCAACTGCGAGGCGAACGGCGTCAAAGTCAGCGATACCAGTTGTAGCAATAACACGTGACATTATAGCGCCTCCTCTTCTACTTCATCTGCATCGGCAAATTCCTCAGCAGTTTCGATTGTTAGTCCATCCTCTTCAAAGTCGACATCGTCAGCTTCATCAAGGACGGTTTCTTCGTCGTCGTCATCTGATGCAAGCGGCATGACCGGAACGGTTTTGTCTTCAGGGCCCGCTTCGGCAATTACTTCTTCGGCATCTACCACCACTTCACCTTCTTCGCTTTCGTCGAGCAGATCAACCCGGAGTCCGAGCCCCTGGAGTTCCTTCACGAGCACGTTAAAGCTTTCTGGAAGTTTTGGACCAACAATCTGTTCGTCCTTAATGATAGCTTCGTAGGCTTTCGCACGTCCGTATACATCATCGGACTTAATAGTGAGCATTTCCTGCAGTGTTGTTGCGGCACCATATGCTTCAAGTGCCCACACTTCCATTTCACCAAAGCGCTGACCACCATTTTGCGCCTTACCACCGAGTGGCTGTTGGGTGACCATCGTGTATGGACCAGTAGAACGGGCGTGAATCTTGTCGCTTACCATGTGGTGAAGCTTGATCATGTGCATCACACCAACAGTTGTGCGCTCTTCAAACGCTTCACCGGTACGACCGTCAAAGAGTTGGCTCTTGCCATCACGGGCAAGCCCAGCCTTTTCGAGTTCGTCAGAGATCACCTCGTTCGGTACACCATTGAATGGAGGAGTTGCGACTTTATACCCGAGGGCACGCGCTGCCATACCAAGATGCGTTTCAAAAAGCTGACCAATATTCATACGACTTGGCACACCGAGCGGGTTCAGCACAACATCAACAGGTGTTCCATCTTCCATGAATGGCATGTCTTCAATAGGCAGAATTCGGGCGACAACACCTTTGTTTCCGTGACGCCCAGCAAGCTTGTCACCAACGCTAATCTTCCGAAGCTGTGCAACAAAGATTTGAATCTGCATCAATACACCAGCTTTTAGTTCATGTCCGTTTTCGCGGCTAAATACTTTGACGCCAACAACTTTACCGCCGCCAGCATTGTTCATACGCTGCGAAGTATCACGAACGTCTTTAGCTTTTTCACCGAAGATAGCGCGCAGCAGTCGTTCTTCGCTCGAAAGTTCCTGCTCACCCTTTGGCGTAATCTTGCCAACAAGCACGTCGCCAGCTTTTACTTCACTACCGACTTGTACAATACCGTTTTCATCAAGATGACGTAGTGACTCTTCAGAAACATTTGGGATATCTCGAGTCACAATTTCAGGACCAAGCTTGGTCTCACGAACTTCGACGTTGTAATCTTTGATGTTGATACTTGTCAGGGTGTCATCTTTTACAAGACGGTCGGATAGGACGATAGCATCATCCATATTGTATCCACCCCATGGCATGAAAGCTACGAGCAGGTCGCGTCCAAGAGCGAGCTCGCCTTCTGCGATGCTAGCACCTTCAATTAGAACATCACCCTTCTTGACCTTATCGCCACGTGATACACGAACCTTTTGGTTAATTGATCGGTCGTCGTTGTTCTTTTGGAAGTGAATAACTTCGTAAACCTTTACGCCATCCTTGTACTTAACGTGTACTTCATCACCGTCAGCACGAACAACTTCACCGGCATCATCAGCACAAACAAGCTGACTCGTATTCCGAGCGATTTCGCCTTCGACACCGGTGCCAACAGCTGGGGCTTCTGGATTAAGAAGTGGGACAGCTTGTTTCTGCATGTTCGAGCCAGTGAGACTTCGGTCAATACGGTTCTTTTCGATGAACGGAACGAGGCTGGCAACACTTCCGAGAATTTGCTTGTTCGCAGCATCCATCAGTGTCACCTCGCTCGCGTCAACTTGCTCTGGAAGCATGTATTTGCGGGCGCTAACACGCTCAGCGACGAACTTGCCATCCTTGAGCTCAGCACCTGCATCCGCGATTACCTCTGTGGCTTCGTGTGAAGCATCGAGATATACCACTTCATCAGTGACTTTCCCGTTTTTCACTTTCAGGTATGGTGTCTCAATAAAACCATACTCGTTTACGCGAGCGTAGGCGGCGAGATTGAGCACCAATCCGATATTGGCACCTTCTGGCGTTTCCACTGAACACAAGCGGCCATAATGCGTTGGATGAGCGTCACGGACATCAAATCCAGCGCGCTCGCGCGAAAGACCGCCAGGACCCATCGAACTTAGGCGACGTTTGTGCGAAAGCTCTGAAAGTGGGTTGACTTCGTCCATTAGCTGGCTTAGCTGGCTGCTGGCAAAGAATTCACGAACAGCAGCTACTACTGGCCGCGCGTTAATAAGCTGACTCGGAGTGACTGTTTCGAGGTCGCTCATGCTCATCCGGTCCATAGCGTTTCGTTGCATGCGAAGCATGCCAACGCGGAATTGACGGCTCACAAGTTCACCAACTAATTTGACACGACGATTTGACAGTGCATCGATGTCATCGGGAGCTTCTTGTGAATTATTCAGGCGAATAATTTCAGAAATGATTGCGACCAGGTCGTTCATTTGGAATACACGGTTTTCTGCTGTGTTTTCTGTTGTCATACCAAGACGTTGATTCAACTTGTAGCGACCGACGCGGCTATAATCAAATCGCTTAAAGTCGAAGAACATACGCTCAATCATTGTGCGAGCGTTGTCGACGGTAGCCAGATCACCTGGACGCAGGCGTCGATAGACCTCAATCAGTGCTTCATTTGAGCCCTTTGAAGGATCTTTATCAAGAGTTGCGTCGAGATATTTCACTTCACCATTATCGACGCCATCAAAGAGCGCCTTGATTTCGCTAGTTTTGCTGTGACCTAGAGCACGCAGCAATGTGGTAACCGGCAGTTTACGACGACGATCAATCTTTACGTAGATCGCACCATTTGCAGCAGTCTCAAATTCCAGCCATGCACCTCGGCCAGGAATAAGTTTGGCACCAAAGTATTTTCGTCCATTGACGACATCAGCAGTGAAAAAGACACCGCTCGAACGAATCAATTGGCTGACAACCACACGCTCTGTGCCATTTATCACAAATGTACCGCGCTCAGTCATCCATGGGTAATCACCCATATAGATTTCTTGCTCTTTGACTTCGCCGGTCACTTTATTGGTAAGCTCAACCGTTGCATGAAGTGGCGCATCGAAAGTGATGTTGTTTTCTTTTGCAAATCGCTCGCTATTTTTTGGCTCTGCAAAGGCATACTTGCCAAAGCGGAGTTCAAGTTTTTGTCCTGTGTAGTCCTCAATTGGATTGAGTTCTGCAAAAATTTCACCCAAACCTGTTTCGATAAACTCTTTCCAGCTGTCAATCTGGTGAGTTATCAGGTTAGGGAGCGGTAGTGCGGTGTCGTCCTTGGTGAAGAAAACACGCTTTGCCGCGTTCGTAGTGTTTTTAGCCACGAAGCATCTCCTCGCTGATACTTAAATTTTTTGAAAACCGGCGCCAGAAGGTTCTCCTTAGCTTACGGGTTTAAATACGCAAAAAACGCCCCGCCAAACAGGCGTGCGTATCAAAACGACCCAGCTATACAATCTTCATTAGGTTCTATTGTGAGCTATAGGCCCTAAATCGTCAAGAGTTTTTAACGATTTTGTCAACAATACCGTACTCGGTAGCTTCCTCCGCGCTCATCCAGTAATCGCGATCCACGTCTTTTTCAATTTTCGACAGCTTTTGTCCAGTATTTTTGGCAAGAATTTCATTCAAACGCTTTTTCAGATAAATACCTTCACGAAGTGAAATTTCCTGATCAGTTATCTTGCCCTGGGTGCCACTCGATGGCTGATGAATCATTATACGCGAGTTTGGCAGCACATGTCGTTTGCCTTTTGTGCCGCTTGAAAGCAAAAATGCACCCATACTTGCTTGGAGCCCGATACCATACGTCGCAATATCATTTGGGATAAACTGCATTGTGTCATATATCGCCAAGCCATCATAGACGCTTCCGCCCGGGCTGTTTATATATAGCGATATATCAGCTTTTGGGTCTTCGTTTGCGAGGAATAACAGCTGTGCCACTACGAGGTTTGCTGTGTGCTCATTGACATCTTCGCCCAAGAAAACAATTCTGTCTTTAAGCAATCGCGAATAGATATCATAGGCTCGCTCGCCCTCACGCGTACTTTCTACAACCGTAGGAACCAGGTAACTTTTCGTCATATACCAATTGTAGCGCAACAAATTAGCACTCGTCAAGTGCGAGTGCTAATACGCTTCTGGGATGTAGCTCCCGGCCAAGCTCTACCAGTAATTAGTAGTTGGGGTAGTCGTTGCTGGACCATTCTTCATCCAGCATTTCCGCGGCCTTCAATAGGCCAGCGACAGAGACAACGCCACACGCAAATCCGAGAAAGAATCGCTTCATGCTCATCACCTCCTTCCAGAGGATCATTGCTCGGCCGGGAGCTTGTGGTATTTTACAATGTTTAGCTATTTAACGCAACAAGCTCATCGACGGTTTTCTCGGTCAGAAGTCTGTTGGTGATATCGCGCCGAACTTCAGGTTCATCAAAGCGCTTGAGCATTTCTGGATTGTTCGCGTAGCCTTGCTTGTATCGAGCAATGTGCTCTTCGATCTCTTCAGGGCTTGCCATAACGCCAAGTTCTTTTGAAAGTTCTGAAAGCACAAGTCCAGCTTGTACGCGTTTGGTTGCGGCGGGTTTTAGCTCTTTTTCAGTCCATTCGTCTTTATCTTTGAAACCCTGTGCCGAAAGGTAATTGTCCATTGTGATATTTTGATACATCAAGTTTTGCAACATATCCTGCTCGATGCTTCGCATTTGGTCTTCGACAAGTGCATCCGGCACGGGCACCTTACTCTTTTCGACTAATGCGCCAACGAGGGCGTCCTTTCGTTTTTCGCTGGCTTCGCGTTCTTTCTGCGCAGCCAGTTCACGCTTGATATCTGCTTTTAGTTCTTTAAGAGTAGTAATTTCTGGATTACCAGTTTTACTTGCAAATTCATCATCGAGTTTGGGCAAGGCTTTTTGATTCACTGTGTTGACCTTCGTTTCGAACACGACGTCAGCCCCAGCGAGATCAGCAACATGGTAGGTATCGGGAAATTTCAATTGTAGATCGGCTGTATCGCCAGCTTTTTTGCCAATTAAGCCTTCTTCAAATCCAGGAATAAACGAGTTACTTCCCAGTTCGAGGGCATAGTCCTTTGCGGTGCCACCATCAAATGCTACGCCGTCTTTTTTACCTGTAAAATCAATAACAACCTCGTCGCCTTTTTTGGCAGTACGGTCGACAGGTTCTTTTGTAGCCATGCTTGCGCGGAGGCGTTCGATGATCTCATTCACATCATCAGCACTTACTTCAACTTTTTCAGCTTTTACATTAAGCTTTTTGTAGTTACCAAGTTTTACTTCAGGCAACACATCTACTTCGGCCGTAAATTCTAGCTCCTGATTTGGCACAAATTTCGTTACGTCAACTTCCGGACGTGAAAGCGCCTGAAGGTTTTCGTGCAAGAATGCTTCGGCGACGGCACGGCTCAGCGCATTATCGATAGTTTCATTCGCAAGTGCGACTGGATCAACATTTTTCGCTGCGACGCTAGGTGGTACGTGGCCTTTTCTGAACCCAGCGACTTTTACGGTTTTGGCGAGTTTCGAGAGGGCTACTTTCTCGGCGTTATCAAGTTCTTCTTTTCCCAGCGAAACAGTCAGCTTCACCCGGGTATCGGTGAGTTTTTTTACAGATGTCTTCATACAGCAATCAAGTATAACAGATATGGAAGAGTATGTCGAAACGCTTCGTTAGAGCAACTCGTCGAGCTCGTCGTGTGATGCTTTACGCTTCAATGTTTTGCGGTGATCTTTTACTGCTGACACGACTCTCGATATACTGAGCTTCTGCTCGTCGCTCGTTGTCAGATTCTTGAACGCAAATACTTCATCTTTCAATTCACGCTCGCCAACGAACAAAACATACGGAACGCCTTTTTTCAGGGCAGTTTTTATTTGCTTGTCGATTTTTCGCAATGTCACATCAAGTTCGACATTCACACCTTCCGCACGTAGTTCAGCCGCAACCTTTTGTGCACCCGAAACACTGTCTTCCCCTAGCGCAGCAATATAAACATCCGTAGAGGTCGTCAGTTTCGGTAGCAATTCGTGTGATCGAAGAAACAATTCAGTTGTAGAAAGCCCCGGAGCGATCCCGACTGCGCTAATAGGATTTGCTCCAAAGAGGCCGACTAAGCCGTCGTATCGACCGCCGCCAAACATCGAACGATTATTCTCTGGGTGGGTATCGAAAAATTCAAATACCGTACCAGTGTAGTAATCAAACCCGCGCATCAGCGTAATGTCAAATTGTGTATTTTCAATTCCTAGTTTTTTCAACATGCCAAACAGTTCATGTAGTTCCTCAAACGCTGGGGTTGCGGCAATTGTTTTCGGCATTGATTTCATATCTTTTGCCATCAAAAGTTCGGCAATCTTTTTCAACCCTGCCGGAGCAGCCTCATCGCCGAATATCTCAATCGCTTGGTCGCGAAACTCTTCATTACTAATTTTGCTCTTGCGATCGAATAGTTTGATCATAAGCTGCGATTGCACAACGTCAAGTTCTAAGTATTCTGTCATCATGGTATCAATAAGCGTACGATTGTTGATTTTGACTGCATACATGTCATCCCTGGCGCCAAACGCCCGCATGATTTCCACGCCAAACTGAATGATTTCAACATCAGCGGTCACATCATCTGCCCCAAATACATCAGCGTTCAACTGCCAAAATTCACGTTCACGGCCACGTTGCGGCCGCTCGTAGCGCATAAAATTTGCAATACTGAATAAACGCGCCGGGTACGCCAGCTCTTGGCGCCGGCCCGCTACCATACGGCTAACACTTGGTGTCATTTCCGGGCGAATTGCCACGGTTCGTTCACCGCGATCCGTAAATGTATACGTTTGTTCATTGACAATTTCTTGACCAGTTTTTGCGGCATATACTTCAATTGGTTCCAGCATTGGCGCGCCATATTCTTCATACCCAAATCGCTTCGAAACCGTGCTCCATACATTAAAAATATAATTTTGCACTCGTTTTTCGTCCGGATAGTAGTCGCGAGTGCCTTTATACGGTGAGGTAGATAGCGCAGTCATTAGACAAATTGTGACAGATTACTGAGGTTTTTGCAAGCATATCCAGCATAAGAGTAGCATTATATAGTTACCGTACCTTCGCTAGTCGGTAGTTGTCGAAAAGGGATGACGTTATCGGGAAGTGGTGCACAAATATTGAGCACTTCCGCCCAAAGTCCACCGCTGTCGTCCGTTAAACCGCTTGCCATTATGGCATCGAGCTGACGACAGCGAAGTGCACATAGGCTTTGATACACACGGTCTTTATCAGCATTCGGCGCATTATCGGCCAGCAGCAACTCAAGGAGTGCTTGTATAATATCGTCATCACCATGCTGCACGGAAACTTCAAAATTGTCATACGAAAGCAGCGGCTGATATTTTTTAATAAGAAATGCAAACATCACAGCCGTACTGTTATCATCGCAGTTTCCTGTAAGGGTTTTTGTAGCGTCGCACAAACCTTTATGAGTTTTATAGCGAGTCATTATCGAAAGCAGTTCCGTTATTGCCGCATGCAACTCTTTGCTACGCCGTGCTAGCGGCTTTTCAAACGGAATGACCAGGGCATCGTCCGTAGGGGCGAGACTATCGCCATCTGGCTGCGTGGTAAGGCTGCACGAAGGCAACAACTCAAAAACTTCGCCCATAATCTTTTTATTATACCATACTGTAGCTATTTTTGCAAGTGTTTTATGCGCAACCACTCGTAGATAGCGATTCCCGAAGCTACGCCGACATTTATGCTCCGCGTACTCCCGAGCTGCTCAATATGAAGCGTTTTGGCAGCTTGAGCACGTAATTCGTCAGATACGCCAGGGCCTTCTTGCCCAAATATAAATACACAATTTTCGGGCAACGTAGCGCGCGATAGTGGCTTGGAATCTGGAGTAATATCAATGGCTATCATTGTTTTGTTTTGGCTGTGCATTGCAGCAACAAAATCCGTAACCAAATTGTAGTAGCAAATACGCAGATATTTGTCGGTTGCCATTGCCCCACGTTTGTTCCACTGCCTGCGGCCTATAATATGCACCGTGCGTACACCAAAGGCATTTGCATTGCGTACAATTGTGCCCATATTGTAATCGCGCAAGGTATTTTCGATGGCGATTTCAAGCGAAACGCCTCTTTCATCAAGCGCTTCGACAATCGCATCATGCGCAACACCCTTAAACTCATTAGTGACATTGCGCGTATCTGGTTTATCCATAAAGGCCACGTATACCATAATACGGATCATTGAAAATAATTGGCAAGACTTTTTCGCCGAATTTGCGCAGCGGGCGCTCTCTATCCCTACAATCTGCCAAGTATGCAACTTCAGCTGCATGTCGAGCGAACGCACTAAAGACAGCAACAGGGCTTGGATTTCCTGGCTGTCCAGCGTAGGGGCAAAAGTTTTCTCCAGATGTGTTCATCACTAAATGACCTGGCCGTAAAACATCCAAGTAGCCGTCTTCGTGCACAGCAACAGCGTCTGTCTGGTAATTGTTGCGGATAAGAGTGCTCAGTTCGTGCGTCGAACGTAGCGCAAGCATAGCGAGTGTGTGCGTCGTTTTAGGGTGTGCGATTACCTCACGCGCATCGTTTTCAGAAAGCGATCGTACTTGTGGTAAGAGAATGCCTGCAACGTCACGGTAGCCGGCATGAAGATATCCGCGGCCTTTTACCTGTTTTGGGCGCCGGGCGTCATGAGCTAGAGTCGCGGCGAATTGATGCGAAACAAAGTTGGTTGCATCCTGTGCGAGTGAAGAGATTTTTCGTATATGTGCCGCCACTTCATCGGGAGGAATCCGCGACGCAAAGCCCATCAGTGTCACCACGGAACGCATATTTTCAGCAGTCATTTCTATATTATATCATATTTTATGATATTTTTAAAGAAGCCGTTTTGCAACCTCTGATATGGCGTAGTATACTAACGTGTGTATGCGGATGTGGCGGAATTGGTAGATGTGAGAGCCGCCAGTGGCGGTTCGCAAGGAAATTTCCGATGAAAGCCATGATTTCATTCGTGAAATTTCAGCTTCAGGCCTGAAGCGAGATGAATACTATGTTTAACGATCGTTTATAATTTAGATGTATGCGGATGTGGCGGAATTGGTAGACGCGCTAGCTTCAGGTGCTAGTATCAGCAATGATGTGGAGGTTCAAGTCCTCTCATCCGCACCA
>CAZUDH010000008.1:0-19296 GCA_964618945.1 uncultured Candidatus Saccharibacteria bacterium
TGGTACACCCGGCAAGATTCGAACTTGCGACACCTGGTTCCGAAGACCAGTGCTCTAATCCGCTGAGCTACGGGTGCATAAACTGACATAATTATACCACTGTTAGCGTATATACGATATACTTGATGTCATGGAGTTACACGCTAATATACCTCTGAAAAACTATCTTACGATGCGCATCGGTGGTCCTGCGAAATTCATGGCCGATGTGCATAGCCGCGAAGAGCTGCTTGCGGCCGTACAAACTGCAAAAAATCAGAATCTCCCCCTCTACGTTTTAGGTGGTGGTAGCAACGTTATAGCGCATGATGAGGGTTTCAACGGAGTTGTTCTGCGTAATCGAATTATGGGATTTTCAGTAATAAAGGATGAAGGCTCTGCAGTCGTACTAAAGATTGGCGCGGGCGAAGAATGGGACAGTGTTGTTGAGCGCACCGTTGCAATGAACCTAACTGGCATTGAAGCTTTGTCAGGAATTCCAGGTACGGCCGGTGCGTCACCCGTACAAAATATCGGAGCCTATGGACAAGAGGTTGCCGAAACACTCGTAGAGCTCGAGGCGCTTGACACAACAACGAACGCATTTGTTGTTCTTAGCAATGAACAGTGCGGCTTTAGCTACCGTCATAGTATATTCAGAGGCGATGCGGCAGGCCGATATGTTATCGCCTCAATAACGCTAAAACTGTATAAATCAAATCCCCAACCACCATTTTATGCTGCAATACAGGCCTATTTTGATCAACACAATATAAGTATTTATACTGCAAAAGAAGTCCGCACCGCTGCACTTGCTATTCGTGCAGATAAACTTCCAGACCCTGTCGAGAGGCCAAATAGCGGTTCGTTCTTCAAAAATGTAATGGTTGAGGATTGGCAGCTCGATAGTCTCGTTGCAGAATACCCTGATATGCCGCGGTATGACATGGGTGATAAGACCTACAAAGTTCCGTCTGGATGGCTTATTGAGCAGACCGGCCTGAAAGGTGCGCTCCTACACGGCATTAGAGTCCATGACAAGAATGCACTTGTTCTCATTAATGAGTCGGCGTCGGGTTATCATGATTTAGAGGCTGCACGTGATGAAATTGTACGTGCCGTTCGTGATAAGTTTCGACTAGAGATTCAGCAAGAACCTCTCGAGATGTAGTTGCTCATATTGCTAAAAAAGCATATGCTTAATGTATGAAATCGTCACGCAGCGGGTTTACTATTGTTGAGATATTGGTGACACTAGTGGTAATGGCATCACTGGTTGCGCTTGGGACGTATGCGGTAGGAACAATGCTTGCACAGGCACGTGATCGTGAACGTGAATCTGATGTGAAAATCATTGCGAATGGGCTAGAAGTACGGTATAACGATGGTAATTCGGTGATAATCTCTGATGGCAATACCCCAAAAACTGAAGGCAATGCAGGCTCTTATCCTGGCGTTAACGAGATGTTTCATATGGATGGGTTCTCTAGAACAGGCTGGACTCCGAAATTTGTCTATGGCGGATACCGTAGTAAAGTGCTTAAGGGGACAAATGTTGATGCATTTCGCTCACCGTCTGGTGACGGGTATGTCATGGAGTGCATATACGCTTGCAGCCCCGCTACGGCCAATGACCAAACACGCATAAATACTCTTCTCGCCGCTGGTAACGATCGCTATGTATACGCGCCTGCCGATGCTGCGGGAAATGTGTGCTGTTGTGGGAACTGTGTCAAGTACACATTATATTGGCGTAGCGAGATAGATGGACAAATTAAAACACTAAAGAGCAAGCATCGCTAATGAAACATCAACAGGGCTTATCTGCGATCGAATTACTGGTAGCTCTGCTTGTGGCAAGCGTTTTTTTGATATCTGGCTATCAGCTATATACGTATATCTTTCAGAACGGTACGCAATCTGCACAAATGGCAGAAGCCTCCAATATTGCGTACGTAGAGATGCGAAAGAAAGCCGCTTCGATTGGCAGCGGTAGCACTTGTGTCGATACCTCTGCATCACCAACGGTACTAAGTGGATACAACGGATCTGCGCTTCGCAGCGCCACGATAACCACTATTGTGACTTGCCCGTACTCTACGTCGCCATTAAATACCATAAGCAAAATTACCTCTACTGCTACCTATAATGATGCGCAAGGAGCGCAAAGTGTCAGTCACACAATATACAAATCATAATGTGCGTGTAGCGGCGTTCACATTAGTTGAAATGCTCATTATCGTGCCTATTGTGATGCTTGTCGTATCGAGTATGGTGGTTGCGATTACTGTTCTAAGCACTGATGCTCTACAAGTACGTACAAGGACAGAAACAACCTATGAGATGCAGAATGCTCTTGACACGCTCGAAAAGAGTGTAGTAAAAACAATGAAGTTTCCTGCTGCCATAACCGGCTTGACAAACGGCCAGGGTAGCAACAATCTCACGGCTTCATTTACTAGCCTTTCAGGTACAAGTAACGACGTGTTGCTGCTAGCGCTTCCTGCTACCGACAAAAATCCTCTCGATAGTACGCGTATAATGTTGTATGCCACAGGAACTGGATTAAACACTTGTGCGAGTGGCAATGCATCAACAAATCCCGTTTATCCTGTGACATATGCGTACTTTGTATCGAATGGTACCTTGTATGAGCGAACAATTGTCACTAATGACCAGGGTTATGACACAAAAACAACCACGTGCACAGGTACAACAACTACCCCTGTTTGGCAGCGAGGTTCATGCGCCGAAAACGTGACTGGAACCGAGTGTGTTACTACTGACGTTGAGCTTATGAATAACGTCAGCGCATTCACTATTGCCTATGTAAACAGCGATGGATCCACCGCAGCAGGACCAAGTAGTGCTACGGGTGTCCAGGTGACATTGACGAGTACTCAAAATATCGCCGGGCAGAGTATATCTATTACCTTGAGCATGAACGCGCAAAGTCAGAACATCTAGTATATGTTTTTGTCGTATAACTCTTGTGCTTATCGCGTGCGCGTAGTATTATACTGGTATAACTAGTAATAAATAGGGGGCATAATACATGCTTAAGAATACTAACACTAAAGAACGCGGTTTCACTCTCGTTGAGCTCCTCATCGTCATCGTCGTCATCGCAATCCTAGCAGCTATCTCTATTGTTGCTTATAACGGTATTACAAATCGAGGTAAAACTTCGAGTGGTGCTGCTGCCGCATCTCAGTTAGCAAAGAAAGTTGAAGCTTACAACTCGCTATACGGTTCATATCCGACTTATTGCCAGCTCGTAACAAACTCACCTAGCCCAACAGGAGCTGCACCAACTGCAGGCACGACCGGAGCAGGTACCTGCGTTGCAGGCGGTACTTCTGCAGGAAATGAACCAAAGATCGATGATATTACTAAGCTCACATTACCATCCGCTGCTGCAGGAACGGGCTATACCTCAACCGTTGCAAACAATAATACCGTTATCGGTTACTGGTTCTGTAGTGCAACAACTGGTGCAAACATCTTTTACTGGGACTTCGGCGCTGGTGCAATCGCCACCGTCAAGGTTGCAACAGGCTGTTAGCATAATTATGAATTTGAAAAGGGACCGCGATGGTCTCTTTTTAAATTAGAAGCGAAGCTACTAGCATTTTGTATTTCGCTGTGTAAATTATGCATGAAATAGCATCCTGTGCTTTAAGTACTGAGGTAGTAGATACCGGAAAGCGACTTTAGAAACTAAGCATGAATGTTTATATACAAATTAACAAAGTTGTATCTTTAAAACGATCTAACTATCTATATTTCTCATGTTGACAGTTAAACTTTTTAAAATTTACTGAATGCTCAATGCATTTAGCATGCGTATTGAATTTATGTATGGCATCGATAGTCACAAATTCATACAGGTACTTAACGCTATCCGATAGGCTCTTTCCTTTAGCCACAATCACATGGTCACCCTTTTCGAAATATCTTGGCAAGTCGAAAGTCTTTGAAAACGATCCATCAGCCGCTACCTTCACCTTACCAAGGTCGTGTTCATGCGAGTAAATCAAGACTTTAGCATCAGAATTTGGCTTAAAACTACCTGCAGGTGCTTGAATTAGAAGTTTTCGTGTAGTTTTCGCATATAGCGTATTGAGTGATCTCTCTGCAATTGGAAGCTTTTTTCTGTCCAGCGGTGCGTCTATTAATGCACTTGAACGCTCTGGATTCTCTGATCTCGCTGCAATATCAGGATAAGCCCGTATTACTGCTTGAGCAATTTTATCATGACCAGCAGAGTTCGGGTGGAATGTTTGATTTCTATCAGTGGTTGTATTGGTAAAGCCTCCGGTGAGATTGTCCAAACCACTCACATACTCGTGAGTCCCTTCACAAAGTCGCCCACCGCGTAAAGCATCTTGTACGTCCACATAGTGCGCCCCCTCTTGTGCGATGGCACTTTTTATCGTTTGATTGAGTAACGCTACCCCTTCAATGATCATCCGCTTTTCTTTACTATTCAGTAACCCTACACTGCGTTGGCAGTTAGGGCTGTCAGCTATAAATTCTGGATAAGCCAAGATGTATATTGCGGTGTTTGGCGAATGTAATTTAATTTGCGTTATCAATTTAGCTATTCGGTCTTTTTGCATCTTTATAGACCCAAGGAGTGTACTGTGCAGTACGCTGTTTTGCTTTGCATAGTCACATGTGTACATTTCCCCTGCACAGTACTTCAAAATATCCGCAAATCCTACATCATTTCCTGTCGCTGTAATAGTTATAAATGAGGGTTTGTACTTTTTAACAAACTCCACCTGAGGCGCAATGCCAGGAGTGAAATTAGTTAATGCATCAGCTTTCTGTTTTATTACCTCATCGGCTGTTTTTCCTTTTAGCCTGCTATTTTGTCCCATATATCCGTCAAAAGGCGCGAGCACGTCATCTTCCAGCTTCGCACCAGAGCAAGCTACTGACCGCATTGTATCTGTATTTATTTGCAGAATGTCTGTCAGACGATATGGATACGACCGAGTACTTAGATGGCATCCACCAGGATAGTCAGTCTCTGGTGTGTAAAATGACATTCCTTGTATGGGTATGTCTCCTTCTCCGCTAGAATAAGAGTCCCCGAGCGCTATATATTTGAACTCTTGCCGCAAGGGAGCAATGGTTATTTTTACCGCGCCTGTTTTAGCACCATCGACTAATCTCATGGGCGAGTAGACTCCTGTGATGTAAGTACTTTCAGGAGACATGTATATGTTACTGATTTCTTTGAAACCAGCATCCGAATTATCACTAGCCTGAACAATATCAGGGACTAAGTTTTTTACTGGGCACTCATTAAATTCAGCTTGCCTATCTCGCCAGCTGTATAGAACTGAATCACTATATGAACCACAGCTCCCTAAGGTGTCGTAAACGAATGCTCCCGCGTTCCTTCCGCCTACAGCAACGTATCGTCCGTTCTTGTCTACGCTCAAATCATAGTGAGGATCGAAGCCATATCCTGTTAATTGAACCTGTTTAGTGAATAGTTTTACGTGTTTTGTGGCAATATCAATTTTTGCAATACCTACATTCTTGATCGCAACTAATGCCCATTTACCATCGTATGAAATATTTACGCCATTTTGCTCGACTAGATTTCCAGTATCGTCACGGAAGTACTCGTAACCGCTGAGATTATCAAACTCATAAAACTCTTCTTGTGTATTTTGAATAAGTACTGCTGCCGCTTGTAAATCTTTTACCCAGAATAGTACTCTATCACACACGTAATAAATCGAGTCGAAATTTTGTGATGTTTGCCAGCAATCGTCACTCACACCTGGATACAAGCCTTCAACTCTGTAAAACTTACTACTATTGGCTTTGCTATACACCATCCAGGTCTTGTAGGTACACCCACCTGAGTTATTCGGCACGCATTGATTAATCCTAGCTATTTGAAAGTTTTTTGCTAAGTGCACACAGGCATTTAGTGTTTGAGCTCCGATACTCTGAGTAGTTCCATAAGGGTTAAATATGGTTATGGTTTCTTGGACACATGGATTTGCAAGCGTACTTTGATGTATCGAAGTTGGATTTACAAAGTCTATGTGCGGCATAGTACCTATCCAGTCCGTTGCTTGAATTGCGAGAGCAGAGTTATACGTATATCCAGTTGGCATGACTAGAGTCATAAATATAGATAGAAATATAATTTTGACAAGCTTTTTCATGTACCCACCTTTACTTAATAATGTTAGTATACTGGGTGTTTCCTGAAAAAGCTATATATTTCTCACAGAGATCTAGCTTTAGGAGGATGAGCTTTCATAAACTTTTTTACCTCCCTATGAAGCATGTCGAGTTTTTCCTCGTTATCACGCGCTTCGACTGCCTGTTTCATCCACTCTGCAACCTGCGACATGTCCTTTTCTACGAGTCCGCGTGTTGTCATGGCAGGCGTGCCGAGGCGTATACCGCTCGGCTTGAATGGTGGTAGCGGGTCATCGGGGACCGAGTTTTTGTTGAGCGTAAGTCCAATTTTGTCTAGTACTTCCTCAACTACTTTGCCATCAAGGTCGAAGCTCTTTTTAACATCTGCCAGAATAAGGTGGTTTGATGTACCCCCACCCACGAGTACAAATCCGCGTTTTTGCATTTCTTCTGCAAGTTTTGCGGCATTTTTTACGATTTGCTTGGCATATTCTTTGAATTCTGGCTTCAGTGCTTCGCCAAAGGCGACTGCTTTTGCAGCGATTGTGTGCATGTGTGGACCACCTTGAGTACCTGGAAAAATTGCACGATCAATGAGCGTGGGGATGTTTTCGAGCGTTTTTTCTGGTGCTTTGAGAGGGTTGCCAACTGTCCCTTTTGACAGAATCATACCACCGCGAGGGCCACGCAATGTTTTGTGGGTGGTGGTTGTAATGACATGGAATCCATAGTCGAATGGATTTTCGGCTACGCCACCAGCAATAAGCCCGGCAATATGCGCCATGTCAGCCATAAGTAGGCATTCACCTTTTACTTTTTTGGCAGCTTGTGCAAATTTTGCATAATTTAGTTCACGTGGGTAGGCGCTGAAGCCTGCAAGAATAAGTTTTGGTTGATGCTTTTCAGCCAGCGCGATTAGCTCATCGTAATCTATTTCACCAGTCGTAACATCCTTTACTTTGTACGGTACAAAGTTGTATAAATGTGCCGAGCGCGTCATCGGATTGCCATGTGTTAAGTGGCCCCCATGCCCCAAATCCATAGCAAGGACGGTGTCGCCGGGCTCTAGCCATGCGTAATACACGGCTTCGTTTGCTGGTGCCCCACTATGTGGTTGCACGTTCGCATGATCGGCCTTGAACAGTTGTTTCGCCCGATCGATTGCAAGCTGCTCTAGCGGATCGGTGTAGGTTTGTCCACCATAGTAGCGCCTACCTGGGTAACCTTCTGAGTATTTGTTTGTGAACACGCTGCCGAGAGCGTGCAATACGTCTTGAGAAACGTAATTTTCACTTGGGATTAATTCTATACCCTCGCGCTCGCGCTGTTCTTCGCCGGCGATAAGTTTTGCTACTGCATCATCATTCATGGACTTGTCTCCTCTTTAGTGTTTGCCTATCCTCACCCATGAAAATATGTCAGATCATGCCCCCATTATACGACCAACCTGAGATATATTGCAAACATATCGTATGTGATATACTAATGGTCATGAAAGCCGCCACCTATGCACAAAAAATTGGGCTTGTTATACAGCAAACACGCCTTGCTCGTGGACTTACGCAGAGTGAACTCGCTGAAAAAGTTGGCACATCGCAAAGTGCGATTGGTAGGATAGAAAAAGGCGGCCAAAACATGAGCGTCGAAATGCTGGGACGTATCAGCGATGTACTTGATAGTAGCATTATAACGCTCAATGATGATGGCAAGACCAACTTTCGAATTCGTGGTGGCAAAAAACTCAATGGTGAGATAGAAGTAAAGACTAGTAAAAATGCAGCCGTTGCGCTTTTATGCGCGAGTCTTCTAAACAAAGGCAAGACGACGCTTCGACGCGTTGCACGCATAGAAGAGGTAAATCGAATCATTGAAGTACTCAATAGTATCGGTGTAAAAACGAAGTGGCTAGCGAATAATGATCTGGAGATTACGCCGCCAGCAAAGCTGAAGCTCGAACAGATGGATGTAAAAGCCGCAATGCGAACCCGGACTGTCATCATGTTTCTCGGCCCTCTGCTACACCAATATCACGATTTTAAAATTCCTTTTGCTGGCGGTTGTGACCTTGGCAAGCGTACCATCGAGCCGCACCTCAGTGGGCTCGAACCGTTTGGTATGCGTGTTAGTGCAAGCGATGACGCCTACCATGCGATGGTCACCCCAACAGCTCCATCCCGTGCGATTCTTTTGACCGAACGCGGAGATACAGTCACTGAAAATGTTATTATGGCGGCTGCCTTGTACGATGGTGAAACAATCATCCGCAATGCAAGCCCAAACTATATGGTGCAAGATGTGTGTTTCTTTCTACAGCGTCTTGGTGTGAAAATAGAAGGCGTTGGTACAACTATTTTGAAAATTCGTGGCAAGAAAGTAATTAATCAAGCTGTTGATTACTACCCGAGCGAGGATCCGATCGAAGCAATGAGTTTTATTGCTGCAAGTATCGTGACTGATTCTGAAATTACGATCACAAGGGCACCTATTGAATTTTTAGAACTCGAGCTCGCAGTGCTCGAAGGAATGGGACTACGCTATACCTTAACTGATGAATACGCCGCTCGAAACGGTGCAACGCGACTGGTAGATGTCACGATACATTCATCGAAACTCGTTGCTCCCAAAGATAAGCTTCATAGTATGCCATTCCCTGGGATTAATATGGACAATTTACCTTTTATGGGCCTGATTGCAACCGTCGCCGAAGGACGAACACTCGTGCATGACTGGAGCTATGAGAACCGTGCAATCTACTTCACCGAACTGTCAAAGCTAGGTGCGAAAATAGAGATGATTGACCCCCATCGCGTGTACATCACTGGGCCAACTCGATGGCGATCGGCCGACGTTGTGGCGCCACCTGCCCTCCGACCATCTGTCGTTGTATTACTTGCTATGCTCGCAGCAGAAGGACGTTCAATCTTGCGTGATGTTTATAGCATCAACCGTGGATATGAGGCCTTTGCAAATCGCTTGAACAGGCTAGGTGCCGACATCGAAACTGTTCACGAGGTCTAGTGCTACCGCCCCTGTTGTGATAGAATTGAATATTGTACGGCGGATGTAGCTCAGTTGGCGAGCCCTCAGCGATTAATAGTGGCGAAGTCGCTCTAACCAACTGCCTTTTCAGCAAGTGCCATATTTACAATTTAGTATGCGGCGGATGTAGCTCAGTTGGTTAGAGCGTCGGGTTGTGGCTCCGAAGGTCGAGGGTTCAATTCCCTTCATTCGCCCCATATGCAGGTGTCGTATAATGGCTAATATGTCTGCCTTCCAAGCAAACGATGCGAGTTCGATTCTCGCCACCTGCACCAAATAAAAATACTCGGTTTACTGAGTATTTTTATTTGGTTCTGATATCAAGCGTCGAACTTGGTACTCCGCAGGAGCGAGTTCGTGAAGCAAAGCCATGGCTTCAGCGGAAATAGGGTGTTTGAGCGACTGCCTTCTCGCCATATGTCTATCGTGCTTATGCTACAATACAAACAATGAAAAAGATTCTTGAACACCCACCTATTGTGAAGCAAATCCTAAATGCAGAGCACCTACTTGCAACTGTCGTCATAGCACTATTTTTCGTGCAAGTTGCGCGCTATGAGTGGTGGTGGCTCGTTGTGCTCTTCCCTCTTGTAGATATCAGTATGGTTGGCTATTTAATTTCAAAAAGCTTCGGCGCGTTTTTATACAATATAGGGCATAGCGTCATTGGGCCTACGGTACTTGTTGGAATGTTCGTCCTTACCGGCTCTGACTGGGCATTATTTGCAAGCCTCGTATGGCTATTTCACATTTTTGCAGATCGTACACTTGGATACGGCTTGAAGCATTCTACAGGTTTTACGCACACCCACCTTGGACACATCGGCAAATCTAACAAAAAATAGTATAATCATAGCAATCCATACTGACAAAGCCTACGCAAGCGAAAGCGCAGGCTTTAGGGAATGGGGGCTTTAAATGTGAATCCATTTCACTTTTAAAGTGGGAAGGGTGTGTCCTTCCGTTTAAAATTGTGCCCTGGTAGCTCAGCTGGATAGAGCAGAGGACTTCTAAGCCTAAGGCCGGTGGTTCGAATCCACCTCGGGGCACCACGAAATTATAGTACTGAACCATCGGCAAGATGAGATAGCGCTATCCATCCTGGAGAATCATATTTATAGTTTTTTCGAATGAGTAATGAGATATAAACTGCGTAATATTACCACATGGAGGATGGCAGTAATTAAAAATGCAATTGCAGCCACTAAGTACTGCCTGACACCGAAAATAATGTATTGAGCGATAAAGGAAAGCAATACAATTGTTGCATGAGCAATATTGGCAAGCGTACTATTGATGTCTGCATAGACACAAACTGAGCTCACCATTCTAAAGATCGCTCGGAGCAGCGCAGCTGACCCAATTCCAATAAGAAATATAAAACAAACTGCCGTAAGAACGCTGAAGCCATTGCCATCGCCAAGCGACATGAGTGGAGCTGAGATAAACGGCCCTACAGAGACTAATGCGAACGAAATCGCAATAGTGTACACGTCGTTCCATCTAAACTCTCGGCGAACAGCGAGAGGATCGTTCGCAATACGTAGTTCTGGATGTTTGTCTCGTTCCTCCTGATTTTGTTCAACCAACTGTTGGTTGAGAAGGTACAAGTCACTAACATCAGTTCGATCTTTCGCAGGCGCGATGGTAACATCTTGGTGAGCTGGTTCAACCGTTTTCATACGCTTGAACCTACTATATCATACGGCTTATGCTACGCTGATACCAAGGTATATCATTGCTACAAGTAACACATTTCCAGAAAGAATAACGCAGGTGCTGGCAAATCCTTTCATTGTACGAGCCATAACAGTAACCATAGAAAACTCCTTTTACGTTTTGCTTCCTTAAAAGCTTATACGTAGTATAAAAGCTCAAGACGGTATAGGATGTGATATTTTACACACTCGACGCAATTTTATTTGCCTCTTCCGCGGCACCAAGAATATTCTCAACGATGTCATACGAGATAGTAATAACACTCCCGGCAGTAGCCTCGCCTGATAACATTGCTTTTGCAACGGTATTTTCAACTGCTTTTTGCACAACGCGACGCATTGGTCGAGCGCCTAATCTTGGGTCATACCCCTTTTCAACCAATAAGACTTTGGCGTCGTCGTCAACATGGACCTCAACACTTTGCTGCTTCAAAGTTTTATTTACACCAGCAATCATAAGGTCTATCACTTGCAAGAGATCGTTCTTCGATAGAGGTGTAAAGGTAACTATTTCGTCAAAACGATTCAAAAATTCCGGTTTAAACTGGCCATCTGCGATTAACTCGTCAAGAAATTGCTGCTCAAACTGTTCGGGCTTTTGACCACGCATGACAAGCTCACGAATTCTCTCCGCACCCGCGTTGCTAGTAGCAATAACAATTGCATCTCGAAAGCTTACTTCACGGTTTCTATCGTCGCGCAAAATTCCTTCATCAAGAAGTTGCAGCAACGTCGTTAGGACATTGGGGTGCGCTTTTTCAATCTCGTCAAGTAGCACTACGCTAAATGGCTGCTTCATCACCTGCGCAGTGAGGCTTGAAGGATCATCAGCCCCATCAGCAATAAGGCGCGCAACGTCTTGGTTTTGGACAAACTCATTTAAGTCAAGTCGTACGATACGATCCTCGCCACCAAAATATACATCAGCGAGTGCCTTCGCAAGCTCGGTCTTTCCTACTCCAGTAGGCCCGAGAAATAGGAATGTACCAATTGGCCTATCCTGGTTCCTCACGCCAGCTCTAGCCCGCCTGAGTGCATCGCTAACCACCTGCACTGCTCGGCTTTGGTTAATCATACGCTCGTGGATATGCTGTTCAAGGTTGAGCAACATCTCTCGTTCACCTGACTCCCTGGCAACACTGACTTTCACATCAAGGGTTTCCTCGATAGCCTGCTGTACTGAATTAATCGTTACTAATCCGTTCTCACTGTAGCTAGCCGCAGCCGCAAGCAGTTTTTCAGCACGCCCTGGCATCGCTAGGTCGTGCACGTAGCGCTCGCTTAATCGGTAGGCTTCTTTGAGTGATTGATACGTATAGGTAACATTTCGCGAAAACTCCAATGAAATGAGCTGATCTTGTAGCACCCGGATTGTTTCGGATTCGCTCGCTGGCTGTATGTTTATTCTCGCAAGACTATTAGCGACAGCTGGCATGCGTTGGCTGATTTGCAAGTAGCGCTGCTCATCCATTGCTAGAATCATTCGTAACCGACCAGCCTCGAGAATAGGCAGAAGTGTGTTAGTAACGTCAACTGAACCAGGTGCTTCTTCGAAAAACATTTGCGCGTTATCGAGAAATACAATGATGTTTTTGGCAGAATATGCTTCGCCGAGCACCGTCATTAAAAGGTCTTCTAATTCCCCACGACCTGGAGCTGCAGACAGTAACGAGACAGCATCAAGCATAAATATCTGCTGAAATTTAAGGTCTGGCGGTACATCAGCATTTGCATCAAGTAGCTTGTCGGCCAATGCATGCACGAGGGTAGATTTACCGACCCCTTCTTTACCAACAAGTCCTATCGCGCGTGAACCTCCACCGCCAAGGTTGCCAATCACTTGATCAAGAGCTTTCTGATGAGCTTCAAGCTCTACATTAAACAATCCGCCATGTGAAATTTGGTCGCTAATGTTTGTGCCGAATCGTGAGAGTGTAGGAATGTACCCAAATGACCAATCGCGTGCTACTCCACCAGTTCGGCGTTTGATAGAATGTTTCTTCACCAAATCATCAAGATGTGCAAACCACTTAATTCCATCGACAACATCAGCTTTTGTGATATTGATTTTTGCAAGCAGCGTTTCGTATTCAGCATACTGAGTAAGTAGTGCCACTGCTACCATTCCTGGTGTGATCATAGCTGCGTGCAATTGCTCGCGCAGTTCGAGTGCTTCTTTCCAAACTGATTCTGTAGTGGGATTTGAATGTTCTGTAACATTAGTTAGTAACCCAGCAGTTATGCCAAACCGCGCACTGAGAAACATGCCTTCGCGTGTGTGGCTTAGGGCGCTTACAATATCCTGAGCGGTATACTGTTTTGGTAATCTGCCTAGAATGGTTCCGTCTAAAATATCAGTGACACTCTCCTGTTTTCTCGCAGGAGCGAGCTGCGTAAGTTCACCATCAAACCATTCAACCATCATCGCGGGAAGAGCCGCGAGCCCAAATATAAGCCACCCTACTGATTCACCAATTACGAGACACCCTGTACCAACAAGTACAAATATGACCATCGCTACAGCTAGAATTTGCCGCCAAACGCCGCCTAAATAAACAGCTGTGCGAGCCTTTATGGCCCGTATATCATGATGGTGAATTTCTATATCCACCTTGGTACCCATCCTATAAAAGCTGCTATAGCACCGATAACTGGTAGTAATGGGACAACCGCCCACATAAGAATACTTACTCCTGCAAAAAAGCCTTGGAGTATCATCGCAATAATCCCAATTACAATCAAAATAAGTCTTGCTATTGCGCCAATAACCCTTGAAATGAGCTTGTCAAAAAATGCTCGTACTTGGAGCGGGAGCGGGCCTCGAACATTGCCAGCTGAAATCTGTCGGAACGGCGAAAATAACGTGGATGCCAGTAAGCCGATAGAAAAATAATCAGCAGTCGCCGCAAGCCCGTCCACACGACGTGCGACAAGCTGTCTCCATCCAGCTGCGTACCACCACCCAAGAAAGCCCACTAGTTCCATATGGTTATTGTACCGTAGTCGCTACTAGATAGCCATATTATCAAAAGCGGTTCTATAAGGGTATAATAGGATACGTGAAAAACGCTTCTATAACATTGTTAGGAAAAGCCGTGCGAGCAGCTACGAAACTTCGGGGCGGCGGAGGCTCTGCGCTACCTGGCCTTATCATTGAGAAAATTGATGCAAGCTACGTACCGTCGATGCTATCAAAATTACCCCGTGGCGTTGTGATTGTCAGTGGCACAAACGGTAAAACAACGACGACAAAAATGGTGGTTGAACTACTTGAAAGCCAAGGACTAAAGGTGTTCACAAATCGTACAGGAAGTAATTTTGTGCGAGGAGTCGCTGCAGCACTGGTGAACGAAGCATCGATTAGCGGGACGATATCCGCTGATATCGCCGTTTTGGAACTTGATGAGGCACATGCAGTGCACTTTGTAAAAGTTGTTAAGCCACGTTACAGCCTATTGCTTAACATTATGCGCGACCAGTTAGATCGCTTCGGTGAAATTGACACGACTGCAAAGATGCTTGAGGTCGTAGCGCGAGCAACGACTGAAAAAGTTGTTATAAACCGTGAAGATCCACGTCTTAATGCGATAGGTGCAACATTAGAAAATAGCAAGGTGCTCTATTATGGGCTCAACTCCTCCCTGTCTTCATTTTTTCCAAGTGACGACAGTATGCGTAGCAACAAAATAACAAAGAGTAAGCAAAAACCTCCTCTTGCTATAGCAACGCTGGAAACCTTTTCAGATAATAATGCAACGTTTGTGTTAGAGGACAAGAAATACGAATCGCTCCTCAAGCTTGAAGGTATATATAATGTCTTTAATGCTACGGGCGCAATTGCGCTTGTTGCTGGTATAGTCGGCAAAGAACTTTCAGTGGATGCACTGTTTTCACGGCTGGCTTCAATTACGCCGGCGTTCGGACGAGGAGAGAAGCTACGTGTCCATGGCCAACCACTTGAACTCGTTCTTGTAAAAAACCCAGGGGGGTTTCGCTTAGGTCTTCAATCATTTCCCGCAAAAGGATATGCAACCATGATTGCAATAAATGATAATTATGCTGATGGAAGAGACATGAGCTGGCTTTGGGATGTTGATTTTCATAGCTTGCATTGGGGCGTAGCAATGGTCAGCGGAATGCGCGCCTACGACATGGCACTGCGGCTGCAATATGATGACGTTACGATAAAAGAAATTGAACCCGAGTTAGCGCGCGCTCTCGCTTCGTTTATTGCTGAAACTTCCAAACAGCCTAAGCGCATTTACTGCACATACACAGCAATGCTAGCACTTCGAAAAGAACTCGAAAGATATACAGATGTCGAGAAGGTGCTATGAGTAGAAAGACGTTAAATATCTTGCAACTTTACCCGCACGATATGAATATCTATGGAGACTGGGGTAACGCGCTTGTTTTGCAAAAACGATCCGAATGGCGTGGATACAATGTACGAATGCTGTCCTATGATCCTGGCGACAACTTCCCAGACAATGTTGATGTAATCGTTGGCGGCGGCGGGCAAGATAGCGGTCAAGATAAAATTCAAAGTGACTTACAAATTATCGGGCCTAAGTTGAAGGCACTTGTGGATGAAAATGTCCCTATGTTAATGATTTGTGGATTATATCAACTTTTTGGGCATTCCTTCCGAACGCAAGATGGCAAAATAATCCCTGGCATCGGTATCCTCGACATTGAAACGCGTGCTGGATCAGAGCGCCTAATCGGAAATATTACTACCACTAGTGAACAGTTTGGCGAAATCATAGGATACGAAAATCATAGCGGTCAAACATTTCTAGGGAAAAATGTCGACGCTTTTGGTGCTGTGCAACAGGGCGCTGGCAATAATGGCCAGGACGCGACTGAAGGGGCGCGCTACAAAAACGTCATTGGAACGTATTTACACGGTTCGCTTCTGCCAAAAAATCCGCGTGTTGCAGATTGGTTACTAGAACAAGCAGCTATAAAAAAGTTTGGTGAATTTAACAGTGATTCAATCGATGATAGCTTTGCTAAACGTGCAAGAGACGTCGCAAAGAGCCGTCCGCGCTAGGCTTGCAGGAGTTTTAATTCTTTCGCTACTTGCTCGCCATGCCCTAGTGGTGTGACACGGCCATACACCTTAACAACGTTACCCTCTGGATCTATGATAAATGTCTTGCGCATTATTCCTTCGCGTCCAAACATTTTCTTACCCCATGCGCCATATGATTCAATAGTTTTACCACCTGGATCTGAAAGCAAATGAAACTGTAAATTGAATTTTGTTTTAAACTTTTCGTGACTTTCAGCTCCATCTTTGCTAATGCCGACGACCTCCGCACCCAGCGCTGTTAGTTGGTCGCGGGCATCACGCAAACTACAGGCCTCAAGTGTACAGCCAGGTGTGTCATCCTTTGGATAAAAGTAAAGAACCAGCCATTTACCAGTAAAGTCGCCTAGGGTTACAACGTCGCCATCTTGGTTTGGTAATGAGAAACTTGGTGCTTCGTATGGTATATGCTTCATGTGTTTAGTATACTCGCCTTTTTCCCAGAAATCTTCTGCTATAATGGTCCGGATGAATGAAGCCAAAAAAGTTTCGTCTAGCCGAGTAGTGGCACTTGACTATCTTCGTGGTTTTTTTATTAGTGTGATTATTATCGACCATCTCTGGCGATGGCCAAACTTGTTTCAATACGCGACAGGACGCGGCGAACTGTGGGTTTCTGCTGCAGAAGGCTTTATTCTTATTTCGGGATTACTCGTCGGATACGTTCATGGCTACAAAAAGCGACTCAAGCCACTCGCCCCACTCTCTTGGAAGCTTGTGAAACGAGGTCTTATGCTCTACGCCTGGATGTGGATCACTACGATTCCACTTGTTGCTATTACGTGGAATTGGGCACCGAAAGGCGGCATGGCCTACATTCCCGTACAGGTTGGTAACTGGAATGAGCTCGTAAAGATGATGTTTGAATTTAACTACGCACACTCATTGACCCATTTTCTCTACCTCTACGCGCTCTACCTCATCGTTTCACCTGTAGTGATCTGGTTGCTACGAAAAGGAAAGTGGTGGATTGTACTTGGCGTAAGTATACTGACGTACATATATGGATTACAGCACGAGGTTGAATGGCTCCAGTGGCAGATCCTTTTCTTTGCTGCAGCTACACTCGGCTACCATTTCGATCATATTATGGCTCGATTTCGTTCATTGTCGCCAGCCATTCGCCGCAGCATACGGATTGGCTCAATCGTCACTCTGCTTGGCACATTCATCTATTCACTTAGCGTGATATTACCGCAAGTACCAGGGGTGTATACTGACCCAATTTTCACTCGCCGTCCACTATCATGGCCAACCGTGCCAATGGCTATGCTTTGGTTCGCAGGGCTATTAAGCCTTTTCACCTACTTGCTACCGTTTTTAAAAAAATGGGGACGATGGCTGTTAACATTCGGCGAGCGATCGTTGACTGCCTATATTTTACACATTATTCCGCTTGTTATAGTACAAGTACTTTTACCGCCCACGAATGGGAAGTTTTGGCTGAATAGCTTGTTGGCAATTATTTGCGTAGCGACGACATGGGCACTCCTAAAGATTCCTGGTATTAACCACGTTGTTCCGCGCTAATCCATAGAGAGTTTTTGCACCGAGATAGCACCAAAACTTTGAGTTTCTATCGTGTTGAAATTTGCTGTTGAAAGTTTTGGATCATCATAATAAACGTAATACGTAGTGCCACTTCTTGACGGGATTGTCGTGTCGCGTAGCTGGGTGACGACACTGTTGAGCGGCGCATACCCTCCGCCTAGCTTTCCCCATTGATTATAAAAATACAGCCTACACGTCGATGGCACGTATGCTGCAAGCTCAATATACACGTACGGATCAGCGGCCACCACCTCACCATCTTCGCAATTGTTTAGCTGTTTTGCGACAGCAGAAAGCTCTGGTTTCGACATACGCTGAAAGTTGTAGTTTCCAGTGTTCGCGAGTGTGGACAGGCCAATTAGAAGGCCTCCAAAAACCAGTGCTATTGAAGCGTAGATTTGTCGCGTAGGCTTTCGAAGGGCAATCGCTATAAGTACACCGACTAAGCTAAGAAGCCCTATTGCGACGTGTGACAGGTAACGCTCAACGTACATCGATTTTGATACAGACACAATCATAAGCACACCGACCGGAACAATTATGTAGAGAACCAGAAGCGCGATATACGAACGTTCATTTTGATGCATACGTAAACGAGCTTGCTTTGCAATATAGCAGATTGCGACTATAGCCGTGATAAATACAATCGTTGCGTAAACATCAAGTTTCCAAATTGGCTGGTAAAGCATATTGAACGTGCCAATGCCGACAATATTTTCGAGGTTCATTTGTTGACCAATTGGTGCCAAAGCGCCATTATTTATTTGCTTCAAAAAAGTTGGCAGCCATGGCAAAAATGGAATAATGCTCGCTACATATGCCCATGGCCAAACTTGCCGATGAATTACTGGCAATGTACCCGTGCGGTACGTCATAAATAATAGCCATATTGCATGAGCGATCCATAAAAATGCAAGGTAGTAAAGAAGGTACATTCCGGTCACTACGAGTACGGCATAGATGCTCCAAAATAGGATGTTTTTTCGTCCGCGCGCCGCGAGCGCTGCAACCATCATATAGGTGGCAGTAATTCCTACGAGCGATGCGAGCGCATACATTCGAATCTCAAATCCGTAACGCATAAGCAGGGGTGCAAAGGCAAGTGTAATTGCCACCCAGATTCCGGAAGTTTTTCCAAATAGGCGGCGAGCAAGAACTGCAGCAATAATAATTGAACCACCGTAGGCCATCACACTAAGGCCACGAAGCGCAAGTACGTCCCAATGAAATAAACCTCCCCACCAATGCAGAATAAGATAATATAGCGGTGGATGGGTGTCGACTGATGCGAGATAGACTACCTGGCTGATAGGTTGCTTTGCAACAATTATAGAATATGCTTCGTCGAACCATACGCTTTGCATCATACCGATTGAAAGACTGGCAGCAACAGCACTTATTGTTACTATTAGTACAATTGGCCAGAACCACTTTTCTACTTTTTTCATCATGTCTTAATAGTACCGCGTGAAAGCAATAATTAAAACCACCTCTGGACAACTACATAAAAATTGGCTATACTACCAAAAGCAAAATGATCACACTTCAGGGTGTGGCGCAGCTACCATGAGACAAACCTACGGCTTTTCTCATCACGCCGAGTACTGGCAAGGCCAGATACACGGGCTGCTCTTTTCCCTGAAAGCACATTAAGATATTTCGGGGTGTGGCGCAGTTGGCTAGCGCGCGCGGTTTGGGACCGTGAGGTCGAAGGTTCGAGTCCTTTCACCCCGACCA
>CAZUDH010000009.1:0-15769 GCA_964618945.1 uncultured Candidatus Saccharibacteria bacterium
GACACAAGGCTCTTCAGGCCTCTGCTCTACCAACTGAGCTAAAGAGCCACACTAAAAAATGCAATGGTACTATTGTATCTGAACAGAGGCGAATCAGCAAGTAGTTGCTTACTCTTAGGCGCTTTCTTTTGACATAAATTTCTTAACACTATCGACCGTATCCATAAATTGGTTTGGAAATATGATCGTACTGTTCTTTTCAACGGCAATTTCGGTCAAAACTTGAAGATTGCGTAGCTGCAAGGCGATTGGGTGCTTACTGATAATGTCAGCCGCTTCACCAAGTTTGGCTGCACTCATTTGCTCGCCCTCGGCTGCAATAATCTTGGCACGGCGTTCACGTTCAGCCTCGGCCTGCTTGGCCATGGCACGTTTCATGTCTTGTGGCAGTTCAATGTTTTGCACCTTGACGCTATCAATATTAATGCCCCATTTTTCGGTTTCGCTATCAACAATGTTTTTAATCTGCTGGCTGATTTCTTCTCGTTTTCCAAGTAGCGAATCTAGCTCGACATTACCCGAAACATCACGCAGGGCCGCTTGCGCAAATTGACTCGTCGCATAAATGTAATTCGCGACTTCAAGAACTGCCTTCTGGGTATCAGCGACATTGAAATACACCACCGCATCAACATTAAGCGTTACGTTATCTTTTGTAATAACTTCTTGCTTAGGAACATCAATCGTATTCGTACGAATGTCGACTTTGATCATACGTTGAAAAATTGGCACTACAATCCTCAGGCCTGGCTCACGAACCCCTGTAAACTTTCCAAGTGTTAGCACAACGCCTCGTTCGTATTGATTGACAACTTTAATGCCACCGAGCACAAACGCAACGATAGCCATGCCTATATACACAAATAAATATTCCATCTCTCCTCGCTTTCCTGCCTACAGTATATCACCTAGTAGCAAGCTTTATCAGCTCGTCGATAAGTTCAGAGTACTTCATACCTGCTTCATGCCAAAGCTTTGGATACACACTGACATTTGTAAAACCCGGTATTGTATTTATTTCATTCAAATATTCTGTATTTTCGTCAACGACAAAAAAATCTACTCTTGCAAGTCCTCGACAGCGGGTTATATGATATGCCTCAAGAGCGTATTTTTTAATTCTATTAGTTTGATCGTTGGAAAGACGTGCAGGAATATGAAATTTTGCACTCGATGCTTCGCTATATTTATCTTCAAAATCATGAAAATCTGTCACGCTCTCGATTTCGCAAATGTCAGTGTGTGATGGGTTTTCATTGCCGAGTACACTAATTTGAACCTCAAAGCCACTAATAGCTTCTTCGATCAATATAATGCTGTCATGCTCGGCGGCATAGTTTAACGCGTGATCATACTCATCTTTCGTGCGCACCTTGCTAGCACCCATCGATGACCCTGCATTTGAAGGTTTTATAAATAAGACTGGTCCAAGATCGTTAATTAGATCTTCATATTTTGGCTTTGGCTGATAGGTAAACCATGTTTTCCATGGAGCGACCGGGACACTAGTTTGTATTAATCGTTTTGTTACGTCTTTATCCATTGTTATTGCAGCACCAATAAGGCTAGGCCCAACAATCGGCACTCGAAGTATACTGGCAAGACCTTGTATCACTCCATCTTCACCATTTTTTCCATGAAGTATAGGAAGAATAACATCTATATGAATAACTTTGTTACCTGGTATAGTAACGAGACTTTTCGAACCAGGCACAATTGAAGCTTGCACCCCTCCATGTGAAGAAATATGCTCTTTCCAACCATCCAACAGCCACCATTTGCTATTCTTGTCTATGTAGCATAGTTTTACGTCGTATTTTTCATTATCCATTGCAGCGTAGACATTGCGTGCACTCAAAATAGAGATCTCATGTTCTGATGATTCACCACCGAATAAAAGAAGTACTGTCTGTCGGCTCATACTAGCCTTAGTATACTATGTTTACGGTTCGGGCACCATCACACGTTGGCAGGTGGGCTACCGATCAAATCTTGTGCGTGCATTTTATGCCGTTGTTTAAACGTACACATATGCCTGATATGCATACGGAGATACATTCTTGAATTCTGAATACCAACCCCAGCCGCCATTTGGTTTACCCGAAAGCCAATAATTGTATTGGCTGATGTTTATAGTGCCGTTTGCATTCACACTCTCAACCCACACGACGTGGCCATAGGGGCCGCCAGTCATCACCCCAACCGATCCAGGTCGAGGCGTACTACCAACAGCGTACCCAACACGTGCGGCGCTTGAGGGCCAGTCCTTCGCATTGCCCCAGTACCTGGCCATTTGACCTGTTTTTTGTAGCACTTTCCATGCCGTATAGCTGACACATTGCCGACACCCATATCCCCATGGGTCGATACCGTAACTTAATGCATACTGATCGACGTAGCAATTTTGTAAATAGCTGGGATAGCCGCCATTTGGCAATATCACTGGTTCAGGAGCAGGTGGAGCCACCGGAGCGGGCGTCGGTGCGGGCGCTGACTGCGTCGGTGTGCTCGGTGCGGGCGCTGGCGTAGACGGAGAGGGGGTCGGTGCTGGAGAGGGAGCTGGGGTTGGATTAGGTAGTATTGGTTGTGAAATTGTTCCGGGGGTTACTCTGATAGCACTCGCCATTGCAGCAGCCATCGATGTTTGTTGCTGGTTTTGCAAGGCTTTGCGTTCATCTGCCATTTGTCTTGTAATTTCAACAAGTTTTCCAGAGGCGTCGTTAGTTGCTACTAGCATTTTTTCTTGATCTGCCTGCTTGTTTTGTAGTGCTATTGCCTGGTTCTGTTGATCGCCGATAATTTGCTTCATTTCTTCCTGTTTTGCAAGCAGTGATTGTTGCAAATTTCGAACCTCATCTATTGAATCATTTAAATTATCTCGTACGACAGTATTCATTGTTTGTCTATCAATAAAATCCCCGATCGAGTTACTGCTTGCTAACATTTCGATTGGCGTGATTGTATCGTCAATATACGCATCGGCCATAGCTCGTCCAAGTAGCTCTTTCTGAATAGCAATCTTTTGCTCGACATCAGACATTTCCTGTACAAGCTCACTTTCGCGCAGCTTACTTTTCGCCAGTTCTTTAAGCAAAAAATCTCGCTCACGTTTTAGGGCATCAATTTGTGACTGGATGTCATTTCCTTGAGTATTGAGTTCGCGTGTTGAAGCAACTTTTTCATCGATCTGCTTTGAAAGTTCGTCAATTTTTGCTTGGCGCTCAATATTTGTTTCGGCATTCGATGTCTGTGCAAATAATCCGGTAATTGTCGCGACACTAAAAACCACAACAAACGCCAAAAAGCTGGCGCGCGAAAATTTTGAAACTGGTGTGGTGGACCGTTGTTTCACTCCTTTTACTATACTGCTTATGTAACACGATTGCAAATTACTCGTCTTCGGCTAATAGCGCTGCTAATACACCGTTTGTCCACCCAAAACCATCTTGAAGTGGGTATTCTCCACCTCCGCCCAATTTATCGTCGTCGTCGACATTATATTTTTCAACAAGCTTATGGTGCGAAGCGTACACAGCCAGATTGGTTCGTATCCAGCGGTGCTTTATTTTATTCGCAAGCTCGTTGTAGCCGTAGTTTCTTAATCCCTGTATAGCAACCCATTGCAGTGGCGCCCACCCGTTTGGCGCGTCCCATTGTTCACCGCTACACACAAGGGTCGTTACGAGCCCACCCGGCTTCAGAAATTCGTTTTCGAGGCTACTGGCAATTACTTTTGCCTGCTCTTCTGTTGCTATATGCACAAACAGCGGGAACACACCGGCAAGTGTTTTTTGAGCCGAACGTTTATCATGATGAAAGTTGAAATCGGTAAAAAACTGCGCGTCATCATTCCAACAAAATTGATGAATCGCCTCAATCCGTTTTGAAGCTAGTTTTTCAAATTTGCGAGCCAAAAGCGGATTTTTTAATAGTTTATACGCCTCAGCAATTGTATTCTCTAATGTGTACAATAAGCAATTGAGATCTACCGGGATAATGTCCGCCGTGTGAATTGTCGTAATGTCGTCTGCATTCAAAAACCACCGAGAGCTAAAATCCCAGCCGCTTTCAGCACCAGCGCGTAGATGCAGGTATACTCTGTCTTTCTCATCACGGAGTGAGCGAATTGCAGTTTCTTCGTCTTCTCGCAAGCTTTCAGGGCGCGGTGTAGCAAGTGAATCATAATAACGATTGAGATAGACTCCTTCTCTCGGCTCGACAACTCGTGCGTATGATTTGTGTTCAGTCTTCTGTAGTTTTATTCTCCCCTTCATCCAAAATCGATACTCGGCGAGAAGATATGGCAAATGCTCAGCATATACCAGGCTTTTCTTTCGCTTCTGCGCTAGAAGCTGCACCATCAGCGCATAAAATGGTGGCTGTGAACGCGACAAAAAATAGCTCCGGTTTGCAGTTGGAATAAAGCCGTAGCGCCGAATCATATAGGCATAATTTTTCATCATGTTTTCAATCATTCCCCACCTGTTGTCTGCGGCTAACCCGAGCATAATGAAATACGAGTCCCAGTAAAACTGCTCGCTAAATCTACCTCCTGGCACTATATAGGAATGCGGAAGAGCAATAAGCGAACCACGGTTTTTCCTATTACGACGCTCAAGCTCATCCCACAAGGCTTGTATGTGCTCACGTACTGGTCGATTTGAGTCTGCGAAAAATACATCGCGGTCTTTGTGAGGCGCGAATTCGTAAAAGTGTCGATGTATAAATTCATGGAGGTCGAACTCTGGATCATTGCGTGCAAGTTCATATTCGGCTTTTATAGCTCGTGACCGTCCGTTGGGAACTAAATCTACAAATGTCTTACTATCCTTATAGAGATTGTTTTTTTGGACATCGGCAAACAACGCACCAAGCGAAACATCGGGGCTCTCGTTGGCACGCATTAACATACCAGCGGTTTTTACAAACGCACTTTTTAATCTATGCGTATGTTTGCTAGCCGCTATTTTTTTATACACCATCACTATAGTATAGCGTGCTATTGACAAAATATAAAGCTTATGCTAATATAGATATAGTGATTGATCAAACACAAATATCACCAAAAAAAGGAAATACCATGAAACGCAGAAAAATAGTTGTACGATATATAGGCTAAAACGCCACCGCCCCTTTCAAAGGGGCGGTTACATTATATCTTTGCCGCGCGTTTACGTTCATTAGCGTCTAAATGCCGCTTACGTAGGCGCAAGTTTTTTGGCGTTACTTCAAGTAATTCATCATCTTCGATGAAATCGATACATTGTTCAAGACTAAAGTCTGTATATGGCGTCAACTGAACGGCACCGTCACTCGATTTTGAACGCATGTTTGTCAGATGTTTAGCTTTGCAGACATTAATCTCCAAGTCTTCCTGACGATTGTAGATACCTACAATCATGCCAGCGTACACTTCAGTGGCTGGCCCAACAAGCAGCCCGCCGCGTGCTTCGGCAGCCTGCAATGCATATGGCGTCGTTGTCCCTGCTTCGAATGCAATCAGCACACCGCTTCTGGTGCGTGGCAATTTGCCAGCAAGCGGCTGGTAGCCATGCGGTAGGCTGTTCATTATCACAGTACCTTTTGTGGCGGTAAGTAGTGTATTGCGAAGCCCGATAAGCGCACGTGTTGGTAGCAAATAATCAAGCCGCGTGGCACCACTGCTCGTCTGTTCTTGACCGCGCATTTCAGCGCGTCGACCACCAAGCTCTTGGCTGATAGCCCCAACGAATTCAGCGCCAACTTCGATATACAACTCTTCGACGGGTTCTTTTTCAACACCATCTTCGACGATGGTAACGACTTGTGGACGTCCGACTTCAAATTCATAGCCTTCGCGGCGCATTGCTTCAATCAGCACGCTTAGATGCAGCTCGCCTCGACCACTCACTGTAAAGCCAATACCATTTTCTTCAACACGAAGACTGACGTTGGTTTCGAGTTCACGCTGTAAACGGTCACCGATTTGGCGGCTTGTCGTGAATTCGCCTTCACGACCCTTCATTGGGCTGGTGTTCGGTCCCAGATACATGCTAAGTGTTGGCGCTTCGATTTCAATCGTTGGCAAGGCTTCAGGATGTTCTTTATCAGCGACTGTTTCACCAATGTGCGCGTCTGTAATGCCGGTGAGAGCCACAATGTCACCAGCAATTGCGCTGTCAATCTCCTCCCGGGATAGGCCACGATAGCCAAAAATTTTATCAATTCGGCCATTAATACATGCACCGTCACGTTTGATAAGCGTAACAGACTGGCCTTTTTTTGCACTGCCGCGCGAAATTCTCCCGATGGCATACTTTCCTACAAAAGTATCATAGCTCAGGCTCGTCACTAACATTTGCAAGGCCGGTCCTTGCAAAGTGGTGGGGAAAGGTATGTCTTTGATTATCGCATCAAAAATTGGTGAAAGGTCGGCGTGTTCGCTTGGATTATCGGGTATAGACCTCCAGGCCTTGCCCTCACGACCAATTGCGTAGTAAACCGGATAATGCAATTGCGACTCGTCGGTTGCTAGTTCTAAGAATAGGTCCGCAAGTTCATCCTCAACTTCATGAATTCGACGAGCAGGTTTGTCAATTTTATTGATCACGACAACCGGCTTTAGCCCAAGTTCAAGCGCTTTTGTCAGCACGAACTTTGTTTGTGGCATTGGACCTTCTTGTGCGTCAACAATTAATAACACACCATCAGCCATATTGAGCGTACGCTCAACTTCACCAGAAAAATCAGCGTGTCCTGGAGTATCGATAATATTAATCTTGTAGTCGCCATGATAAATACTTGTCTGCTTGGCGGTAATCGTGATTCCGCGTTCGTGCTCCTGGTCCCCACTATCCATGATAAGATCTTGGCTCATCTCAGCCTGGTTGTCACGAAACGTATTACTCTGTTTCAATAGACCATCAACCAATGTGGTTTTTCCATGGTCAACGTGTGCAATAATCGCAACATTCCGTATTTTTGTATACTCGTTCATAAAATAACGGTCTGCTCAATACAGACCTTCCTTATATATAATATATCATAGATAGCTGCCCTTAGCTATCTCAAAACTAAGTAGCATTGCGTATGGTCTACATCCCAGTTATAGCCATCTGTTTCACCCGATGGGCACTGACCATCACCCTGAACATAATACCAAAGCCAGGCGGTTGATCCACTCGTATTAACTTCGTAGAGAATACCCCTATAATAGTTAATGTCTGTACTGCTATGCGTTTCAGAAATTTTAGGCCATGGCATACTTGGGAGTTGACCATATGGACTTAATGCGTTTATTACGGCCGTATCAATATTCATACTATTTGCATTGTGCAGCGAATAGCTGCACTGCGTGGCAGCAAATCCGTTTTCTGCAACGTAGCTCTCTGGAGCTCCTAAACATACTATTGTCCATGGCGTTGTTGTCTGTGGGTAGGATCCTTTTTCGGCCTTATACATTTTTAGCTTTTTCGCCACGTCTGAAAACGTTGCCGCCATCGTAGCTTCTCTCGTGCGTTTTTGGATACCGCTAACAGCGATCACGCTTATCGCTGCTAATATCGAGATAACTACTATTACGATGAGCACTTCAACGAGAGTGAAGCCTGACTTATAGCGCATGGTACTGCTCATGCTTGCACTATACCATAGTGCGCAATAGCTTGTACACTAAAATAGGCCAACGCTTTCATTGTTGGTCTATTTTGGTGGAGTATAGCGGATTCGAACCGCTCACCTCTTCGCTGCCAGCGAAGCGCTCTACCAAATGAGCTAATACCCCATTAGAGGATAACGCGTGATATCTAGCCTAATATACCAAAACGTCGCCTCCATTTCTAGAGGCGACAATGCTGGTGCGCGCCCACCCGGGGCACGGTGTGAAAAAATGTTTGTTTTAAACCGCAACGGGTACCCCATTGCGTACCAGCTATGCCATATATTATGAGCTTTTTTTACATAAACACAAGCATAATATTCTTGTTATGATTGTGTTTTCACAACAACTGTGGTTTACTTAAAGGGTTACGAAGCATATGGTTTTCATTTTAATACAATGTGTAAACAGAAGGCTCACGAACGATACACTATTTATTAAAAAGGAGAACCAGTAAAATGGCTTCACAAAACTTATTTATCGGTAGTTTGGCATTCGCTACTACTGACGACGGACTAAAGGCACACTTCGAACAAGTTGGCCCAGTCGAAAGCGCACGTGTTATTACCGATCGCGATAGCGGTCGCTCAAAAGGCTTTGGATTCGTCCAAATGGCAAATGACGACGACAACCAAAAAGCAATTGACGAACTAAACGGCAAAGAGCTTGATGGTCGCGAAATCAATGTCAGCATTGCAAAGCCAAAAGAAGACCGCCCAAAGCGTGACTTTGGTGGCGACCGCGGCGGCAACGGCGGCTCATTCCGCCAACGCAGCTGGTAATAAATTCAAGCAAATAAAATAACTCGCACTGTAGCGAGTTATTTTATTTGCTCGGCAAACATATTATAAAATTCGCCTTTCTTTGCAACGAGCTCCTGAGCGGTACCCTTTTCTACTACTCGACCGTCTTTTAGCATGTAAATAACATCTGACTTCTCGACGGTAGAATAACGATGACTGATAGTAATGATCGTTTTTTCAGTCTGCTCAAATAGCCGTTTGAAGATACGCGCTTCAGCAAGCGCATCAATGGCGCTCGTAGGCTCATCCAAAATAACGATTGGACTATTTCGGTAAAAATTTCGTGCCAAAGCTAGGCGCTGATATTGTCCACCGCTCAACTCAGTAGCTGTAGCTTCGTCATTATCTTCCGCCATCCACCGCTCGATATACGTTCTATCACCATGTTCAAGTTTGTGAATGATTTCGCTAAACTCACCGTCTTGAAGTGCCTTGACATATGCATGCTCATCAACCTGGCTTGCGACATTTCCCAATGTGACATTTTCACGAATAGTAGCAAAAAAATAGCTAACAAAATCCTGCCACAGTAGCGCGATATATGAATGCCAAGATTCTATGCTAATCGATGAAAGTGGCGTACCATCTATCATTACGTTTCCTTTTGTTGGTGTATACAGACCTAAGATCATTTTGATTAATGTGCTTTTTCCAGCACCATTTTCTCCGACGATTGCGACGTGCTGGCCACTTGTAATTTCAAGTGAAATGTCGTGGAGCACATTGCGAGATGTTTTCGGATAAGAGAATGACACATGCTGTAATTGAATACTTTTAGGAGATTTAGTGAGAACAATCCCCTCTTCAGGCTGGGTTTCAAGTTGCATGAATTTCTGATAATCAACGATGTTTGCTAAATCTTGGTCAATGTTGCCGAGCTGTCGAGCTAAGCTATTTGCTTCACTTATTGCTCGTGATACAAGTTGTTGGACAAATATGAATTGACCAACCGGCAGCGTACGATGAATAATCTGCAGCACTGTCCAGATGAGTATACTCAGCTCGACGGCTGCTTGAATAATATCGATAACAAGTTGTTTCCAGATAGTCGAACCTTCGAATTTAATACGTTCTTTTTCGTCCTTTTCACGAAGTTCACTATGAATTTTTATAAGATGCTTCGCCACACCGTACACGCGCATTTCAGCAATATAGCGCGATTCTTGTAACATCCAGCCAATATTCCCTTTGCGACGGCGCAGGGTAATGTTGCCCTCCCAGTGTTGAGCTTGTCGTTTGGCAAGTTGTAGCTGCACGAGAGATCCAGGTATGACTACTGTCAAAATCACTACTGGAATCCACCATCCTACTGAAACCAAAGAAATCATGGCAATAATCGCACCAAATACAGCACTGACCATAGAACCCACTGAGTTAAACACGTAACTAAAGAAATAGCTAAATCTGCGCGCTTTTTCATGTAAGTCGATCACCTCTTTGTCGTCATACATGTAGAATGGTAGTGTTGTAAACTGCGTCATCATCATATCTTCAACGGCCGCACTAATCTTAAAACGTGTTGTTTGTGAAATATAATTGCTCACACTTGACCACAATAATGTCGTCACACTTACAAGTGCGGTCATTGCCATGTAAAAAAATATGTCGCGCGAAGCTTGTACATCACCGGCATACGCATCGGCAAGTGCAGTTGTTGTTTTTGCCGCAAAGTACGTTGTGACAATTGGCAGAATAGCCTGGATGATACTATCTGCAATCCTGACGATAGCATCACTTGGTGCTATGCGAAAAGAATTGGCAGCAACACTCCCAATGGCCGCGAAATATTGTCGGTACGTTAAGCTTTTCTTTTTTGCCACAGCTATATTGTAGCAGAGTGATCATTCACGTCGATGTACTCAAAACGCAAAACACGTTTGCCATTTAGAGTAACGTGTTCAACGAACATTTCATACGGTCGAGTAAAAAATTCGTAGTGATAGCGCTTCTCTGGATTTGGTTCGAGTGCGCGGTACACCACATGGTACTGCTCAGTTTCAGTGTGCAGCGCTACGCCTAACACCTCGTATATGTGCCCAGTTTTGTTATGGCGATATCTGCCCTTTTTGAGTACTGGTGTATTTGGATCACGCTGCATATTTTTTGTTCTCTAAAAATTTTCTTAATTCACCTATGGGCTTAATCGTCATGTATGTTTCGTCATCATGTTGCTTTGAAAGTTCGGCGCGTGGTTTTCCGCCATATCCATCTGGACAAAAGATTTTGTCCCAGTCCCAGCCTTCCGCAGTACTTGGGTGTTTTGCTATTATGCCGTGCAACTCCCCTTTAAGCAGCACATACTCGTTGCCGTCGTAATATGCGAACATACTCGTTGCCGTAGCGGATCGGTCAGAGAAGCCATCAAGCATTCGACACGTTACCTCCAGCCCATCTTGAGCATTCACAAAAAATTTTATAAATGGACCCGGTAATCCATTTAACGCCTTAAAGCATAGTGCAACATCTTCGACTAATACTGGTTTTTGCAGGATGTGATATGCCTGTGAAGCTTTGTGACGGACAACATCTTCTAGATTTATTGATTGAATCTCATCTAAGTCAACCTTTTCGTGGTCTAGTTGAATTCCCAGTAATTGGTTTAAATAGTCGGCTTTACGCTGATTGCCCGTTACAAATATAGGTCTCATATTAGTTCCAGTAATTCCTGCTCTGAGATTATTTTGATACCATACGTTTCGGCTTTTTTGAGCTTACTCGCGCCGACTTTTCCGCCAGCAACCAGATAATCGGTGTCCTTACTAACGCTCGTTTGGAAGGTGCCGCCCAAGCTTCTGATTTTTTCAGCAGCCTCATCACGACCCATTGTTTCGAGCGTACCTGTGACAACAAAACTTTTGCCAGCAAGTTTGCCATATTTTCGCTCGTACTGCGGCCGCACGTCAAGTTCAGCGAATTTCTGTAGCAGCGCTACATTATCTGAATCGGCGAACCACCCTAGCACGCTTTCTGCCACCACCACACCTACACCATCGACAGCCTCAAGCTGCTCAATCGTAGCGCTACCAATGGCGCGTAAAACCTCTTCTCCTAAAAAGGATGAACCTTTTACAGGGGTGGTTTCGTCGCATTTAGCGGCAAAGTGATCCACTAGGTCAATTGCTGTTTGTACACCGACGTGCCGAATGCCAAGCCCGTAGACGAAGCGTTCGAGTGGCGGTGTTTTGGACGCGGCAATCGCATCAATAAGTTTCGTCGCTGAAATTTCCGCAAACCGTTCCAGTTTCAGCAAATCATCTTTTGCAAGCATATAAATATCGGCAAGGTCGCGTACGAGCCCGGCATCAACTAAAGCCACGACATTTTTTTCACCCAATGTATCGATGTCGAGTGCGCCCTTCGATGCAAAATGCTCGAGTGAACGTTTTAGCAATAATGGGCCAGTTGCGCCCTTGACGCGGTATACCGCTTCACCTTTTGGGCGCGTAAATTCAAGTTCTGGATATTGCCTCGCAAGCTCTGCCTCATAATCAAATATTTTGGTGCTTTTTGGACGCAGTTCTACGATGACGCGTTCGACTTGCGGAATGATATCGCCTGCTTTATAGATAATAACGGTATCGCCGACACGTATGTCTTTACGAGCAATTTCGTCGGCATTATGCAAGCTGGCGTGTTGCACTGTCGTTCCCGCAACATTCACAGGATCAAACACAGCAACCGGAGTAGCGGCGCCCGTGCGACCGATGGAAATCACAATATCACGCACGATCGTCGTGGCTTCTTCAGCTGCATATTTGTAAGCAACAGCCCCGCGAGGGCTTTTGCCAACCACACCAAGCTCGGTGTACTGTGCGCGGTTGTTTATTTTAACAACCAGACCATCGGTGTTGAATGCCAGTCCTGCTCTCTTTTGCTCAAGCTCATCGGCATACTGCATAATTTCATCGACATTTTTTAGTACGCGTGTCATTTTGCTCGTCGTGATACCAAGCTCACTCATGACTTTATATCCAACTGCATTCGTTTCAATATCATCAGAATTGTCACGCAAAATATCATAGCCAACAAAATGCAGCGGACGCTCGGAAACTAAGCGTGGATCAAGCTGGCGAATAGTTCCAGCAGCCAAATTACGCGGGTTTTTAAATAAGGGCTGGCCCGCCTTTTCCCGCGTTGTATTAAGATTTTCAAAATCGCGTTTGTACATGACGATTTCTCCGCGAATCTCAGTTCGACCACGAAGCAGATAGCTAAATCGCTCTGAAAGCCGGAGGCGCAGTGGCACATTTTCAATAGTACGAACGTTCATCGTGACGTTTTCTCCGACTTTACTATCACCACGTGTAATCGCCTGCACCAATTCGCCATCTTTATACACGAGCGCACATGCTAGGCCGTCCATTTTGATGTCGGCAATAAACTCGTGGGGGGTCGCACCGAGCAGCTTATCCATGCGCGCAATCCAGGCGGCTACTTCATCACGACTGAACACATCGCTCAGACTAATCATGGGTACTTGGTGGGTAACTTTTTCAAATTTATCAAGTGCCACCCCAGCTACACGTTGCGTTGGGCTATCGGGCGTTATAAACTCGGGGTGCGCTTCTTCAAGCTGTGCTAATTCATGCTTCAAGCTGTCAGCAGCAGCTTCGCTCATTGTTGACTCATCAAGCACATGGTAATGATACCGATATTCATTTATCAGTTCACGAAGTTTCGCAATGCGTTCTTTAGGCGGGACTTGCTTCGTCATCTACAATCTTTCTATACAGCATATAGCAGTATGTCGCAATAAATATTGAGGCAAGTGATGAAGTGAGTACGAGCATCATTGGAACTATTGGCAAAACAGAAGTTTGATGAAACGTATTTTGTAGCCAAATTGCAAAGAGAGTAGTAGGGATCATTACGCTTCCCCACAACAATGCAGTACAGATTAGCCCCCAAATGAACCTAGCAAGGATGCGAATTCGTCGTCCAATCACCAAATCCCCAGCAATACGAATCGCGCGCCATGGATACATTCCAGGTAACGTTATTACAATTAACGCGATGAAGGTGCTGGTGATCCAATACAGCGACAGGATAACTAGCAACAACGCCACGAGAAACACGAGCATTGCTACTATGCCAGTCAATGACGCACTGCCTACTTGATAAATAATTAGGGCGATGGCTGCTGGCACCAGTTGGATCACAAAAAGGAGCGCGATAAGTATCGTTGGAACTAACGGCGCAGCCGAATTGTACAGCGAATCGCGAAAGTTAGGCGTATGACCAGCAAGCTGGGTGCGTAATAGCCAAACGGTACTAAGCCACAACAAAAGAAATACTAGCATTGCGTAGATTTGCTGCGCATCGCTATGCTCACTGTCAAAATTCCCTCCCGCAATGGAAGCTAGCAGTAGTGCCCCCTTCCCAAGCTCACCCCATCCACCGGTAAAGATAGATGTGCTGGTCTGTTTCAAGATGTCAACGGATTGTGAATATACATCCTGACTTGCCACACCTACCAACAGCGCGCTAATCAAAGAAAAAGAGAGGATTGAAATTCCAAATATACGCTTATTTGCAATCAAGTGACCTGCAACCGATCTTGTGAAAGCGATATATCCCGGTAATTCAAGTGAGCGGACATAGTCACGACGAAATGTTTTGCGAAAGCTTCTGTGTGGTCGTCTGGCGAGATACGACTGACGCTTCTTCAAGAGCTTTTTTAATAGAGTACTACTTCGTGCTTTTTTTGCACGGATATTGGTAGCCGATTTCTTCATTTTTGCTTGAGAACGAGTGGTTTTTCTTTGAGGCGCAGGTGTACGAGCCATAGTTAAAATTTTCCGATACTATCTCGCAGGCGCGCTATTCGATCTTCAAGAGGCGGATGCGTGCTAAATAAATTCGCGAGCATACCCGGCTTAAGGGGATTGCTAAAGAACAGGTGAGCTGTTGAGGTACTTTGACGCTGCATCGGCTGTCCATACTCGGCTAATTTTTCTAATGCACTTGCAAGGCCTTCTGCATCTCGTGTAGTCATTGCCCCTGTGGCATCAGCTAGATATTCGCGCTGTCGACTTATTGCCATTTGAATAAGTGCCGCAACAACTGGCGCCAAAATGATCACTACTATTCCTATCACCATAACTATTGGTGAAACGTCTCGTTCGTCATCGCCACCCCCAAACCACATCATTCGAAGTGCTATGTCGCTAATAATACCGATAGCACTTGCCAGCCCGAATGCTATCATACTAACCCGAATGTCATAATTTTTTACGTGCCCCATTTCGTGTGCCATCACCGCAGTAAGTTCACGATCAGTCATTATTTCCATTATTCCTGTAGTGGCACACACTAATGCCGTTTCGGGATTGCGGCCAGTTGCAAATGCATTTGGCGACGGATCGTCAATCATATATACCTTAGGCATTGGCATCCCATTTGTTATTGAAAGATTCTCGACGATGCGATACAGGCGAGGGTTGTCTTGCTTTTGGATTTCACGCGCCCCCGTCGTCATAACAGCAAGTTTGCTAGCAAGGTAATACTGCACCAGTGCATATATGCCAGCCCCTCCGATAATCCATGGTGTCATAGCAGTGTTGCCACTTGCCGCGCTCAGCGCCCACCCAACTGCGCCCACCACCCCAATAAACACTGCCATTATAATGACAGTGTTACGTTTATTGGCGGCAATTGCGCTATACATATAGTGCTGCTTTGCTTTTTTAGAATTTGACTGCGACAGGCTTATCGATTGCAGCTTGGTCTTCTACTTCAAAAAACTCTTTACTCGTAAACTTAAACATGCCAGCAACGATATTTGCAGGAAACTGTTGAATTTTCGTGTTCAGGTCGCGTACTCCACCGTTATAGAAGCGGCGAGAAGCCTGAATCTTATCTTCTGTATCGACTAGTTCATTCTGCAGTTGCAAGAAGTTTTGGTTTGCCTTTAAATCAGGGTAATTTTCCGCTACTGCAAATAGGCTTTTCAGTGCCCCCTCGAATTGATTTTCAGCCTTTGCTGCTGCAGCAGGACCTTGCTTTGTTGCATTCATAACGCTTGTGCGAGCTGCGGTGACTTCTTCAAATACACTTTTTTCGTGTGCAGCATAGCCTTTTACTGTTTCAATAAGGTTCGGTATCAAGTCAGCCCGGCGTTTCATTTGTACCGTGATGTCACTCCAAGCTTCTTCGACTCGAACCTTTAGTTTGACTAGTCCATTGTAGGTCACCCAGAAAAACAGTAATGCTACTGCCACAATGGCTAAGATAATATATAGTACTGTCATTTTCTCCCCTTTGAGATTTACAAATTGTATATTCTCATTTTACTACATAACAACAAAATATGGTACTGAATTTTGGTGCG
>CAZUDH010000010.1:0-12887 GCA_964618945.1 uncultured Candidatus Saccharibacteria bacterium
ATACCGCCCAATGGAAGTATTCAGGTATGAAGTACGTTTTGTCGGTAGAGCCTCTGTCAAACGAGCCTACCCCGAACTGGAACGATGGACGTTTGAAACGCTATTCAAAAAGAAGTTGTGCCAAGACACCCTGCTCAAGCATTGGAACAAGCTGACAGCCAATGTAGATATGCTGGCACTGGACGTAAACGAGCCGTACGAGCTGCTGCAAAACTACATTGAAGAAAACCAAGACGCAACGCCGCAAGCTGCTTTGGCGGCCGTAGCGGGCTTGCTCATTACAAGTCAGGCAGGGGCAGTAGGTTTACGCAACACGCTTGAGGCTCGCTACGGCAAGCAGGCGTGGTATCGCATAAAACCGTTGCTCACACCGCCACAGGCATACCGCTTTCAATCATTCGTACACATTGATGAGGCATTGCAGCGGTTTACCCCTACACGTATGCCTGACTACATAAAAAACATTGAAAATAGTGGTAAGTAGTGTTAAGTTAGTAAGGAGTAAATATTATGGACGCAAAGATAATCCTAATCGCAAGAGTTTCAGACGTTGAGCAGCGTAAAGCGCTGCCCGCTCAGAAGATGCGGCTTGAACGGTATGCTGACCAAAAACAGCTCCCGTATGAGTATTATGAGTTTGACGAAAGTGCCCACAAAGAGGCACGGCAAAAGTTCGCCAAGCTCGTTGAGCATATCAAAAAGCAAACAATGCTGTGCTACGTGGTATTTGATAAAATAGACCGCTTTACCCGTGATAGCAGCCAAGAAGAAGTAAAGGCATTACAGCAGCTCGTAAAGCTCGGCAAAATTGAACTGCACTTCCCACACGACAGCCTGTACATTGACCAAAACTCATCAGCCGCCGATTGGTTTCGGCTCGGTATTGGTATGGCACTGGCAAAATACTATTCAGACAGCATCCGTGATAACGTCAAACGCCGCTTTGAGCAGATGCTTGCTGAGGGTATATGGGTACATAGAGCACCTATCGGCTACAAGAACGTCATCAAAGGCGGTACGGCTCAAAAGCCAATCAAAGATATTGAGGTAGACGAGGCAAAGGCTCACTACATTGTAAAAGCGTATGAAATGAGAGCACGTGGTATGTCCTACGCCGTCATTGCTAAAGAGTTACATAAAATGGGCTTTCGTAGCAACATCTCAAACAGTAAAGCACCGAGTAAACAATTTCTTGAGCGTATATTGAGCAATCCGTTTTACTACGGCGTTATGGTACACGCTGGCAGAGAGTACCCACACAAGTACAAGCCGCTTATCAGCCGTGCCTTGTTCAATCAGGTGCAGCGTGTACGTGATGAGCGTAAACACACCAAGACCAAGTACGATAGCAAAGACTATACGCTCAAAAAGATAGTGAAATGCGGCAAATGCGGACGTGCCGTGTCGCCGTTCAAGGCTCGCAACACTGTTTATTTGCGATGTGCAAACGCACAGTGCGATAATCCTAATACAGCCGAAAGCCTAGTTATTGACGGCGTAACGGCAGATATAGGGTTTATAGATGTGCCTGAGCAATGGCTAGACAGAGTCATAAACGAGCTGAGGCGTAGACATAACGACCAGCAGACATACTACACGCAAAACATCACGCAAACACGTGCTGAGTACGACAAGCTCAAAGAAAAGATGCGTAAGGTTTACCATGACCTGCTTGATGGACGTATTACACAGACCCTACACGATGAAATTGCAACTGACCTAGAAAAACGGCAGCAGGAATTGAATGACCGCCTAAAGTTGCTAACAAGTGATAACAAGGACTTTCAAGTAACCGCATCCTATCTGTTAGACTTGGCACAACGGGCAGAAATGCTGTTTAAAGAGAGCAATGATGACCTACGACAGAAGTTATTGGAATATGTACTTTCAAACATTGAGTTAAGGGACAAAAAGTTATCTTACATACTAAACGACCCCTTTAAATCCATCGTTGAGGCAAAGAAAAAGAGCCTTTCGGCTCATAATTCAAACATTTGGTGCGGGTTAGGAGACTCTAACTCCTGGCCTCTTCCATGGCAAGGAAGCGCTCTAACAACTGAGCTAAACCCGCGTGTTGATGAAATGTGTAGCGCGAGACGTTGCTTAGTGTACAGAAGCTTCCTTGGCCTGGCAAGGACAGGTCACGTTCCGCGACCCCGCAATTTCGCGATTGCAATCATAGCTTGCATCGGAAAATTGCCTTACGAACTGCCACTGGCAATTTTCACTCTAACAACTGAGCTAAACCCGCGTATAGATTGAAAGGTACGTATCAATATAATTCAGTTGCTAGAGCGCTTGCGCATTTTCGTAGCTAACGGATCTCAACTGAGCTAAACTGCATAGGTTTACTCGATAAAGTATACGAAATACACAAAGGATTTTCAAGTGCGGTGTGCAAACCGCACCCTGTTGGATATAATAGATGGTATGTTTAAATCATACATTCAGAAAAAACTTGAAAAACGAACTCGAGAGTATTTTGCTAAGCATCCTGATGTAAAACTGGTCGTAGTAACAGGCAGCGTGGGCAAAACGAGTACAAAAAGCGCTATTGCAACTGTGTTAAATGAACAATTTCGGGTACGAATGCATGATGGTAATCACAATACCGCGCTGAGCGCACCAGTCGCAATGCTGGGGCTCGAGTATCCCGAAAATGTAAAAAATGTCTGGGCATGGCTCACGGTGCTGCGAGCTGCAAAGAAGCGCGTAAATAATCCGAGTGATGTCGACGTGGTTGTTCAAGAACTTGGCACTGATAGAATTGGCGAAATCGCGCATTTTGGAACGTACTTACGGCCCACAATCGCGGTAGTTACGGCTGTGACGCCAGAGCACATGGAATTTTTTGGCACAATTGAGAAAGTCGCTGAAGAAGAACTTGCCGTAATTAATTATTCACAAATTGGGCTTATCAATCGCGACGATATTGAGGGTAGGTTTGCAAGCTTTATTACAAACCCATCAATCGACACTTACGGAATTACAAGTGCTGCTGAATACCGATTTGAGGCAGGAGATACCACGGGACTTGATGGCTATAAAGGAAAATTTACCGCGCCGGAACTTCCGTCACCTCTTTCTACGACACTACACATTATAGGTGAGCACAGCATTCGTCCGGTTGTAGCGGCACTTGCTGTTGGTTCGAAGCTGGGAATGCCTCCCGATACCTTGAGTAGAGGCGCTGCAAAGGTTCGCCCTGTGGCTGGACGTATGAATCTCCTGCGCGGTGTCAACGAATCGCTCATCATTGACGATACATACAATTCGAGTCCTGCCGCGGCTACTGCAGCACTGCAAACGTTATATCGGTTTGATGCGCCACAACGAATTGCACTGCTGGGTAGCATGAATGAGCTTGGAGCAATGAGTGCGGACGAACATAAAAAGCTTGGAGAGTTTTGTGACCCGAGCCTGCTTGCATGGGTGATCACAGTTGGGGATGAAGCAGAGCAGTATCTTGCTCCGGCGGCGAGGGCACGCGGCTGCCAAGTCAAATCATTTAAAAGTGCTATTGAAGCAGGCGCGTTTGCACATAAAGCGCTTGAAGAAAAAGCCGTAATATTAGCTAAAGGATCTCAGGGCGGTGTGTATCTAGAGGAGGCCATAAAAATCCTCCTTCATGAAACCCATGAGGACAAAGAACTTGTACGACAATCGCCGGATTGGATGCATACCAAGCAAAAATTCTTTGAAGGCATTTTGAAATAGCATATTTTGCTGAGTGATTTGGTATACTATAAGTAACCATAAGCATAAGGGGTAGGATGTATGCCAAACGAACAAAACGACAGCCCATTCGAGGCTGACGACCAAATATCAAAAGTAGACACTGACATTCCGGTGAAGCCGAGCGTAAACTCGTCGAAGGATGAAGCGCCTGACTCGACAGACGCATCTGCTGATGTCCCACGCCCCGAGACATCAACTAGTGTTGCTGACCCAGATGTGGCAGATTCAATTCCGGTTCGCACATCGACCACAAGTTCATCAGAAAGCATGCCATCTTCACCAGTCGACACCATTTCCAACCAGCCTAAGGTAGCGGCACCATTTGCCACCGAGCCGAGCACTCAACCTTCTGGATTGAGCCCTTCAGGCTTTCAGCCAGCAGTTCAGCCTACCAAATCACGTATGAGCAAAAAGCTTCTAGCGGGAATTATTGCTGGCGTAGCAGCCATTGCACTGATTGGTGGCGGTGCAGCAGCATATACGTGGTATCAAAATCCTCAAAAAGTTATCAACGATGCGATTGTAGCTCTGGTGTCTGCGAAAAACTATACGGCTGACGGCTCTGTAAAATTTACACCCAAAGGATCGAGCGCGTCTGACGCAAACCCTGTAGATGTTACTTACAACATAAAAGGTACGAGATACAGCGGTACGCTCGACGCAAATCTTAAAACGTCTTTTGAGAACAAAGACATAAGCGTAAGTGGCTCGCTTGTCTATAGCGACAAATCTGATGTATACTTCAAACTCTCAGGCATTGAAGATGTTATGAACGTCTACGCTGAATCGACTGGAGAACAACTCCCTGCTGCCGTCAATACACTCATCCAAAAGATTGATGGAAAATGGTATGTCATCACAAATCAAGACCTCAAGGACATTTCTCCGGAATCCGCAAAAGTACAAGCATGCGTTACAGATGCAATGCACGAAGTCGATAAAGATAGCAGCTTGCTTCGTGAAGTAGGTGAGGCATATGCAAAAAATCAGTTTATTGTTGTCAAAAAAGAACTTGGCATGAAAAATGGTAGCGTTGGCTATCAGATTGACAGCGATAAAACAAAGGCAAAAGACTTCGGTAAAGCACTCAAAGAAACTAAGCTTTACAAAAAAGTCATAGCTTGTAGTCCAGACGCAAAAGATAGCATGACCGACACAACCGACATGACAACGAGTGAATCAAGCAGCACTGCAGTTGCAGAACTGTGGGTAGACCAATGGGGTCATCAGCCGACCAAAATCGTGATAAAGGATGATACGAGCTCGGCATCAATCGTGTTAGAAAACAATATGAAATTGAACACTGCTGTTAGTGTAAACGCTCCATCAGGAGCTACCTCATACAAAGAGCTCCAAAAAGATGTTGACGCGCTGACTTCTGCCACGTACGGTGCGGTTCAAGCAAGGGCAAAATCAAGCGCCTCACAAGCGTATGCCGCGTCTATCATGAAGCACGCCGAAGCGTATTACGCTCTTAACGGCAAGTATCCTACGTACACTGAACTTCTTGCAGCGAAAGACGAAGCAATGCTTGATGAAACTACCAAGCAATACATTTCAGCCACAGCTCCTACTGCATCGACAAATATGATGGTACAATACCAAAACTGCAGTGCCAACGGAAGTGTTATTCGGTACTTTGATAGCACAACAAATACTGTAAAAAGCCTTGATCTCGGTGAAGGGTGCAAAAGCGTTTAAGCTAGACGCGTCTTAGATAAGCACGCTATACTAAAGTGTAATGACCAAGCGCTACAATCCCAGTGAAATCGAACCCAAATGGCAAAAAATTTGGGCAGACGATAAACGATACCACGTCTCGGAAGATTTTGATAAGCGAAAATACTATGTTTCGGGCATGTTCCCATACCCAAGCGCTGCTGGCATGCATGTTGGGCATACATTCGAGCATGCCATTGTCGATGCCATAGCACGGTTTCAGCGCGCAAATGGTGCAAATGTTTTAAACCCTATGGGCTGGGACGCCTTTGGGTTACCGGCCGAAAATTACGCGATTAAAACTGGCACACCGCCGGCGGAAAGCACCGCAGCCAACGTAGCTGGTTTTAAAAATCAACTACAACGACTCGGCGCCAGCATTGATTGGTCGCGCGAGATAGATACCAGTAGCCCAGAATACTACAAATGGACTCAGTGGGTATTTACGCAATTATTTGAACGAGGTCTTGCCTATCAAAAAGAGGCGAATCAGTGGTGGTGCCCTGTAGATATGACCGTGCTAGCCAACGAGCAAGTCGAAGGTGGCAAATGTTGGCGCTGCGGCACAGAAGTGGTTAAAAAATCCATGAAACAATGGTTCTTCAAGATTACCGATTATGCCGATGCCTTGTTAGATGAGATTCCTGCGCTTGATTGGCCAGAAAAAATTAAGACAGCACAAACCAATTGGATTGGTCGTTCTGAAGGAGCGGAAATTGATTTTGTGCTTGATGGTCGCGATGAAATTCTGACCGTTTTTACAACTCGTCCTGATACGATTTTTGGTGCAACGTTCCTGGTGGTCGCGCCAGAGTATCCACTACTAAAACAATTAGTAAACGACGAAACCCGCAAGACAGTAGAAAAATATGTCGCTGATGCACTCAAAAAATCCGAGATCGAACGCATGGCTGAGGGGAAAGAAAAAACAGGCGTATTTACAGGCAGCTACGCTATTAATCCTGCTACTGGTGAAAAAATCCCAATTTGGGTAGCCGATTACGTGCTCTGGGGTTACGGTACTGGTGCGATTATGGCAGTTCCAGCACACGACGAACGTGACTTTGCATTTGCCGAGAAGTTCACATTACCAATCGTTGAAGTAATTGACGGGAAAACGGCTGACGGTGGCGAAATTGTTACCGAAGGAGTGCTTGTTAATTCCGGCAATTTTGATGGGATGGCCACAAGCGAGGCGCGTGAGGAAATTGTGGCGTGGCTTGAACAGCAAGGTGTGGGTCGTGTAAAAACCACCTATAAAATGCGTGATTGGCTGGTGAGTCGGCAGAGGTATTGGGGTGCACCGATTCCGATTGTACACTGTGAAAAAGACGGCCCCGTTGCCGTGCCAGAAAAAGATTTGCCGGTATTGCTACCAAATGTTAAAGATTTTGAACCAAAAGGCGAGAGTGTGCTTGCAAGCGAAAAAGAATGGATGACAACCACCTGTCCAAAATGCAGCGGGCCAGCCACGCGCGAGACCGACACGATGGATGGTTACGCTTGCAGCAGCTGGTACTTGCTGCGCTACACCGATCCGCACAATAACCAGGCTGCCTGGGATCCCGAAAAAGCCAAGTATTGGACGCCAATCGACATGTATGTTGGAGGTGATCATGCAGTCGCGCACTTGCTGTACGTGCGTTTCTGGAATCACGTGTTTTTCGATATGGGGCTGGTACCCGCTAAAGAACCGGTGAAGAAATTAGTGTACCACGGTCTGATTGGAGCAGAAGATGGGCGCAAAATGAGCAAAAGCCTCGGCAATGTGGTTGATCCACTAGAAGTAATCGACCAGGGCTATGGCGCCGATGCGCTTCGTACGTTTGAGCTATTCCTTGGGCCAATCAACGAGAATTCGCAGTGGAGTAGCCGCGGGATAGCAGGCGTGTATCGTTTCCTCAATCGTACCTGGACTATCACGCAAGAATATATCGAAGCTGAAAAATCTGATGGCGCTAACGCAGAGCTATTATCGCTGATGCACCGAACTACCAAAAAGGTAACGACCGACATTCACCGCCTAAGTTTCAATACGGCTATCGCAACACTCATGGAATATGTGAACGAGTTATACAAGCACAAAACAGCAGCATTTAGTAATCAGTGGAAACAGCCAATCGAGACGCTCGTCCAACTTGCTGCAGTGTTCGCACCGCACATGGCTGCTGAATTGTGGCAGCAACTAGGAAATGGGGACAACCTGGATACTACAGAATGGCCAACATGGGATGAAAGCCAGCTTGTAGCCGAAACAATCACTATCATCGTGCAAGTAAATGGTAAACTGCGTGCTAAGTTAGACGTTTCCAAAGACGCAGATGCTGAAAATATCAAACAGGCTGCACTGGCCGAAGAAAATGTGAAGAAATATGTACCTGGCGAACCTAAAAAAGTTATTTACGTTCCGGGAAAACTCGTTAGCATCGTTGTGTGATACTTGTGGCTGTACTCGTTCTCGGGTATAATGGACAGCAAGTTTATTATCAACCTGAGAAGGAGAACATTTCATGGCTCAACCAAAGAAGCAGAGCAGCCCGCGAAAAACGGGTCTTCGACGCAGCCACTTGCGTTTGAAGCTTGCTCGCATGGTGAATGCAAAGTCACCAGTGAAAGTAGTGACGACAAAACGTGAAACCGGCGCTAAAAAGGCCGCTTAGTTTGCACAGCAAACACATTTAACAGATAAGAAAGAACCAAACGTATGGCATCAAATCGACATCTTGGGCGAATTGTCGCACTGCAGACTCTGTACGAGTATGAATTTAGGCGTGAAGTTGACGCGGACGTCAATGTAGCCGAAATCGTACAACGCAATACGGAGCGTTATGAATCTGCTATCGATGACACTGAATTTATTGCCACACTCGTAGACGGCGTTATTGAAAAATCGAGTGAGCTCGATGAAAAACTGCAACCAATTGCTCCGGGCTGGCCAATCAATCAGATAGCAAGGATTGATCGAAACGTCCTTCGTATCGGCTTGTACGAATTGCTCTACAAAGCTGATTCTGTACCGCCAAAGGTTGTCATCAATGAGGCAGTTGAACTTGCAAAAGCATTTGGTTCTGATAACTCAAGCAAATTCATCAATGGCGTACTTGGTACGGCGATGAGAACGCTTGTGGAAGGAGAATCAGATGGCGAAACCGTCAAAGCTTGATTCGATTAAGAAATTTTTTCCTAAAGGCAAAAAACCCTCAATTCAAGAAATTGTTCGCGAACCAACTGCTGGTGGGATAGTGTATCGCAAAAATGACAAAGGAGACTTAGAGATTCTCCTTATTCAGGATGCCAAAGATCGTTGGACGATACCAAAAGGTCACATTGAACCCGGCGAAACTGCCGTTGCAGCAGCCAAGCGAGAAATTGGTGAAGAAGCAGGCCTAACGAATCTTGAAATGCAAGGATGGTTGGGCAAGATTCACTTCCGCTACCGTCGCATCGATAAGCTCGTACTAATGACAACACAAATTTATTTAGTGAAAGCACTCGGTAACACGAATGCCATACAGAAGGAAGAGTGGATGAATGGTATCAAGTGGTTTACATTTAATGATGCACTTGATGAAATAGAATACGAGGATATAGCCAAGCTCATGCTTAAAGCTAAGACGCGTATTCGACAGGAGGCATTGTAGGATGTCAGGTATGCAGATAGCTCCATATCAAGATTTTGCGCGTACCAAGCTTGGTTTTGAATTTACTAATATCGAGCTACTGATCACCGCTCTCACACATCGAAGTTATGTCAACGAGCATAAAAAAAGTGCTCGCGAACACAATGAACGTCTCGAATTCTTGGGTGACGCAGTACTTGAACTTGTTGTTACGGACTTCTTATTTAAAAATTATTCCGAACCTGAGGGTATCTTGACGAGCTGGCGTGCAGCGCTCGTCCGAACGGAAAGTATTGCCGCGGCTGGCGACATGGTTGGGTACGAGCCGCTTGTACGTATGAGCCGTGGTGAAAAACAAGGTACCGAACGTGCTCGTCAACAAATTTTGGCAAATGCGTTTGAGGCAGTCATTGGCGCGATTTACCTTGAAAAAGGCTATGAAGAAGCTGAAAAGTTCATTGAAAAGTATATTACAAGCAAACTCGAAGCTATTTTGAAAGAGGGCAGCTGGCGCGATCCAAAAAGCCACTTGCAAGAAGTGAGTCAACGGATTGATGGGGCCACGCCTGTATACAAGGTCATCGACGAAGTTGGTCCTGATCATGACAAAGTATTTACTCTAGGCGTTTATGTTGGTAGCAAGTTGATGGGGCGGGGCACTGGTCACTCGAAGCAAGTGGCACAACAAAGCGCTGCAAAAGCTGCGCTTGCCAAATATGCTGCAGCCGAAGGCTCTACAGATTGACTATAGAGCAAAAATACTGTACAATTGGCGAGAAGTACTAAAAAACTATAAGAGTAGAATAAAGGAAGTTTTCATTTATGCTCGCAATTCGTTTGCAACGCCTAGGTCGTAAGGCCTACCCAGTATACCGCCTTGCGGTACAAGAATCTCAACGCCACCCAAGTAGTGGCCGTGTAGTTGCCTATGTCGGTAGCTTCAATCCACACACTAAAGAAGCCAATATTCAAGTTGAATTGGCTCAAAAATATCTTGATAACGGCGCACAACCAACGCCACGCGTAGCAAAACTTCTCAAGGAAGCGGGCGTAAAGCTTCCCAAGTGGGTAAAGCAGTTCGAAGGTGGCAAGGAAAAGGCTGTTCGAAACACCGAAAAACTTCGCAAGAACCAGCCGAAGGAAGAAGTAACCGAAGAACCAGCAGTCGAAGAAACTCCAGCTGCGGCACCTGAAGCTCCAACTGAAGAAACTACCGCTGAAGAATCAGCTGAATAGTCTCAACCTCGTACTTAATCCCTCGCCCATACAGACGAGGGATTTTATTGTGCTACAATATAACTACACGATATCAGTTGAATTTACAGAACAGGAGGCGTAGGGGGCATGTCAACTATCGATCAGCAATTTGTAGAATATATCGTAAAATCACTCGTTGGACATCCAGATGATGTGGTGGTTGAGCGCATTATTGATGAAAAAGGGGTACTGCTTACACTCACTGTCAACCCTGACGATCTTGGGCGTGTCATTGGCAAGCGAGGGGGTACCGCACAGAGCTTACGGACGTTGCTCCGTGCGCTTGGTACCAAAAACGATGCCCGCTACAACCTAAAGATTGTGAATAATGATGACGACCGTCAATCGTATACTGTATCTTCTGACGATGATTCGAGCGCAGCTGTGGACGACGCAACAGATGAGACTGTGGAAAACGACGAAAAAACCGAATCTGACTTTGCAAAAAAGTCTCGTCAGGAGCTTGAAGAGCTCGACGACCTTGATATATAATAGTTACAGTTCAAACAATGCGAGAACTAAAGCTCTATGCGAGCAACTTTTATAAGAGTTGAGAGCCTTATATGCGAAAATACCGCCTGCTTGGGCGGTATTTTCGTGCCTTTAATTGCGCTAAAGCGCTGAGAATAAGATTCTCTCGAACGTCAACATGATAAATAGAAGGACGCTACTGAGCACGAGTAGTACCATTAGTGACTTAAAATGTGTACCGAGCTGGAGTAGAGGCTTTTGCGCATCCAATAAGGCGTTCGCGCGTTCATTAGCCTCCGCATCAGTCGCGCTTGGATTTGTTTCGTTAGGATTCATATAACTTAGTATAGCAGAGCATACGACACGCTAGACGGAACTGTATTGTAAACATTGTATAGCATCTATAGACACGAATGTCAACGTCTGCTACGATATAGCAGATGAAGAAATTCCAAGTCGTTACGCTGTTCCCCGAAATGTTTACGGGGGTTTTTGAGAACTCTATGATGTGGAAGGCGCAGAAGGATGAAATTGTGCAGCTTTCTACAATTCAGCTTCGTGATTTTGGTATCGGCCCGCGTAAACAAGTTGATGATACTCCATACGGAGGAGGCGACGGTATGCTGCTAAAGCCCGAGCCGCTATTTGCTGCTGTCGAATCAACCGTTGCAAGGCCGGGCCTTGCAACAAAGCCGAAGGTGTTACTGATGACGCCGCGAGGCAAGCGTTGGACGCAGGCCATGGCGCAGGAGTACGCCAGTAGTGACAACAACTACGTGTTCATTTGCGGACGCTACGAAGGCTATGACGAACGAATTCTGGCGCTCGTAGACGAAGAAATAAGCGTTGGGGATTATGTGCTGACTGGCGGCGAGCTGCCGGCGATGACTATTATTGATAGTATTGTACGGCTCATTCCAGGCGTACTTGGCGGTGAAGAAAGCGCCGCAATTGAGAGCTTCATGGATGGCGAAACACTGGAATTTCCGCAATATACTCGACCTGAAGAATTTCGTGGCATGAAGGTACCGAACGTACTGCTGAGTGGCCACCACGCTGAAATAGCCAAATGGCGCAAGAAAAATTCACATAAATCTCAGCAATAGGCACTATCAAAAATGGAATATAACGCTAAGAGCGCCCAATTTAAGGGCGCCCCAGCAAGGTTGTGGTGGATATCGTAGAGCGAATTGGCTACAAGATTTTTTGTCTGGTGTTTGTTTTTGTAACTTTCGCTATCTGTACTTTAAATGCTTACGCCTACAATTGCAATAGTAATGTATAAAAAACACAACGTTTTGTTTTTAAAACGAAAGCGATATACTAAAAAGCATGGTTCACATAGCAGCAAAATACGCGCATCGGGAACGTGCATTGACAATAGCCCTTGGCACCTCACTAGCTGTACTGTTCGTCGTGCTAGCTGTGTTACAACTAGCATCATTCGAGAAGTTGCCAATTATTCTAACTACGTTGTGGGTACTTGATGACAAAGAAGCTGGCCTTCTTGTTGCTGCGCTAATAGCAGTAGCAGAAGTCTTCGCGCTACCATACCTCCTTGGTATGCAGCTTTCGAAAGCCATGAGAGGGTTCTCTGGCGTACTTGCGTTCGTCGCCGCAGGGTATTGGCTAGCAATCGGTTGGCGAACGGCTATGGCTAGCGTGATGCATACAGATACAGGACTTGGAGGCACATACCTGAGAGTCCCCGGTGGCGCGTGGCTGCTATGGTTTAGTATCGGTATTTTGATATTGCTTGCGTGGTATACAGTACGATTAGTACTTGAGTCAAAGAAATAGCTGGGGTAAAATGGTTTAAGTATTGGGGATTGGCCAAGTGGTAAGGCACCGGGTTCTGGTCCCGGCATTCGGGGTGAGAGATGCCTGTGGCATCTCGTAAGGCAATCTCACAAATGGACTTGTCCATTTGACTGAGTTGCGGGCCTGCGGAACGTGGGGCGAATCCGATTTGAACCCTCGAGCACTTTGGTATAATAATGTAACAGTGGGATGTCGCCAAGTGGTAAGGCACCGGGTTCTGGTCCCGGCATTCGGGGGTTCGAATCCCTCCATCCCAGCCAA
>CAZUDH010000011.1:0-10540 GCA_964618945.1 uncultured Candidatus Saccharibacteria bacterium
ATAAAATATGTTATAATGCAATACATGAACTCTCACAAAAAACGCTTGCAAGCACGATACCCTTCACTACTTGAGAGACCAGCCGATAAACTTCCGACAGCTAGCGAACTTGTATACACCCCTGTTCTCGATGATGGTGAGTTTGATAGTGCCAAGGTAGGAAGAGAAGGCGTTGTATGTCTAAGTCAGTTTGGCAATCTTTCTCCCAGCCAACGCATTGCGGTAGCAGAACGTCTCGGCGATAGGGCAGTTAAAGCAGTATTTTATATTTGTCTAGATGGTGATGATGTTTTTGAAGGGACGCTAAATAGGATTCTCCAACAAACAGGTCGACGCTATGATATCAATGTACATCCTGATGATAAGGTAAAGAATCCTGAAGATGCGCCCGCTAGCGTGGTATACAACCACTTTACCTTAAGCCCAACTACGGAGCGTACAGACGAAGAGCCAGAGCAAAATATCGACACATTTATTGGTGTCCTAAAGTCTGTTGCAGAAGATACGGGTGATGTTTTGGTGCGTCGTGGTGACGAACTGAGCGATGAAGAAAAGGATCAGCTTGCTGTAGTTCAACGTGCAGCATTTATAGATTTTGTTGAAAATCATCCCGGCAATCAAGTTGAATCAGATGAAGAATTTGTTGCAGCTTTGAATGAGACATCAACAGTGATGATGTGCCACAAGGGCGAAGACGGAAAGATTGATGGTTATATGTACTTTAGTACGGAAGTTTTGCCGTGGCTTAATCGCGAGTATTATGAGCAGTTGCCAAAAGAAAATAGGCTATTTTTCACAAGTATTGGTTCAATGCAACCAGATGGCGGACTAGGCGTGGCTGGTTCGTTAATGAAAGTATATGCAGCTGCCATAAATAAGGGAACGTCTTGTCACAATCTCTATTTCCAGTGCACTAATCGTTCTAATGAATACGTTGGTCCAATTATTAGACACTACGCTGAAGAGTTTGGCGTTGGTGTTGAGAGTGAAGAGTTAGCTCGAGTGTATTATCGATCAGTTGAATTCAGGGATTAATGCGTGCATTTTGTTGAAGCGATCTGGTCGCAGTCCCATTTTGTGTTGACGAATACCTGGGATACCTAAATCGCAGCTTAGATTTATCTCAGAAATAGCGTGATTAGCGATATAGTATTTAGCAATAGCGTTAATTGTTGTGTCAAACACCCCGCGATAATTATAGTTACACTTCAGATGTAAGAGGTCAAGGGTATGGTATTCGCTGCTATAGTAGCATATAGCATATGCAACAGGATTGCCCTGTAGAGTTAACGCAAAGACGTGAATAGTATCTAGTTGTTGCGTGAGAAGTGTATTTAGCACCTTACCTTCGCTCAATGCTAGATCGTTTGGAGAGTTTGTAAATGAAATATCCCAAGCATGGATAGTATTTATCATCTTAGCTAGCGACCGTGAGTTCTTCTCTATACGTTCTATAGATGCTTCTCCATATAACCTGTTAAATAGTAAGAGTTTTTCTTTAAAACGACGCATTGATTTTCCGGTTGGGTTGGCTAGTTTCTCGGCGTTATACACATATTCAAATTCGTCTCGAACCTCTTCTATCCGATGCGGTAGATTATCTACTTTACGTAACTGCTCAGCGACATCATCAATCACAAATTCAAGCGTTATTTTTTTCCAGTTATTTCCATACCTATCCTCACCGTATGTGTGAAGCTTGGTTAGCGTATCTAAGATGCCGTGAGTATTACCATCAGCTAAAAGTACGTACGTAAGTTCGTCTTTGTGAGAGATATCATAGGTTTTGGCTATAAGTAATTTTTGATCTATCTCATAAAAAATAGGGCTGGCATGGTAATCCCATGTTACAAGAGTAAGTAAGTTGTGTGCATTATGATACGAAAATGGCTTAAAATAGTACTCTAAAGCTTTAGCGTCTTTAATATGGATTTGTTTGATAAAATGAGGCATAGTGGTAGTATGGATGTTCTTGTATGGATTGAACTAGTTACTATTCCAATTCTATTGATTACCGCTGCGCTTTTACTTTTTAATCCAACGAGGATAAAACTTTATCTGGCGGCGTGCATAGGTGCAATAGCTTTTTGGAGATTGTCTATGTTAGCTGGTGCCACTCAGGCGAATCCGCTCTTATTATATCAGATAAGTGTCGTTTTGTTAAACGTAAGCGTAGTAGCATGGGTGTTATTTACAGTTGAGCTAGTAGCGATTAATCAGCGGATTAGGCAGATGATAGTACTAGTATTTTCGTCTATTGCTTTGCTTTTTTCTGTAGGTTCACTTGCTGGTCTCACAATAACAAATGCAAAATATAACTTGCAGCACTATGAGCAATTAACAAGTGGAGGTATTCTATATCCTTTTCAAGATATATTCTTGGGTATCGGTCTTTTGTTCGGTGTGAGTATAGTAGCCCAAGGTGTATATAGGGGAAAGCATGCCAAACAGGTCACCCGCAATAACCTTATAGCCATAGCAGTAACCGTCTTGACGGCAACTTTGCTTAGTCTTGCATCAAGCTGGCTTTTCTACGATTCACCCATATCTGACGTGCTTGCTCCTATCGCCATTACTACTATAAGCCTTGTTTTTGCATATATAATCATTGTACGTCGGCAATTTGATATCAAAGAGGCGGCAGTTATCACATTAGTATACGTTCTTTCACTCGTAACGTTATCTGGACTATACTTCCTCCTTGCCTATGCACTCTCAACCCTTCTATTTGAAGGGAACATCACACAAGGCATTAGTGTAAGTCCGCTTAATACGGCTCTAGCACTTTTCCTTGCCTTTGTATTTCAACCGATCAAACGTTTCTTTGACAAAATAACAAATAGTATATTCTTCAGAGATAGGTATAACACTGACGAATTTGTTGCTAGACTTGGGGAAACATTAACAACCACTACAGATCTAAAGAGCCTTCTTCGCCATGCCGCTTATGAGATTGGTGACACCTTAAAGGCGGAACGGGCGTTCTTTTATGTTCGGTATGGCGGTAGCAAGCACGTTGTAGCTGGCACCGATAAGCATGCTACAATTCCAGCCGATGATATACGCTGGTTAGATGCCGCCCTCAAAAACGATAAGGTACAAGTAACGGCAATTTTACCACCCGATTCACGTCTTCACCGTATTTTAATAAGTCACAAAATAGCTGCGTTACTGCCACTAATGCACAGCGGAAAGACTATAGGGTACTTTGCGCTTGGTGATCAGCGCGTGAGTGGCTATACTAATCGTGATATTAAGGTGCTGTCTGCGATATCTGATGAGCTGGTGATTGCAATACAAAATTCTCTCTCGGTGCAGGAGGTGAAAGATATCAACGCAAGCCTCGAACAGCGTATCGAAGCCGCGACAGCCGAGCTTCGTACGAGCAACGCACGCTTGAAACGTATTGACGCTTCAAAAGACGAATTCATCAGCATGGCGTCGCACCAGCTTCGCACGCCTCTCACAAGTATTAAAGGATATTTGAGTATGGTGCTCGAGGGCGATACCGGTAAGATCACTGCCGATCAGCGGCATTTGCTCCAAGAAGCCTTCACGAGCAGTGAACGCATGGTGCATCTCATTCACGATTTCCTTAACGTATCGCGCCTGCAAAACGGCAAATTTATGCTCGAACAGCACCCATACGATTTGGTGAGCCTTATCCAGAGTGAGACAAATAGCTTGCAGCGCTCTGCAGAAAGCCGCGGCTTAAAACTTGCATACAAAACATCGCTCAAAGAACTTACGTTGATGATCGACGAAACAAAGGTGCGACAGGTTGTGATGAATTTCATCGATAACGCGCTTTACTATTCACGACCGAATGGTACGATTACCGTGAAGCTAGATAAGGTTGGAGACAATGTTGAGCTACGTGTCGTTGATAACGGAATCGGTGTTCCAAAGGCTGAACAGGAGCACCTTTTTACAAAATTCTTCCGGGCCGCCAATGCGCGCAAGCAGCGGCCAGATGGTACCGGTGTGGGGATTTTCCTCGCAAAAAAAGTGATAAGCGAACATGGCGGAGAAATTATATTTGAAAGCACCGAAGGCGTTGGGAGCACATTCGGCTTCCGCCTCCCCATCTCAAAACTCGAAAAACTCGAAGCCAACTAGCCCATCCACCCCTTTCATTGCAAGGACCGGCCTTGTAGCAAGGCCGGTCCTTGCAATGAAAGGGGTGTGATATCATGATGGTATGCCAACGAAAAACCGGACAAAAATATATGGTGCAGATGAATACTACCACATATACAATCGTGGCATTGCCAAACAGGATATTTTTCGAGAAGAAGTAGACTATTTTTATTTCCTATCACTTTTCAAGCGTCATCTCGATACGGATGAAAAGTATTTTGACAAATTTGGTCGAGAGATAAAAAAATACCATGATGAGGTTGAGCTTGTAGCTTACTGCTTAATGCCAAATCACTTCCATCTTTTGTTTTATCTCAAGGAAGCCGAAGGAATAGAGCATATTATGAGAAGTACAATGACGGCATACGTGATGTACTTTAACAAAAAATATACACGCGTTGGTCCATTATTTCAAAACAGATTTCTAGGTAGTAGAATTTCTAATGAAATGTACTTTTGGCACATTAGTCGGTATATTCATCTCAATGCACTTGACGTGGGTGACGGTGATTACAAACAATATCCATATTCGAGTTACCAGTATTTTATAGGTAGTAGACACGCATCTTGGCTGCATCCTGAGCGAGTCATAGCGACTGTTGATGACCAACGTAAATACGGGGATTTTGTCGCAGATTACGAGGGAATGCACGCAGATTTGAAGTTGTTAAAACAACTGCTCGCTGCTGAATAGCATTGCAAGGACCGGCCTTGCTACAAGGCCGGTCCTTGCAATGCTAGCTAAGACAACTAAAACAACCCCAGTGTAAGCTGGGGTTGTTTTACTGAAGAACAGATCACTTCAGTCTGTAAAGATTGAGCGGTCAGTCTCCGGTTATTTAGCCAAGTTTTTGCGTGCGCGAACTGCATAAGCGGCCGCACCGGCGACGATACTTGCAGCGAATGCTACAACAGCACCGTTCATACCCGTACGTGGAAGCTCGGCTGGAAGTTCTGCTTTTGTACAGACGTTCAAGTCTTTGGTGTGCTTGCTTGCATCAAACTCGTTTTCTTTAATAGTGACGATTTCTTTGCTTGCAATTACACAAACTTTAATGCTGCCTTCTGGAGCAGGTGCACATTTGTTAAGGTCCTTCGAGTGCTTAGAAGCATCAAAATCTTTTTCGTCGATCATGATGATGTTCTTCGTTGAAAGCTCACAAACCTTAATCATGATAGGCTGTGGAGTCTCACATTTCACCTTTGCATCAAATTGCACAAAAATTTGTGTTGAACCAGTTAGTTCACCAGCGTTCACTCCACCGGCTGTGACGCCGTCAGCAAGAGTTGTGCGATTAGCGCCGTTGCTGCTAATGCGAACAGTCGAGCCAGGAACGTATTCGAGACTACCCTTATCAACATTGACAGTTGCAGCACCAGAGACCGCAGTAGTTTCGTTAATAGTGTTTGTAGCAGATGCGCTTATTGCACCCGTACCAAGGTTTGCCTTAACCGTAAGGTTTCGGAGCAACCCATAGTCGCTATTAGCAAGTAGTACGCTATATTTTACCGTGTCACCACAAGTAGCACTAGCCGACTGGCCGTAGCTGCCACCTTTTGTGACGTTTTTTACTTCGTAGTTTGTTGGAGCATTTGAAAGTTGACCAGGGCTATCAGCATATGCTGGTGCCGCAGGAACAACGAATGCCGCCAACGCAAACATTGCAGCAAAAATTGATTTCTTCATAAATATCTCCTTTATGAATTAGTCGTTGCTTTAATACTATGTATGCAAACTAGATAGTCACTGAATCTTTAAAGTTGATGTACGCGAGGCGTACAGAGGATGCACCGAAGTGCCACTCTGTACGCGCTCGCGTGACACCAATTACTGCTGTAGACGGCACCGCTGGGTGCGGAGCCGACATGGTGAAGCTACGGAGTCGCCGGACGACCGAGAGCGAACGAGTCGCTCTTCTCGTCCCACTTGACTCCTCCCGAGGAGAACAGCTTCACCGTGACGGTGTCGCTGCTCCCCTCGGTCGGAGCCGTGTAGTGGACGAGCACGTCGAAGTCGCCCGTGACAGTCATCGACTGATCGCTGGGAGCGATCGAGCCGATGTCCGCGTAGGACTTCAGCGTGGCCGTTTGGCCGCCCGGCACCGTACCGGTGACACGAATGGTCCGGGTGTTGCCCCAGACCACGTCGTTGACGTTCTCCATCATGTCGATCGTGCCCGGGATGACCGGGCAGGCCTCGGCGGTGATGGTGAAGGACGACGACTTGTCGGCGTTGACCAGCAACGCGGTGCCAGGCCACGATCCCACCCCCTGGTTGGGGAAGGTGAACGTGACCTGACCGTGTGCAGCGATCGACTTCGTGTACACCTGGCCACGGTACGTGACCTTGACGGTGTCGGCGATGCCGTTCGGGTTGCTCACAGTGATGCTGGCGTTCGTGGTACCACCGTTGACGACACACGCCATGGGCGAGACGTCGATGGTGGGCGCCGAGTACTGCGGGGGCTGGGTGCCACCGCCACAGGCGATTTTGATCTCGCCCATGGAAACGGCCTGAGCGTTGCCACGTGCGTCAGCCACCGCTGCCGCCTTCGCTTCTGCCCAGCCGGGACCAGCCATGGCTGCGATGACGTACATCTTGAGCTGCGCAAACGCGCTGCCCTTGGTGGACGTTGACAGCAGCAGCGACCAGTTGATCGTACCCGCCGGGCAGACCTTGGTGCCGCTAAGGCTGATAGCGCCCGCTGACTCACTCTCCATCTCCGCGTTCTCAATGACCTCGTCTTCGGACTTGACCCAGATCACGTCGGTGTAGGGGATGTAGTAGACAGCGAACCAGATCCAGTCGTTGTCACAGACGATGACGAACACACCGGAGAGCCGCAGCTCGCCCTTGTGCTCGAGGACTCCGGTGTCGCTGTTCTGGACGAAGAGGCTGTAGTGCCCCTGGACCATGGTGAGGACCGGAATCTTGCGCTTGCCCTCCTTGCCGGCGTTGAACCACCACGAGCCGTGCTTGAGCCGGACGCACTTCTGGCCCTTGACGGTCGATAGGTGCTTCTTGACGAACGTTCGCACGCGCTTCCTGATTTGATCCGGAGAGCCCTTGGAATACCAGGACTTCGGGATGTAGATCATCTGGCAGCGCTTGGCCTTCACCTTGCTCCACGGCTGAGCGTGGGGGTTGACGTAGCTGAGCTGCGTCTTGCCCTCAATCTTGGCGCGAGTGTGCGCCTTCACCGTGGCGTCGACGCTCGTCTCCGAGTAGAGGCAGCCCTTCACGACGGTGCCGTCGGGCGTGTCTACTACCGAGGACTGGCAGTCCTTCGTGTAGCCGGTGCCGTCGACGGCCTGCGCGGTTGCGCGGGCGGTCTTGGCGGCGGTGTCGGTCTTGAACTCGAGGACTTCAGTGCCGTTGGGCACGCTCACCCTGAGTGCGGATGGCTTCGTCTGGTCGGCCTGGCTGGCCGAGGACTGGGAAGTCACCTGCGTGGCGGCGTTCGCCGGCTGGATGCCGACGACGCCGAGGATGGTCGTGATGAGGGCCACGACCAAGCCCATGAAGCTGAGTCGCCTCATGTTGATCCCCTCCTTAAAGGGTGTTGTAGTGTTCAAGCGGCCCGAGAGCCTAAGCGGACGAACCGCTTGTACGCACCCATTTCGGTAGGGCACGACTTTCTACCGATAAGTATTATCAACAGAAAGTCGCGCCCTATAGGATCATAGTTTGTAGTAATTGGTGTCTATTGGGTTGTTTCCGCGAGCAGATGACCGCTCGAACGTACTAAAGACCCAATGACTATCTAGTTTGCGCTGAAACGCGTATCGTTTCAGGTTTTGTCGCTCCTCGCAGAGAAAACGACAACTTTGTTTTCATATTGATATACATATCACATGGAAACGTCGCAAAACTACGTATGGCAGCAAAAAGCAGCCATACACTTGGCTAAATTGTTAAGCGGCGCCTCACATACGAAGGGGTTTTTACAGAGGTAGTGCATATGCAGCCTCCTTATTACTCCCACCTCAACACGAGGTTAATACCATATTAGCATAAAAATCATAAAAAGTCAATGTCTAGATAACATTTTAAACGTAAGCACAAAGATGAGTATAACGTTTAGATCTTTGCAAGGCCGGTCCTTGCAACGATGGAATCAGGAGATAGAAAAATGCTACCGAGCGTTGGCACTCGGTAGCAGATAACGTTCCATAAAGTGACGAACGAGGCTGTGGCTAGTCGCGGCGGCGGCTCATCCAGTAGTAGCCTGACGCACCAGCGAGTGACGCAGCACCAACAACTTGTAGAGCGGCATCTACTGGTCCGGTAGTTGGAAGTGCCTCTGGAAGCGGTTCAGACTTAGGGCTTACAGGGCATTCTCCTACAGCATACTTTGATTCATCCATCTCTGACTTTTTGATAGTGATAATAGCACCGGTCTCAAGTACACAAACAGTTATGTTTGAACATTCGTCACTATCTTTTGGCAGGTAGTTATCCTTATCTTTTTCATCGACCATGATGATTGTGCCTGTTTCAGGGTCACAGACTTCTACCATGTTCGGTTTCGGTGTATCAACCGTAGCGGTGTCACAGGCGTCAGGACTGGCTGGGGTTTCGGTCGCATCCACACAAGCGGTATTAACGATAGTCTTCGGCATAGCCTTTACGACTTTGGCTTGGATGGCTACAAGAATAGATTGATTAACGGCAAGGCTTGGAATAGTGTAGCTCCAGGTATTGCCTGCGATCGAACCTGGCTGCGCGCTTACAAATTGCACGCCTGCTGGTGCTTTGTCGCTTACGGTAACATTTTTAAGGGCTACATTTCCAGTGTTTGTTACCTTTAACTGATACGTAAATGGTTGGTTGAGCTCAACAATCTCGTGCTCTTTGCCGTTGACCGTTTTTGTAATGGTAACACCAGGGTTTGAGGCTTCTTTTACAGTAAACGTAGCAACGCATTTGTCTCCGCTTCGTGGCCCCTCAGACGTTTCAACCACTACTTTAACCGTGTAGTTTCCAGGATTAGATTGAGTGTAGGCATAGCTGTTTGACTCTTGTGTAGAATTGATAGACTTTGTATCAACAACCTTGCCATTTTTGCGTACAGTGTAAGTGTATGATTTTATCTTTGCACCGTTTTTTGCAGTTGCGTTTGTAACAAAATTGAATTTTGTGCGAGTAACAGGCGTAGCTTTTAGAGAATCACACGTAGCAACAGGGTCTGGTTCCTCGCCACAATCAAGTTTGCCATGACCAAACGCCAACACTGGCGTGACATTGCGTGTTCCGTAAGTTAGATCCACCTGATAGAAACAACCTTTTGCCTTCGTGCTCTTGGTCGGTACATCAGCACTCATTGTGTAGTGACCGGGAACAAATATTTTAGTGTTTCGCTGGTAAAGGATTTGCTTGCTGTATGGACGACCATCCATGGTTGGTGCGTAGAACATATTGACCGAAAGCTGCACTTTACAATTCGCTGGACCAGACACCTTAAACCCGACAGTTGCAACGTTATTTTTAATATCAAATGCACCAGCTCGTTCGCCATCTCCGTCAACAGTACATCGTGGGGCATCACCCACCTGACCAGGTAGAGTGGCATTCGCTTGTAGTTGCGATACACCTAATACGGCAGTCGCAAGCAAAGCAGTCGCATATGCTAAGAATTTAACTTTCATGGGTACAACCTCCTCGCACGGTACACATAGAATAGTATTACTTTCAATTTACCACAAAAATACTAAAATGTCAATGCTTATGTTTATCAGATAACGCTAAGCGTGATATAGATCACACAACACCATATGTAGCGTCGAGCCTTAATAATACAACACCATATATTGCAAGGTATTGCAAAATTTTTAGGATAGGCGTAAGGTAAAAAACAACACATGCTAGGCATCGGGTCTAGAACGACGTGTGCAATCCCCCACGAAAGGGTGATACGATGCCAACTGCATCGATTAGTCAGGAAGTGGCCACCAAGGCGGTAGTGGTGCCCACGGTGCCTCACGGCCGTGCGACGATCTTCGAAGACGTCGCCAACGGGAGGAACCTCTCGAAGAGGTGCACCCAAGAGGCACTCCTCGGGCACTGCTCGACCGTTGAGCACATCGAACAGCTGATGGTGTGGCTGTGGCAGCGGGGCGTGGAGATGAGGTACATCATCACGCCGATCAAGCGGGTCAACTTCAACCTGGCCCTGTCGCTTGCCCGGTTGCGTTCGGCAACTTCCTGATCCTGTAGGACGTGGCGGAGACTCGACATCTTCGGATGAACGAGCCCCGCCGCGTCCTGCGGCAAAACCTACATCGACACATACTCCCTTTCCAAAGGGGTATTTTTTTGCTATAATTTCTCGAGTTGTATGCAATGGTCCCGTCGTCTAACGGTTAGGACACCAGGTTTTCATCCTGGCAACAGGGGTTC
>CAZUDH010000012.1:0-8213 GCA_964618945.1 uncultured Candidatus Saccharibacteria bacterium
CAAAGTAGTGATGTAAAAAGAAAATACCCTCGCTGTAAGGGCATTTTCTTTGGTACCGGAGGTAGGACTCGAACCTACGAAGACTTACGTCGGGAGATTTACAGTCTCCTGTCATTGCCACTAGACGACTCCGGCAAAGTAGTACGAAAATTTGTCGAGATAATTTTTTCCCTTCAAAAAATTGGAGCCGCTTCAGGGACTCGAACCCAGGACCTGCTGTTTACAAAACAGCTGCTCTAACCAACTGAGCTAAAGCGGCAACACTAACAAGTGTATCTAATGTCTCGCTATTTTTCAAGAGGTACTGCCTTGGCTTTTCGATTCCAATTTGCTAAAATTATCGAGGTAAAGTTTATTCGTTCGCGTGTGCCGTCGTAGCTCAGTTGGTAGAGCGCATCCATGGTAAGGATGAGGTCTCGGGTTCAAGCCCCGACGATGGCTCCAGATTTGTATGAAACGATTACTCCTTAGAGAACCAACAGCTGCCGATGAGAAACTTGTCATGGATTTTCGAGATGAATTCTTGACTGAAAGTGATCATATCCCTGGTTCAGCTGATCTAGGGAAGATGAACGAATATACTGAATGGCTAGACCATGTACAAACCGCTAAAAAAGGTTCACCCGAACGCGATCTCGTTGCGTCAACGCTGTATCTTGCGTTTGACACTGAATCGCATGCGCTTGTAGGCTGCATACAGCTTAGGAACAGCTTGAATGAATATCTCGAAAATTACGGTGGCCATATCGGCTACAGCACTCGTCCGTCTAAGCGACGCCAAGGCTACGCGAGCGACATGCTTCAGGCCTGTCTTGAAGAAGCTGCGCGCATCGGACTGAAAAAAGTCCTGATAACGTGCGACGAGTCGAATACCGCATCGGAAGGTGTGATCCGGAAGGCGGGGGGAGCATATGACGATACGCGTATCGAGCCGGTATCGGGACCAAAGAAGCGGTTTTGGATTCATATATCCTAACTCTTTCAGCATTTTGAAAGCATAGATAGCTATAGTTAGGGGTACTTGCAAGTAATGATAACCTGTCGCAAGCCGGAAGCGACAACGAAAGGAGAAGCAAGTACACAATGAATAAGAATAAGCTAGTGATACCTGGCGTAGCAGCGCTTGGGATAGTAGCGGGCCTAGCAGGCGCGGGGGTGGCTGCCAATGCGGAAGGTTCTGCCAATACTAACAGCACTTCGAGTCAAACTTCGAATGCGACTGATAGCTCAGCAAGGAATCAAACAAACCAGCCGCCACACGGTGCGCCATCTGGTCCACACCAGGCAAATGGAAAAACCGAAACAGCCTTAACAGGTGATCAACTGTCAAAAGCCACCGATGCCGCCAAGGCAAAGGTTTCTGGTGCAACTGTTGATCGTGCCGAAACAGACGCTGATGGTGACGGTACCTATGAAGTGCACATGACCAAAAGTGATGGTAGCAAGCTGACAGTCTTCCTTGACGCCAACTTTACTGTGACTAGCACCCAAGACGGTATGGGCAAGGGTAGCCCGAGCGACTCGACAGATACCCCTACTAGTAGATAGGCGGGTATCGTTTCTTGCCCCCGACCAACGCATCCTCTCCCAGGGTGCGTTGGTGTATGTAGTACCTCTAGTATTTTCCATTGTCTTATGCTATAATTAAAAGAAGCATACATATAAATTTTAAGAGAGAACCATGGCAAAGAATTCAAAATCAAAGCGAAAGTTGGTTGGTTTGGTGAGCAGCCTTAGCGGTCACCGCACATACTACACCAAGAAAAATACGCAAAATAGCCCCGATAAGCTTGAGCTCAAAAAATACGACCCAATTGCTCGTAAACATGCGCTCTATACTGAGACCAAGAAAAACCTTGGTCGAAACGAAGTTAAAGCCCGTAAGAGCTAGTATCTGATGCAAATCTATGAGCCAGTCTATGTGGACTGGCTTTTTTCGTCGATGACTGATGCCAGCCAAATCCCATTTTGCAGCATGGTTTCAAGTAATTTAGTAGTAAGGTGACTTCGTTCTGAGTATATAAATAATGAATCACCGGAAATCTCCAGCACGAGGCCTTGAAAATGTTTTCCGATCTTTTCAGTGATATCAGGGCTAAAAATACGCTCAGCTGCCAACCATTGATCGGGTTTGGCGTAGAGTTTGAAATTATCGCTAAAATCGGGGCTTGGAATTCCAAGGACCCCTAGGTGTGCCGGGTGAAGCGAGGGATATTTTGCCGAAAGAAGGGAGTGGAATCCCATCCCGTGAGTAGGCGAGCCGATAAATATATGGGGAAGATCAGATGCCGTTTTAAGGTCGATTTCGAGGATATGCCAGATATGTCGATGACTCGTAAGAATGATATCGCTTCTTTCCACAAAGACAACGTCGTAGCCCTCATACGTTCCAATGCAGTAGTGGTGATCACGGTGGGCATTTGAGACAGTCAACCCACGTACAATATGGTGGTCATCTTCACGTTGATTAACAAATCCAAAATACACAAGCCCTACGTCTTCACAGAACCTATGAATCATGCGTTTTTTGCTAAGAGATTTTTTTATCCTAGAAGGAGAAAGCGCACGAGCGCTTTTGGTGATTGCATGAAGTACTCGTTTCATTTCTCAGCTCCGACAATAGTGTCGAGCAGTGTTGCCATATATTCAGCATGGCTCCACACGAGTGGTGACACCGATATAGGCGTATCGGTTTGTGCGCTAATTTGTTCAGATAGATGTCCCGTCTCGCCCATGTGATCTTCGACCCATGTAAGTATTTTGGCTGCTTCGGCATCGTTTCCAGTCTCAATATCGTACTGTGCGAGCCAAAGTGATGTGATGAACCACTTGTTTGGCGCCTGTCCATCCATTCGCTGGTAATTGTCATGTTCATACCTTGGCAATGCAGGTTGTTCGTCACTCCAGCCAAAAACTTCCTGTAACTTGTTTCTTGTACTGACAATTTCATCGCTAGTAGCTTCAAAAAGCCCAAACATGAAACACCCATAAAAGCTTGCAACGTCGAGCGTATCGTTATACTCTATTGAGCCATTTTGGCGTGCGAGTACTCCTTTGCGAAGTAGTCCACGATCATGACTATATAGGTGACTATGGGCCGCTCGCTGCATATCTTCTGCAACGGCCCGCCATGCAACAGCTGACGTATCATCATGAAGGATATCAGCGAGTTCGGCGGCAGCGAGCAGTGCAGCGTGTACAACGGCAGTCGTATACGTGGAAGTTATAAATACTTCTTCCCACAAGTCATAGCTTGGCTTTGGCAAGTGTGTTGAATCGTCGATGTACTGTGAGATAAAATTCGCCATTGGCTTTATAAAGCTGACGTAGTATTTGTCGAGCAGTTCTGCCGATGGGTGTGAATGGTAATATTGCGTAAAGCTAAAAAGTACAATTGCTGTTTCGTCCTCTTGAATAGGAGCAGCTACGGTGTCGTCATCATGCACATACGAGTGCCAACTACTGCCGAGCGCACCATCTGCACGATATTTATGCTGAAGATAACCTCGCGGGTGAAGTTGCTCCTTGCAAAAATCAAAAAACTTTAATGGCTCGTCTTCATACCCAAGCCGGATAAGTGGCCAAATAACATACGCTCCGTCTCTCGGCCAGCAGTAGCCATACACATCGCGCCAATAATTAAGCATACTTGTATCGGTACTGGCGATAATGGCACCTCGATTGTCGATGTGAGACTTTAATACAAGTGAACTTTTTGTGAAGCCATCACGGTATTGCTTGGGAAGCTTTTTCGCCACACGAGAGGTTGGAGTGAGCCATTTTTTCCACCACATAGTTGTTTCGTGATGGCGTTTACTAAAGCCTTGGATGTCAATTGTTTTGTGTACCTGCAGAGCATCTCGTACGGATGTGCCCGCCGAAAGCCAATAGTACACACGTCGAGACGCATGCCCATCGACATGGAGGCGAAAACGGATAGTGGAGTCAACGCGACCGTGTTCGACGGTGCAGCCTTGCAGATCGCCATCGTCCGCGTCTCGATAACTGCCTTCACGGCCTTCGATTGCAAATAGTCCAATACTAAACTGATCAAATGGCTTTCCTTTGTCGTCTTTTGCGCCGGCCACAAATGCTCGATCGCCCCTATAATGAACGATGGCGTGGTTGTCAGGGAGGTACTGAGCGGTATCAGTATTGCTACGGCTATCACCAATAACAAACGCTTGATGAATGAACAAACGTATTTCTCTGGTTTCGTTTCGTGTATTTACCACATGGATACTTCGGATAAGTGCATCGACGGTACTGTCGACGATGTCATCAAACTCCACTAAAACACCCATATCTGAGTTGGCGGCCCGTACATGCCCGCCCAGAAACTCATTTTGGGTTTCAAGTCGTATCGTCCAGTTACCGTCATCCAGCCAACTTATTTTGCCGTCAACCCAGACGCCAACTTTGTGTCGCAGTTCTCGCCCATATGAATGATTTTCTAGCCCTACGTAGGGGTAGTATACGTCGTGGACAAGTCCGTATTTGTTTATACCAATATGTAAGTTGCCATTACTTAGAACAATCGGCCTAGCCATGCATGCCTCCGATTTGGTTTGAAAGCATTGAGCGATATCGTACGTCGCGGAGGGCGTTCATATAGTAGAGAAACGCGTCATATGGAGAATCGTACGGGCTAAAGTAAGCGTGGACGTCGCCATCAGTAAACCACTTTGTACACATGTAATAGGCGTGGTCTGAGGTCTGTAATTTGCGCCAATCGTGAATGAGCGACTGGTCGCCTGAGTGCATGACTGCTTCTTCCAATGCATAGATGTGGCGCATGGCCTCGTGTTGCATACTGTTTCCAAGCCAGGCAGTTAGATCGCGCTCCGTGTCTGCCCACGTTACTGTAGTTGGCATACTGATTTCACCGCGTTCAGCATGGGTATCAATAGCCTCTGAAACTGTATAGAAGGTGCTATCGCCTCGTTCGAGCCATTTACGAACGAAATCCTCGAAGAAATCAAAGATACCCGTGTCTGCCCATTGATGCTCGCCGAACGTCTCGTAATCCATAAACAAGTTGATAAGCGGTGCATCTTCGAGCGCAGCATTGGCCCACTCACTGTAGGTATCGGCGGTGAGAGGCCACTGCTGCCAGGCTTTGTTGCTAAACCGAAACGCTAGGTCATCGCTGAGGCGGTAGTTTTTCAAAAGCAGACGAATATTTTCAGTACCCATGGGGCGATATACGTAGTTCGGGCTGCGCCATCCAAGGACGGGATCCCAGCCTTCTGCCAGAATTCCTTTATAGCCGGCACTGTCTGCCCATTTGGCAAGTTCATCATTGTATGCGAGCTCAGTGTTTCTAAATACACTAGGAGTAACACCAAACAATTGCTGCACTTTCTCGCGGTGCGCTGCCACCTGGCGTTCGAATTCGTGGCGGCTGTAGAAGAATGCCAGCGAGTGATAGTATGTTTCTGCTACGATTTCGACTCTACCTGTAGCCACAAGGCGCTGGAAACTTTCGAGCACATCAGGCGCCCATCGTTCGGCTTGCTCTATGAAGGTACCTGTTATGCTGAGCGACACACGAAAATCAGGATGCTTCGCTAAAAGATGTTCGAGAAGTTGGTTCATAGGTCGATATGATTTATCGGCCACTTTCTCTAGCACAGCTTGGTTTGAAAGGCTCGGCTGATCGGTCTGAAAATAGTTGTGATCGTTTGCGGTATCAAACACTGTGTAGTTACGTACTCGCCACGGCTGATGTACGTGAAGATATAGAACGATGCCGCGCTTTATATCGCTCATACCCTGGCTCCTGCTCCTAGTTGACGATACAGTTGCATGCATTTTGCTGCGACATCACTCCACGATATGCGAGCATACTCGTGTTTGACATTGTCCTTTAGGCTTCGAAGCAGCGCATGTGATGTTGCCATTCCCACCAGCTCATCAGCAAGCGTCGTGGTATCCCAAAAATCATAGCGTAGGACATTTGATAATACCTCACCAACACCAGCTTGGCGAGAGATTACTAGCGCTGTATCGTGATGAGCGGCTTCGAGTGCTGTCAGTCCAAAGGGTTCACTGACAGAACTCATCACAAAAATATCAATGACACTATACGCATCTCGCCACTTTTGACCGCGCACGAATCCGGTAAAGAACACTTTGTCTGCGATGCCAAGCTCTGCACTAAGCCGAAGCAATTCATCGCGCTGTTCGCCATCACCCGCAAGCAGGAAAACTAGTTTGTCGTATATGCTTGATGCTTTTGCTGCACCTCTAAGGAAATTCACAAGGCCTTTTTGAATTGTAAAACGGGTTACAACGCCAACAACTGTATACCCTTCTGCCTTTAAATGCTCCAGGTAACGATAGGTAATTGCATCGTAGGTGTGAGATCCCATGCTTCCCGGATCGAGCGCATTATAGACTACCTCAATCTTATCGGCTGGTATGTGGTAGCGCTGGACGATGATGTTCTTCGTAATGTTGCTGACAGCGATAATCCTGTCGGCCATGAGCAGTGCTTGCTCTTCAATTTCGTGAATGAGTGGATTGCCATAGGTATTGCCAGACCTATCAAACTCGGTTGCGTGCACATGTACGACGAGTGGCGACCCTGTAAGCTGTTTCGCCATCACTCCTGCTTCCATCGTTAACCAATCATGAGCATGTATGGCAGCAGGGCGATCATTGGTTTGGATAAAACGCTCAACGAAGGCGACGTACTGTTGTTGTATTTGACGAAGATTAGTAGAAAGCTGATGTATAGAGTTACCGTCTTCGTCGTATCCATCGTATGCGCCCCAGCCAAATCGATGAAGCGGCGGAAGGTCGGTTGCAGAATGAATGCGCATGAAGTCAATGTCATCGTGATGAGCTGCGTACGGTACGACAAAGTCAATGCTTGCACCCTGAAAGGCGAGTGCTTTTGACATGTGATAGCATGCCACCCCAAGTCCACCACTGTTATGTGGAGGCAATTCCCACCCAAGCATCAATATTTTCATACTATCTAGCTTTGACCATGCACCAGCCCTAAGCCACCCCCTATTTTTTTTGGTTTACGGTTCGTTTGGTTTCATTATAAACCCGCTTATGGTAGAAATCAACGCTTTTGGAAAATAATTTACAGAGTTGTAAGCAATGTCGCAAATTGTTACCATAATTGATGATTATGGAGCAACTACTCACATCATTTTATGAGGATGTCATCAACTTTCTTACGCGGCCCAATGCGTTTCGTTCCATTTTGATATTCATTCTGGCAATAGTAGTAGCATATTGGCTGAGCCGTTTTATGGCACAGGCAATAGTGTGGGTCGCACAAAAGATAGCCGTGCGGAGCGACCAGGAGTCAAATGATGTACGCGTTGTGCGTCTACGACAGGTAGAGACGTACTTAAGTATCGCAACCGCAATGGCCAGGGCGCTCGTCGTCGCTATCGTTGCATTCTTTGCCTGGAAAGCGTTGAGTCCATTTGCATCGACAAATGTTTCAAGCAGTGCAGCCGCTGTTGGTGCCGGTGCATTCTTTGTGGTGATAGCTGGCCAGACAGTGGGGATTATTCTTCGCGATTTAACAGCTGGCTCTATTATGATTACCGAGGGTTGGTTTAAGATTGGCGATTTTATAAAAATAGAGCCATTTTGGGACGTATCAGGCGTCGTTGAACGCTTCACTCTTCGCTCAACCCGGATTCGATCACTTAGCGGCGAAATAATCTGGGTACATAACCAACATATTACCGGAGTTCATGTGACTCCAAGGGGCGTGAGAACACTCGCCGTTGAAGTCTTCGTCGTAGACAAGGAGCGGGGAGAAAAGGCTATTAGGAATTTGATTAATGCCATTCCAAAAGGAAAGACTATGCTTGCAAAACCGCTAAAGATTGTTGCAAGTGAAAAATGGGAAAACGGTGTTTGGAGAATTACAGTTGTAGGGCAGACGCCACCTGGAAGAGACTGGCTCATCCAAGATTATTTCGTAGAAGCAGTTAAGGCACTCGACAAGGGCAAAAAACGTGCCGACCGTTTGCTTGCTAATGCACCCTTTGCGCGCTTTGCCGACCCAGATGCTGAACGCAAGTTTAATCGCGCCGTACGCGTCGTGCAGGATAAGTAGTCGAAAGACTTTCTCTTTGGTATAATATTTCAAGTTGCTATCTAGGGGCATAGTACAACGGCTAGTATAAAGGTCTCCAAAACCTTAGATTGAAGTTCGATTCTTCATGCCCCTGCCA
>CAZUDH010000013.1:0-4569 GCA_964618945.1 uncultured Candidatus Saccharibacteria bacterium
TATTTTATTGTATAATGCAATAGATGATCGGAGAATTTATATCGTATGCCTCTAGCGGTATGCTCTCATCGCCTATTGCTTCGCCAAAAAGCATGACTGAATACATGCGCGAGAAAATGCGAGGTGTCCGGATCGAAATGAACGACACCTCTCAAAAAGTTCGCGCGTTTGGTTTTTTTGCCACCGTAGCAGCCATGTATGGCCCAGTAAGCGCCGATGAGGCCGCTCAATTCTTTTCTGCAATAGAAGCGTTCGCCCATGCTGGAGAGAACCCAGTGGTTAAAGCTATAGCAGCAGCTGCTGCATGTGCGGCTGCGGGTTTTGGTACCCACTTTGCCGCCGGAGAATTAGCACGACATACCGTAACCTCGAATGCTGAACCTGTTGATGATACTACATTCGATGTTACTGGATGGTCTTTAGCAGGTGGCACAATTGCAGAGGTTATTGCCGCTAAGACAGAAGGTAAAGAAGTGACAGCGGGCAATGTTGCAAAAAGCGCTGGCATTATCGCAGCAATCAATGGTACAGCTGCAGGAGTTCTGGCCCTAGGTGCTTCATCTAGCGAAAGCCTTACGCGTGCAATCGAGACAGATGCTCCCGCAGTCGGCGTAGGACTTGTGTACGCCGCATACTTAGCTATGTCCTTACGAGATATGATAAAAGATGGCAAATAAATACATCCAATAGTATACTTTTAGTATGACAAAAATTGCCATCATTGAAGACGACCAGACTATTAGCCAGATGTATCGGATGAAATTCCAATCTGATGGATTTGATGTTCAAATGGCGGCGAATGGTCGACTCGGCGTAGCACTTGTTGAAGCGTTCAAGCCCGATATAATTTTGCTCGACTTACAGATGCCAGAAATGGACGGAGCGGAGGCGCTAACTGAAATCCGCAAACATGATTGGGGCAAGGATATCCCGGTAATTATTTTGACGAACATGGGCGAAGAGGAATCTCCTGCTGCCCTCAAGAAACTAGGCGTAGAAAGCTATATAGTAAAGGCCGATTTGACACCGAGCCAAGTCGTTGCGCGCGTCAAAGAAACGCTTGGTCTTTAGCTTTTCGTAGCCTCAACGTTCCGACGAGCGGCGCGGATAACATTGTCGAATAATGCACATACAGTCAGGGGGCCAACCCCTCCCTTTTCAGGTGTTATGGTTATGTCACTTCTGCCGCGAGCGTCAGCGGCAACATCTCCAACAATTTTGCCGTGTTCAGACGCCGTAGCCGCATCAATGACAACTGCTCCGGGCTGAATCGCATCAGAGCCAATGAGTCCTGGTACGCCTGTAGCAGTAACGATTACAGCATATCGCCGCAACCTCTTAGCTACAGCGGGAGAAGTATTGTCGAACACTGTTACGTCGTACCCGGCAGCCTTCCACATCATCGAAAGTGGTGCGCCAACAAGTCGCCCATTACCAACAATGGCAATTTTTTTTCGTTTGAGATCAATATTATAGCCGTTTATGAGCCAGTCAACCGCCATCGGTGTCGCGGGATCAAATTGCGCAAGCTTCCCCAGACCATCAACGTCCTTTTCGGGAGCAACGCGATTTACCGCTTCTTCGGTTTGCTGCTGATCTGCAAGTGGTAGCTGAACAATAATTCCATGCACACTTTCGTCGGTATTGCATTTATCAATTGTTGTAAAGAGCTCCTCGCTAGGTATTTTATAGTGCTCTACTGCGATAAGAATATCTTCGCCGTATGCCTGTTTCATTCGCACGTAGGTATCGATGATAGGGCTATCGGCGGTCTGTATGATTGCTAGTTTGGAAATGCACTGTTCGGCCTGACGCAAGCCTCGCACCTGGCGCGCCTGACGCTCTTTAATAAACTCCGCGAGCTCTTTTCCATCAAGTAATTTCATCTGTTACTAGCGTACCATAGATGGCGTATGGTGTGTATGGTACGTCTTGACGAACGATAGGTAAATGGTACTATGGCTAAGTAAGCATAAGGAGCATACGAGCACATGAAAAAGAATATTATAATTGCCCCGCTAACCGTCATGACGTTACTAGGCGCAGGCGTTTTGGTCCAACCAGTGTACGGCCATGAGGGACATGATGGCTCTGTATCAACGACCCGTGAAACAGAGACAGATGTAACACCAACCGAGTCATCAAATGACGCCAACAAACAATCGTTTGGACAGAACAAGCAGCGTGAACAACGCATTGCTGATCAACGTCAAAAGATGGTAAAAGCTCGTGAAGAAGCAAAAAGCAAAAAAGAAGTACGCGTACTCAATGACAAACAAAAGACGTGCCAGAATCGCGAGACAGCCATAAAAGCAGCGCTTGCCCGAATCAGCACACGTGCCACTAATCATATAGCAGTATTCAATAAAATATCTGAACGGACCCAAACGTTTTATGCCGAAAAGGGTAAAGTACTTGCTAACTATGATAGTCTCGTCTCTGAGGTAGCGACTAAAAAATCGGCAGCTGAAGCAGCTGTAGTTACTCTCACATCTATTGCCGATCTTTTCACTTGTGATGTCGATAATCCACAAGCAAGCGTTCAAGCGGTACGCGACGCTCTGCATGCAAAAAGCGATGCAATGAAAGCCTATAAAACTGCGGTCAAGAACCTGATTGTCGGTGTAAAATCTGTGCAAAGTACGACAGTACCAACAGCTGCAGATGGTACAAAGGAGAATCAGTAATGAAAAATCGAAACGGTTTTGGTTCATTTGAGGTAGTAGCCGTACTTGCAGTCGTCACATTAGTTGGATTCCTCGGCTACACTGCATATATGCGCTATCAGGGTCAACTTGCAAACAAGAAGTCGACAGATACAGTTGCCACAGCTCCTGCAAAGATAGACGAAATTACAGTAGATAAAGCACCACTTATTAACGAAACGGCCGACCTGCCTAAAGCTGATTCAATGCTCGATAGTATCAACATCGAAAGCACTGAAGACGATGGTGACTTGGCGAAACTCGAAAAAGCTATGAACTAGTCGAATCACCAGAAATCCGACCCTTTCAACTTAAAAAGAAATATACGGCGGGGGAATCTCTTAAGAAATGAATCAAGGGGCGGTTTTCTGGTGGGGCGAGCGTGGGTTTTCCCACGCAGGCGGCGGAGCTGAGCACTTACGCTTCAGCCATCGAAATAGGTTCGAGCTTCGTCGTAAAATCGCTCCAACTAAAATGTCCCATCGCAAGGATGGGACATTTTAGTTGGAGGGCCAGGTGGGGTTATCGGCAGACAGGCTGCCTCCTCCGCTTGCTTGAAACAAAAATAGCTTCGCTGCTTTTGTTTCTACACTTCGCTTCGCGAACCCACGACTTTCTTTTGCCTAAGGGGCAAAAGGTCGTGGGTTCAAGTCTCACGAAGACTTGAATAGAAAAACTCCTAGATCTAAAGACCTAGGAGTTTTTCTATGGAGGGCCAGGTGGGGCTTGAACCCACGACACCCTGCTTAAGAGGCAGGTGCTCTAACCAGCTGAGCTACTGGCCCAAAAAAAGTTGTATGAGGTACATGCTCAAGTGATACGTATGTTTTGTACGAGTAGTGGTTAGAACACCTGGTGCTTGATGATATTACTCGGCGGCTACGCGCCTTGGACACAGCTTGAGCTACTGGCCCAAAACAACTTCCCCACTATATCAAACAGGGGTAGTTTTGTCTAGGGTGGCGACATGTAAAGTTGTTTACTGTACGAAAAAATAGGAGTAATATAGCTTGTATATAACAAAGGAGGTTATATGTCTCAGTCACACCAAGTAGCCAAAACAGGTCCAGCGTACAATACCCAACCAGCTGGACTAGAAAAATGGGTCGACCAAACAGTAAAACAACTCCCTGCTATTCCTGAAAATGGCCGCAAGTGGCTAGCCGACAATTCGTGGTGGCTCGCACTCCTAGGAGGCATCCTCAGCGTCTGGGGGCTATGGGGGGCATGGCAAGCCTCGCAGTATGCAAACCAGATTGGACAATGGGCAGACCAGATTGGTCGCGCATATGGGGTGCCGACAACAACGTCACAACTAGGGGCAATGTGGTATGTTGCACTTATAGCTATGGCCGTCCAGGCACTATTTATGTTTCTCGCGTTCCAACCACTTAAGGAACATAAGAAGTCTGGGTGGAATCTGCTCTTCTACAGCTCTCTTGTCAGCCTCGTAGTTGGTGTGGCGTATTTATTTGTGCCAGCATACGGATTCGGATCTTTACTCGCAACAGTTGTGGGCACAGCAATAGGATGGTTCGTTTTATTCAACGTACGTAGTCATTTTGTAAAATAGCGCTTACGCTCAAACCACAGCCAAAGAAAAAAGGCTAGGCAAGCTAACCTTTTTTCTTTGGTACACCCGGCAAGATATCGACGCCGAAGCGCCTCCTTTGTTCATTCATGAAAATATATAAATACATTTTCATTTCATTCACTTCGCCGAACCTCTTTTTGCTGCGCAAAAACCAAGTTCAAAACTTGCGCGGCGTAACCACGAAAAATCCCGACGCTAAAGGTCGGGATTTTTCGTGGTACACCCGGCAAGATTCGAACTTGCGACACCTGGTTCCGAAGACCAGTGCTC